>NZ_LLXU01000140.1 GCF_001431645.1 Stenotrophomonas panacihumi | reverse complement strand
CCTTGCCCGAGCCGGTGGCCGTTGCCGGCCGGGTTGTCGGCCACCGGCTCGGGCAAGGGTTCGCCGTCAATGAGCTTGACCAGCATGCCGCTGGCCTCGCTGATGCCGCCGGCGTAATCGCCGGCGCGAAAGCGCGGCACCATGTATTCCTGGATGATGCGGTTGGCGATCGCGTCGGGGATCGCGCCCTCCAGGCCGTAGCCCGGCTGGATGCGCACGCGGCGGTCGTCCTTGGCCACCACCAGCAGCACGCCATCGTCGACGCCCTTGCGGCCCAGCTTCCACTGGTCATAGACGCGCTGGGTATACGGCGCGATGTCCTCGGGCTGCGTGGTCGGCACGATCAGCACCTGCAGCTGGCTGCCCTTGCGCTGCTGCAGCGCGAGCGCCTGCTGCACCAGCTGCTCGCGTTGCGAGGCCTCGAGCGTGCCGGTGGTATCGACCACCGGCGAGTCGAGCGGCGGGATCGCCGCCAGGTCCTGCGCCCACGCGGGCAGCACGGCCAGGGCCAGCAGCCCCGCCGCCAGCACGCCGCGCCACGCCCGCGCGATCATCCGCATCGGCGTGGGCTCACTGCCCCGGCTGCGGTTGCGGCGGCGGGTTCTGCGGCTGCGGCTGCTGCGCCGGGGCCGGCGGCGTGGCCGGCTGCGTGCCGAAATCGACCGACGGCGGACGCGCGATCTGCGCTTCGTTTTCCACGGTGAAGTTCGGCTTCTGCTTGTAGCCGAAGATCTTCGCGGTGATGACCTGCGGGAACGAGCGGATGTAGGTGTTGTAGTCCTGCACCATCTGGATGTAGCGGCCGCGCGCCACGGTGATGCGGTTCTCGGTGCCTTCCAGCTGCGCCTGCAGGTCGCGGAAGTTCTGGTTGGACTGCAGCTGCGGGTACGCCTCGCTGACCACCATCAGGCGGCTCAGCGCGCTGCCCAGTTCACCCTGGGCCTGCTGGAACTGCTTGAGCGAGTCGGCGTCGTCGGCGTTGACCTGGATCTGGCCGACGCGCGAGCGGGCGTTGGTCACCTCGGTCAGCACGCGCTCTTCCTGCTGCGCGTAGCCCTTGACCGTGTTGACCAGGTTGGGGATGAGGTCGGCGCGGCGCTGGTACTGGTTCAGCACCTCCGACCAGCCTGCCTTGACCTGTTCGTCCTTCTGCTGGATGGCGTTGTAGCCACAGCCGGACAACGTCGCGGCAAGCACGATCAGCAACAGGGAACGCAACAACGACATGGCACGTCTCCGGCCGGGAACTGGATGGGGAAGCCAGCTTGCCACGGCCGGGGTTAAAGCGCATTCACCGTCCGGCACCGGTGGCGCGTGCCGGACCGGGGCTCACCACTTGCCGGCGCCGGGCACCTCGTGGGCGGCGGCGCGGCGGCGCATCAGCAGGTTCAGCCACTCCACCAGCACCGAGAAACCCATCGCCGCGTAGATGTAGGGCTTGGGCACGTGCACGTCCAGGCCGTCCAGCACCAGCACCACGCCGATCATCAGGATGAAGGCCAGCGCCAGCATCTTCACCGTCGGGTTGGCGTCGATGAAGCGGCCCAGCGGGTTGGCGGCCAGCAGCATCAGCGCCACGGCGACCAGGATGGCGGCGATCATCACCGGGATGTGCTGGGCCATGCCGACGGCGGTGATCACCGAGTCCAGCGAGAACACGATGTCGATCACCGCGATCTGCGCGATCACCATCCAGAACACGCCCGAGGCCTTGCTGGTGGTCGGGTCGTGGTCATCGCCGCCGGAGATGAGCTCGCGGATCTCCATCACGCCCTTCACCAGCAGGAACACGCCGCCGAGGATCAGCACCAGGTCGCGCACCGAGATGCTCATCCCGCCCACGACGAACAGCTCGCTCTGCATGCGCGCCAAAAACGCCAGCGACACCAGCAGCGCGATACGGGTCAGGCAGGCCACCGCGATGCCGAAGCGGCGCGCCGTCGGGCGCTGCGACTCGGGCAGCTTGCTCACCGCGATGGAGATGAACACCAGGTTGTCGATGCCCAGCACGATCTCCAGCGCGCTCAGCGTGAAGAGGGTGATCCAGGTATTGGGATCGGCAAGGAATTCAAACGACATGGGAAGCCTTGGGGGAAACGAAAGGGAAAGGTCAGAACAGGCGCGGGCCGAGGATCAGCCCCCAGCACAGCAGCACGTTGAGCATCAGCACGAACACCGCCGCCGAGCCCATGTCCTTGGCGCGGCCGGCCAGTTCGTGGTGCTCGGGGCCATAGCGCTCGATCACCGCCTCGATGGCCGAGTTGGCCAGCTCCATGGCCAGCACCAGCAGCAGCGAGCCGATCAGCAGCACGCGCTCGATCGCGTCGTGCCCCCACCACAGCGCCAGCGGCGTCAGCACCACGGCCAGATAGACCTCCAGCCGGAACGAGGACTCGTGCAGCCATGCGGCGCGCAGACCCTGCATGGACCACACCGCGGCCTTGAAGATGCGCGCCGGCCCGCGCGGAAGATGCCCGGAGGTATCGGCCATGTCAGTACTGCCCGCGCACGCGGCGCGACCGGGGAGACGCCAGGGGAATGCCCATCGGAGCCAGGAAGAACAAGGGAAAGGTGGGATTTTGCCACAAGCGCCGGCACCCGCCTGTCGGAAAGGTGTCGGCTGGGCCGTCACGGCGCATCGGGTTAAGGTGTCGGCTCGTTGAAACAAGAGGAGATTCGAGTGACCGCTCCCTTCCTGCGTACCTGTGCGCTGCTGCTGTTCCTCGCCGCCCCGCTGGCGCATGCCCGCGCGCCCGCGCCAGCCCCGCGCATTCCCGAGCAGGTGTCCAACCCGGCCTGGGAAGGCGACATCGCCCGCTTCCAGGCGCTCGACGCCCAGCAGCCGCCGCCGCATGGCGCGGTGCTGTTCGTCGGCAGCTCGTCGATCCGCTTCTGGGACTCGCTGGCCACCGACTTCCCCGGCCAGAAGGTGATCAACCGCGGCTTCGGCGGCTCGGAAGTGCGCGACAGCACCTGGTACGCCGACCGCATCGTCATCCCCTACGCGCCACGCCTGGTGGTGTTCTACGCCGGCGACAACGACCTCAACGCCGGCCGCACGCCGCAGCAGGTGCGCGACGACTTCGTCGCCTTCGTCACCCGCGTGCGCCGCGACCTGCCCAATACCCGCATCGCCTACATCTCGATCAAGCCCAGCCCCTCGCGCGCGCAGCTGCTGCCGCAGATCGCCGAGGCCAATGGCTTGATCCGCGAGGCCGCCAAGCGCTTCAAGAACGTGGATTTCCTCGACGTCTACACCCCGATGCTCGACGCCAACGGCCAACCGCGACCGGAGCTGTTCCGCGAGGACATGCTGCACATGACGCCGGCCGGCTACGCGATCTGGCGCCAGGTCGTGGGCCCCGAACTGGCGAAGTAAGGCCCCACCCGGGGCCAGCACGCGGCGCGCCCCGCGCGCCGCTTCAGAGGAAGATCACCGATACCGAGGTGCCGACGCCCGGCTCGCTGGTCAGCTCGGTGCGCCAACCGAAGCGGTCGCACAGGCGGCGCACGATCGACAGCCCCAGGCCCGTGCCCTGCGGACGGGTCGGGTCGGCGCGATAGAACGGCTCGAACGCGCGCGCCGCCGCTTCCGGCGTCATGCCGATGCCGGTATCGCGCACGGTGATGCGGTCCGCGCCGATCTCCACCTCCACGCGGCCCTCGTCGGTATAGGCGCAGGCGTTGCGCAGCAGGTTGCTCAGCACCACGCGCAGCACGCGCGGCGGCGCGAACAGCTGCAGGTCGGCGGTGCGCAGGATGTCCACGCGCACCGGCCGGTTGCCGACCAGTTCGCGCGCGCTTTCCACTTCGTCCTCCACCAGGTCGGCGGCATCGAAGGCTTCGCTTTGCGGCTCGATCTCCGCTTCGCGCGCGAGGATCAGGAACGCGTCGATCACCGCTTCCATGTCACGCCCGGCGCGCTGGATGCGGCGCAGGCTGCGATCCAGCCGCGGCGGCAAATCCGGATCTGCGGTGGCCATGTCGGTGGCGACGCGGATGACGGTGAGCGGCGTGCGCAGCTCGTGGCTGGCATCGCGGGTGAAGTTGCGCTCGCGGGCGACGTGGTCGCGCACGCGCACGCCGAGCGAATGCAGGGCCGAGGCCAGCTGCCGGGTCTCGCCTTGCAGGTCCGGTGGCAGGCGCGCGGGCGCCAGCTCCTCCACGTCGGGATTGCGCGGATCCCAATGCGCGACGCGGCGCGCCAGCCAGTTGATCGGCGATACCAGGCGTTTGGACGCGCGGTAGGTGATCCACGACACCGCGTAGATCGCCAGCAGGATCAGCAGCACCGGCACGATGCCGAACCAGAACGCCATGCGTTCGGCCTGCGAACGCATGAAGACCAGGTACAGGCGGCCGCTTTCGCGCTGGTCCACCAGCACGAGCTGGTTGTCGTTGACCAGTTCGTGATAGCCCGGCGCCAGCGGGCGCAGGTTATCCGGCAGGGACAGGCTGGAGCGCCCGGTGGGCACCAGGTAGCCGCGGATGTTGGCGGTGTTCGGCGGCGGCTGCGCGGCGGAGGCTTCGTACAACTGCCAGTAATGCCCGGCCTCGTCTTCGAGCACCGAGCGCACGAGCCCGTGCTTGATCACCAGCGACACGAGGTAGCCACCCATGAGGATCGCCAGGCTGGCCAGGACCGTCTGCAGGATGAAGGCGAGCCGGATTTTTCGCGGAAGGCCGTGCGGCATTGCGGCGTCCTGGGAATGCGCCGCGATTATAGGCAATGCGCGCGTGATCCCGTTGTCAGCCGCGCGTGCATGCCGGAAATGCGCATGCGGCGACCCTCGGGTGGAAAGAACACGCGATCACGGCGCAAAGCACGCGACCGCGCACTCGCCGGCGACCCCACGGGCCGCCGGCGAGGCGTTGCATCAGCCCATCGGCTGGGCGATATCGGCGATGCGGTAGCCGGCGCTCTGCACGGTGTGCAGCAGCGGGCGGTCGAACGGCTTGTCGATGATCTTGCGCAGGTTGTACAGGTGGCTGCGCAGGGTGTCCGAGTCCGGCAGGCCATTGCCCCAGATCTCGCGCTCGATCTCCTGGCGGGTGACCACGCGCGGCGATTCGCGCATCAGGATGGTCAGCAGGCGCAGGCCGATCGGCGAGAGCTGCAGCTCGGTGCCGGCACGGGTGGCGCGCATGCTCACCGGGTCGAGCACCAGGTCGGCGACCTTGAGCACTTCCGAGCCGACCTGGCGACGCTCGCGGCGGATCAGCGCGCGCAGGCGGGCTTCCAGTTCCTGGATCGCGAACGGCTTGGTGAGGTAGTCGTCGGCGCCGAAACCCAGGCCGGTGAGCTTGTCGTCGAGCGTGTCGCGCGCGGTCAGCATCAGCACCGGCGTGGACTTGCGCGCGTCGTTGCGCAGGCGGCGGCAGACCTCGATGCCGTCCAGGCGCGGCAGCATCAGGTCCAACACCACCACGTCATAGCTGTTCTCGGCGGCCAGGCGGTAGCCGTCCAGGCCATCGCAGGCGTAATCGACCTCGAAGCCACGACCTTCCAGGTATTCGCCAATCATCTCGGAGATATTGCGGTTGTCTTCGACGACCAGCACGAGGCCGGACGTTTCCTTGGTCTGACGCATGGAGGTTCCTCGGGTCTTCAGCTTTGTGAAACATGCCCGATCGCCGGTGGATACGGCGTGAAGGCACGCACGAATCTTTTCACCCTTTCAGATCAATTGCTTAGCAGGGGCTTCAACGCCGGCCAGACGTTCTCCAGCACCTTCGGCTGGCCGGCGGCGGTGGGGTGCAGGCCGTCGGCCTGCATCAGCTTCGGGTCCAGCGCCACGCCTTCCAGCAGGAAAGGCACTAGGGCCACCTTGTGGCGCTGGGCCAGGTCGGCATAGACCTGCCGCAGGCGCTGGCGATAGGCCGGGCCATAGTTCGGCGGCACGTCGATGCCCAGCAGCAGCACCTTCGCGCCGACGCCCTGCCCCAGCACGATCATCTTCTCCAGGTTGGCCTGCAGCTGCGCGGGGGTCAGCCCGCGCAGTGCATCGTTGCCGCCGAGTTCGATCACCAGCACGCCCGGCTTGTGCTTCTCCAGCAGCCCCGGCAGGCGGGTGAGCGCACCGGAAGTGGTCTCGCCGCTGATGCTGGCATTGATCACGACCGGGGGCGCCTTCATCTGTTGCTTGAGGCGCTGCTCGAGCAGGCTCACCCAGCCCGACTGCACCGGGATGTTGTGGGCCGCGCTCAGGCTGTCGCCGACCACCAGGATCGGGCCGGCCGTACCTTTGGCATAGGCAAGGCCCGGCAGGAGCAGCCAGCATGCAAGCAGCCAGCTCCAGCACCATCCGCGCAACACCCGGTTTCCACGCATCGGAGAATTCCTCATCGACAGTCTGCCTGCCTCCCAGCCTACCGTGATCGACGCGCGCGGCGTCGGCAAGTCCGTTGCCGGCCCCGAAGGCACGCTGCACATCCTCGACGACATCGCGCTGAGCGTGGCGGCCGGCGACAGCGTGGCGATCGTCGGCGCGTCCGGCTCCGGCAAGACCACCCTGCTCGGCCTGCTCGCCGGACTGGACCTGCCCAGCCGTGGCAGCATCGTGCTGGCCGGGCAGGCACTGGACGCCTTGGACGAGGAAGCCCGCGCCGCGCTGCGGGCGCGCGAAGTCGGCTTCGTGTTCCAGAGCTTCCACCTGCTGCCTTCGCTCACCGCCGAGGAAAACGTGGCCCTGCCGCTGGAACTGGCCGGGCGCGAAGACCCGGCGCGCGTGCGCGAGGTGCTGCAGGCGGTGGGATTGTCGGCGCGCGCGCGCCATTACCCGCGCCAACTCTCCGGTGGCGAACAGCAGCGCGTGGCGATCGCACGCGCGTTCGTCGCGCGCCCGCGCATCCTGTTCGCCGACGAGCCCACCGGCAGCCTCGACCATGCCACCGGCAAGCAGGTCAGCGACCTGCTGTTCGCGCTCAACGCCGGCAGCGGCACCACGCTGGTGCTGGTCACCCACGACATGCACCTGGCGCAGCGCTGCCAGCATGTCTACCGCATCGACGAAGGGCGCCTGCAGCGCCAGGAGCACGTGGCCGCATGAGTCCCTGGCGCCAGGCCGCGCGCGCGACGCGGCGCGAATTCCTCGCCGGCGACCTGCTCACCGTGTTCGCCGCGCTCGTGCTCGGCGTGGCGGTGATGACGGCCGTCGGCACGCTGGTCAACCGCGTGACGCTGGCGCTGACCAGCAGCGCGGCCGAAGTGCTCGGCGGCGATCTCGGCTTGAGCGGCCGCCAGGACATCCCGCGCAGCTTCGACGAGGAAGCCCAGCGGCGCGGCCTGCGGCACACGCGCATGGTCAGTTTCCCGAGCGTGCTGTTCCATGGCGAGGCCAGCCAGATGGCCGGCATCAGCGCGGTGGAGGCGAGTTATCCGCTGCGCGGCACGCTGGAGATCAGTGGCGACACCCCGGACGGCGCCGCGCATCCCGCCGCCCCGCCCGCGCCGGGACAGGCCTACGCCGACGCGCGCCTGCTCGACGCGCTCGGCCTGCGCATCGGCGACGACCTCGAGTTCGGCGCCGGCCATGTGCGCATCGCCGCGGTGCTCGCCGCCGAGCCGGATGCCTCCGGCGAACTGCTGCAACTCGCGCCGCCGCTGATGGTCAACCGCGCCGACGTCGATGGCGCCGGCTTGCTCGGCCCGGGCAGCCGCGCGTCGTACCGGTTGATGTTCGCCGGCGACACTGGCCAGATCGCCGATTTCCGCGAATGGCTCAAGCCGCGCGCAGGCGACTGGCGACTGCTCGGCATCGAGGATACCCAGCGCGGCCTGCGCAATGCGTTCGACCGCGCGGGCAGATTCCTCGCGCTCTCCGCGCTGCTCGCCGTGCTGCTCTCCGGCGTGGCCACCGCACTGGCGGCCAACCGCTTCGCGGTGCGGCGCATCGACCAGGTCGCGGTGCTGCGCTGCCTGGGCGCGCGGCAGAACGACATCCTGGCGACGTTCGCGCTGCAGCTGCTGTTTACCGCCGTGCCGGCGTGTTTGATCGGCGTGGCGCTGGGCATGGCGGTGCAATCGGGGCTGGTCGAGCTGCTCGGCAGCCTGGTGCCCAACCGTTTGCCACTGCCGCAGGCGATGCCGGCACTCGCGGGGGCCGGCATCGGGCTATTGCTGCTGCTCGGCTTCGCGTTGCCGCCGCTGCTGCGCCTGCGCGGCATCCCGCCGATGCGCGTGCTCAACCGCAGCTTCGCCGCCACCCCGCCGGTCTCCGTGCTGGCGTACGGCGCGGCGCTCGCCGCCACGCTCGCACTCACCGTGCAGGCCACCGGTGACGCGCGCCTGGCCGCGTGGGTGCTGGGCGGATTGGCGGCATTGGCCACGCTCGCCGGACTGGCGGGTGCCGGCCTGCTGTGGCTGCTGCGCCGGCTGCAGCATCGGCTGCACGGCGCGTGGCGGCTCGGCCTGGCTTCGCTGGCACGACGCCGCGCGCTCAGCGTGCTGCAGCTGGTCGGCCTGTCGTTGTCGCTGTGCGCGCTGCTGCTGCTCGCGGTGGTCGGGCCGGGGCTGCTTGGCCAGTGGCAGGCCCGCTTGCCGGCCGATACGCCGAACTATTTCCTGATGAACATCCAGCCCGACCAATCAGGCCCGGTGCTGGCGAAACTCAAGGCGCTGGGCGTGGCGAAGCCGGAGGTCGAACCGTTCGGCACCGGGCGCCTGCTGTCGATCAACGGCCGCCCGCCGCAGCGCCTGGACCGCGACCCAGACGACAACGACGACGGCAACCGCCCGGTGAATTTTTCCTGGCGCCATACGTTCCCGCCGGCCAACACGCTGGTCTCCGGCCGCTTCTGGGCCGCCGACAGCACCGCCGCCGAGGCCTCCGTGGAAGAAGCCTGGGCGCAGCGCTACGGCGTGAAGCTGGGCGATCGCATTACCCTGCTGATGGGCGAGCAGGAGCGCCAGTTCACCGTCACCAGCCTGCGCAAGGCCGAGTGGGATTCCTTCCGGGTGAACTTCTTCCTGCTGCTCAACGAAGGCGCGGTCGGCGACGCGCCCTACAACCTGATCTCCAGCTTCCACCTGCCGCATGCGCGTGCCAGCGAACTGGGCGCGATGACCCGCGATTTCCCCAACCTGTCGCTGCTCGACATCGACGCCATCCTCTCGCGCGTGCGCGAAGTGATGACGCGCGTCGGCCAGGCCGTGCAGCTGGTGATGGGCTTCAGCCTGATGGCCGGCCTGCTGGTGTTGCTGGCCGCGCTGCAATCCA
Source organism: Stenotrophomonas panacihumi (assembly GCF_001431645.1). Taxonomy (GTDB): domain Bacteria; phylum Pseudomonadota; class Gammaproteobacteria; order Xanthomonadales; family Xanthomonadaceae; genus Stenotrophomonas_A; species Stenotrophomonas_A panacihumi. Next base: position 6,732 of record NZ_LLXU01000140.1, on the reverse strand, counting down.
CCGCCGGCGAGCGCCGCTACGACAGCGCGGTGCTGCGCACGCTCGGCGCGCGCCGCACGCAGTTGCGCGGCGCGGTGCTGGTGGAGTTCGGGGCGCTGGGCCTGAGTGCGTCGATCCTCGCGGTCGGCGCGGCGGCGGCGATCGGCACGCTGGTGGCACGGCAGGTATTCGAGCTCTCGCTGCCGGCACCGTGGCCGGCGCTGCTGCTTGGCGGCCTGCTGGGCACGGTGCTGAGCATGCTGGCCGGCTGGTGGGGCACGCGCCGCGTGCTGCGCGTGCCGCCGGCACTGGCGCTGCGCGAAGACTGAGTCCGCGGCGGCGGCGCCACGCGCCGTCGCCTCACTCCTTGAACATGAAGAAGGCCGCCACGGCGATCAACCCGAACGCGACCCAGTGGTTCCATTTCAGCGACTGGCCCAGGTAGGTCGCCGAGAACCCGGCAAACACCAGCAGCGTGATCACTTCCTGGATGCCCTTCAGCTGCGGCGCGGAATACACCGCGCTGCCCAAGCGGTTGCCCGGCACCTGCAGGCAGTATTCGAAGAACGCGATGCCCCAGCTGACGAAGATCACCAGCATCAGCGGCGCGCTCTTGTACTTGAGGTGGCCGTACCAGGCGAAGGTCATGAAGACGTTGCTGGCTACCAGCAGCAGCACGGGGTAGACGTAGGCAGTCCAGGGCATGGCACACGCACGAGGGGAGGAAAGGCGCAGCATGCGGCATCGCCGCCCCCGCCTCCATGGCCCGCGCGTGAACTCGCCACTGACCGGGCGCGCGGGCGCCCCGCTACGGCGGTCGGCGCATGCGCCAGGCTGCCGCCCCGCCGATCACCCGGCGCCCGGCTCAGGCCTCGTGCAGCAGTTCCTTGTCGGTCTCGATGAGCGCCTCGCCACGCGGCCAGCGCCGTGCGACCTGCAGGCCCAGCGCCGAGGGCGTGGCCGCCTGCGCCGCCAACGTCATGCCCAGCGGGCCGGCCGCGCGCAGGCGCAGCACGGTGCCATGCCACGACTCACCGCCGCGCAGGCGGTTGGCCAGCCGGCGCCAGAGGCGTTCGGCCACGCCGCCGCCGTTCGCTTCAGCCAGCGCCGGCACGCCGGCCAGCAGCCGATCCCAGGCGAGGAAGTCGCTGTCCGGCAACAGGCACAGCTGCCAGCAGCAGTGGCCCTGCGTGTCGAAGAATTCCAGTCGTTCGTGCAGGCCGTCGCTATCCAGCTGCTGGCAGGCGGCGATGGCGCGGGCGCGCCGCCAGCCTTCCAGCTCCGGACCCAGTGCCGGCCGGTAGAGGCACAGGACGATGCCCAGCGCGGCCAACTGCCCCGGATGGGGCATGCCAGGCGCGGGCAGGTCGCCCGGGCCGCGCCAGCGCAGCGCATCGGAAACGGCCGGAAACTCGGGTACCACGTCAGGCAACCCGGCGACATCCGGCCCAAGGGGGCGCGAAACGTGCAGCATCGGTTCTTCCTGGACAGGTGGCCCGTGGGCGCGAAGACCCCGGCCGGGGTGCACAAGGCAACCGCCGACCGAGGGGAGAGAGCGGGCCTTCGCGGGCGGGCGCGGAGGGTTACTTGGTGAGGATCAGCTTGTCGTTGCTGGTATGGCGCAGGCGGTACACGCGGTCGCCGTGCTGGATCAGCACTTCGCGGCGGCCCTTCAGCAGCGCTTCGCTGCTGAGCACGTCCTCGGCGGGCACGATGCGCGGCGCGGTGCGCTCACGCAGGTGCAGGGTTTCCGGGTGCTGCAGGATCGGGGTTACGTTCATTGGGCTCGACTCCTTGCGTTGACGACTTTGATGATAATGATTCTCATCTCAACATCAATAGCCATTCTCGTCTTTCGCGATTTATTTCTCCGATCAGCCCCCTCCGGACGGTAGGCACAGGCCATGAGTGCCCGGCGCGGGAGCGCCGGGAGGAGGCGTCAACGAAGAAAGAGCGGGCTTAGCCTGCTGGCGAGGCGACGGCTTCCAGACGCTGCCAGACGCTGGCGTCGTAACGCTCGACCAGCTCAAGTGCGCCGAGGTTCTCCAGCAGCTGGGATACCCGGCTCGCGCCCAGGATCACGCTGGAGACCTGTGGATTGCGCAAGCACCAGGCGATGGCCAGCTGCGCGGGGCTTTCGCCCAGCTCGGCGGCGATGGCGCTGACGCGGCGCGCGCGTTCCACCCGTTGTTCGCCCGGCTCGCCGATCACCAGGTCGCGCAGCCACTCGCGGCCGGGCTGGCCGAGCCGCGCGTCGGCACCGATGCCCTCGCTGTACTTGCCGGTGAGCAGGCCGGAGGCCAACGGCGACCAGATCGTGGTGCCCATGCCGGCCGCGCACAACGCGGCGTACTCGCGCTCCACCCGCTCGCGATGCAGCAGGTTGTACTGCGGCTGCTCCATCGAAGGAGCGAAAGCGCCGATGGCGCGGGCGATGGCATGCGCCTCCTCGAGCTGGGCCGCCGACCATTCCGACGTACCCCAATAGAGCACCTTGCCTTGGCGCACGAGCAGGTCCATCGCCCGTACGGTTTCCTCGATGGGCGTATCGGGATCGGGGCGATGGCAGTAATAAAGGTCGAGGTAATCGACCCGCAGCCTGCGCAGCGCGCCCTCGCAGGCATCCACGACATGCTTGCGCGACAAACCGCGCTGGGTCGGCCGCGGCTCGGCGACGCTGCCGAAGAACACCTTGCTGGAGACGCAGTAGCCATCGCGCGGCAGGCGCAGGTCGGCGATGACATCGCCCATCACCTGCTCGGCGCGGCCCTGCGCGTAGACCTCGGCGTTGTCGAAGAAATTGACTCCGTGGTCCCAGGCGGCGGCAATGAGGTTGCGCGCCTCGTCGCGGCCGATCTGCCCGCCGAAGGTCACCCACGCGCCGAAGGACAGCGCCGAAAGCTGCAGGCCGGTGGATCCAAGACGGCGGTATTGCATGGCATTGCTCCTGTGGGCCACCACGACGTCCATCGCGGCCGGGGCGGCAGTGTACCCGCCCCTGCGGGCGAGGCGGTCCAATGCCTTGAGCACAAAGGAAAATCGCACAGCTGAACCCGCTGTCCTTGCCCGCCCTGCCCCCCTGCTCTAGGCTTCCTCCTTTTGCCGGGGTCCGGGGGATACGCATGCTCGAAGGTTTGGGAAGGATCGGCTTCGGCCTGTTCGGGTTGGCGGTGCTCATCGGCATCACCTGGCTGTTCTCCAACAACAAGCGTGCGGTGGACTGGCGGCTGGTGCTGACCGGCCTCGGCCTGCAGATCGGCTTCGCGGCGCTGGTGCTGCTGGTGCCGGGTGGGCGCGACGTGTTCGACTGGCTCGGCCAGGCGTTCGTGAAGGTGCTGAGCTTCGTCAACGAAGGCTCCAACTTCATCTTCGGCAGCCTGATGGACGTGAAGAGCTATGGCTTCATCTTCGCCTTCCAGGTCCTGCCGACGATCATCTTCTTCTCGGCGCTGATGGGCGTGCTGTACCACCTGGGCGTGATGCAGGCGGTGGTGAAGGCGATGGCCTGGGCGATCACCAAGGTGATGCGCGTCTCCGGCGCGGAGACCACCAGCGTGTGCGCGAGCGTGTTCATCGGCCAGACCGAGGCGCCGCTGACCGTGCGCCCGTATATCCCGAAGATGACCCAGTCCGAGCTGCTGACGATGATGATCGGCGGCATGGCGCATATCGCCGGCGGCGTGCTGGCGGCCTACGTGGGCATGCTCGGCGGCGGCGACCCGGTGCAGCAGGCGTTCTACGCCAAGCACCTGCTGGCGGCGAGCATCATGGCCGCGCCGGCCACCCTGGTCGTGGCCAAGCTGCTCGTGCCGGAAACCGGCACCCCGCTCACCCGCGGCACGGTGAAGATGGAAGTGGAGAAGACCACCTCCAACATCATCGACGCGGCCGCCGCCGGTGCCGGCGACGGCCTGCGCCTGGCGCTGAACATCGGCGCGATGCTGCTGGCCTTCATCGCACTGATCGCGCTGGTGAACGCGCCGCTGACCTGGATCGGCGACGTCACCGGCCTGGCCGCTGCCATCGGCCGCCCGACCAACCTGTCCACCCTGTTCGGCTTCGTGCTGGCGCCGGTGGCATGGGTGATCGGCACGCCGTGGGCGGACGCCACGACGGTCGGCTCGCTGATCGGCCAGAAGGTGGTGATCAACGAATTCGTCGCGTATACCGAACTGTCGCGCATCGTGAACGGCCAGGTGCCGGGCGTGTCGCTGAGCCAGGAGGGCGGCCTGATCGCCACCTACGCGCTGTGCGGTTTCGCCAACTTCAGCTCCATCGCGATCCAGCTCGGCGGCATCGGCGGCCTGGCGCCGGAGCGCCGCCACGACCTGGCCAAGTTCGGCCTGCGCGCGGTGCTGGGCGGCTCGATCGCCACGTTCATGACCGCGACCATCGCCGGCGTGCTGACGCACTTCGGCTGATGGCCCCCGCGGCCTGCGTTGTAACTGCAGTACCCCTACCCGCAACAAGAAGAGAAGCCTTATGAGTTCGGTCGTCGTCGTCGGTTCGTTCAATGTCGATCATGTGTGGCGCTGTGAATCGCTGCCGGCACCGGGTGCGACGATCGCCGGCCGCTACAGCACCGGTCCGGGCGGCAAGGGCTTCAACCAGGCCGTGGCCAGCGCGCGCGCCGGTGCACGCACGCACTTCGTGTGCGCGCTGGGCGACGACGCGGGCGGTGCGATGGCCCGCGGGTTGGCCGCCCAGGAAGGCATCGCGCTGATCGCCGAGGCCAGCAGCGAGCCGACCGGCACCGGCGGCATCTATGTCGATGCGCATGGCCGCAACACCATCGTGATCGGCCCGGGTGCCAACGCGGTGCTGAGCGAAGGCTTCATCGCCGGCCAGCAGGCGCTGGTGGCCGGCGCGCGGGTGCTGCTGGCGCAGCTGGAATCGCCGGTGGAGACGATCGAATCGGCGCTGGCGCTGGCGCGCGACGCTGGCGTGACCACGGTGCTCAATGCCGCGCCGGCCAATGCGCCGAGTTCGATCGGCCTGCTCAAGCTGGCCGACGTGCTCACCCCCAACGAGACCGAGTTCGCCGCGCTGCTCAGCCGCCATGTCGGCGAGCGCGTGAACGCCGACGACGTGGCCGCGCTGGACGGCGGCAGCCTGCATGCGCTGTGCCGCAAGCTGTCGGCGGGTACGGTGGTAGTGACGCTGGGCTCGGTGGGTTGCTTCGTGTCGCATGCGGACGAGCATCTGCGTGGCGACGCGCAGCCGTATTACCGCGTGGCAGCCGAGGCGGCGCAGACGATCGACACGACCGGCGCCGGCGATGCGTTCAACGGCGCGCTGGCGGCCTCGCTGGCGCAGCTGCCGGCCGAGCCGTTTGCCCAGCACGTGCGCTTCGCTACCCGCTTCGCCGGCCGCTCGACCGAGGCCGAGGGGGCTGCGGTTTCGATGCCCAGGCTTACGCCTGCGGCGTAAGGCTGCGCCGCTTCGCGGCTACGCCCCAAGGTTTCGCAACGCGAAACCTTGGGCCCCGGCTTGCTCGCCTCGCCTATCCCCCGCACCTTCGGTGCGCCCCCCTTAACAAAAGGGAGGCTCTCCTCCAGCAGGTTCGGTGCGATCTTCGCGAACCACCCTTGCAGGCCTGCGCTCGCCTCGCCCCGGGCCCGCGCGTGCCCGGCGGTACAATAGCCCCATGCGCATCGGCCCCCACCTGATCGAACCCCGCGTGATCCTGGCCCCCATGGCCGGGGTCACCGACAAGCCGTTCCGGCAGCTGTGCAAGCGGCTCGGGGCGGGCTTGGCGGTGTCGGAAATGACCATCAGCGACCCGCGTTTCTGGAATACCCGCAAGTCCATCCACCGCATGGACCACGCCGGCGAGCCGGACCCCATCAGCGTGCAGATCGCCGGTACCGAGCCGCAACAGCTGGCCGAGGCGGCGCGCTACAACGTCGACCACGGCGCGCAGATCATCGACATCAACATGGGCTGCCCCGCCAAGAAGGTCTGCAATGCGTGGGCCGGCTCGGCGCTGATGCGCGACGAACTGCTGGTGGCGCGCATCCTCGAAGCAGTCGTCGGCGCGGTGGACGTGCCGGTGACGCTGAAGATCCGCACCGGCTGGGATTGCGACCATCGCAACGGCCCCGCCATCGCGCGCATCGCCGAGGACAGCGGCATCGCCGCGCTCACCGTGCACGGCCGCACGCGCGACCAGCACTACACCGGCCAGGCCGAGTACCAGACCATCACGGCGATCAAATCGGCGCTGCGCATCCCCGTCATCGCCAATGGCGACGTCGACTCCCCGCACAAGGCCCGCCAGGTGCTGCAGGAAACCGGCGCCGATGCGGTGATGATCGGCCGCGCGGCGCAGGGCCGGCCGTGGATCTTCCGCGAGGTCGCGCACTTCCTCGCGCACGGCGAACTGCTGCCGGCGCCGACGCTGGCCTTCGTGCGCGACACCCTGCTCGGCCACCTCGCCGACCTGCACGCCTTCTACGGCGAACCGCAGGGCGTGCGCATCGCGCGCAAGCACCTGGGCTGGTACGCCAAGGACCACCCGGAAAGCGGCCAGTTCCGCGCGGTGGTCAATCGCGCCGAAACGCCGGAAGCCCAGTTGGCGCTGACGCGCGACTACTTCGACGCGCTCATCGCCGGTGTCGCGCCCGAGCTGCAATCCGCCGCCTGATTTCCTCCCCGGGAGCGCGTCATGACTTCGCCGATCGCCTCGCCCACCTATCTGCACGGCTTCTCCGATACCGAACAAAACCGCCTGGTGAAGCAGGCGCGCCTGCT
>NZ_LLXU01000139.1 GCF_001431645.1 Stenotrophomonas panacihumi | reverse complement strand
GTCGCCACACGCCCCCGCCAGGGCATACCCCCGCACGCCCCCCAACATCCCCTCGACGGATCGAAGATCAACACCAGGGCAACGCGGCGAGGCGGCGTGGGGTGTTGGCTTTTGCGTCGCGGTGGGAACGTATCGGGTGTCCGGTGGGCAAGCCCCATCGGGACCGTTGGCGACATGGATGTCGCCGACGAGCCTCCATGGATGGATTCACGGCGTGTCCCGATGGGGCTTGCCCACCGGGCGCCGCGCGACGCACCCACACGCGCCCCACCTGCAGCACACGACCAACCACCAGAAAAGAGAAAGGCCACCCAACCGGATGGCCTTCCCCTGAAACTCAAGGCGTGGAAAGCGATCAGCCTTCCATCTGCTCCAGCTCGCGCCCCTTCGTCTCGTACACATACTTGAGCACGAAGAACACGGAGAGGAACGCCGCCACGGTGTAGATGCCGTAAGCACCGGCCAGGCCGATGGAGCCCAGCAGGATCGGGAAGCTCACCGTGATGATGAAGTTCGAGGTCCACTGCGCCGCGCCAGCCACTGCCAGGCCCGAGCCGCGGATCTGGTTCGGGAACATCTCGCCCAGCATCACCCACATCACCGGGCCCCAGGACATGTTGAAGAAGATCACGTACACATTGGCCGCCACCAGCGCCAGCGTGCCCATGCCACCGGCCATCACCAGCTTGCCGGTGTCGTCCATCGACGCGCTCGCGAAGGCGAACGTCACCAGCGCCAGCGACACCGCCATGCCCGCCGAGCCAATCCACAGCAGCGGCTTGCGGCCGATCTTGTCGATCAGCACCACGGTGACCAGGCACGCGCCGATGCTCAGTGCACCAGACAGCACGTTGATCAGCAGCGCGTCGTTCTCCGAGAAGCCCACCGCCTGCCACAGCACCGCGCCGTAGTAGAACACCACGTTGATGCCGACCAGCTGCTGGAACACCGCCAGGCCGATGCCGATCCACACGATCGGACGGATCTTGCCGGTGTGCTTGTTCACCAGGTCCTTCAGGCTCGGGCGGTGGTGGTCCTCGGACAGCGAATTGCCGATCTCCACCAGCTTGTTGCGCGCTTCGGCCTCGCCGTAGAGGCGGGTCAGCACGGCCAGTGCCTGCTCGCGACGACCCTTCACCACCAGGTAGCGCGGGCTTTCCGGGATGGTGAGCAGCAGCAGCAGGAAGATCGCCGAGGGAATGGCCTGCATCCAGAACATCCAGCGCCACGCCTCCTGGCCCAGCCACAGCGGCTGGGTGGACGCGCCGGCCGCCTTGGCCAGCAGGAAGTTGGACAGGAATGCGCAGAACAGGCCGCTGATGATCGCGATCTGCTGCACCGTCGCCAGCCGCCCGCGATAACGGGCGGAAGCGACTTCCGCGATGTAGGCCGGCGACATCACGCTCGCCGCGCCCACCGCGAAACCGCCCATCACGCGGGCGAACACGAACACCGCCGAGCTGTGCGCCAGGCCCGCGCCAATCGCCGAGAGCAGGAACAGCACCGCGGCGATGATCAGCACCGCGCGGCGGCCCCAGCGGTCGGCCAGGCGACCGGCGAAGAACGCGCCGATCGCGCAGCCCAGCAGCATCGAGGCGACTTCGAAGCCAATGCCCGCCGAACTCGACTGGAACGTCTGCTTGAGGCCGTCGACGGTGCCGTTGATGACGCCGCTGTCGAACCCGAACAGGAAGCCGCCGATGGTGGCGACGCAGCTGATCAGGATGATGAAGCGGGTGTTTTCACCGGCGCTGTTGCCGGCCTCTAGCGGAACACTGGACATGGAGTCACCAAGTTCGGTTCGTTGCGATGGGCAGGGCCCGACCCATCAGCGGATCAGGTACTGGTTGATCAGGTTCTCGTAGGCTTCCTGGCGGCCGCTGACCTGCCTGGGCTCACCCGACTTGGCAGCATACGCGGCGAGATCGGCCAGGCCCAGCTTGCCCTGCTCGAACTCCTGGCCGGTGCCACCGTCGAAGCTGGCGTAACGCTCCTTGCGCCAGGTCTCCAGCGGCGAGGCGGTCAGCAGCGCGTGGGCCACTTCCAGGCCGCGCGCGAACGCGTCCATGCCGCCGATGTGGGCCAGGAACAGGTCCTGCGGGTCGGACGACTCGCGGCGCACCTTGGCGTCGAAGTTCAGGCCGCCCGGCTGCAGGCCGCCCTGGCGCAGCACCACCAGCATCGCGCCGACGGTGTCGTACAGGTCGGTCGGGAACTGGTCGGTGTCCCAGCCGTTCTGCGGGTTGCCGCGGTTGGCGTCGATCGAACCCAGCATGCCGGCGTCCGAGGCCACCTGCAGGTCGTGCTCGAAGGTGTGGCCCGACAGCGTGGCGTGGTTGGCTTCGATGTTGAGCTTGAAGTCCTTTTCCAGGCCGTGCGCGCGCAGGAAGCCGACGACGGTGGCGCTGTCGAAATCGTACTGGTGCTTCATCGGCTCCATCGGCTTGGGCTCGATCAGGAAGTTGCCCTTGAAGCCGATGCTGCGGCCGTAGTCGCGCGCGGCGGTGAGGAAGCGGGCCATGTGCTCCTGCTCGCGCTTCATCTGGGTGTTGACCAGCGCGGCGTAGCCTTCGCGGCCGCCCCAGAACACGTAGCCTTCGCCGCCGAGTTCAACGGTGGCTTCCAGCGCGGCCTTGACCTGCACGGCGCCGCGGGCGACGACGTTGAAGTCCGGGTTGGTCGACGCACCGTTCATGTAGCGCGGGTGCGAGAACAGGTTGGCGGTGCCCCACAGCAGCTTCATGCCGGTCTCGACCTGGCGCTGCTTGGCGATGGCCACCATGTGCTTGAGGTTCTTCTCGTAGGTGCCGATGTCCTCGGCGTCCGGCGCCAGGTCGACATCGTGGAAGCACCAGTACGGCGCGCCGAGCTTGGTGAAGAATTCAAACGCGGCATCGGCCTTGGCTTCGGCGCGCTTGAGCGGGTCGCTGCCGGCGTCCCAGCCGTACTGGCGGGTGCCCGGGCCGAACGGATCGGCGCCGTTGCCGCAGAAGCTGTGCCAGTAGCACACCGCGAAGCGCAGGTGCTCGGCCATGGTCTTGTCGCCGATCTTCTTGTTCGCGTCGTAGACCTTGAACGACAGCGGGTTGTCCGAGTCGCGGCCTTCGAACGGAATGCGGCCGATGCCGGGGAAGTATTCCTTGGCGCCAATGAAAGGCTGGGTGCTCATGGTCGTTACCTGCTCTGGAAAGTGTTGGGGGAAAGGTCGAACAGTGGATCAGGCGGCGTACAACGGCCGCACGGCGGAGAGGTGGTCGAGGAAGCGCCGGTACGCCTTGGCGTAGGCGGCGTGGCGGCTGGCATCGGGCTGGGCGCCGAGCGCCGGGTCGGTGCCGAGATGGGCGGCGACCACGTCGGCCACCGGGGTGGCGTCGCCCTGCGCGTGGCCGAGTGCCCACAGCGCCTGCAGCGCGGCGCCGAAGGCCGCGCCTTCGCCCTGCTTCGGCACTTCGACCGGCAGGTTGAAGATGTCGGCGACCATCTGGCGCCACGCGGCGCTGTTGGCGCCGCCGCCAGTGAGCACGATCGCATCGAACCGCATGCCACCGGCGACGAAGGCGTCGAAGCCGTACTTCAGGCTGTAGGTCGCCCCTTCCATCGCGGCGCGGTAGAGGTTCGCCTCGCCGAGGTTGTGCATGTCCATGCCGGCGAGCACGCCCTTGCCCAGCGGCAGGTCCGGGGTGCGCTCGCCGTTGAGGAACGGCAGGAAGGTCAGGCCGGCCGCGCCCGGTTCGCTGGCGGCGATGCGCGCATCGCCCTCGCGCGTGCTGAAGCCGAACAGGCGCGCGATGGATTCGGTCGCCACGGTGCAGTTCATCGTGCAGATCAGCGGCAGCCAGCCGCCGGAGGACGAGCAGAACGCCGCCCAGGCGCCGGCCGGGTCCACCACGGGGGTGTCGGAATACGCGAACAGCGTGCCCGAGGTGCCCAGGCTCATCGACAGCTTGCCCGGCACCACGGCGCCGGTGCCGAAGGCGGCCATCATGTTGTCGCCACCGCCGGCGGCGACGACCGCCTCGCGCGGCAGGCCGAGCTCGTCGGCAATGGCCGCGGCGATCGGGAACGTGGCGCCGGCATCGACCAGCGGCGGCAGGCAGGCGCCGAGGTCGCGCTGCGGGTCGGTGGCGCGCAGCAGTTCCTTGGACCAGGTGCGCGTGCGCACGTCGAGCCAACCGGTGCCGGAGGCATCGCCGTACTCGCAGAAATATTCGCCGGTGAGCCAGAAATTCAGGTAGTCGTGCGGCAGCAGGATCTTCGCCAGCTGGGCGTAGACCTCCGGCCGGTGCTTGCGCGTCCACGGCAGCTTGGAGGCGGTGTAGCCGGCCAGGATCGGGTTGCCGGCCAGTTCGATGCAGCGCGCCACGCCGCCGACGGCGTCCATGATCTCGCCGCATTCGGCGCTGGTGCTGGTGTCGCACCACAGCTTGGCCGGGGCCAGCACGTTGCCGTCCGCATCGACCGGCACGAAGCCGTGCTGCTGGCCCGAGACGGCCAGCGCGGCAACCTGCCCACGCAGGGCCGGGTCGATGCGCGAGAAGCAGCTGCGCACGGCGTCCACCCACCAGGCCGCTTCCTGCTCGCGGCTGCCGTCTTCGCCGCTGATCAGTTCCAGCGCGGCGCTGGCCGAGGCCACGAGCTGGCGGGACTGCGGGTCGTACACCACTACCTTGATGCTCTGCGTGCCTGCATCGATGCCCGCGACCAACTTCATTCCCACACTCCCGACGCGTTTTCGTTGATGGCGTCGCCAAGCTATTCCGGTTTTCCCCCGACACATTCCGTTAGCGCTAACAGAATTTCCGGAAATGAAACGGCCGGGTGGCCGTGGCGGGAAAAAGCTGAATACAGACGACGGGTTTTCCGTGCCCGAAGGCACCGGGGCCGCACTCTAGCAGCAGTTGCGGATTTGCCATGCTGCGCTGCAAAAAGCCGCGCCCGATGCGCTCACCATGGGCCGGCCCGAGCAGGTCTTCGGCGTCGGTTGCCACCGCAAATGCTTGAGTTGTCAGGCCGATGTCACACATGTCACACGCTCGACACCCCCGCCGACGCCGATGTCACGGGGGTGTCAGACGCGTCCGGCGCGGATCAGGCGATCTAGCGGTTTCCCAGCCAGAGCCCGTCCATGCAACCGATCCCGCGCACGTTCAAGCGACATGCCCTCGCCGCCGCCCTCCTTTCCGCCCTCAGCCTGAGTGCCCACGCCGGCACGAACTGCCAACTGGTGGACGACGCCGGCAACCCGCTGCCGGTGGACAGCGCCGCGCCCGGCGCTGAGTCCCTGGCCTGCGGTCCCGATACCAAGGCGAATGCCGATGGCGCCACCGCACTGGGCGACGAGACCACGGCCGACGGCAAGAACGCGACCGCGGTCGGCTCCTGGACCGACCTGGACGGTGACGGCCTGGTGGACCCCAACGAGATCACCTGGGCCAAGGGCCTGAACACCACCGCCGTGGGCACCGCCGCCCAGGCCGTGGGCGACAACAGCACCGCCATCGGCGTGCGCGCAGTGACCAACACCGACGGCAGCGTGGCGATCGGCAACCAGGCCGGCGCCGTGCATGCGGGCTCGACCACCACCACGACCTCCGTCAATACCAACGGCACCGGCGGCTGGACCACGACGACCACCCCGACCACCGCCACCACGCCCCCCGGCAGCAGCAGCAACAGCATCGCCGTGGGCACCAGCGCCACGGCGAACGGCAGCAACTCGATCGCGATGGGCACCAATGCCAAGACCCGCTCGGTCAACGGCACCACCACGTTCACCGAAGACAGCAGCTCAGGCGACACCGTCATCACCCGTACCGTGACCACCGTCGAAGCCCCGACCACCAACTCGGTGGCCATCGGCAACAACGCGGCCGTCAACGGCACCGGCTCCATCGCCCTGGGCAACGGGGCCACCGTGGACGGCAACAAGGTCACCACGTTCCAGACGTCCGAATACGGCCTGTTCACCCAGTCGGCGCCCGAATCGGCGGTCAACTCGGTCGCCATCGGCAACAACGCGCGCTCGCTGGGCAACAACAACGTGGTGATCGGCGCCGGCGCGCAGACCACCGGTGACTTCTATTACTCGCCCTACGACGTGGTGTGGCAGGACATGAATTCCACCGTCATCGGCGCCAACGCGGTGGTGAACCGCGGCATGGGCACGGCGGTGGGCTACTCGGCCTTCGTCAATGGCCGCAGCGGCGCGGCGGTGGGCTACGCGGCGACCGCCGTGGGCCAGGGTTCGACCGCCGTGGGCGGCTGGCTCGACTGGCAGGCGGCATTCGGGGCGACGGCCACGGCCGGCCCCGGGGCGATTTTCAACCCCTACGGCAAGGCATATGCGGTGAGCCTGGGCGCCTCGACCTTCGGGGGCGGCGCGTATGCCTGGGGCAACTATGCCACGGCGCTGGGCGCTGCATCGCGCGCGGGCGACCGCGACACCGAGTACGACCCGTACAACCCGACCTCGCAGTTCGATTCGCTCGACCCGACCGTCATCGGCGGCGCCACCGCCGTGGGCTTCAATGCCAACGCGCAGGGCCGCGCCAGCGTCGCGCTGGGCAACCAGAGCCTGGCGTACGACGCCGAATCCGTGGCAATCGGTTCCGAATCGGTGGCCTACGGCAGGGACAGCATCGCGCTGGGCAGCAACGCCATCGCCACCTACCACCAGAGCATCGCCATCGGCGAGAACGCCATGGCCGACGGCTACACCGGCGTCGCCAACATCGCCTTCGGCCAGGACGCGGCTACCGCCCCGGGCGTGAGCGGCGAAACCAGCAACGCCATCGCCTTCGGTACCGACGCCCTGGCCAACGAAAGCGCCGCCGTGGCGATGGGCAATGCCGCCCAGGCCACCGGCCTGTCCGCCACCGCGGTGGGCAACGCGGCGATGGCGCAGGCGCAGAGCGCCTCGGCGTTCGGCGACAGCGCGCAGGCCACCGCCGATTACGCCACCGCCATCGGCAACTACGCCTACGCCGCGGGCGAATCCTCGGTCGCCACCGGCACCAATGCGTTCGCGACCGGCGCCAACAGTGTCGCCAGCGGCTACAACAGCTATGCCGGCGGCAACGATGCCCTCGCGCTCGGCAGCTATGCCGTGGCGGAAACGGACGGCGGCGTGGCACTGGGCAGTGGTGCCACGGTGTACGGCATGAACAGCGTGGCCATCGGCCTGAACTCGGTCGCCGACCAGGACAACGTCATCTCGGTGGGCAGCGCCGGCGCCGAACGCCGCATCGTCAACGTCGCCGACGCGGTGGACGCCAACGACGCGGTCAACAAGGGCCAGCTCGACGCGGTGGTGACCAGCGTCGGCGGCACGGTGGGCGCGCAGCTGGATACCGTGGCCAGCGCGCTGGGCGGCGGGGCTGTGGTCAACACCCTGGGCATCAGCGCGCCGGACTTCGGCTTCCAGGGCGGGCACTACGTCAGCGTGGGCGACACGCTCACCGCCATCGATGCCGCGTTTACCGGCCTCAATGATCGCGTCTCCACGCTGGAGACCGCCTCGGCCAATCCGGCGCCCACTGCCGGCGGCGCCAGCGGTACCGGCGAGGGCCTGGCGATGGGCACCGGCTCCCATGCCACCGACGCCAACGACACCGCCGTGGGCAACGGCGCGAACGTCGGCGCGGCCAACGGCACCGCCGTGGGCAGCAACGCGGTGGTCGATGCCTCGGCGCAGAACGCGGTAGCCGTGGGCGCCGACAGCCACGCCAGCGCCAATAACGCGGTGGCGCTGGGCCAGGGCGCGGTGGCCGACGAGGCCGATACCGTCTCGGTCGGCAACGCCACCCAGCAGCGCCGCGTCACCCATGTGGCCGCCGGTACCGCGGCCACCGATGCGGCCAACGTCGGCCAGGTGCAGCAGGGCGACGCCAATACGCTGGCCTCGGCCAATGCGTATACCGACACCACCGCCACGCAGACGTTGAGCGCCGCCAACGCCTACACCGACGCCAGGTTCCAGAACTGGGACGACAGCTTCACCAACCTGCGCGATGACGTGAACCACCGCCTCAACCAGCAGGACAAGCGCATCGACCGCCAGGGCGCGATGGGCAGCGCGATGATGAACATGGCGATCAACGCCGCCAATTCGCGCAGCCCGCGTGGCCGCGTGGCCGCCGGCGTGGGCTGGCAGAACGGCGAAAGCGCGCTGTCGGTCGGCTACTCCAAGGCCTTCGGCGAGCGCGTGTCGATGAGCATCGGTGGCGCGTTCAGCGGCAGCGACAGCTCGGCCGGCATCGGCTTCGGCGTGGACCTGTAATCCACGCCTTCCCCAACACACGGCGCCCGCCCCGGGCGCCGTGATTTCCATGCGCCTTCCAGGAATCCACCCATGATCTTCCGTCGCACCGCCCTCAGCCTGATCGTCGCCGCCGCCTGCGCGCCGGCCTTCGCCGGCACCGTCGACCTGACCTCGCTCAACGACACCACGCTGGCCCCGCGCTTCATCGTCAAATACAAGACCGGCAGCGCCGAACGCGTGCAGGCCACCGCCCGCCAGCGCTCGCTCGATGCCGCCACCGACCGCGCGCGCCCGCAGCTGGGCGCGAAGATCGCCGCGCTGAAGGGCACGTCCGCCCTGCAGATGCACACCGTGCGCGCCACCGTGGGTGGCAAGCACGTCGTCGCCGCCTCGCAGCGGCTGGATCGCAGCCAGGCCGAAGCACTGATGCGCTCGCTCGCCGCCGATCCCAACGTCGAGTCGGTCAGCGTGGACCGCCTGATGCACGCCGCCGCGCTGCCCAACGACCCGGTGCTGGCCAATTACCAGATGTGGCACTACGGCACCGGCGCCGGCGGCGCGCGCGTGACCACCGCCTGGGACAGCGGCGCGACGGGCGCCGGCGTGGTCGTGGCGGTGATCGACACTGGTGCCACCCACCATGCGGATCTCGAAGCCAACCTGCTGCCGGGCTATGACTTCATCTCCGATGCTTTCGTCTCCCACCGCGACACCGACGACCGCGTGCCGGGCGGCTGGGACATCGGCGACTACAGCGCGGCCAACGACTGCGGCGCCGGCGCGGCGGCCAGCAACAGCAGCTGGCACGGCACGCACGTGTCCGGCACGATCGCCGAGGTGACCAACAACGGCGTCGGCGGCGCGGGCATCGCCTACAACGCCAAGGTCGTGCCGGTGCGCGTGCTCGGCCGCTGCGGCGGCTACACCTCGGATATCAACGACGCCATCGTGTGGGCGGCCGGCGGCCATATCGACGGCGTGCCGGACAACCCGAACCCGGCCGAGGTCATCAACATGAGCCTGGGCGGCGCGCACGAATGCGAGGAAGACACCCAGACCGCGATCAACACCGCCGTGAGCCTGGGCACCACCGTGGTGGTGGCCGC
>NZ_LLXU01000138.1 GCF_001431645.1 Stenotrophomonas panacihumi | reverse complement strand
CGGGGAGAGGTGTAAAGGAGCAAGCCTCGCATGGACCCGTGCACGGCCGGGGGGGGCGGGCCCTTTTCGGGACACGCCGTAAACCCATCCATGGAGGCTCGATGGCGACATCCATGTCGCCAACGGTCCCGAAAGGGCCCCGCCCCCACAGTCCCCACAAATCTCTTCGACCGGATACCAAAAAGCATCGACTCGCGCGAGCATCACCCTCACGCGGAGTCTGACGAAGCAAAGCCCCCCTTCTGTTAAGGGGGGCGCGCCAACGGCGCGGGGGATAGGCAAGGCAAGGAGTGGGGCCCGAAGTTTTGCGCAGCAAAACTTTGGGGACGTAGTCCGCTTTAGCGGACTGCGTCTCTCCTCAGGATGTATTCGAGGTCGCGGACCTGTCCCACCGGGAATTCGTACTCGCCGACCCGCTGGAAGCCGTAGCGCGCGTAGAAGCGCTGCGCGCCGAAATTCTCCGACCACACGCCGATCCACAAGCGACGCGGCCCCTCGCGCTCCAGCCACTGCAGCGCGGTCTCGAACAGGCGGCTGCCCCAGCCGCAATTCTGGTAATCCTTCACCAGGTACAGGCGCTTCAACTCGCCATCACCCTGCGCCACTTCCGCGTGCGGCAAACCGCACGGGCCGGCAGCGGCATGGCCCACCGCCACGCCATCGTCTTCCAGCAGCCAGATGGCGTAGTCCGGATGCGCCAGCACGATGCGCGAGCGCTCCACCGCGTAGGCCTCCAGCAGGAAGGCCTGCAGGTCTTCGTCCGGGTACAGGTGGCCGAAGGTTTCGGTGAACGTGCGCGCGGCCAGCGCCGAGAGGACCTCGGCGTCGGCCACGCCGGCGCGGCGGATCGCCAGCGCCATGGCCTCAGCCCTTGGCCGGCTGCGGACGGACCATGATGTGCACTTCCGCCAGCTGCTCATCCGGGATCGGCGACGGCGCGCCGGTCATCAGGCACTGCGCGCCGGTGGTCTTCGGGAACGGGATGACGTCGCGAATCGACTCGGTGCCCGCCATCAGCGCGGCAATGCGGTCGATGCCGAAGGCGATGCCGCCGTGCGGCGGGGCGCCGTACTTCAGCGCGTCGAGCAGGAAGCCGAACTTGGCCTCGGCCTCTTCGGCGCCGATGCCCAGCAGCTCGAACACCGTGCTCTGCATTTCCGGGCGATGGATACGGATCGAACCACCGCCGATCTCGTTGCCGTTGAGCACCATGTCATAGCCGCGCGACACGGCGGTCTTGGCGTTGGCGCGCAAGTCGGCCACGTCGTCCACCGCCGGGGCGGTGAAGGGGTGATGCAGGGCGACGTAGCGCTGCGCTTCCTCGTCCCATTCGAACATCGGGAAGTCGGTGACCCACAGCGGGCGCCAGCCGGCCGCGACCAGGCCGAAGTCCTTGCCGGCCTTCAGGCGCAGCGCGCCCATGAAGTCGGACACCTTGTTGTAGCCACCGGCGCCGAAGAACACGATGTCGCCATTGCCGGCGCCGACATGCTTGAGCAGCGCGGCGAAAGCCTCTTCGGAGAAGAACTTGGCGATCGGCGAAGTCACCTCGCCGGTCTCGCCGAGCTTCACGTAGGCCAGGCCCTTGGCGCCGTACTTGGCGGCGTGGGCGGCGTATTCGTCGATCTGCTTGCGCGAGAGCGTGGCGCCGCCCGGGATGCGCAGCGCGGCGACGCGACCGTCGGCATCATTGGCGGCGGCGGTGAAGGCGGCGAACTCGCTGCCCTTCACCTGCTCGGCCACGTCGACCAGTTCCAGGTCGATGCGCAGGTCCGGCTTGTCCGAACCATAGCGGCGCATCGCCTCGGCCCAGGTCATGCGCGGGAATTCGGCCGCCAGCTCGACGTCCACCACTTCCTTGAACACCGCGCGGATCATCGCTTCCACGGCGTCCTGCACGTCGCGCTCGCGCACGAAGGCGAATTCCATGTCGAGCTGGGTGAATTCCAGCTGGCGGTCGGCGCGCAGGGCCTCGTCGCGGAAGCAGCGCGCGATCTGGTAGTAACGGTCGAAGCCGGCCACCATCAGGATCTGCTTGAACAGCTGCGGCGACTGCGGCAGCGCGTAGAACTCGCCCGGGTGCATGCGCGCCGGCACGAGGAAGTCGCGCGCGCCTTCCGGCGTGGCCTTGGTCAGGATCGGGGTTTCGATGTCCTGGAAGCCGCGCTCGTCGAGGTAGCGGCGCAGCGACTGCACCAGCTTGATGCGGGTGCGCTGCATGCGCTGCATCTCCGGACGGCGCAGGTCCAGGTAGCGGTACTTCAGGCGGGTGTCCTCGCCCGGGTTCTCGTGGGCGTGGAACGGCAGCGGCGAGGCCTTGTTGAGCACGGTGATGCGGGTGGCGATGACCTCGACCTTGCCGGTGCGGATCTTCTCGTTCACCGCATGGCGCGCACGCACCACGCCTTCCACCTGCAGCACGTCCTCGTAACCCAGGTCGGCGGCCACCTTGAACACTTCGGCGTTGTCCGGCTCCACCGTCACCTGCACGATGCCCTCGTGGTCGCGCAGGTCGATGAAGCAGACACCGCCCAGGTTGCGGGCAACGTCGGTCCAGCCGGCGAGGGTGACGGTTTGGCCGATCAGGGTCTCGTCGACCAGGCCGCAGAAGTGGGTACGCATCGCAAAGCTCCGCAGGGGGAAACCCGGCGCAGGCCGCGCCGGAAAGCCCGATATTCTGCGGCCCGGCGGCCGCCCGGGCAAATCGCCCCGGTCACGATCCGTTGTCGAGGCCTGCGGCTATAGTCCGGCCATCTTCACACCCGCAAGGATCCGCAGATGTCCCTCCGCCTGTCGCTCGCCGTTTCCACCCTGGCCGCGCTGCTGGCCCTGGGCGCCACCGCCCCGGCCGCCGCCCAGGACCGGGGCTATTCCGGCCAGACCGTCACCTGCTCGTCGAACAACAACCGCCGCACCCAGTGCAACGTGCCGTTCGTCGGCCGCGCGGTGCTGGTGCAGAACCTGTCCGATACCCGCTGCGTGGAAGGCACCAACTGGGGCAGCGGCCGCGGCTTCGTGTGGGTGGACCGCGGCTGCCGCGCCCGTTTTGCCGACAGCCGCGGCAACGGCTGGGGCGGCGGCGGCGGCCAGGGCGGCACGATCCGCTGCGAAAGCACCGACCACCGCCAGCGCCTGTGCAACACCAACTGGCGCGGCGCCACGCTGGTGCGACAGCTGTCCGACACGCGCTGCGTGGAAGGCCGCACCTGGGGCTTCCGCAACGGCAGCATCTGGGTCAACGACGGCTGCCGGGGCGAATTCGCCGAGGGCCGCGGTGGCTGGGGCGGCGGCAACAGCGGCGGCGGCTGGGGCAATGCCGACCCGAACTACCAGGTCACCTGCAGCAGCGACGACCAGCGCCGCCGCTACTGCAACTGGGACCGCAACCGCGGCCGCCCGGTGATCGTGCAGCAGCTGTCCAAGACCCGCTGCGACGAAGGCCGCACCTGGGGCTACCAGGGCAACCAGCTGTGGGTGGACGACGGCTGCCGGGCGCGCTTCGGCGCCCGCTGAGCCGCCGCTTCACCGGGACACGCAAAGGGCGGCCTCGGCCGCCCTTTGCTTTTGGGCCTGCCGCGGACACCGCCCGGGCTATGCCGGACGCGACACCGCCCGCGCCACCGAGGCCAACGCCGCGTTCTGACCGTCCGGGTCCACCTGGGCGCCCTGCAGGTAAGTCGCCAGCAGCAACGGTGCTCCCCCGCCCGGCGGCCACAGGATCGCGATGTCGTTGGTGGTGTCCTCGCCGTTGAACCCGGTCTTGTCGCCCACCTGCCAACCCGCCGGCAGGCCGGCGCGCAGGCGCTTGTCGCCCGTGCGGTTGTCGCGCAGCCAGGCGGTCAGCTGGCCACGCGAGGCCGGCTTGAGCACGTCGCCCAGCAGCAGCCGGCGCAGGTTCCCGGCCATCGCCGCCGGGCTGGTGGTATCGCGGTCGTCGCCCGGCGCGAACAGGTTCATCGTCGGCTCGTTGCGGTCGATGCGAGTCACCGCGTCGCCGCTGGCGCGCAGGAAGGCGGTCAGCCCTTCCGGTCCGCCGACCAGCGGGAACAGCAGGTTCGCGGCGGCGTTGTCGCTGCGGATGATCGTGGCCTGGCACAGCTCGCCCACGCTGAGCCCCTTGGGGCCGACGTGGCGTTCGGTGATGGGCGAGTTGCCCAGCAGGTCGGTGGCGGCAATCGGCACGCGGCGATCCAGCCGCAGCCGGCCGGCATCGACCTCATGCAGGATCGCCCCCGCCAATAGAAATTTGAAGGTGCTGCACATCGGGAAGCGCTCGTCCTCGCGGCGCCCGGCCAGGTAGCGCCCCTCGGCGTCGCGCAGGGCCACGCCCAGCCGGCCGCCGGCGCGCTGCTCGATCTCCGCCCATGCCGCATCCAGCCCCGCGACCACCGGGGCACTGCCTTTTGCCTGTTTCCCCCATGCCGCCTGGACCGCCAGCGCGCTCGCCGCCAGCGCCGACCACTGCAGGAACCGCCTTCTCGTATGCATCGCGCACCTCCTTGGAAAGGCCTGAGTATCGAAACGTTGACCGCGGCCCACCAGCGAGGATATTCAAGGCGACCCATGAGCTGGATTGATGCCTGCCGATGCTGCGCTCCCGCCTGCCGCTCAATGCCTTGCGCGCCTTCGAGGCCGCCGCCCGCCACCAGAACCTGACCCGCGCGGCCGACGAGCTGTGCGTCAGCCAGGCCGCGCTGAGCCACCAGATCAAGGCGCTGGAGGAACGCTTGGGCGTGCGCCTGTTCGAGCGCCTGCCGCGTGGCGTGGCGATGACCGATGAGGCCGCCGCGCTGTACCCGGTGCTGAGCGAATCGTTCGACCGCATCGCCGCCGTGCTCGATCGCTTCGCCGACGGCCGCTACCGGCATGCGCTGGCGGTAGGCGTGGTGGGTACGTTCGCCACCGGCTGGCTGCTGCCGCGGTTGTCGGCCTTCGCCAGCGCGCACCCGGACATCGAATTGCGCCTGCACACGCACAACAACCGCATCGACCTGGCCGGCGAAGGGCTGGAGCTGGCGATCCGCTTCGGCGAGGGCGATTGGCTGGGCCATGTCGCCACGCCCATCCTCGAGGCCCCGTTCGCGCCGGTGTGCGCGCTCGGCATGGCCGCGCAGTTGCGCAAGCCGGCGGACCTGCGCCGCGTGCCGCTGTTGCGTTCCTACCGCGCCGACGAATGGGCGCGCTGGTGCGAAAGCGCGGGCATGCCACCGCTGGAAGCGCGCGGGACGATGTTCGATTCCTCGCTGGCGCTGGCCAGCGCGGCGGCCGCGGGCGCCGGCGTGGCGTTGCTGCCGCTGCGCATGTTCGAGCAGGACCTGGCGTCGGAACGGCTGGTGCAGCCGTTCGATGTCAGCGCCGACCTCGGCCGCTACTGGCTGACGCGGCTGCGCTCACGCGCCGAAAGCGAACCGGCGCGACGTTTCCGCGAATGGCTGCAACAGGCGGCAGCGGCCTGACCGCCGCTCAGCCCATCAACTCCAGCCACTGCTGCTCAGCCTCGGCCAGCCTGGCGGCCACGGCGTCGCGGTCGCGCCCGAATTCGGCCATGCGCTGCGTATCGGCGTAGTTCGCCGGATCGGCGAGCTGGCGGTCGAGCTCGGCCAGCTGCGCTTCCAGTTCGCCCACGCGCTGCTCGGCCACGGCCACCTTGTGCGGGTTGTGCGGCTTCTTCGGCACCGGCGGGGCCAACGG
>NZ_LLXU01000137.1 GCF_001431645.1 Stenotrophomonas panacihumi | reverse complement strand
GTGACGACCCTATACGGCAGGGCGGCGCCCGCACCGCAAGCCAGCATCACCGTCCGCATCACCATCCGCCTCACCGCCCGCCTCGGCCCCGCATCACCGCCCGCCTCACATGCCAGGTGCGATAATCCCCACATGTCGCACATGTTCCGCTGGTTCGAATCCCTGATCGACGTCTTCCCCAAGACGGAGACCAAAACGCCCCCGCGCAGCGTCTGGCGCTTCTATCTCCACTACCTGCGCCCCATCTGGCACGTCCTGCTCGCCACCCTCGTCGCCGGCCTCGCGCTGGCCCTCGTGGAAGTGGCGATGTTCGATTTCCTCGGCCGCATCGTCGATCTCCTCGCCGAAGGCCCCGGCGCCGGCTTCTTCCAGCGCCACGCCAACGAACTGCTCTGGATGGCCGGCATCACGCTGCTGCTCCGCCCGCTGCTGGTCGCGTTGCACAACCTGCTGGTCAACCAGGCCATCGTGCCCGGCTTGAGCAACCGCTCGCGCTGGCTCATGCACAACTATGTCGTGCGCCAGAGCCTGGCGTTCTTCCAGAACGATTTCGCCGGCCGCATCGCCAACCGCGTGATGCAGACCGGCACGTCGCTGCGCGAGTCGGCCGTGCAGATGGTCGATGCGCTCTGGTACATCGTGGTCTACACCGGCAGCGCGCTGTGGCTGTTCGCGCGCGCCGATCCCGTGCTCACCCTCCCGCTGCTGGTGTGGCTGGTGGTGTACGTCGCGTTGATGGCCTGGTTCGTGCCGCGCATGAAGGAGCGCGCATGGATCGCCTCCGATGCACGCTCCAAGGCGATGGGCCGCATTGTCGACGGCTACACCAACATCGCCACGCTCAAGCTGTTCGCCCACGCCGGCCGGGAACAGGCCTACGTGCGCGACGCGGTGGAGGAACTGGCCGTCAAGCATCGCCGGCAGACCCGCATGACCACCGCGCTCGATACCTGGATCGCGGTCGCCAACGGCTTCCTCATCGTCGGTACCTGCGCGCTGGCGTTGTGGCTGTGGAACCGCGGACAGGTGAGCGTGGGCGCGATCACCCTGGCCACCGGCCTGGTCATCCGCATCCACAACATGTCCGGCTGGATCATGTGGACGGTGAACGGCATCTTCGAAGACATCGGCACCGTGCAGGACGGCATGCAGACCATCTCCCAGCCGGTGCAGGTGCGCGACGCCGCCGACGCCCGTGCGCTGGTGGTCACGCGGGGCGAGGTGGATTTCCAGCGCATCCATTTCCACTACGGCAAGCGCGGCGGCGTCATCGTCGGGCTCGACCTGCAGGTGCGGCCGGGCGAGAAGATCGGCCTGGTGGGACCGTCCGGGGCGGGCAAGTCCACGCTCGTCAACGTGCTGCTGCGGCTCTACGACCTGGAGCAGGGGCGCATCCTCATCGACGGGCAGGACATCGCCGACGTCACCCAGGAAAGCCTGCGCGGGCAGATCGGCGTGGTGACGCAGGACACCTCGCTGCTGCACCGCTCCATCCGCGACAACCTGCTGTACGGCCGCCCGGATGCGACGCCGGAACAGCTGCAGGCGGCGGTGGAGCGGGCGCGCGCGGCGAGCTTCATCGATTCACTGGTGGACGGCGAGGGCCGCCGCGGTTACGACGCGCACGTGGGCGAGCGCGGCGTGAAGCTCTCCGGCGGACAGCGCCAGCGCATCGCCATCGCGCGCGTGCTGCTGAAGGATGCGCCGATCCTGGTACTGGACGAGGCGACCTCGGCGCTGGATTCGGAAGTGGAAGCGGCGATCCAGGAAAGCCTGGACGACCTGATGGCCGGCAAGACGGTCATCGCCATCGCGCACCGGCTGTCCACCATCGCGCGGATGGACCGGCTGGTGGTGATGGACCGTGGCGCGATCGTGGAAAGCGGCACGCACGCCGAACTGATCGCGCACGGCGGCCTGTATGCGCGGCTGTGGGCGCGGCAGACCGGTGGATTCGTGGCGGCGGACGCGTAGCGGGCAGGAAGGCCGCGAACAGGCCTCAGCCGTCGACCGGCACCGCCACCGGCTTGCCGCGCCGCGCCGCCAGCGCGGCACCCGCCGAGGCCACCATGATGCAGCCGATCGCCAGCCACTGGCGGCTGCTCAGTGCTTCGGACAGCAGCAGCCAGCCGGCGAGCGCGGCCACCGCCGGCTCCAGGCTCAGCAGGATGCCGAACGTCTGCCGCGGCAGGTGCTTGAGCGCGTAAATCTCCAGCGAATACGGAATCGCGCTCGACAGCAGCGCCACGCCGGCGGCGAACGCCAGCAGTGCCGGCGAGCCGAACACCGCGCCCACTTGTCCGACGCCGAACGGCAGCGCCACCAGCGTGGCCACCAGCAGGCCCAGCGGCACGGTGGCGCGCCCGCCGGCCTGCCCGGCGCGCTGGCCGGCCACGATGTACAGCGCCCAGCACAGCGCCGCCAGCAGCGCCCAGCCGACGCCGACCGGATCCAGCGCCGCATCCAGGCTGCCGCGCGGCACCAGCAGCGAGAGGCCGGCGATGGCGAACACGATCCAGACGAAATCCAGCGCCCTGCGCGAGGACAGCAGCGCCACCGCCAGCGGACCGGTGAATTCGATCGCCACCGCGATGCCGAACGGGATCGTGCGCAGCGCCAGGTAGAACGAGAGATTCATCGCGCCCAGCACCACGCCGTACCCGACCACCAATGCCAGCGCACGCGGCGCGGGCCACGCCCGCCATGGGCGCTGCACGGCGAACATCAGCAGCGCGGCGAAGCCCACGCGCAGCAGCGTGGTGGCCGGCGCGCCGATCACCGGGAACAGGTGCTTGGCCAGCGAGGTGCCGAAGCACAGCGAGGTGATCGAGCCGAGGACGGCCAGGATCGGCAGGGTGGTGCGGTGGGACGCGGACATGGGGGCGAGGGGCCGAACGGGGACGGCATGATGACATGCGCGTCCCCGCCGCCGCGCCGGCTAGAAGGCCTGCTCCCAGCCCAGCCAAGGGAGCAGGACGGAGTTCATCGCGAAACCGCGACGTTCTCCACGAACACCGGGTTGGAATAGAACCACAGGTCCTGCCAGGGATCCTCGCCGGCCACGTCCGGCAGCGGCACCGCCTCGCCGGTACTGCTGCCGCGCGCGCGCACGAAGCCGCCTTGGGCCGGGGCGGGCAGCGTCCACGACACCACCTGCCAGTCGCCCTCGCGCTGGAACTGCGGGGCCTCGAATCGCCGGGTACGCATCTTCGGCGTACCGTCCTTGTCGGCCTCGCCGACGATCAGCTCGACATGCCGCAGTGCGGGATGCTGCCCTTGGTGATTGGCGGCCTTGGGCTGGCGCACCTTCAGCGTGATGCGCATCGGCGCGCCCGCCGCCAGCGCCAGCGTGCCGCCCATCGTCGCGCGATCGTTCCCGGCGCCGTGCACCTGCAGGTCGAGCGCATCGACCAGGTCGCCGGTCACCGCGAACATGCGGCCATCGCGCAGCCCGTCGAGGATGTCGCCGGCTTCCGGACGCGCCCACACGTAGGTCTTGCTGTATTGCCCCGGGTCGAAGTCGCGGCCGCCATCGCGCACGTTGACGTGGGAGTCGGAGGTGGCGGTGATCCAGAAGTGCCGGCCTTCGGCCAGCATCGCGTCCCACACGCCGCCGACTTGCGCGGTCATCTGGTCGAAGCCGCCCATTGTCGGCGCGTTGGCATCGCGGTACAGGCCACGATGCACGCCCGCGCCCTGGTGGCCGGGTGCGCCTTCCATGCCCACCAGTACCCGCGGCGCGGCATCGTGCCAGGCACGCAGCTCGCGCGGTTCGACCTCGCCCCAGCTGCCGAAACCGCTGGCCGTGCGCGAGGGGTGGTTGATGAACATCAGCGGCAGCGGGCTCAGCGTGCGCATGTAGGCCAATGCATCGAGCATCTGCTGCTCCTCGTCGCGCGTGGCCGGCGGTATCGGCTCGCCGCGGCTGTAGTCGCGTTCGATGGCGAACAGCTGTTCGCGCTCGTCAGGGCCAGGCGCGATGACCAGCGAGGCATGCTCGGCGGCGGGCACGTCGAACTCCATGCCGTAGAACTGGATCAACCCGGGCACCGCGCGCCTTGCCTCCTGCAGTGCCGGCCACGCCCGATCCCGGTTCACCATCGAATGCCCGGGGCCGCCGTGGTCGGTATGCACCATCCACACCAGGCCATTGCCCTGCGCGACTTGCGCATTGCGGGTGCGGGTATAGCGCGAATCGCCACCGGGTACCGGCGTGGGTGGGTTCGTGCTGCGGTCCCAGTCCACGCTCCATTCGCTGTGGACGTGGTGGTCGCCGGGTTGCCACCCGCGCGCGGCTTCAGCGGCGCGGGCGGGGAGGGAACAGGCCGACAGCACCAGCAGCGGCAGCAGGAACGGACGCATGGAAACTCCTTCGACAGGCAAGGCGATGCCGCCGCCGGCATCGGCGGGGCATCGGGAAGCGGGGGCCGGCGGTCGCGCGTGCGACCGCCGGCGTCACGGCGCGGCGGCGATCAGAAGTCCGCGCGGATACCCAGGCTGATGCGGCGGCCGGACTTCTCGTACATGGTCGGGAAGGCCGGGTCCATGGTGTAGCCGCTGGTGACCTCGTCGGTCAGGTTGATGCCCTTCAGGCTGAGCTTGACGTTCTCGGTGATGCGATAGCCGATCGACATGTCCAGCTGGCCGTAGGCGTCGCGGTAGATCGGGTACATGTTGTAGCCGATCGATTCGACGTACTCGCTCTTGTGGTTGTACGACAGGCGCGCGTCGAAGCGCTTGTTCTCGTAGTAGAAGGTGGCGTTGTAGGTGTCCTTGGACAGGCCCGGCATCGGCGTCTTGATGCCCAGGTCCGACTCGCCGGCCAGCGAGCTGTCCAGGCGGGTGTAGTTGGCGTTGATGCCGAAGCCTTCCAGCCAGGACGCGAACATGCCCAGCGGCACCTGCCCGATCACCTCGATGCCATCGACGTCATAGCTGCCCTTGGCGTTGACCGGCTGGTACACGTCGAAATCGTAGATGCCGTTGAGGCTGCCGTTGGCGTTGTACACCGCCACGTCCTCGACCACGCCGGTCAGCGCGCTGATCACCACGCCGTCGATCTTCTTGTTGAAGTACGACGCCGCCAGCAGGCCGCCGTTGTCGAAGTACTTCTCCAGGCCGATTTCCCACTGCTTGGCGTAGGTCGGCTTCAGGTCCGGGTTGCCGTCGGTGAAGCGGAACGAGCTCCAGCTGGCGGTGCGCTTGTAGGCCACGTCGGTCAGCGCCGGACGCATCATCGTCTTGGCCGCCGCGGCGCGCAGCATCAGGCCCTCGGTGAGTTCGGCGGTCATGTTGAAGCTCGGCAGCCAGTCCTTGTAGCTGCCGTCCTTCGACACCGGGTCGTCGGTGTAGCCGGTGCTGCCGTCCGGGTTCTGGATCGGGTGGTAGCCGAAGGAGGTCACCGAGGTGTCCACGTAGCGCGTGCCGGCGTTGATCGAGACCGGCACCGTGCCGATGTCGAAGCCCAGGTCGGCCATCGCGTACAGCGCGGTCACGGTTTCGTCCACGCGGTAGTACTGGCCCGGGTCGTAGGGCGTGGTGAAGCCGTCGTAGCGGAAGGCGTTGCGGGCGTACTCGTTGGAGATCTGCTGCCAGTCGAGGTTCTTGAAGCTGTAGTCGCCGCCGGGAACGATGTCGCCGATGGACTGCAGCGGGCTGTCGGCCATGGTGAGCGTGTTGACCCACGCCGCGCTGCCGGCGGTCGGGCCGGTGATCTTCAGTTCGCCGTATTCGCGGCGCTTGGAGCGGTCGGTGTAGCGGCCGCCGAACTGGATGCTGCGCAGGGCCGGGAAGAACGCCAGGTCGAAGCTGCGCGCCAGGTCCACCTGGCCGGCGTACTTGTCGTCCTTGATGCGCTCAAGCGTGGTTTCGTACGCCTCGAAGAGGTACTTCTCCGGGGCGTTGTACATGTCGATGGTGTTCGGGTTGGCGCTGGGGATCGTCTCGCCGCTGTCAGCCGTCCAGCGCGTGCGCGAGGGCGCGTAGGCCACGTGCTTGAGGTTGGAATAGTCCAGCGTCTTCTCCGCGCCGGAGTAGCCGGCCATCGCATCCACGCTCCAGACGTCGCCCTTCCAGTCCATCGAGACGCTGTACTGGCTGTAGTCGGTCTTGTTGATGCGCTCCTTGCTCAGCATCTCGTGCTGGGTGGCGGTGTAGGAGACATCCTTCAGCACGACCATGCCGTAGTCGGCCAGCGTGGTGTCGTCGTAGTCATGGATGGTTTCCAGCGTGCTGCGGCTGGAGGCCGAGTAAGCCGCCGCGTCGTACTCGTCCTCGGTGGCGTCGTAGCCGCCCCACATGGCATCGAACGCCACGCTGAAGGTATTGCTGGGCTTGTACTGCAGCGAGGCCGTGGCGCCCCACTTGTCCTGCTCGTTGACGTAGACGCGGTCGCCCACCTTGTCCTGGAACACGATCAGGTTGGACTCGTCGGTATCGTTGCGGTCCTGCACGATCACCCCGGCGTCGCGTGCCAGCACCGCCTGCGCCTGCGTGCCGCGGGTGCCCGACGCGCTGAGGAAACGCGACATCGGGCGGAAGTTGATGCCCGAGGTGGAGTCGGTGCGGTTGGTGCGTTTGGCGCGGGAATAGGAGACCAACGCGCCCCAGTCGCCCCAGGTATCGCTGGCGAGGAAGGCGTACTTCGGGTCGGTCTTCTCGGAGATCGAGTTGTAGGCACCTTCGGCCGAGACGGCGATCTTGCGCGCGCTGTAGTCGAACGGGCGTGCGGTGGAGATATCCACGGTGCCCGCGATGCCGCCTTCCTCGTCCGCGGCGGTGGGCGACTTCTGCACCGTGACCTGCTGGATGATCTCCGAGGCGAACATGTCGAACTCGACATCGCGCCCGCCGCTGCCCGAGGCGGTGGCCAGGTCGTTGATCGTCACCAGCGTGTAGTCCGAGGGCAGGCCGCGCACGCTGACCTTGGTGCCCAGGCCCTTGTTGCGCTCGATGGTCACGCCGGGCATGCGCTGCAGCGCTTCGGCCAGGTTCTGCTCGGGGAAGTCGGCCACGTCGGTGGCAACGATCGAATCGGAAAAGCCGATGTTCCAGCGCTTCAGGTCCACCGCCTGCTCCAGGCTGCGGCTGTAGCTGCCGGTGACTTCGATGCGGTCGAGCTGGTGCAGCGGCGATTCGGCGTGCGGCACGCCCGTGGCGCCCGCATCACCTGCAGCCGATGCGGGCGCAGCGAGCGGGGTGGCGCTGCCGGCGGCATCGGCTTCGATGGTCACCGTGGTGGCGTTGACGAAGCGGTAGCGCAGGCCGGTGCCGTCGAGCAGCTGGCGCAGGCCTTCCTCGGCGCTCAGGCCGGCCGGCACGGCACGCGTGCGCGGGTTGCCCGCGGCCTGCGCGTCGTAGATGAACTGCAGGCCGGTGCGGCGCGACAGCGCGTTGAGCGCGCGGTCGAGCGGCTGGGCCGGGATGGCTTCGGTGGCGGTGCTGGCGGTCTGCGCGAAAGTCGGGATGGCGGTGGCCTGCAGGGCCAGGGCGATCGAGAGGAACAGGGTGCGGCGCATCGTCGAGTCCAAGGGTGGAGTGAGGGGAGGTGCGCGGCCGGTTCAACCGCGCATGCCTGGACTACGATTCGCCAGCGCGGGAATCGGGCACCGTTTTTCGATGAATTTTTTTTGACATCGCCCAGGCGTCGCGATGCGCGTGCATCGCAACGCGCTTGTCATCTCGATGCGGTAATGGGCCGCCTCAGCGGCGCGTCGGTGCCTGCGTGTTCGCGCGCACCTGGATGCCGTCGTGCGCCAGCGTGGTGCGCAGGCCGGGCTGTTGCTGCAGGAACGCCTGGAGCGAATCGACATCGCCGGCGGCGAGGTTGCCGGTCAGGCGCAGTGCGCCGGCGGCTTCGTCCACGGTGACGCGCATCGTGTTGAGGCGATTGAACTGGTCGGCGACGTCGCGCAGCGGCTCGTCGCGGAACACGATGCGTTGCCGCCACCAGCCGGTGATCGCCTCGGCGTCCTCGCTGGCCACGCGCACGTCGTGGTCGTGGTAATCGATGCGTGCACTCTGCCCGGCGCGCAGGTCGGCGAGGACGCGGCCGTTGTCGTCGTCCGCGCTCACCTGCACGCGCCCTTCGACCACACCGATGCGGGCTTGCTCGCGCAGCAGCGACACATCGAACGTGGTGCCAATGTCGCGCACCTGCAGGCCCGCCGCGCGCACCGTGAACGGACGGCGCTCGGCGGCCACCACGAAACTGGCCTGTCCTTGTTCCAGCACCACCTTGCGCCCGAACAGCGTGTAGCGCGTGGACAGCGCGCTCTGTGCGTTGAGGTGCGCGACGGTGCCGTCGGGCAGGGTGAGCGTGCGCGGCGCGCCGTGCGCGGTGACGTAATGCGCCGTGCGCGGCCAGGCGAGCTGCGCGCCGGTGCCCAGCGCCAGCACGAGCGCCGCCGCGGTGGCCAGGCGCGTCCACGGGCGAGGCACGGCGTTCCCGCGTGCGGGCCGTGGCGGGGCATGCCGCACCGGCAGCGCCACCACGTTGTCATGCCGCGGCGGCGTCGCCAGCGGCGCGGGCGCCTCCGACGGTAGTGCGCGCAAAGCGGCGCCGAGTTCGGAAGCGACGCGGCCGATGGCCAGGTATTCGCGCAGGTGGTCCGGCGTGGCCAGCAGCCATTCCATGAAGCGCGCCTGCTGGCTGGGGCTCAGCTCGCCCTGGCGATGCAGCGCATGCCATTCGGCGGCGGCCTGGGTGATGAGCGGATCGGGACGGCGCGGTTGCGGGCTCATGCCTCCACCTCGTCGGCCAGCGCCTGGCGGCAATGCGCCAGCCCGCGCACCACGTGCTTCTTCACCATGTGCGGTGATACGCCCATGCGCTCGGCGATCTGCTTGTAGCTGAGTCCGTCGCGGTACTGCATCACCAGCACCGCGCGCGTGCGTTCGGGCAACTCGGCCAGCAACGCCTGCAGGCGCTGCCCGCGCTGGGCGCGCGCGGCGGTGTCCTCGACCGAATCCTCGGCGGCCAGCTGCTGGGCCACCTGTTCGAATTCCTCGATGGGCAGCGGCGAGCGCTGGCGGCGGGCGGCCTGCTCGCGCACGAGGTTCAACGCCACCGTGAACAGGTAGGCTTCGGGATTGCCGATGGCCTCGCCCTGCGCCTGGTCGGCGCGCAGCAGGCGGAGATAGGTTTCCTGCACCAGGTCCTCCGTCTCGTCATGCGCGCCGCGCCGGGCGAAGAAGCCCCGCAGCACCGGCGCCTTCTCGGCGAACATCCGCGCCAGTCCGCGTTTTGCCTGCTCGCCCAATGCGCCGCCATCCCTTCCCCCGAAGTGGGCGGAAGGTAAGCGGGGTAGATGACGGGGTGGTGACGGGTGGGTCCGCCAGGGGCTCAGTGCGAGGAAATTCCCGCGTGCACGAATGAGTACGGGTGGCTTACGGCGCTGCCTCCGGCGCCACCGGCGGCAGCGGCGGAATCACGGCCGGCGCCTTGCGCCCGGGCAGCGCCGGCCAATAGCGGGTGAAAGTGACCCGTACGCGCTTGGACACCAGGAAATACGGAATCCAGATCAGCGCGGCGATCAACGCGCGGCCCAGGTCTTTCAAAGAATCCACGTCCACCGGCTGCTCGGCCAGGGCCGGGATCAGCTGGCAGGCGCCGATGTCGGCCACGATCACCCCGACATTGCACGCGTACAGCGCGATGGCGATGGCCGGCGCATAGCGCGAGCGGGCGAACAGCAGCACGAGGGTCGCCACCACCAGCGCGAGGATGAAAAGATTGCCGGCCACTTCGAAGATGATCAGCGGCAACCACAGCGGGTGATAGGCCGCCCCTTGCGGATCGATGAGCTGGGCCAGCGTGCCATCAAGCAGCAGGCGTCCATGCGTAGTGAGCAGCGTGGCGGGAATACGCAACAGGCTGACGAACAGCCCGAAGAACACCAGGATCAACCAACCACCGAGCCCATCGAGCTCATGCCGCTTCGTGTTCATTGCGATATCCCCATCGGCGAGCCCCGGCGCCAAGGCGGTGCCGTTCCCTGTGCTCACGAGCGCAGCATAGCCCGCCGGAAAGCACGCGCAACCGCTCTGCGCTCAGGCATCAGGAACCCATCGGGCATCCGGGGCCAGGTCCTGCCCCCGGGTGCCGCACGCTGGCCCATGCGTGCAGCGCTTTCAGCGGAAAAGACCGTGCAGGCAAGAACCCGCACGGTCGCAACCTAAGCCGGGCGATTACTCGATCGGCTGATCCAGCATCAGCTCGCGCGCAAAGCGCACCGGCGGCGCACCGTAGGACAGGATCTGGTCGTGGTAGGCCTTCAGGTTGAACTTGTCGCCCAGCTTCTCCTGCACCGCCTTGCGCGTATCCAGATGCTCCTGCACGCCCACGAAGTAGGTCGGCAGCTGGGCCGAGGACAGCTGCGCGCGCACCCACTTGCCCGACGCCTCGCTCTCCTGCTGGAACGCATCGTGCGTCATCAGGTGCATCGCCTGCTCGCGGCTCCAGTTGTCCACGTGCACGCCCTGGTCGAGGATCGCATTGGCGATCGAACGCAGGTAGAACTTCAGCTGCACCAGGTGGAACAGCGGATCGTTATCCAGGTAGCCCTGCTCCTGCATCATCCGCTCGGTGTACACCGCCCAACCCTCGGCGAACATGCCCGAACGCAGCACCGCGCGCAGCGTCGACGGGAACTTCGAGGAGTGCCAGCCTTCCAGGTAATGGCCCGGGATGCCCTCGTGGATCGACAGCAGGTGGATCATCCGCGAGTTGTACTCGCGCAGGAACGAATCGGACTGCGCCTGCGTCCAGTCGTCCGGGATCGGCGAGATCGCGAAGAACGTCGCCAGATTCTTGTCCAGCGGGCCGGGCGAATCGCAGTACGCCACCGCCACGCCGCGCTGGAACTCCGGCATCAGGATCACGTCCACCGGCGCATCCGGCAGCGTCACCAGGTCCTTTTCACGCACGAAATCGGTGGCCGACTTCAACGCCGCCTTGGCATCGTCCACCACCTTGTCGCGCGCCGGATGCTGCGCATACGCCAACTCCAGCGCCGCCTCGATCGCCTTCTGCTGCTGATCGTCGTTCGGATTCTCCGGCAGCGCCGGCGCGCCCGGCTTGTCCTTCAGCACCTCGCGCGCGATGCCGTACATGTCGCCACGCACGCGCTTGAGCTCGGCTTCGGCGCGCTGCTTGATGTCCTGGCGCGACAGCGAGGACACCAGCGCGAACTTCAGCTTCTGGTCGTACTTCTCCGCGCCGATGCGGAAATCGCCCTTGGCGTTCGGCACCAGCGTGTCATCGAGCCACTTCTGCTGCTCGGCCACGGCCTTCTTCAGCCCGTCGATGGCCGCGTTGGTGCGCGCCGCATCGGCCGGCGCCAGCTCGCCCAGGTGCGGGGTGATGAAGGTATCGACGATGGAGAGGATGCCCGCGTTCTGCTTGGCCACCGTCTTGGCGTGGATCTCCGGCACGCGCGCCGGGTCCAGGTTCTCGCGGGCCTGGGCGAAGATCTGCGGGATCTTCTCCATGCGCTCGGTCGCCGACTTGATGCGCTCGGGCAGCGGCGCGAACTCGCGCGCCATCAGGCCGTAGATCGCGCTGCCGGCCACGTTGTTGTAGACCTGCGGGTCCCACGCCCAGCTCTGCAGCACCTCGGTGTTCCAGATGTCGGATTGCAGCTGGTTGCGCAGGATCGCCGCGTCCACCTGGTTCTCGCGCGAGAGCTGGGTGGCGTCGATCTTGTCCAGCTGCGCCAGCAGCGACTTGCTGGCCTCCAGGCCCTTCTGGCGGCCGGCGGCCGACAGGTCGTCGATCTGGCCGTCGAAGCGGTGGTCGCCGATCTGGGTGGCGCCGACCGGGGACAGCTGCATCCAGGTGTCCAGCGCCTGCTTGGACAGCTCGGCGAAGCGCGCATCGGCCGTCGTGGCGGCGGTGGCGGCGCCGGCGGGGGTCTCGGCGGTGGGGGCGGTGTCGGCCTGTTTCTGGCAGCCGGCGAGGGCGGCCAGCAGGGCGGCGGTGAGCAGGGTCTTGCGCATCGGGGATTCCAGGTGGGTCGAAACCGTCGAGGATAGGCCCCCGCGCGTGCGGGCGCACATGCCTTTGGATTACCTTGGGCGCTCCAACAGGAGGGGAAGGGCATGCAGTACGAAGGGAGCTGCCACTGCGGCGCGATCGCGTTCACCTTGACCACGCCGGCGCCGATCACCGAAGCCATGGACTGCAACTGCTCGCTGTGCCGCCGCCGTGGCGGCCTGCTGTGGTTCGGCCCGCGCGACGCGCTGGCGCTGCACACCCCGGCCGAGCGCCAGGGCGAATACCGCTTCAACCACGAGCACATCGCCCACCACTACTGCCGGGATTGCGGCATTGCCCCCTACAGCGAGGCGGTGGACCCGCGTTCGGGCCAGCTGATGGCGGCGGTGAACCTGCGCTGCGTGCCGGCGCTGGACCTGGCCGGCCTGAAGATCAACGCTTTCGACGGGGCGAGCCTGTGACCGGGGCGCGTATCGCCGGTTTCCTCCTGGCGTTGGCACTGGCCGGTTGCGGCAGGCACGCGGGGCAGTCGCCCGAAGAAGCCGCCGCCGCGGCAGCCGACGCGGCCATGGCGGGCGAGGAGTCCGCACGGTTTGCCGCCGCGCCGCCGCCCGCCCCGGCCAAGATGCTGGCGCCGCCGCGTGGCACCTTCCTGGCGTACGAGCACGACGCCAGCGTGCGCCTGCCGGGGGCGGATATCCCCGCGCATCTGGCCGCGGTGCGCGACGCCTGCCAGGAGGCCCGTTTCGGCGATTGCGCGGTGCTGCAGATCACCCAGCGCGGCGATCCGTACCCGGGCGGCGAGATCACCGTGCGCACTGCGCCGGCAGGCGTGGAAGCGCTACTGAAACTGGCGGGCGAAGGCGGCGAGATCGCCGAGCGCAGCACCAACGCCGAAGACCTCGCCCAGCAGGTCGCTGACACCCGCCTGACCCAGGCGCGGCTGGAGAACGAGCACGCGCGCCTGCTCGAATACCAGCGCCGCGGCGACCTGAAGGTGGCCGACCTGCTGACGCTCTCCCAGCGCCTGGCCGAGATCGAAAGCGGCCTGCAGGTGGCGCGGCAGGACGCGGCCCAACAGCAGCGGCGCATCGATACCCAGCGGCTGACGATCAACTTCCAGGCCATCGGCACCGAGCAGCGGCGCAGCGAACTGGGCCAGGCCTTCTCCGAGACCGGCGCGATCTTCACCGGCAGCGTGGCGTGGGTGGTGCGCTTCATCGCGGGCGTGTTGCCGCCGGCGATCCTGGGGCTGGCGTTGCTATGGGTGGCGCGGGCGTGGTGGCGGCGTCGCCGCCGGCGCGCGGGCTGAGGCGAGCCTTGCGGGGGAACGACGAGGGCGTCAACCCTCGTCTTCCTCGAACTCCACGAACACATCCAGCTCCAACGCCAGTTCCTGCACCGCATCACGCACCTTCTGCGCGGTGGAGTCGTTGCCCGCTTCCACTTCCAGTTCGTGCGTGCCGGGGCCTTCGTCGTCGGACAGGCCGGCCGAGCTGGAATCGTCGTCGTCCAGGTGCGACATCAGGTCGTCCACTTCCTCGACGTGCTCGATGCCATCCAGGCTCAACAACAGGTTGCTGATCGCGCGGGCGTCGTCCTCGCTGCCGGTGATGCGCAGGCGCAGGGTGGGCATGGGCAGGTCTCCATCGAAAGGGAGCCTCAGGTTAGGCAGCCGGACGGAAACGCCGGGTGAGGACGGCCTCAGCCCACGGGCGACAGGGCATCGCCTGCCGGCAGGTCGCGCGTGGCCACGTGCAACAGCGCCGTGGACAGCAGGGTCGGCGCCACGTGCCTGCGATGCACGCCGTCCACGACCGCCATGTAGGCGCGGCCGAAAAGATTGCGGCAGCGTACCCGGGTGGCAAGGCTGAAATGCACCTGGCCGTCGTCGTCGACATGCACGGCGGCGCAGGACCGAAAGGCGAGATGGCGATCGTCGGCGCCCAGGATCACCTGCGCGCTGCGCGGCGCATGCGCTTGTGACAGCACGGGGAAGCGCTGCAGGAATCGTTCCGGCGACTGCGCGCTGGCCAGTGAAGAGACCGGGCACCCCAGCTTGGCGATGCGCAGCCCTAAGGGACGCACCAGCGTATTGCGCAGTCCCATCAGTGCGCCGACGCTGGCCGGCGGGGCTTCCAGGAATCCTTCCAGCAACGCGGCGAGCAAGGCGGCCGGCTGCGACGAACGCACGTCCTCGCGCGCGAGCGTGGCCGTCACGATGTCCTGGTAGTGATAGCCGGGCAGCAAGGGGGGCAGCAGGGAATCTTCCGGCAACGCGCGTGCGTGCCTGATGGTCGGGGCTTCGCCGCGGTGGCCGGTATAGCCGGCCACGCCCTTTGCTTGCCAGCGCAGGCGGCAGCGCCCGGCGCGGCTGCGGATGCGTGCGCATGCACGCTGTCGCCAGGAATCGGGCGGCGCGTGCAGGGCGAGGCAAGTGGTGGGCACCGCCTCGCCACGCGCGTCGGCCGCATCGAGCAGGGATTGCACGGGGCCTGGCAACAGTTCGGTCAGGCTGGCGATGGTGGCGGTGCCGGCTGCCGCACGGGCCTGCAGCGAAGGATCCACCAGCCCGGCGGATTCGTCGGGATGGCATGACAGGGCGAACAGCGCCGGGTGATGGCCGTCGTTGCGCAGCGGCAGGAACTGGTGCCAGGTGCCGCCATCGAAGCGCACGCTGAAAAGGCAGTCCGGCGGGACTTCGACATGCCGCAGTGCGCGCAGGAACGCCGCTGGATCAGCCGCCATCGCCGCATCGCAGACGTGGGCGAAGCGCAGGCGCGCGCCGCCGCTGCCGCTGATCGCGGTGAACAGCCGGCGTCCCGCATGTCGGTGGAAGGGATGGCCGTGCGGACCGACCGAAAAGGAAAACAGCGAGGTCGGATCGTCGCGCGAGAAATCCGGCGGGGAAAGCAGCGCGGACGGTTCGTCGAGCGCGGCGTCGTGGCGCGGGTGGGAGGCCTGCCGTTGGCCGGCCCGTGCGGCCAGCGCGTCGCCCGCGCCGGGGTCGAGCTGGGAGATCAACAGGACTTCGACAGGGCGCCCGCCATCAGGGGCGGCGAGTTGTACGCGGGGGAAACTGCGTTCGCTGGCAATCCACAAGCGTCCCATGTCGGCTCCTGCCGTGTCGGGGAAGGGGTCAGCGCGCCTTGGCCTTGGCCAGGCGCCGCGATTCGCGTTGCAGGGGGCCGGCGGTGGGGCAGACCTCGAAGGCAAAGCTGCTGAGCGTGTTGATGAGGCTGTCCGGCGTGAGGCGGTAATAGACGAACTGGCCGCGCCGCTCGCCGATGACCAGTCCGGCCGCGGACAGCACGGCCAGGTGGCGCGAGATCGCCGGGGCGGTCATATCGAAACGTTGCCCGATCTCGCCGGCCGTCAGCTCCTGCGCCGACAGGAAGGCCAGGATCTCGCGGCGGGGGCGCGAGGCGAGCGCTTCGAAGATTCGGTCGGTGGCCATGATGGTTCAATGATTAACGAATTGGTTAATCATTGAAGTGCCGGCGGCCCGCTGTCAAGGGGGTGGGTTCACCCCGGCAACCCCATCAACTCCGCCGGCAACGGCGGCAGAGGCGTGCGCTCGTCCAGCGCCTCGCGGCGCAGCCAGTCGATCATCAGCTGCGCGGTCGCATTGGGCGGCTGGTGCTCCGGATGCACGATGTAGTACGCAAAGCGCGGCTGCATCGAAGGCCCGGGCAGCCGCACCAGTTCGTAGCGCTGCAGGTAGGGCTGCGCGACCAGCTTGCGCGCCAGCACCGCGCCCATGCCGTAGACCGCCGCGCGCAGCGCCTCGGTGCTGTCGCTGAAGCTGTGCATCGGCGGCAGGCGCACGCCGCGTACGCCGGCCGCGCGCAGCCAGTCGCGCCAGCTTTGCGGCGACATGTCCGACAGCAAGGGCAGCTGCAGGATGTCGGCCGGCGTGCGCAGTTCCGCCAGCTGCGGCAACGCCGGCGAGGCCACCGGGAACAGCGCGTCCTCCATCAGCGGCAGCGCGGTCAGGCCCGGCCAGTTGCCCGGCCCGTAGCGGATGCCCAGGTCCGGGCCGCCGTCGTCGAAACGCGCCAGCGCGCCGCCGGTGTGGATCTCCACGCGCACATGCGGGTGCAACGCGCAGAAGCGCGGCAGGCGCGGCAGCAGCCAGCAGTAGGAAATGGAATGCAGCGTGGTCAGCCGCAGCGGCACCGTCTCCGGGGGCGGGCGCAGGTTGCGCGCCACCGCGCCCAAATCCGAGAGCGCGGCGCTGGCCGCGTCGGCCAGTTGGCGGCCCTCGGTGGTCAGGGTGACGCCGCGCGCATGCCGCTGGAACAGCGGCGCGCCCAGCATCGCTTCGAGCTTGCGGATGTGGTGGCTCACCGCGCTGGCGGTCAGGTGCAGCTCCGCCCCGGCCAGGGCGAAGTTCTGGTGGCGGGCGGCAACGGCGAACACGCCCAGGGCAGGTAGCAGGGTGGGGCGCAGGTTCACGGGCGAGCCACGAATCAGATTTGTCGCTGCGCGTGATACTACGCGCTTGTCGCGCCCGCCGGGCGGGAGGATGCTGGCTCCCCTTTCCGGTCTCCCGCCAACATGGACGCCCTCCCGCACCGCGTGGTCTTCGATTTCGAAATCGAATTCAGCAACGGTGGCGGACTGCAGGGCCAGGACTTCCGGCTGGACATCGAAGGCGACGACATCGACGACGCGGCGCTGGCCGCCTACCTGGTGCGCGACCTGCGCCTGCTGATGGTCGCCCAGGTGCGCATCGTGCGTCGGCGCATCATCGTCGAACCCCACAAGCGGCAACCCAAGGAGATGGCATGAACAACACCGCCGAAGCGACCCTCGCGCGTGGACGCGACTGGCGCACCCCGCTGGAACTGGGCGTGCTCGGGGCGATCTGGGGCTGCTCGTTCCTGTTCATGCGCATCGCCGCGCAGCCGTTCGGCCCGTTCGCATTGGTCGAGGTGCGCCTGCTGCTCGGCGCGCTGGTGCTGGCGCCGTTCCTGTGGAAGTCGCGCGCGCTGTTCCCGCCGCGGCGCTGGCTGTGGCTGGCGCCCATCGGCCTGGTGAACTCCGCCATCCCGTTCCTGCTGTTCGCCTGGGGCGCCGAGCGCGCACCGGCGGCGATCGGCGCGATCTGCAACGCGATGACCGTGCTGTTCGCCGCGCTGGTGGCGTTCCTGTTCTTCGGCGAAAAGATCGGCATGCGCCGGGCGGTCGCGCTGTTGATCGGTTTCGTGGGCGTGGTGGTGCTGGCCACCGGCAAGTCCGCCGGCCTGAGCATCGGCCCGGCGGTGTTCGCCGGCGCGCTGGCCTCGCTGCTGTACGGCGTGGGCATCAACCTGGTGAAGCGCCACATGACCGGCTTGCCGCCGGCCGCGTCCGGTGCGGCCACGCTGGGCTGCGGGGCGATCCTGCTGGCGCCGCTGGCGATCACCCATTGGCCGCAGCAGCCGATCCCGCCGATGGCCTGGGCCAGCGCCATCGCGCTGGGCATGTTCTGCACCGGCTTCGCGTTCCTGCTGTATTACCGGCTGATCTACCGCGTCGGCCCGGCGATCGCCTCCACCGTGACCTACCTGATCCCGGTGTTCGGCGCGCTGTTCGCCTGGCTGTTCCTGCATGAGCCGATCACCGCGCGCATGCTCGCCGCCGGCGCGTTGATCCTCGGCAGCGTGGCCTTCAGCCAGAAACGCTGAAGGCTTACTTCGGCGTGCGCACCGGCAGCGCCACGTTGCACAGGTCGATGTGCCCGGCCGGGCGCTTGTAGAAGTCGTCCACGCGGTTGCGGCGCGCCTCGGCGACGTCGCGGAAAGTCTGGCTGTCG
The DNA here is from genome assembly GCF_001431645.1 of Stenotrophomonas panacihumi. Taxonomy (GTDB): domain Bacteria; phylum Pseudomonadota; class Gammaproteobacteria; order Xanthomonadales; family Xanthomonadaceae; genus Stenotrophomonas_A; species Stenotrophomonas_A panacihumi. The sequence continues at coordinate 12,944 of NZ_LLXU01000137.1, read as the reverse complement.
GTGCGCAGCAGCTGCAGCGGGGTGCGCTCGCCTTCGGGGACTTCGCTGGCGAGTTTGATCGCGCGGATCGGCGTGCGCTGCGCGGCATCCTCGTAGAAGCCCATCGGCTCGGGACCGCGCGGCGTGGCGCTGAGCAGCTCCATGCCCTTCACCACGCGGCCGACCACGGTGATGTTGTTGTCCAGCTGGCGCGGCGATTGGCCGATCACCACGTAAAGCTCCGCACCCACGCTGCTGTCGGGCGCGTTGTTGCGCCCGGCGCCGACCGCGCCGTAGCAGTGCGCCAGCCAGGTCTGCCCGTTCGCGCCGTCGCGGCCGACCGGGAAGCCGTCGACGAACCCCACCTCCTTCGCCCAGCCATCGCTGTCGGGCAGGCGCGAGAACGCCAGGCCCCTGGAAGGGCGCGCGAACTCGGCCGGCAGGTGGGTCTTGGCCGACCCCATGGGCTTGGCCTTGGCGGCATCGTCGGCATCGGCATCGCCGAACTGCACGACGAAGTTGTCCTGCGCGCGATAGATGCTGGTGTTGTCCCAGAAGTGTTCGCGGGCCAGCGTGCGGATGTTGGCCGCATGCTCGGGCGCGAACTGTGGCGCCAGTTCGATGACTACCCGGCCGCTGGCCAGCTCCAGGTACAGCGTGTTCGCCGGGTCGAGGGTGCGCCAGTCGCTGGCTGGCGAGGCGTCGAGGATCTGCTGCGCGCTGCGGTACGGCGCGGCGAAGGCCAGCGCGGGCAGGGCGGCGAGCAGGGCACAGGCGAGCAGGCGGGTGGTCGGGCGCATGGACGAAGCCGGAAGGGAGTCCACCCGATTCTGGCCCGAGCGCGCGCCTGCGCGCCAGTCGCTCAGCGGCCGGGCTTGCGCTTGACGTAGAGCTGCTTGCGCACCTTGGCCACGACATCGCCCTGCGCGTCGATGACCTCGTTCTCGAACCAGCGCAGGGTCTTCTCGCCACTGGCGGTGGCCTGGCGCAGTTCGTCGAGCACGGCATCGTCGATGCGGAACTGCGCGCTTACCGTGCCGCGGCCGGGTTTGACGAATTCGATCGCGCCGGCCTTGTCCCACACGTAGTAGTCGCGGCCGATATTGTGCATCACCAGCAGCATCCAGAACGGGTCGGTCATCGCGAACAGGCTGCCGCCGAAGTGGGTGCCGACGTAGTTGCGGTTCCAGGGACGCATGCGCAGTTCGACCCGGGCATGGCGGTAGTCCTCGCCCAGTTCGACCACGCGGATGCCGGTGAACAGGAACGGCGGCCAGAGGTTGAGGCCGAGGCGGAACAGCGAGGCTTTCATGCGGGCTGCGAACGGCAGGGGCGGGGACTGAAGCCTACCATACGCGCCGGTACGGGAAGGGCGCGCGCGCCCCGGATGGCGCCCCATGGAAAGCAAAAGGCCCGGTTGCCCGGGCCTTCGCGTCAGAACAGCAGCGACGACATCTTGCGCCGGTACTGGCCGACCAGGTCCTCGTCCTCGATCACCCGGAAGGCGTCGATCAGCGTCTTCTTCGGCAGCCCTTCGCTGTAGTTGCGGTCCCGTCGCAGCAGTTCGATGAATTCCGAAAGCGCGGCCTCGTCCTGGCCTTCGACCAGCAGGCGCACGCCCAGCAAGTGGCGCGCGCGCAGGTCGTTGGCGTCAGCAGCCAGGGCCTGCTCCAGCGCCTCGCGCGCCGGGGCGTCCTTCAGCGCATTGGCGAAACCCAGTCGCGCGCGGCCGCGCACGGCGCGGTCGTCGGTGGCCAGGTTGGCCGGCAGCGCGTCGAGCAGGCGGCCGGCTTCCTCCGCCTCGCCCACGCGCAGCAGCGCCAGCGCCAGGTCCAGCTTGTATTCGTCCTTGTCCGGCTCGGCGGCGATGGCCTCGCGCAGGCGCGCGACCTCGGCCTGCGGATCCAGCGCGACCGGCGCGGCGGGCGCCTCGGCCGGCGCGGCCTCGCCCGGCATGACACCGTGCTGGGTGAGGAATTCGCGCAGCTGGCCCTCCGGCATCGCGCCGGGGAAGCCATCGACGATCTGCCCGTTCTGCACCAGGAAGACGGTCGGCACCGAGCGGATCTGGAAGGCGGCGGCGATCTGCTGCTCCTGGTCCACGTCGACCTTGGCCAGCACGAAGGCGCCGTTGTACTCGGCGGCGAGCTTTTCCAGGATCGGGGTCAGGGTCTTGCAGGGGCCGCACCAGGTGGCCCAGAAGTCCACCAGCACCGGTACCTGCAGGGATTTCTGCAGGACGTCGGCCTCGAAAGTGTCGGTGGTGGCGTCGAATACGTGCGGCTTGTCGGACATGGGCGGGGTTCGGTGTCGGCGAAATCCCCTTTATGGTGACAAAAGCCCGGGTCTCAAGGCGAGCGGGTACCGAGGCGATGCACCGGCCCCAACGAAAACGCGCGCCTTGTGGCGCGCGTTCCGGGCTCAGGGCTTGGTCGGCGCCGGGGCCGGCGTGGGTTCCGGCGCCACCGGCTGCGTGGCGGGCAGCGCCAGGCTCGGGTCGCCTTGCTGCGCCTGCAGCGTCTTGATGCGCTGCTGCAGGGCATCGAGCTGCGAGTTGCTGTTGCGCAGGTCCGAGCTGAGCGTGACCGCTTCCTGCTTGTTCTGCTGCAGCGCCGCGCTGACCTGCGCGCCCTGCTGGCGTTGCGCTTCCAGTTCCTGTTGCAGGCCCTGCAGGCGCTTTTCGTTCATCTGCACCATGCGATCCGTGTAGGCCTTGCCGGCCTGCAGGCGGATGGTGTCGATATAGACCTGCGACAGCTGCGCGGTCTGGTCGACGAAGGTGCGGTACACCTGCTCGGCGTTGTCGGCCGACTCGGTGCGGATCACGCGCCAGAACTCCTTGTCGTGGAAAAGCGCCACGTAGTAGTTCAGCGATTCGGCATGGAACAGCAGGCTCGCGCCATAGGTGCCGTTGTAGGTCGTGCGCAGCTCGGTGAGCTGCTGCGCGTCCATCAGGCGGCGCAATTCGGCGGCGGTGTTGCCCACGGTGTTCTCGCCGGGCATCACCGAACTGGTGTTGGACGCGGGCACCGGGCCACGCGCGGCCGATGCCGTGGACGTGCACGCCGTGGTGCCGATCAACACGCCGATGGCCAGCCAGCAGAAGGCCAGGTGCTTGGCTTGTTTCATTCCCCTCAGATCCCCGTTGGTCAAAGACAGGCCGCAAGTCCGCGGCCGAGTTCCTGCGGCGAGTCTAGCAGCGAAAAACGCCTGCTGGACAGGCTTCTTGCGTGTTCATCGCACCAACTGCGCGGCATGGCATTGGATGCTGTCCACGCGCACGTCGGTACGTCCCAATTGCAGTCCCAGCACCTGGTCCAGCGTGGTGCCCAGCAGGGCGCCGACGCCGTTCAACAGCGGCCGGAGTGTGGCGTCTATCACAGGCTTGAGCAGGACGCAGAGCACGGTGGTGCACGCGCCGGTGCCGGCCTGCGGGTTGTAGTTCGCATCGCCCAGGCCGCCGGGCCGGGTCGTCAGGAACTTGGCGAGGTTGTCGCGCACGCAGGTGTTGTACGCCAGCCCGGCCACCAGGCCGCTGCACGAGGTCAGCCCGAGCACGTCGAGCAGGCCGCCCACCAGCCCGCCCTTGATCGTGGTGGTGTTGAGGAAGCCCTCCCACACGCTGCCCTGCTGGCTCTTGCATACGATGCCCAGCACGCTGTCGCACTTGACGATGGTGGTCTGCCAGTCGCCCAGCGCGCCAAGGCCGCCGGTGCCGTCGCGCAGTGCATTGACCACCGCCTGCGGGTCGTAGGCGCCGCTGCTCTTGCGCGTGGCTTCCAGGTACTGCGTGGCCAGGCCGGTCGCGGTATCGCTGGTGCTGCCGCTGCTCTGGAACAGCTTGCCGAGCGTGTTGAACAGCGCATCGGTCAGGTTCGACAGCAGCGTGCCCACCTGCAACGAATTGGGCGCCACCGAACCCGTGCCGCCTTCGGGCACCCACAGGTTGTCCTGCGACTGCAGCACGGGCAGCACGATGCGGTCGGTCAGCACGTTGAGGCCGAACAGCTTCACCAGCTGCTCGCTGCCGAGGTTGGCCGCCGAACACAGCTCGCGCGTGCTGCGCCAGTCCCCGGTGGGCTTGCCCACGCAGATGTTGGAGATGCTGGATAGCACGTCGAAGTTGGCGCGCTTCGGCGTGCTGGCGCAGTCCACGTCCTTGAGCCGCGCGTAGCCGTCCACCGCGTCGATGTAGATCGGCAGGTGCAGGCGGATGCCGAGCAGCTTGATGACGGGGCTGAGCAGGGCGAGCTGGTCGGTGTCGATGTCCAGCCGCACGCGGACCTGCGCGTTGTAAGCCGTGGTGCCGACCGGGCCGATGCCGATGGACGCCGGCTCCACGATGCTCGCCTGCGCGGTCACCGCGCCGAGCAGTTTGAGCTGCTGCACGTTCACCGCATTGTGGCCGTTGCCCACGCTGATCGCGCTACCCAGTACGTCCAGCGCGTTGAGCTGTACGTCGAGCGCGCTGTTGGCATCGCCATCCGGTGCGACGACGCTGGCGAACAGCCCGGTGGTAGCGTCGTTGGAACCCAGTTGCAGCTGGGCGCTGTCCAGGTTCGCCGAGGCCAGGCGTTGCTGCAGCACCGAAAGATCCACGCCGGCGAGCTGCTGCTGGTTGGCCAGCGCGGCCATCACCTGCAGCAACTGGCCCACGCTGACCTGGCTCTGGGTCAGCAGCCCGTTGAGCTCGCCCACGCTCAGGTTCGAGGACACCGGGATGCCCAGCGCCTCCAGCAACCCACGCGGCGTGAGCTTGAGCTGTGCCAGGCCGCGGTAGCTGGCCACCTCGCTGTTGCTCAGGTCCACGCCCACCGTCGACAACAGCTGCTGCAGCGGCGCGCTGCCATCGACGTTGAGCAGCTTGGCCCCCGCGCTGAACGCCACCACGGGCGCCGCCCGGCGCGCGGCGGCCGAGGCGCGCACCTGCGGCATGGCTTCGACCTTGCCGAACATCGGGAGCGCGCCGCGCGAGAGTTCCACCGCCACGGCGTTGAGCGGATGCGTGGCATCGGCGGCGACCAGCGGGCTGTTCGGCGACTGCACGTTCCAGTAGCCGCAACGCACCTGGAAGGTGCCATTGAAGGCGTTGTCGTCGAAGGCGTTGCCGCGCGCGGCGGCGTTGTCGGTGCCGGCGGCGTTGCAGGTATCCAGGCGCTGCGCGCCGGCCAGCGCGGCCAGGTCGGCGGTCTTCTGCAGATCGCGCTTGGACCAGTACAGGTAGCCCACTTCGACCAACCCGAGCATCGCCGACAAGGCGATCATCAGCAGCATCAGCGTCAGCGCCGAGGCGCCGCGCTGCGCATGCACGGAACGGCCCGTCGGCGCGGGCAGGCGGCCGGCGGGCATCGGGCTCAGTTCCCTTCGTCCTGGGACTGCTTGAGGTTGACGTCGAAGCGCTCGGGAATCGGATACTTGAACGACTCCAGGTAGCGCTGGTATGCGAGCCCGGCCTGGTCGCCGAGCATCGGGCGAGCGGGGGCGGCGTAGGTGCCGGCGGCCTGCATGCGCACCAGTGCGCGCGTGGCATCGCCGATCTCACGACGGGCCGGCTTGCCGTCCGATGGCGTGGACGCGCTGGCCTGGAACGGCGACGTCGGCGGCGGCAACGGCGCCGGCTGCGCGTTGGCCACGCCGGTGCCCATGCGTTCGCCGGTCAGCGGCTGCTGGATGGCATCGGCACTCGCCGCGCCGGCCACCATGCACAGCGCCAGCGCGAGGCCGGCGAAAGGAAAACGGGCACGGCGACTCATGGGGTGTTCTCCTGGGCGGTGGCGGGTTGCCCGCCGAAACGTTGCAGCATCGAAGCCGGCGCCGTGATGCTGCCGCTGCGTTGGGCGGGCGGCGCTTCGGCCACGCCGCGCTGGGCGGCGCGCGCCTGGGTGGTGCGCGGGCGCGCATTGCGCAGGCTGCCGGCGAGGCGATAGATCTCGCTGCGCGTGGCTTCGGGCAGCGCGGCCTGGCGCATGATCGCCTCGGCCTGGCTGGCGTCGCCGTGCAGCAGCGTCCACAGCGCCAGGTTGGCGACCGCGCGCGTATCGGAAGGCGCCAGTTCGGCCGCCTGCGCGAGCGGCCCACGGGCCTGAAGGCCTTCGCCTTCGCGCAGGCGGTGGAAGCCGAGGTCGCCGAGGTAATCGACATTGAGCGGGTCCAGCGCCACCGCGCGGGCGAGGGCGTCTTCCGCTTCGCCCGGGCGTTCGGCGCTGGCGGCGATCAGGCCCAGGCCATGCCACGCGGCGGCGGCCTGCGGGCCCTTGAGCAGGCTGCGATACAGCGCGGCGGCCGCTTCCGTCTGCCCGGTACGGCGCAGCGCCTCGGCCTGCAGCGCACGTAGCTGCGGGCTGTCGCCGTAGCGCTGGCGGTAGGCGCCGATATGCGCGAGCGAGGCGTACCACGCGCCTTCCTGCTGCATGCGCTGGATCAACCCGACGTAGACCCCGCGGTCCTCCTTCGGGTCGGGCACCGCGCTGGCCTCGGCCACCGGCGCGTGCAGGTAGCCTTCGTGCGCGCAGCCGGCGAGCGCCAGCAGCAGGCCGGGGAGAACGACACGCTTCATGAACCCATCCTCTTCATCGCGCCGGCCAGGGCGAGGATCGCCGGGCCGGACAACACCACCATCAGCGCCGGCAGCAGGGTGACCATCATCACCACGGTCATCTTCACCGAGAGCTTGCCGACCTTGTCCTTGAGCTTCATGCGCCGCGATTCGCGCAGCCGCGCGCTGAACTGCCGCAGCGGCTCCTGGATCGCGCCGCCGTGCTGGTGCACCTGCACGATCATCTGCACCAGGCTGCGCAGGTCCTCGTCGCCGAACGACTCGCCGATGCGGCGCAGCGACTGCGCGCGCGAGCGGCCATGGATGTAGGCGGTGTTGGCTTCCTGCAGTTCGCGCCCCAGCAGCGGGATGGCGGTGTGCAGCTTGTCGCCGAGCATCTGCAGGCTCTGGTCGATGCTGAAGCCCACGCTCTGCAGCAGGCGCAGCAGGTCGATCAGCATCGGCAGTTCGTCGTGCGCGCGCTTGCGCAGGCGCTGCGCCCAGATGCGCAGCAGCAGCTTGGGCAGCAGCAGGCCGGCGGCCAGGCCGAACAACAGCGCGGCCAGGGCGCGCGTACCGGTGGGCTGCACGATGGCCAGCACCAGCACCGGGACGAGCAGGGCGAGCAGCACGCGCAGCGAGAGGAAGATCGCCGTGCCGCTGCGGTTGTTCCAGTTGATCTGCTCCAGCAGCAGGCGGTCTTCGGCGGCCAGCAGCCAGCCCTGCAGGCGGCTGCCTTCGAGCTGGCGGCCGAGGGTGGCGAGCTGTTCGAGCAGGCTTTGGCTGCGCGGCGTAGCCGGGGCCGCCGCGGGCGCGGCCTTGTCCTGCAGGGCGGTGCGCAGCGCCGCTTCGGCACGTTCGCTGCCGCGGTCGCGCGCGAGCAGGCCGTAGGCGAACACCAGCACGGCCAGCGCGAACAGGCCCAGTGCCGCGGCGATCAGCAGGTGCATGGCAGGGCCCCCGGGCTCATAGCGATTTCGCCAGGCGATAGAGCAGGAACGCGCCCAGGCCTTCCAGCGCCAGCGCCACCCACAGCAGCGCGTGGCCGGCCGGCAGCTCCACCATCGGGCGGAAGAAGTCCGGGCTGAACAAGGCCATGCCCAGCGCGGTGACCGGCGGCAGCAGGCCGATCACCCAGGCCGACAGCCGTGTCTCGGACGTGGTGGCGGCGAGCTCCTGCTGCACCTGTTCGACGTCGCGCAGGAAATCGCTCATGCGCTGCAGGATCTGGTCGCTGCGCCCGCCGATGCGCAGGCTGGTGCCCAGCACCACCGACAATGTTTCCATCGCCGCCAGCTTGTACGGGCGCGAGGCCTGCTGCAGGGCGCGGTCCAGGTCCATGCCGCCGCGGGTGTAGAGCAGGGCGTTCTCGAGCAGCGGGCGCAGCGGCGGCGGCACCTGCTGGGTGGCCGTCTGGAAGGCCATCGACAGGCTGTTGCCGATGCCGGCCAGGCGCACCATGTTCTCCAAAAAATCCGGCAGCTGGCGCAGCAGCTGGCGCTGTTGGCGCTCCATGCGCCGGCGCAGCAGCACCGCGGCGCCGATGGCGTACAGCACCAGCCCGAGCAGCGCGAACACGAACGAGTGCATGCGCATGCCGCAGGCCAGCGCGAGCAGCACGCCGGGCGTGGCGATGAGGATGATCGTGGCCGGGCGGTCGGGCAATTGCGCACGGCGCAGCGCGGCGCGCCAGCCGGGCAGCTTCGCCACCGCCGCGCTGGCCGGCGCGGCGCGCGTGGCCTGCGCCTGCGAGGCCGGGGTGACGATGCCGCTTGGCGTGCCGGTGGCGGCGGGCGTGGGCGCCAGCCGCGCTTCGGTGTGCCGGGCCGCCACGCGCTGGCGTTGGCGTGCGGTGGCGTTCCACCACAGCTCCACGCCGCCGGCCAGGCACAGCAGCGCGATGCCGAGCAGGGCCAGGATGATCGTCACGAATAGCTCTCCGCACCGGCGCTGCGCAGGAACTGGCGGAACGGTTCGAGCTTGTGGCAGTGCGGGTGGAAGCCCAGCCCGATCCAGCGGTCGCGCTCGAGGTTCTCGCCGTCGTAGAAGCTCTCGTGGCGGAACAGCTCCTGGGTGGTGACCAGGTTGTCGGTGACGCCGGTGATCTCGGTGATCGAGGTGATCACGCGGCGGCCGCCGGCCAGGCGCGAGATCTGGATGATGAAGTCCACCGCGCTGGCGATCTGACGGCGCAGGCTTTCCTCGCTGCCCTGGAAGCCGGCGAAACCGGCCAGCATCTCCATGCGGTAGAGGCAGTCGCGCGGCGAGTTGGCGTGGATGGTCGCCATCGAACCATCGTGGCCGGTGTTCATCGCCTGCAGCATCTCCAGCACTTCGGCGCCGCGCACCTCGCCGACCACGATGCGGTCCGGGCGCATGCGCAGGCTGTTGCGCACCAGTTCGCGGATGCTGACCACGCCGTTGCCGTCGGCGCCGCCGAGCCGGCTCTCCAGCCGGACGACGTGCGGATGGTTGAGCGAGAGCTCGGCGGTGTCCTCGATGGTGACCACGCGCTCGTCGTGCGGCACGAAGCTGGCGAGCGCGTTCAGCAGCGAGGTCTTGCCCGAGCTGGTGCCGCCGGAGATGAGGATGTTGCAGCGGCCCAGCACCATCGCGTTGAGCAACGCGTGCATGGCATGGTCGAAGGTGCCCTTGGCGAGCAGCTCGGCCGGGGTGAAGGGGTCCTTGCGGAACTTGCGGATCGACACCATCGGGCCGTCGACGGCCAGCGGCGGGATTATCGCGTTCAGTCGCCCGCCGTTGGGCAGGCGCGCATCGACCATGGGGTTGGAATCGTCCAGCCGGCGGCCGAGCGGGGCGAGGATGCGGCGCAGGATGCGCAGCAGGTGGCGGTCGTCGGTGAAGCGCTGCTGCGCGCGCCGCAGCACGCCGCCCTGCGAGATGTGCACGTCCTTGAAGCCGTTGATGAGGATGTCCTCGATGCTCGGGTCGAGCAGCAGGTCCTCCAGCGGGCCGAAGCCGGTGAGCTCCTTGTGCAGGGCCGCGGCGACCAGCTCCATCTCCTCCTCGTTGACCGGGATGCGCCACTCCTGCACGAACGCGGCGGTGTGCATGCGCACGTACTTGGCGATGGTGTCCGGCGCCCAGGAGTCGACATCCAGGCGCTCGTCCTCGATGCGGTTGAGCAGGTGCTCGTGGGCGGCGGAGAGCACGCCCTGGAACTGTTCGGTCTGGTCGAAGGCGAGCGGCGTGATCAGCGCCTCTTCGAGCAGCGCCGCGGCGGCGGGATTGAGCGGTGTCACTTTGTTTTCCATGGCCGGATACCCAGGTGACGGGCCAGTCGCTGCAGCGCAGTGGCGGGCGGTGGCGGTGCGTGTCCCGGATCCAGGCGCAGCAACAACGGCGCCAGGGCACGCAGGTAGGGGTCGTTGGGCGACTGCTGCGAGAGCAGCTGCCCTTCGGCGGCGCAGGCGCGCAGGGCGCGGGCGCGGTCGGGGAGGGTGGCCAGCAGCGGCAGGCCGAAGCGTTCGGCCAGCTGCGCGCTGGACAGCCCGTGGTTGTCGTCGTAGCGGTTGACCAGCAGCCAGCAGCGCTCGTCGCGCAGCTGTTGTGCATCGAGTTCCTTGGCGAGCAGGTCCAGCGAGACCAGCGCGCCGATGCTCTGGTCGACCATGATCCACAGCTCATTGGCCTGGCGCAGCAGGGCCAGCGGCAGCTGCTGCGGCGAGAGCCCGCCGAGGTCGCACACCACCAGGTCGAACACGCCGAGCAGGCGGTTCATCAGCGGCGCGGCATCCTGCATCGCCGGTGCGGCGCCGCCCGGCTGGCCGAGCACCGCCAGGCCGCTGGCGTGGTGGGTCATCGCGGTGCGCGCCAGCGTGGCGTCGAGCCGGCTGAGGTTGCGCTGGGCATCCTCGCAGTGGAAGTCAGGGCTCAGGTTGAGGTACAGCGCGCCGTCGCCGCTGGGCTGGCCGAGGTCGAGGAGCAGCTGCCGGCGCGGACGCGCTTCGGCGGCATCGGCGGGATCGCGCAACGAAGTGCCCAGCTGCACCGCCAGCGTGGTCACGCCCACGCCGGGCCGGCTGCCGAGCAGCACCACCAGCCGGCCGCGCGCCTGCGGCGCCGTCGCTTCGGGCGCCACCGGCATGCGTGGCGCCTGGCGCTGCGCGAGCACGTGCTGCAGGTTCTTCTGCACATCCTCGGCCGGGCTTTCGATATCGATGAAATCGCGCACGCCGGCGCGCATGGCGGCGAGCAGGATCGCGCCCTGGTCGCTGCCGGCGCCGCCCACCGCCACCAGCGGCAGTTCGGGCATCAGCGCGAGCAGCTGCCGTGCCAGCTCGCTGGAGTACTGCGCGTTGGCGCTGGAGTAGTCCAGCAGCACCATCACCCAGCTGGTCTGCTGGGCGACCAGCAGGGTCGGCGCGATGTCGCGGCTGTCCAGCCAGGCGACATCGGCGAAGCCGGCGAGCTTGGCCGACATGCGGGCGTGGTGGCGGTTGTCCGGCGCATACATCAGCACTCGGGGCGGCGTGTCCGGCGCGCGTCGCGTCATGGGCGTGACCGTGGACATGGCCGTCAGCGCGAGAAGCCGGGCAGGGTGTCGGGGCCTGCCGGATGCAGCAGCCACGCCCCCCACACCGGCATCTTCGCCTGCGATTCGCGGTCGCCTGGCAGCGGGATGTCGGTGCCGCGGGCGATCGGACGCACCAGGTGCGGGGTCACCACGATGACCAGTTCCTTCTCCTGCTTGGTGTAGTTCAGGCTGCGGAAGAACGAGCCGATGATCGGCAGGTCGCCCAGCAGCGGCACCTTGTCGACGGTCGAGCTGAGCGTGTTGCTGACCAGCCCGCCGATGACGAAGCTCTCGCCGTCGCCCAGCTCCACGGTGGTGTCGGCGCGACGGGTGGAGATCGAGGGAATCTGCACGCCGTTGTAGGACAGCCCGTTGGCGTAATCGAGGTCGCTGGCCTCCGGCGCCACCTTCAACGCGATGCGGTCGTTGGACAGCACGGTCGGGGTCACCGTCAGGCCGATGCCGAACGGCTTGAACGTCACCGTGGTGGTGCCCAGGCCCTGCGGTTCGAGGATCGGCAGCTCGCCGCCGGCGAGGAAGTTGGCGCTCTGCCCGGACAGCGCGACCAGCGTCGGCTCGGCGAGCACGCGCGCCATGCCGTTGCGCTGCAGCAGGTCGATGTTGGTGTCCCACTGGTGGGTGAGCGAGCTGGCCACCAGCTGGAAGGCCGAGGACAGCGGGTTGCTGCTGCCATCGCCGCCGGTGGAGGCGCTGTTGCTCGGCGGGGTGAGGCCGTAGCTGAAACCGCCGTTGGTGTTCTTGAACTGGATGCCGATCTGCTTGAGCACGCTCTTGTTGAATTCGACGACCTTGACCTCGACCTGCACCACGCCGCCGCTGCCGACGGTGGACATGTCGATGACCTTGGCCGCATCGCCGGCCACCGCGATCGCGGCCTGGCGTGCGCGCTCGTGGTCGAGCATCGAATCGCTGCCGCCCTGCAGCAGGGCGCGGCCGTCGGAGACGGTCAGGCCGAGCGGCTGGGATTGCAGCAGGTCGTTCTGCACCGCGCTGCGCACGCTGACCTGCAGGCGCTGCGGCGCGGTCTGTCCACGCCGCCACAGCAGCAGCGTGGTCTGGCCGGGCTGCTTGCCGACCAGCAGCGCCTGCTGGCGGCTCTTCATCGTCACCAGGTCGGCCACGGCGGGGTCGGCGATCGCCACCCGTTCCAGGTCCGCCGGCAGCGTCCACGGCCGCTGCTCGTGCGTCTGCAGGATCACGGCCGCGTCTTCGCTGGCCAGCGCGGGCACCGCGCAGGCCAGGGTGAGCGCCATGGCAAGCAGGGCACCGTGCAGGCGGCATGAGGAGCGATGGCGGAATCGGATCATGGAGTTTTCGCGCACCTTCACTGGGGAGAAAGCGCACCGGCCTGCGTGCCGCGGATGATCACCAGCGGCGGCGGGGCGGAGCGGTGGGACGACGGAGAGCGGCTGCCGGCGGTACGTTCGGGCACGACGGGCGCGTTGTTGCGGCCGGCCAGCGCGTCGGCATCGAGGCCGGCGTAGGCGTCGTTCTCCGGCGACGCGACGGCCTCGCGCCGTTCCGGGCTCAGGTCCAGGCGCGGCTTGAGCACGTTGCCCGGGCGCGGGAACAGCGACTCGTCCGGGTTGCCGTTGTCGGAAGGGTGGCGCAGCGCGAGGAACAGCTTGCCGCCCTGCGCGGCGAGCAGCAGGCGGTTGGCCTGGTCCACCGGCACCGCGAGCACCGCGCTGCGCGCCGGCTGCGTGTTGGCGGTGGAGGCCGCGCCACTACCGCTGCCGTCGCGCGAGGCGATCGCGTCGGCACGCGTGTTGCCGCTGTTCGCGCTGGCATCGGTGTTGGTGGTTTGCGGCGTGGGCGCCTGGCCGAGGTCCTGCGCGCCGTAGCTGAGCACGCGCAGGCGCGAGAGCAGCA
>NZ_LLXU01000136.1 GCF_001431645.1 Stenotrophomonas panacihumi | reverse complement strand
GCTTCGCGGTCGGCTATCGCATCCAGGCCTCGCGCGACGGACAACAGTGGGACGACGTCTACACCAGCACCGACTCGCGTGGCGCCACCGATTCCCTCTTCTTCCCCCCCCGCCCTGCCCGCTATCTCCGCCTGGCCAGCCCCGAGCGCACCGCGGACTGGGGCGTGTCGGTACTGGAGTTCGAACCGCTCGATGCCCGCTCGGCCGCCCGCCTGCAAGGCGTCGACAGCGAGGCGGCGCAAGTCTGGGAAGGTCGCGGTGCGCCGCTCGCCCTGCCCGGCACCGACGCCGGCGCGCGGACGCTGCAGATCGACCTGCCGCGCGCCGATCCGATCGCCGGATTGGAGGTGTGGTGGGCCGGCCCGCGCAACGGCGCCAGGCTGCAGGCACGCACGCGCGATGGCGCCTGGCGCGATGTCGCCAGCGATCCCGGCCACACCGGCGAGGTCTCCTTCCTCGCCGCCGCCGAGGCTTTCGAGCCCACCAGCCTGCGGCTGATCGCCGGGCTCGAAGGCCCGGCACCGAAGATTCGCCGCCTGCGCCTGCTCGGCCCCGAACAGCTGATGACCGCGACCAAGCGCATGGAGATCCTCGCCGGGCGCGACAACGCCGCGCTGTTCCCCGCGCAGCTGCATCAGCAGCAGGTCTACTGGACCGTGGTCGGCGTACCGGCCGGACAGCAGAAATCGATCTTCGACGAATTCGGCAACCTCGAAGCCTTCAAGGGCGCGCCGATGGTGCAGGCCCTCTGGCATGACGCGCAGGGCGCCGTCGGCGCCGAAGGCTCGGCGCGCACGCAATCGCTGCGCGAGGGCTGGATGCCCATGCCCAGCGTGCAGTGGCAGGCGCGCGAGCACCTGCGCATCCGCAACGACGCGATGGCGATCACCGAGGCGAACGGCCAGCCCATCACCCTGGTGCGCTACCGGATCGAAAACACCGGCAGCGCGCCTGCGCAAGGCACGTTCTCGCTGCTGGTGCGGCCGATCCAGGTCAATCCGCCATGGCAGCACGGCGGGGTTTCGCCGATCACGCACGTCACCCTCGAAGGCGGCGCGGATGCTACCGACGTGCGCGTCAACCAGCGCGTGTTGCTGTCGGCGCTGTCGCCGGTGGATGCCGCGGGAACGAGTGGCTTCGGCGCGCATGGCGAGGACGAGCCGACCGCGCAGGTCGCCGCCGGTCGCGTGCCCGAGGCGCGCGCGTCATCCGACGCCGACGGCCTGGCCTCGGCGGTGCTGGCGTATCGCGTGTCGCTGGCGCCGGGTGCGCATCGCGACGTGGTGGTCGCGCTGCCGCTGGGCACTTCGCCGCGTGATGCGAAGACGAACGAATTGCCGCCGGCCGCGCCGGTGGATCGCACGCGCTGGCGCCAGGACGCCGGCATCGCCTTCGACCACGCGGCCGACCAGCTCGCCCGCGAATGGCGCGGACGGTTCGGCGACATCGGCCTGCGCCTGCCCGACGAATCGCTGGTGGACATGCTGCGCGCGCAGGGCGCGTACATGCTGCTCAACCAGACCGGTCCGGCGATGCAGCCGGGCCCGCGCAACTACAACCGCTCCTTCATCCGCGATGGCGCGGCCACGGCCTCGGCCCTGCTGCGCATGGGCCAGCCGAAGATCGCCCGCGACTACCTGCGCTGGTATTCGGACCACGCAGTGCATGAGAACGGACTGGTATCGCCCATCCTCAACGCGGACGGCAGCGTCAACCGCGGCTTCGGTTCGGACATCGAGTACGACAGCCAGGGCGAGTACATCAACCTGGTCGCCGACGTGGCCCGGCTCGATGGCGGCGCCGAATCGGTGCGCGATTACCTGCCCAAGGTGATCGCCGCGATGCGCTTCATACAGGAACTGCGCGAGCGCACGCTGGTGCCCGGCTACATGGCCGACCAGCCGGCGCCGGAGCGCTTCGCCGGCATCATCGCCCCGTCGATCAGCCACGAGGGCTATTCCAGCCCGACCCACAGCTACTGGGACGACTATTGGGCACTCAAGGGCTGGCAGGACGGCGCATGGCTGGCCGCGCAGCTCGGCGACGAGAAGACCGCCGCCTGGGCGCGCGAGCAGTACGCGCTGTTGCGTGATTCGGTCGCCGCGTCGATCCGCGCGACAATTGCGTGGAAGCACGGCGAGGTGATGCCGGCCTCGGCCGACCTGGGCGACGGCGATCCCACCAGCGTGTCCATCGCGCTCGACCCCACCGGCCAGCAGGCACTGTTGCCCGAGCCGCAGTTGACCACCACCTTCGACCGCTACCTCGCCGACGTGCGCTCGCGCGAACAGCCCGATGCGCTGTTCGCCTACACGCCCTACGAGATGCGCAACGTGCTCACCTATGTGCACCTGAACCGCGTGGACGATGCGCAGGAGTTGTTGTCGCTGCTGATGGCGCATCGTCGCCCGCTGCCATGGCATGTGCTGGCCGAGGTGGTGCATTCGCGCTTGCGTTATCCGGGCTATCTCGGCGACATGCCGCACACGTGGATCGGTGCGGAATACGCGCGCACGCTCTACGGCATGCTGATGCGCGAGGAGGACGACGCGCTCGTCCTGCTGCCCGGTACGCCGCTTTCCTGGCTGGCCGGCGAGGGCCTGGCAATCGACGGCCTGCCGACCGCCTTCGGCAGTCTCGGCCTGCAGGCCCGGCAATCCGCGGGCCAGCTGCATCTGACGCTGGCAAAGGGGCTGCACGCCTCCACGCGCGTGCGGGTGGTCTGGCCGAACCGACAGCGTCCGCAGGAAGTCCGCGTCGATGGGCGCCCGGTCACGTCCTACGATGCGAGCGGCATCGTGCTTTCCGCGCCGTTCCACACCCTCGAGGCGCGCTGGGCGCCCTCGCACTGACCATCCATGTCCGCTGACGAAAGGAGAAGGCCCCGCGACACCGGGGCCTTCCCAGCCGCCGTTGGCCGGCTCAGCCGCCGCTGCCGGCGTCCATGAAGCTGACCGGGGAATCCAGCGCCACGGTGCTGTCGACCAGATAGGGCTGGGCGGCGGCCACGCACGCGGGATTCAACTGTTCGCCGAGCTGCCGGGCCTGTCGCTCGGCTTCCTCGCGGCGCTTGAGTTCGCGCCGCGGCGTGCTTTGCGCCGCCAGGTTCATCCGCACGGGCGTCTGCAGGTGCGTGGTGACGGCTTGGCCATCGATGCGCTCGGGCTGGAACTTCTGCTCGCTGGCCCACTGCTTCATCGAGCGCTCGAACCACGGCCGGAAGCGTTCGGGCACCGAGTCCTCGAAGCCGACCGACTCCAGCTTGCCGCGTCCATTGGGCTGCACCGCATAGCTCACCTGCAGCGTCGTATCGATGCCCTGTTGCAGCAACGAATTGGGCGGCACCGGCGGCGAGAACGAAAACGCCTCCGGCTGCAGCGGCCCGTTGGCGATGTATCCGACGCTCAGGCGCATGTTGCCGTCATCGGGCACCAGGCAAGCGGCCACCCGCACCCAGGTCGTGGCGCTCACCGCCGCGCCCTCTTTCATCGGCGGATGGAAGCGCCATCCCCCGACCTGTTTCTCGACGGCCTCGCGCAACACCACGGGCAACTTGCCATCGGCGCTCGCCACGATGTGGCCATCGGGCGCGACATCGGCGCGCACCTGCAGGTACAACAACTGCGGCGCAGCGGCCGCTGGCGGCGCGCCCTCATCGGCCCAAACGGGCAGACCCAGCACACAACACACCACTGCCAAGCCGGTACCCGACCAAGTCTTCCTCGACATATCAAAACTCCATCCCCATGGAAGCCCGATGATGAAGCCGACCATTCCGGCAAAGCAAGGCGCGCAGCAGAAACGCTCCTCATGACCGGTCGCGCAGATCCGAAGGGTCTGCGGGGGCTGAACCGTTTCGGGACCGTTGGCGACATGGATGTCGCCGACGAGCCCCCATGGATGGGTTCACGGCGTGTCCCGAAAGGGTTCAGCCCCCGCAGGCCGTGCAAGATCAACGCGAGCCGATCCACATCGAAGGCCAACAAGAATCAGACCCGCGCCTTGGCCCAAAAAAAGCCGGCCGCAGGCCAAGAAAAATCACCCCACCTCCAACCGCCCATCAAGCATCCGATACGCCACATGCACCACCCCATCAGGCACAACCCCATGCGTGATCATCAACAAACTGCGCCCTTCCAGCGCGGCGGCGAGATCCACGAGCAACGCATCGGCCGTATCCACATCCAACCCATCGGTAGGCTCATCGAGCACCAGCAGCGGCGCCTCGCGCAACAACGCCCGCCCCAGCGCCAACCGCCGCGCCTGCCCGGCCGACAGCGTCGCCCCGTTCTCCCCGACCCATGTCTCCAAACCTTCGCGCTCGCGCGCCCACGCCTCCAGCCGCAACTGCGCCAACACCCGCCATAGCGCCGCATCGTCGGCCTCGGGACACCCGATGCGCAGGTTCTCCGCCACGCTGCCAGCGAACACCGGCGCGTTCTGCGGCATCCACGCCACCTGCCGATGCCAATCGGCCTGCGCGAACGCCGCCAGCGGCACCCCGCCATAGCGCACCGCGCCGCCCTGCGGATCGAACAACCGCAACACCAGCGCCGCCAGCGTGCTCTTGCCGCCGCCGCTGTCGCCGCCGATGGCGATGCGCTCGCCGGGCCGCACCACCAGGTCCAACCCGTCGAGCACCGGCCGCTGCGCGCCCGGCCACGCGAACACCACCTGTTCGAAACGCAACTCGCCGCGTGCCGGCACCGCCACCGGCGCCGCCGGATCCACCACCCCCGGCGCGACTTCCACCACCTCGTCCAACCGCTGCGCCGCCACGCGTCCCGCCGCCAGCGCCTGCCAGGCCAACCCGGCGCCGGCCCACACCTCCAGCAGCGCCAGCGTCATGAATACCAACGCGGCCGCCATCTCCGGCGCCAACACGCCCCGGGCCGACGCCGCCAGCGTCAGCCACAACATTCCGACCAACCCCGCCGCGCCGCACGCACCATGCAGCCACTGCCCGGCGATCAACCGTCGACGCCGCCGGCGATCGCCCTCGCCCACCGCGTCGGCGGCCGCTTCCACGCGATGGATCCAGGCGGCGGTCGCGTCCAGCGCGGCCAGGTCCGCCGCACCTTCCAACCCTTCGAACGCCAGCGTGCGCAACGCCATCCGCTGCGAGGCCCGCGCCGCCTCGCGTTCGCGCGCACCGCGCGCCACCTGCCACGGCACCAGCACGCCGATGGCCAACGCCAACGCCGTCAACAGGCCCGCCGCCGGCAGGTAGATCCACGCCGCCGCCGCGATCCCGGCCACGCCGATGGCCATCAATGCCGCCAGCGGGGCCAGCGCGCGCACCACCAGCCCGTCGACCTCGGCGATGTCCGACATCAACCGCGCGAGCAAATCACCGATGCGGCGCGCGCCCAGCCGCGCCGGCGCCAGCGGCAAGGCGCGGCGGAAGAACCACACGCGCAGGTCGCGCGCGATGCGCAGCGTCGCATCGTGGCCGACCAGCTTCTCGGCATAGCGCGAGCCGATGCGCGCCATCGTCAGCCCGCGCACGCCGGCCGAAGGCGAGAAGAAATTGAAATCCGCCGCCAGGCCGGCCGCCAGCGCGGTAGCGACCAGGAAGCCGCCGGACAGCGACAACAGCCCCACGCCGGCCAGCATGGTCAGCCACACCAGCAGCGCGCACAGCAGCAGCCGCCCACGATGTCGCGCGAAGATGCCCCACAAGCCGTCGGTTTCGCGAAGCCTCATGCCGTCACCTCCATCGGCAGGGCGTGGCCCGGCAGCGTCACCACCGCATCGGCCCATGCACGCACCGCCGCGCTGTGCGTGGCCACGATCACCGCGCGTTCGCGGGCAAACGCGCCCAGCGTGTCGAGCAGATCGGCCTCGGTGCCTGCGTCGAGGAAGGCGGTGGGTTCGTCGAGCAGCAGCAGATCCGGCTCGCGCAGCAGCAGCCGCGCCAGCGCGATGCGCCGCGCCTCGCCGCCGGACAGCCCGAAGCCGCGCTCGCCGATCATCGTATCCAGCCCCTGCGGCAAACGCGTGGCGAAGCGCATCACCTGCGCCGCTTCCGCCACGGCCTGCAGACGCTGCGCGCTCACGCCGGGCGCGGCCAGGCGCAGGTTGTCGGCGATGCTGCCGTGGAAAAGATAAGGCCGCTGCCCCGCATAGCCCACGCGCAGCCCCGGGCGCCGCACGATGCGCCCCCCGCGCGGCGTCGACCAGCCGGCCAGCGCCTCGAGCACGGTGCTCTTGCCGCTGCCGCTGGGGCCGACCAGCGCCAGCCGGCGTCCGCTCGCGATCTCCAGCGAGAGATCCGTCACCACGTCGAATGCGCCGCCCGGCGGGCGCAGGCGCAGCGCATGCGCGGACAGTAGCGGTCCACGCACCTGCGCCAGCTCCTGCTCGCGCGCCACGTCCCCTGCGGCGACGGGCGACGGCATGGCGTCCGGGCCGAGCAGGCGCTCCACCTCGGCCATGGCGGCCAGCGCGTTGGCGCGGTCGTGGTAATGCGCGGCCAATCGACGCAGGGGCCCATAGAACTCCGGCGCCAGCATCAGGCAGAACACGCCGATGCCGAGGCTGCCCGCGCCATGGCCGCCGAGCATGCCGAGGTAGCCCAGGCCGAGGTACAGCGCGACCATCGCCACGCTGGCCGAAGCGAAGAACTCCAGCACCGTGGAGGACAGGAAGGCGATGCGCAGCACCTTGAGCGTGCGCACGCGCACGCCTTCGGCAGCGTCGCGGATGCCGGCCAGTTCGGCCTCGCCCCGCCCGTACAGGCGCAGCAGGCCCAGGCCCTTGAGGCGGTCGGCGAAATGCCCGCCCATCCGCGCCAACGCCTGCAACTGGTGGCGGCCGGCAGCTTCGGCGCCCCAGCCCACCAGCATCATGAATACGGGAATCAGCGGCGCGGTACACAGCAGGATCACCCCGACTACCGGCTCGACGGGAAACACTGCCAGCAGGATCGCCAGCGGCACCACCGCCACTTCCACGCGCGCGGGCAGGTAGCCGGTGTAGTAGCCCTCCAGCGCCTCGCCATGC
Organism: Stenotrophomonas panacihumi; assembly: GCF_001431645.1. GTDB lineage: Bacteria > Pseudomonadota > Gammaproteobacteria > Xanthomonadales > Xanthomonadaceae > Stenotrophomonas_A > Stenotrophomonas_A panacihumi. The sequence goes on along the minus strand of NZ_LLXU01000136.1, from coordinate 27,278 downwards.
GCCAGCAGCAATTCGCCGAGCTCGCCGGTGCGCTGGCGCCGCAGCCACAGCGGGCCGCGCGCCATCAGCTGGCGATAGACGCTGCCGCGCAAGGCGCGACGCGCCACGTCGGCCACCGCGCCGGCCGCCCCCTGCGCCCAGGTGGACAGCAGCAGGCGCGCGAGCAGCACCAGCGCCAGCACGGCGAACGGGACGGCCAGGCTGGCCAGCGGGCGGTGCGCGATGAAGACCGATTGCACCAGCCAGGCGATCAATCCGGCCTGGGCGATCACCCCCACCCCGGACAGGGCCACCGCCACGGCGGCGGCGCGTTGCCGGCCGCGGGCGCCGGCGGCGAGTTCGGCCAGGCGCGCGGTGCGCTGGCGGCGGAGCTGGGCGGTATCGGCGTGAAGCGGGCTGTCGGCGTCCAATGCGCTCTCGGCAGGCTGACGGCAGGGACCCCGATTGTATGCGGCGCATGTGCGCGGCGCGGGGCAGTGGGGCCACGAAGGGTGCCCGTCGCGACCACATGCCGCATTGATCTGGATCAACGCCGGGCGCACCATCGGCGACGGATCATTCGCCCAGCTCCCAACCGTCCAAAGGACGCCAAAGCCATGATCGACATGACTGTCGTCGACCTCTCACGGCTGCAGTTCGCACTGACCGTGATGTACCACTTCCTGTTTGTTCCCCTCACCCTCGGACTCTCCTTCATGATCGCGATCATGGAGAGCGTCTATGTCATGACCGGCCGCGAGGTCTGGCGGCGCATGACGATCTTCTGGGGCGTGCTGTTCGGCATCAACTTCGCCATGGGTGTCGGTACCGGCATCGTCATGGAGTTCCAGTTCGGCATGAACTGGTCGTACTACAGCCACTACGTCGGCGACATCTTCGGCGCACCGCTGGCCATCGAGGGCCTGATGGCCTTCTTCCTGGAAGCCACGTTCATCGGCCTGTTCTTCTTCGGCTGGAACCGGCTCTCGCGCGTGCAGCACCTCACGGTCACCTGGCTGATGGCGCTGGGCACCAACCTGTCGGCGCTGTGGATCCTCATCGCCAACGGCTGGATGCAGAACCCCACCGGCGCGGTGTTCAACCCGGACACCATGCGCATGGAAGTCGTCGACTTCATGGCGGTGCTGTTCAACCCGGTGGCGCAGGCCAAGTTCGTGCACACGGTATCGGCCGGTTACGTCACCGGCGCGGTGTTCGTGATGTCGATCAGCGCCTTCTACCTGCTGCGCGGCAAGCACCGCGACGTGGCGCGGCGCTCGTTCGCCGTCGCCGCGGCGTTCGGCCTGTTCTCCTCGCTGTCGGTGGTGGTGCTCGGTGACGAGAGCGGTTACGCCGCCAACGAACACCAGAAGATGAAGCTGGCCGCGATCGAAGCGATGTGGGAGACCGAACAGGCCCCCGCCGACTTCACCGCCTTCGGCATCCCGAACCAGAAGACGCAGCGCAACGATTTCGCCATCAAGGTGCCCTACCTGATGGGCCTGATCGCCACGCGTTCGTTGAACACGCCGATCCCGGGCATCCTGGAACTGGTCGGGCGCGCCGAACACCGCATCCGCGGCGGCCAGCTCGCCTACGGGGCACTGGAACGCCTGCGCAAGGACAAGAACGACGTCGAGGCGCGCGAGATGTTCGACCGCCACTGGCAGGATCTTGGCCACGGCCTGCTGCTCAAGCGTTACCGCGAGGACATCCTCAACGCCACGCCCGAGCAGATCTCGCAGGCGGCCATGGACACCGTGCCCACCGTGGCGCCGCTGTTCTGGACGTTCCGCATCATGGCCGGCATCGGCTTCTACCTGATCGCCTTCTTCGCCATCGCGTTCTGGTTCTCGTGCAAGCACAACTTCGAGGACAAGAAGTGGTTCCTGAAGCTGGCGCTGTGGACGCTGCCGCTGCCGTGGATCGCCATCGAGTGCGGCTGGTTCGTGGCCGAGTACGGCCGCCAGCCGTGGGCGGTGGAAGGCGTGCTGCCGACGTTCTATGCCGCTTCGGGCCTGGCCTTGCACCAGATCCTCACCACGCTGTGCGGCTTCGTGCTGCTCTACACCGTGCTGATGGTCATCGAGATCAAGCTGATGCTCAAGGCGGTCAGGCACGGCCCGGACGAGCTGCTGCCTTCGCTGCAGGCCCCCAAGTCGCCCAACGCCCCCCTCAGCACCGAAGCGCTTGCCGGCGGCCAGCCGTAAGCGCAGGAGACTACTCATGGATTTCGTACTGCTCGACTACACCACGCTGCGGGTGATCTGGTGGCTGCTGCTCGGCATCCTGCTGATCGGCTTCGCGGTGATGGATGGCTTCGACCTGGGCGTGGGCACGCTGCTGCCCTTCGTCGCCCGCAACGACGCCGAACGCCGGCTGGTGGTCAACACCATCGGCCCGGTCTGGGAAGGCAACCAGGTGTGGCTGATCCTGGGCGGCGGCGCGATCTTCGCCGCCTGGCCGCCGCTGTATGCGGTGAGCTTCTCCGGGTTCTACCTGGCGATGTTCCTGATCCTGTTCGCGCTGATCCTGCGCCCGGTCGGCTTCAAGTACCGCGGCAAGCTGCCCAGCCAGCGCTGGCGCAACAACTGGGACTGGGCGCTGTTCATCGGCGGCTTCATCCCGGCGCTGATCATGGGCGTGGCGGTGGGCAACGTGCTGCTCGGCGTGCCGTACCACTTCGACGACAGCATGCGGGTGTTCTACACCGGCAGCTTCTTCGGCCTGCTGATGCCGTTCGCCCTGCTGGCCGGCCTGCTCAGCGTGTCGATGCTGGTGGCGCACGGCGCGGCGATGCTGGTCATCAAGACCGACGGCCCGGTGGCCGAACGTTCGGCGCGCTACGGCGCCCTCGCCGCGCTGCTGGCCTTCGTGCTGTTCGCCCTGGGCGGCGTGTGGGTGGCCTTCGGCCTGCCGGGCTACGAGGTGACGTCCACGCAGGTGACCGATGCGGCGAGCAACCCGCTGCTGAAGACGGTGGTGACGGGCGCGACGGGTGGCTGGATGCACAACTACCAGACCATGCCGCTGACGCTGCTGGCGCCGCTGGCCGGGCTGGTCGGCCTGCTCGGCAGCGCGGCGCTGCTGAAGGCGCGTCGCGGCGGCCTGGCATTCATCTCCTCGGCGGTGGCCATCGCCGGCATCATCCTCACGGTGGGCTTTGCGATCTTCCCGTTCCTGCTGCCGTCGAGCAGCGTGCCGGGCTCGAGCCTGACGGTGTGGGATGGCTCCAGCAGCCACCTGACCCTGTGGATCATGCTGCTGGCCACCGTGGTGTTCCTGCCGATCATCCTGGCCTACACCACGTGGGTGTACCGCGTGCTCAAGGGCAAGGTGACCGACGACGAAATGCAGCAGAACCCCAACGCCTACTAAGCCCACGGGGCGCGCCCGGCGCGCCCCTTTCGAGGAGAAAACATCATGTGGTATTTCGCCTGGATCCTCGGCACCGGCCTGGCCTCGCTGGCCGCCGTGCTCAACGGGATGTGGTTCGAGATGCGCGAGCAGGACAGCCCCCGCGGCAAGTGAAATTTTTTCGCCCGGAAGCTTGCCGAGTCCCGCTGACCTCTGTATCATGCGCGGCTCAGTCGGGGTGTAGCTCAGTCTGGTAGAGCGCTACGTTCGGGACGTAGAGGTCGCAGGTTCGAATCCTGTCTCCCCGACCAACTGAATAAAGAAAAGCCCGGAAGGCAAAACCTTCCGGGCTTTTTCTTTGTGCGTTCCGCGCGCATGCGACGCCATTGCGAGGACGACATCGCCCGCCGATCGCGTTAGGGTCTGAAAGTGGCCCGTCCACGCGAGGAGGGATGCATGAACGAAGACGCCCTGGCGAGCATGATCGCCACGCTGCGCAGCTGCCGCAGCCGCGCCGATTACCTGGCCGCGATGGCCCACTGCCATATCGGGGTGCGCGACATCGCCGCGTTCTGCCAATACGGCGAGGACGGCTACCGGCGCAACGCGCTGGACCTCACCGAGGACCATGAACTGGTGGCGATCTGCTGGCGCGACGGCCAGGCCAGCCCGGTACACAACCACGGCAGCTCGCAGTGCTGCGTGCGCGTGCTGCAGGGCGCGCTGGAGGAATGCCGCTACGTGCGCGCCGATGGCGCCCGGGCACCGCTGTGCGAAGCAGGTTCGTCGCGGCTGGAGCCCAGCGCGGAGACGGCCTTCGATTCGGCCGAGGATTTCCACCGGCTCACCGGCGCGCATCCGGACGGGTCGATCTCACTGCACCTGTACGTGCCGCCGCTGGCGGATTACGAGACGGTGGAGCTGCCGTCGTAGCGGCAAGGCGCCGCGACCGGTTCGGTCGCGGCGCCGGTCGCGTTACAGCACCGGCAGTTCGATGAAGCTCGGCTGCTGCGGCGTGTGCCAGATCCGCTGCGTGGCCTTCTGGTAATCGGCCGGCTGGGCGAAGTAGATGTTCGGCACGAAGGTCTGCGGGTTGCGGTCGTACAGCGGGAACAGGCTCGACTGCACCTGCACCATCACCCGATGCCCCGGCTTGAACACGTGGTTCGCGTTCGGCAGCTCGAAGCGGTACGCCAGCGGCGCGTTGCTCGCCAGCGGCTTGGCGGTCTCGAAGCCTTCGCGGTAGCGGCCGCGGAAGATCGCCAGCGACACCGGCAACTCATAGCCGCCCATCTTCGGGTCGCCCGCGTTCTCGTCCGGCGACACGTCGATCAGCTTCACCACCCAGTCGCTGTCGGTGCCGCTGGTGGAAGCCTGCAGGTTCACTACCGGCATGCCGCCGATCTTCAGCGGCTCGGTCAACGGCTCGCTGACATAGGTGAGCACGTCCTGGCGGCCTTCCACGAAGCGCTGGTCCTGCACCAGCCAGGTGGTCCACATGTCGCGGTCGCCGAAGTGCACCGGGCGCGGCACGAACGGCACCGGCTTGGCCGGGTCGGAGATGTATTCCTCGTACTCGCCCTGCCCCGCCGCCGGCGCCTGGAACGAGAGCTTGCCACCGGCGTGCAGGTACAGCGGCTTCGCCTGCGCCGCGCAGCCCTGCGCGCACGAACGCGGCCACTGCTGCAGGCGGTCCCAATGGTTTTCGCCGGTGTTGTAGATCAGCACCGGCGGCGTATCGGCCTTCGGCGCGCCATCAACCAGGTACTGGTCGAAGAACGGCCGCAACACGTCGCGGCGGAACTGGTGCGCGGTATCGCCATCGAACTTCAGCGCGCCCAGCGAACTGCCGTCGTAGTTCACCTGGCTGTGCCGCCACGGGCCCATCACCAGGTAGTTGAGCGTGTTGCCGGTATCGCGGCCTTCCATCGCCTGGTAGCTGTGGTTGGCGCCGTACATGTCCTCCTGGTCCCACAGGCCCTGCAGCCACATCGTGGGGACCTTGAGCGGCGTGTTGGCCATCACCTTGTCCAGCGCCTGCTCCTGCCAGAACGCGTCATAGGCCGGGTGCTCGGTGAGCTTGTGCCACCACGGCAGCTGCTCCAGGCCGGCGGCGCGCGCGAAATCGCCGGCCGAACCCGCGCGCAGGAAGTTGCTGTAGTCGTCGTAGCCTTCGCGCGGGATCGACACGCCCCTGCCGCGCGCGGTGAGCTGGCCGGTGAAGTAGTCGAAGTTCACCTGGCGGAAGGCGCCGTTGTTGAGCCAGTCGTCGCCCTTCCAGCCGTCGATCATCGGGCTTTCGGGCGCGGCCACCTTCAACGCCGGGTGCGGGTTGGTCAGCGCCATCACCACGGTGAAGCCTTCGTAGGAGGAGCCGATCATGCCGACCTTGCCGTTGCTCTCCGGCACGTGCTTCACCAGCCAGTCGATGGTGTCCCAGGCGTCGGTGGCGTGGTCGACCTTGGTGTTGTTGAGCGGACCGCGCAGCGGCCGGGTCATCACGTAATCGCCTTCCGAGCCGTGCTTGCCGCGGATGTCCTGGAACACGCGGATGTAGCCGCCGTCCACGAACACGTCGTCGCCCTGCGGCAGCAGGTCCTTCATGTGCGGGGAGTTGCTGCGCTCGGCGCGGCCATCGGCGTCGTACGGCGTGCGGGTGAGCAGCATCGGCGCGTTGCGCGCGCCCTTGGGCACCACGATCACGGTGTGCAGCTTCACCCCGTCGCGCATCGGGATCATCACCACGCGCTTGACGTAGTCGTACGCATCGGTGGGCGCGACGAACTTCTTGCCGGTGATGTCCGGCGTCATCGGCGCGGTCTGCGCGAAGGCGGCGGTGGGCAGGACGAACGCGATGGCGAGGCAAAGGGCAGCTGGGCGCATGTCGGCTTCCGGTGGATGATCGCCGCACTCTAGCCACAGGCCGCCCATAACGGAAGTGATACGAACAGCGCAAGTACAACTGGCGCGACGATTCAAGTGCCGTTCGTGCTTGCGAAGTGTCGAACAAACCGGGCACATCGAATCGACATCACGTTTACAGGTGAATGCGCAGGATCGTTGGCGACATCACATTGAGCTTTCAACGGATGCCGCATTTGCTCCTCCCCCCCACGCTGCTCCCGCCGCATGCGGACGCGACATAGTCCGCAGCGCGCCGCCCTCTCCCTCCTTTCCATCGCCCTGTTCGCCACATGCGCCGCACACGCGCAGGGGGACGCGCACGCCGATGAAAAGGTCGAAGACGGCGAGCTTCGCCTCCTCACCCCGATGCAGCAGGCCGAACGCCTGCGCGCCGACCGCCAGTACGTGGATGCATTGGCGATCTACGAGCGCGTGCTCGCCGCCGATCCGGGCGATCGCGGTGCGTACGCGATGCGGGCGCTGACGCTGGACGATCTCCACAGCCCGCAGCTGGCGTGGGAAGCGGTACAGCGCCATCCGGACTGGTTCAGTACGGCCGAACGCGAGCGCATCGACAACGACCGCCTCGCCTCGATCATCAGCGAGGGCGATGCCCCGCCGGTGGACCCGGCGCACCGGCTGGCGGAAACCGATCGGGCGCTGTCGCAGATCGCGGCCACCGACCGCGACGCCCCGCGGCAGACGCACTGGGAAGCCACCCGCCTGCGCGTGGATACGCTCATCGCGCTCAACCGCCGCCAGCGCCACGCCGAGGTGGTGGCGCGCTACCAGGCCCTGCGCGACGACGCCCTCGACGTGCCCGCCTATGCCTTGCCGGTGGTGGCCGATTCGATGATGGCCCTGCGCCGCCCGGAACAGGCCGAACCGTTGCTGCGCCAGGCCCTGGCCGAGGGTCATGACGACGTGGCCACGCAGCTGCTGCTGGGTTGGTCGCTGCTGGAACAGGAGCGCTTCGACGAGGCGCTGCCGCTGTTCGAGCAGCTCGCCGCGCAGCAGCCACCCTGGCCCCGGCGCGAAGGCGCCAGCAGTGGCTACGAGAACTGGGACCGCTTCTCGGCCGATCTCGCGCTGGCCTCGGCGCACGCCGCCGCGCAGGACACGCGCGGCGCCGAGCGCCTGCTGCGGGCGCTGGAACGCATCGCACCGGCCAACCCCGAGCTGCAGGCCGCCCTCGCCGCGCAGGAAGCCAACCGCGGCTGGCCGCAGGCCGCGCTGCAACGCGACCGGGTCGCCCTCACCCTGGACCCCACGCAGAAGGACGCGCGCGTGGGCGTGGTCGAAAACGAACGCGCCCTGCGCCGGCCCGACCGCGCCGAAGCGGCGATGGCGCCGCTGCGCGACGAGTACCCGGACGACCCCGGCCTGGCGCGCCTGGACGCCACGCTGTCGCGCGATCGCGGCTGGCAGGTCCACGCGGCCAGCCGCTACGGCGACAGCGACGGCGGCCATTCGCCGGTGGGTTCGCGCGATGGCGGCACCCTGCTGGAAGCGGAATCGCCCTTGATCGGCCACCGCTGGCGCCTGGGCCTGCGCGCGCAGGAAGACTGGGCCGAGCTGCCGGGCGAGCGCGTCGAACGCCGCAGCCTCGCCCTCGGCGCGCACTACCGCTACGACCGCCTCGACCTCGCCGCCTACGCCGGCCGCACGCTGGACGATTTCGGGCGCGACGCCCCCACCGCCGCGCTGGAAGCCGAGTGGCGCTTCTCCGATGCGTGGACGGCCACGTTCGCCGCCACGCGGCAGGATCCGGACGCCTCGCTGCAGGCGCGTCGCCTCGGCATCCACGCCGACGGCCTGATGGCCGGCGTGCGCTTTACGCCCTCCGACGACAGCCGCTGGACGCTGCAGGCCCGCCAGCTGCGCTACGACGACGGCAATCGCCGGCAGACGCTCGACCTCTCCGGCCTGCAACGCCTGTGGGCCGCGCCACGCCTGCGCCTGGACGGCCTGCTGTGGGCCTCGGCCGGCCGCGCCGCCGACGATCGCGTCGTGGACTACTACAACCCGCGCCGCGACGCCTCGCTCTCGGTGGGCCTGGGGCTGGAGCAGATCGGCTGGCGCCGCTACGGCCATGCCTTCCGCCAGCGCGTGGAGATCGCCGCCGGCCCCGCCTACCAAGGGGGTTACGGCACGCATTGGGTGCCCTCGCTGGCCTACCGCCACCTGTGGTCGCTGGGCGACGGGCAGGCGCTGGAATACGGCGTGCGCTGGTCGCAGCCGGTGTACGACGGCGAACGCGAGCGCTACCTGTCCTTCGACATCGACTACCGCTGGGGAGGTGCGCCATGACGCGCTGGGTCTCGATGCTGCTGTTCGCCGCCCTGTTGGCGCTCGCGTTGCCCGCGCGCGCCGGGCTGCTGGTGCTCAGCTACCACGACGTACGCGACGACGTCGCCGCCAAGGGCGATGCCGACCGCTACGCCGTGTCCACCGCCAACTTCGCCGCGCACCTGGACTGGCTGCGCACGCATGGCTACCACCCGGTGAGCGTGCAGCAGGTGCTCGACGCGCGCGCCGGCCGTGCCACACTGCCCACGCGTCCCGTGCTGCTGACCTTCGACGACGGCCTGCGCAGCGTCTACACGCGGGTGTTCCCGCTGTTGCGCGCGTACGGCTACCCGGCGCTGGTGGCGCCGGTGACGGCATGGGTGGAACTGCCGCCGGGCCAGGTCGTGCCTTATGGCCCGCGCGACTACACCGCCGCCGATTTCGTCACCTGGGCGCAGCTGCGCGAGATGCAGGACAGCGGGCTGGTGGAGATCGGCTCGCACAGCCACGACCTGCACCGCGGCGTGCCGGGCAACCCCTACGGCAACCAGACCCCGGCGGCGGTGACGCGCGAATGGCGCGGCGCGCAGGGTTACGAGGACGAAGCACAGTACCGCGCGCGCATCCAGCATGACCTCGCCACCAGCAGCACGACGCTCAAGACGCACCTGGGCCGCGCGCCGCGGGTGATCGTGTGGCCCTACGCCGCGTACAACCGCGCCACCAACGACATCGCCGCCACGCTCGGCATGACGCTGAGCTTCGACCTGGAAGGCCGCTCGCAGGAAGCCGACATCGGCCAGCGGGGCCGCGACCGCGTCGATGCGCAATCGCTGGCCAGCCTCGGCCGGCTGCTGCTGTTCAACAACCCCGACGTCAACGACCTCGCCGGGGAGCTGCGCCGCGACCTCTCGCGCGACGGCATGCGCGCGATGCAGATCGACCTGGACTACGTCTACGACCCGGACCCGGCCCAGCTGGCGCGCAACCTCGACAAGCTGGTGCAGCGGGTGAAGGACATCGGCCCGAGCCACGTCTTCCTGCAGGCTTTCGCCGACCCGGACGGCGACGGCGCCGCCGACGCGCTGTACTTCCCCAACCGCCACCTGCCCATGCGCGCGGACCTGTTCAACCGCGTCGCCTGGCAGCTGCGCACCCGCGCCGGCGTGCGCGTATTCGCCTGGTTGCCGGTGCTCGGCTACCACCTGCCCGATGCGGGCGAACAGCGCGCCCTGCAGATCGCCGCGTCCGACCCGGCCGACGTGCCGCGGCTGGACCCGGGCAATCCGCGCACGCGGGCGCTGGTCTCGGACATCTACGAAGACCTCGCCGCGAATGCCTACTTCGAAGGCCTGCTCTTCCACGACGATGCCTACCTGCGCGACGACGAGCTGCCGGCCTACGGCAATGGCGACCCCGCGCGGCGCACGCAGGGGCTGGTCGACTTCACCGCCCAGCTCAAGCAGGCCGCCGAACGCTGGCGCCCGAAGCTGGTGACCGTGCGCAACCTGTTCGCCCAGCCGGTGCTGCAGCCGCGCAGCGAGGCCTGGTTCGCGCAGACCCTGCACGCCTTCAATGCCGCCTACGACTACACCGCGCTGATGGCGATGCCACGCATGGAAGGCGCCCGCAACGGCGACCGCTGGCTGCGCCAGCTCGCGCGACGCGTCGCCGCGCAGCCGCACGCCATGGAGAAGACCCTGTTCGAGCTGCAGAGCGTGGACTGGCGCAGCGGCCAGCCGCTGCCGCCCGGCGAACTGCTGCGCCACGCGCGCCTGCTGCAGGCCGAAGGCGTGCGCCACCTCGGCTACTACCCGGACGATTTCATCGGCGGCTCGCCCGCCCTCCCGGAAGCACGCGAGGCGATGTCCGCCCGCCAGTTCCCCTACCTGGAGCGGTAAGCGATGGCGTTCGATTTCCCGTACCTGACGTGGCTGTTCAACTTCGCGTTCTTCTACCCCATCGTGATGGCGTTCTTCTGGATGATCGGCGGGGTGTACTACTACTGGCGGCGCGAACGCCGCGCACCGCGGCCCGAATCGCCACCGCCGCTGGCGCAGGCGCCGTTCGTCTCGATCCTGGTGCCGTGCTTCAACGAGGCCGACCATATCGCCGAGACCATCGCCGCCGCCGTCGCGCAGGACTACCCCCACTTCGAGGTCATCGCCATCAACGATGGCAGCACCGACGACACCGCACGGGTGCTCGAAGACCTCACCGCGCACCATCCGCGCCTGCGCGTGGTGCACCTTGAGCACAACCACGGCAAGGCCAACGCGCTGCGCGTGGGCACGCTGGCCTCGCGTTCGGACTACCTGGTATGCGTGGATGCCGACGCGCTGCTCGACGTGCACGCCACGCGCTGGCTGGTCGGCCATCTGGTGGACGGCCCGCGCGTGGGCGGCGTCACCGGCAACCCGCGCGTGCGCAACCGCACCACGCTGATGGGGCGCATGCAGGTGGGCGAGTTCTCGGCCATCGTCGGACTGATCAAGCGCGCGCAGCGGGTGTATGGCCGGCTGTTCACCGTCTCCGGGGTGATCTGCGCGTTCCGCCGCTCGGCCCTGCACCGCGTGGGCTTCTGGGCCGACGACATGGTGACCGAGGACATCGACATCTCCTGGCGCCTGCAGCTGGACGGCTGGGACATCCGCTACGAACCCAACGCGCTGTGCTGGATCCTGATGCCCGAAACCTTCCGCGGCCTGTGGATGCAGCGCCTGCGCTGGGCGCGCGGCGGCGTGGAGGTGCTGCTCAGCCATGGCCGCAGCGCGCTCTCGTGGCGACGCCGGCGCATGTGGGGCGTGCTGCTCGAATACGCGCTGAGCCTGCTGTGGGCCTACGCGATGCTCGCCATCATCGTGCTGTGGGCGCTGGGCAAGTTCATCGCGCTGCCGCCGCTGCTGTACGTGGACACGCTGCTGCCGCGCTGGCACGGCCTGATCCTGGCGGTGGTGTGCCTGCTGCAGTTCGCCACCAGCCTGGCGATCGAGCGCCGCTACGAACGCGGCCTGGCCCGGCAGTTCTACTGGGTGATCTGGTACCCGGTGGCGTTCTGGATGATCGGCATGCTCACCGCCGTCATCGCCCTTCCCCGCACGCTGCTGGCGCGTCGCCGCCAGCGCGCCCTGTGGCGCAGTCCCGACCGAGGTGTCCGATGACCCAGCCCGCCAAGCCCACCCCGCCGCCGATCATCCACCTGCCCGACCGCCTCGGCCGCTCGCGCCGGCTCGCCTATGGCGCGGTGACCGCCGGCGCATGGATGGCCTACTTCTACCTGTGGGCGCCGCTGCTCACGCTGGTCGCGTGGTTCATCGGCCTGCGCACGGCGTATTTCCGGCTGTACCTGGAGCAGAACGCGCTCGATCCGTTCCTGCTCGCCGCCCTGCCCCTGATCGCGCTGCTGTGCGCGGTGGTGCTGATCGGCTGGGCCGAATACAACCGCGCGCGCTTTCGCAACAACGACGAACGCCGGCGTCGCCGCACCGTGCCGGAAACCGAAGTGGACCAGCGCCTGGGCGTGGCCGAACAGCTGGGCGTGCTGCTGCGCCACAGCCGCGTGGCGCAGGTCTCGCTCGATCCGCAGGCGCGGCCGGTGGCGGTGCGCGTGGTGCGCTACCGCTGAAGCCACCTCACGGCAGGTTGCGCGTCTGCCCTTCGCCGCGCACCACGAAGCGCTCGACGGTGAGCGCTTCCAGGCCCATCGGCCCGTAGGCATGCAGGCGCGTGGTGGAGATGCCGATCTCCGCGCCCAGCCCCAGTTCGCCACCATCGGAGAAGCGCGAGGAGGCGTTGACCATCACCACCGCCGAGCGCAGCGCCTGCACGAAGCGCTCGGCGTGCGCGTCGTTGCCGGTGGCGATGACCTCGGTGTGGTCCGAACCGTAGTGGCGGATGTGCGCGATGGCCGCGCCCAGGTCCGGCACCACGCGCACGGCGATCACCAGGTCCAGGTACTCGGCGGCGAAATCGGCATCGGTGGCCGGCGCCATGTCCGGCACGATGCGGCGGCTGGCCTCGTCGCCGCGCAGTTCGACGCCGCGCTCGCGCAGCGCCTGCGCGGCACGCGGCAGGAAATCCGCGGCAACCGCCTCGTGCACCAACAGCGTTTCCAGTGAGTTGCACGCCGCCGGGCGCGAGACCTTGCCGTCAATCAGCAGGCGCAAGGCCAGTTCCGGATCAGCCGAGTCGTCCACGAACAGGTGGCATACGCCCTTGTAGTGCTTGATCACCGGCACGCGCGCGTGTTCGGCGACGAAGCGGATCAGCCCCTCGCCGCCGCGCGGGATGGCCAGGTCGATGATCTCGTTGAGCTGCAGCAGTTCGAGCATCGTCTCGCGGCGCAGGTCTTCGACCAGGGTGAGCGCCGCGGCCGGCACGCCGTGCGCCTCGAGTGCGCGGCGCAGGGCGCGGGCGATGGCGGTGTTGGAATGGATCGCCTCCGAACCGCCGCGCAGGATCACGCCATTGCCGGCCTTGATACACAGCGCCGCCGCGTCGGCGGTCACGTTCGGGCGCGCTTCGTAGATCATCGCGATCACGCCGAGCGGCACGCGCACCTTCTGCACGCGGATGCCGTTCGGGCGCAAGTCGTCGCGGGTCACCTGCCCGACCGGGTCCGGCAGCGCGGCGACTTCGCGCAGCGCGTCGGCCACGCCGCGCAGGCGCTTGGGGTCCAGCGCGAGGCGGTCGAGCATCGCGCTGCCGACGCCCTTTTCGCGCGCGGCGTCGAGGTCGCGCGCATTGGCGGCGAGGATGTCGTCCGCGTCGTCCTCCAGCGCTTGCGCCATCGCCGCCAGCAGCGCCTGTTTGGCCGCGCCGTCGAGCTGGGCCAGCGTCTGCGCCGCCAGGCGGCATTCCATCGCAAGGGTCTTGATGTCGGACATGGGGGCGCTCACGGGTCAGGCGGTTAGCAGCACGAGGTCGTCGCGGTGGACGATGTTCTCGCCGTAGTTGTAGCCGAGGATCGATTCGATGTCGCGCGAATGCCGGCCGGCCAGGCGGCGGATGTCCTGCGCCGAGTACTGGCTGACGCCGCGCGCTATCGCCTGTTCGCCGCCTTCGCCCGGCGTGCGGATCTCCACCATGTCGCCACGGCGGAACTCGCCCTGCGCCTGGGTGACGCCGCCCGGCAGCAGCGAGGCGCCCTTCTCGGCCAATGCCCGCGCCGCGCCGGCATCGACGAGGATGGCGCCCGGCTCCACCGGCGCATGCCGCAGCCAGTACTTGCGCGCGGCGATGCGCGTGCGCGCCGGATGCAGGCGGGTGCCGCGCAGGCGGTCGTGGCCGAGCGCGCGCAGCACTTCGCCGCTGCGGCCGTTGAACAGGTAGGTCTCGATGCCCGCCGCGCCCGCCTTCGCCGCCGCTTCCAGCTTGGTGCGCATGCCGCCGGTGCCCATGCCCGAGGCGCCGCTGCCGCCGGCCATCGCCAGCACGCCGGCGTCCAGTTCGGTGACTTCGTTGATCGGCTCGGCGTTGGGGTTCTGGCGCGGGTCGGCGCTGTACAGGCCGTCGATGTCGGTGGCGATGAACAGCGCGTCGGCATCGACCAGCGCGGCGACGATCGCGGCGAGGTTGTCGTTGTCGCCGAGCTTGAGCTCGTCCACCGACACGGTGTCGTTCTCGTTGACCACCGGCAGCGCGCCCAGGCGCAGGAGTTCGTTGAGGGTGGCGCGCGCGTTGAGGTAGCGGCGGCGGTTGCGCAGGTCGTCGTGGGTGAGCAGTACCTGCGCGACCGGGCGTTCGAAGAAGCGCTGCCACAGCGCCATCAGTTGCGCCTGGCCGAGCGCGGCCAGCGCCTGGCGGGCGGCCATCGCCGCGCCCTGTTCGGCGGCGCGCGGCAGGATGGCGCGGCCGGCAGCCACCGCGCCGGAGGAAACAATCACCACCTCGCGCCCGGCGCCCACATGGGTGGAGACGAACTGCGCCAGCCCCAGCGCGTGGCGCGGCGACAGGCCACCGCCGTCGGCGGCGAGCAGGCTGCTGCCGACCTTGAGCACCGCGCGCCGCCACGGCGGCAACGATTGCTCGGTGAACGCAGGGGCGATGGGCGCGCGCAGATCGGTCATGGGGTCGTCCGTGGAATCAGTGGGTGTTCCATTCGTGCACGGTGAGCGTGGAGGCGTCCTGCAGCACGAGCGGGTCGCGTGCCACCAGCGCCTTCGCCTCGTCCAGGCTTTCCACGTGCTGCAGGATGTAGGCGCCGCCGGTGCCATCGGCGAAACCGCCGGTCAGCAGCAGCTTGCCCTGCCCGCGCAGCCCGGCCAGGAAATCGCGATGCGGCTGCACCACGGCGTCGCTGAAGCCGGGCTTGCGCATCGCCATCACCAGATAGTGCTTCTGGATGGCCATGGCTCAGCCCAGCGCCTGCCAACGCGCGCGCAGGGCATCCAGGCGCAGGTCGGCGGCCGCGCCCGGCGAGACGCGCGCGGCCAGGCTGCCTTCCGGCGTGCGGCCCTGCCCCGCGCTGTCGGCGCTGGCCGCGGCGGCCTTGTAGGCCTCGCGGAACGGCACGCCGGCCACGGCGGCTTCGACGGCGACGTCGGTGGCGTACATGCCCGAGTCGATGGCGGCGCGCAGGCGGTCTTCGCGCCATTCCAGGTTGGCCAGCAGCGCCGGCAGCAGTTCCAGCGCGGCCAGGCCGCGGCCGAAGCCGTGGAAGATGGCGCCCTTGGAGGCCTGCAGGTCGCGGTGGTAGCCGGACGGCAGCGAGAGCAGTTGCTCGATCTCGGTGCGCGCGGCGGCCACGCTGGCATGGGTGGCGCGCATCAGCTCGATGACGTCCGGGTTGCGCTTGTTCGGCATGATCGAGCTGCCGGTGGTGTACTGCGCCGGCAGCGCGACGAAGCCGTACTCGGCGCTGGTGAACAGCGACAGGTCCCACGCGATGCGGCGCAGGTCCAGCGTGGCGCTGCCGAGGGCTTCCAGCGCGGCCAGTTCGAACTTGCCGCGCGAGAGCTGCGCGTAGATCGGCGAAACCTGCAGGCGCGCGAAGCCCAGCGCGGCGGTGGTGTGGTCGCGGTCCAGCGGCAGGTTGACGCCATAGCCGGCGGCGGTGCCGAGCGGGTTGGCGTCGACCAGCTTCAGCGTGTCGGCGGCGCGGATGGCGTCGTCGATGAAGGCCTCGGCCCAGCCGGCCCACCACATGCCCGCCGAGGAGACGACGGCGCGCTGGATGTGGGTGTAGCCGGGAACCGGCAGCTGCGCTTCGGCTTGCGCGCGGTCCAGCGCGACCTTGGCCGCCTCGCGGCTCAGTTCGGCCACGCGGGCGAGCTTTTCCTTCAGCCACAGGCGCGTGGCGACCAGGACCTGGTCGTTGCGGCTGCGGCCGGTGTGGATCTTGCGGCCGGCATCGCCGAGGCGTTCGGTCAGGCGCGCCTCGATGGCCGAGTGGCCGTCCTCGTATTGTTCGTCGAGCACGAAGTTTCCGGCGCGCCAGTCGGCGGCGAGCACGTCGAGTTCGCGCAGCAGGCCGGCGAGTTCCTCGGCGGAGAGGATGCCGATGTGCTGCAGGCCTTCGGCGTGCGCCTTGCTGGCCTGGATGTCATGCAGGAAGAACTCGCGGTCGAGGATGACGTCGTCGCCGGCGAGGAAGCGCTGGATCTGCGCATCGACGGCCACGCCGGGTTTCTGCCACAGGAGGTTGGTCATCGGGGAATCTCGTTCAGTGCGGGATCGCGGTGAGCTCGTCCAGGCCGATCGCGCGGTTGAGGTTCTGCATGGCCTGGGTGGCCGCGCCCTTGAGCAGGTTGTCCAGCGTGGCCACCACGACCACGCGCTTGCCGCCCGGCGCCATCGTGAAGCCGCCGATCTGCACGCCATGGCGGCCGGCGATGCGGCTCACCCACGGCGCCTCGTCGACGATCTCGATCAACGGCTCGCCGGCATAGCGCTCGCGATAGCGTTGTTCGATCTCCTCGCGCTTCAGCGCGCGCGCCAGCCACAGGTTGACCGTCATGGTGATGCCGCGGAAGTGCGGCGCGACGTGCGGCATGAACTCCACCGGCACGCCGAGCTGCGCGCTGACTTCACGCTCGTGCATGTGGTCGGTGAGCGCATACGGCATCAGGTTGTCGCGCAGCAGCTCGATGTTGTTCTTGTCCGAGGGCGTGGTGCCGGCGCCGGAGTAACCGGAGACGCCGAAGCACTGCGGCGGCCCGGCCAGCTCGGTGACCAGCGGGGTGATCGCCAGCTGCATCGCGGTGGCGTAGCAGCCCGGGTTGCTGATGCGCTTCTGCCCGGCGTAGCGGCCGCGGGTGAGTTCCGGCAGGCCGTAGTACCAACCCGGGTCGAAACGGTAATCGGCCGAGAGGTCGACGATGACCGTCTGCGGCGCGGCGGTGTCCAGCGCTTCCACGTAGGGCTGCGCCTTGCCGTTGGGCAGCGCAAGGATCACCGCGTCGGCACCCTTGGCGGCGACCGCGGCGGGGTCCAGGTTCTCGTAGCGCAGTTCGCCGGTGTAGGCGTCGCTGTGGTCGGCCACGGGCTGGCCGTCGAGTTCGCGCGAGGACACGAAGGCCAGCGACAGCTGCGGATGGGCGGCGATCAGGCGGATCAGCTCCGCGCCGGTATGGCCACGGGCGCCGACGATGCCGACGGTGAAGGAGGTGCTCATGCGTTGGCTTCCAGGCGGTACTGCAGGTGGCGGCGCGCGGCCGGCCACTCTGTGTCGAGGAGGGAGAAGATCACGGTGTCGCGGATGCTGCCGTCGGCATGCCGCTTGTGCCCGCGCAGCACGCCGTCCTGCTTCGCGCCGAGGCGGGCAATGGCGGTGCGCGAGGCGTGGTTGAACCAGCTGGTCTCGAACACCACGCTGATGCAGCCCAGCCGCTCGAAGGCGTGCTGGAGCAGCATCAGCTTGGTTTCGGTGTTCAGGCCGGTGCGCTGTGCCGAAGGGGCGTAGAACGTGTAGCCGATGGACAGGCGCGGCACGTCGGGCTGAAGGTCGTACAAGCGCGTGCTGCCGACCACGTGGCCGGCGGCGTTGCGCACCGCGAAAGGCAGCGCCTGGCCTTCGGCCTGCATGCGCAGCGCGGTGTCGATGTAGGCGCCGGCCTGGGCCGGCGCCGGCACGTTGGTGTACCACAGCCTGGACAGCTCGCCGGCGCCCAGCGCGGTGCGCAGGTCATCGGCATGCGCGGTGGCGAGGGGCTCCAGGGTCGCGTGGTTTCCCTTCAGCGTCGGCACCGTGCGCCAGTCGGCGGGCAGCTGTTCCAGGCCCATGGCTCAGCCCTGCAGGGTCGGCGTGCGCGTGGCGCAGTGGGCCACGCAGCGCTGGATCTGCTCGAAGCTCTCCAGCCCGTACCAGAACACCTTCCACTTCTCCTGCTTGAAGCAACCGTCGGACTCGGCGTAGTAGAAAATGTTGACCTGGTTGTTGTGGCGCGAACGCCAGAACAGCTGCGGGGTTTCCTCGCGCATCACGTTCCATACCGCGCGGCCCAGGCCTTCGCCCTGCGCGTCGTCGAGCACGGCGAACTTGTCCAGGTACACGCCGTCGGCCTCGTCGGTGAGGATCACCGCGGCGCGGTAGTTCTCGCTGACGTAGGCGCGCAACAGGCGGGTCTTGTCGAAGTAGTCCGGCACCAGCGTGCGGCCGAAGCTGGATTCGATCAGCGACTTCATCCGCACCAGGTCCAGTTCGCCCCACGAGGTGGCGCGCAGCACGCGCTCGCCGCGGCGCACCAGCGTGCCCGAGCCCTTGTGGGTGAACAGCTCCTTGGCCAGGTCGGCGGGCCGGGTGATCGACACCGACGACTCCAGCGGCAGCTTGTCCAGCAGGTCCTTGATCTGTTCGATCTTCACCTTCATGCCGCCATGGATCCACGGCTGCTCGATCAGGTGCTCGTACTCGGTGGACAGGTTGATCGAATCGATCACCCGGCCCTCGGCATCGAGCAGGCCGCCGGTGCCGGTGAGGAAAATGATCTTGTACGGCTGCAGCTCGCGCACCAGTTCGTTGGCGGCGAAGTCGGCGTTGATGTTGAGGATCTGCCCGCTCGGGGTTTCGCCCAGGCTGGTGATGACCGGGATCGAGCCGGCCTTCAGGCTGGCTTCGATCGGCGCCAGGTTCACGCGCTTCACCTCGCCCACCAGCCCGTAGGTCTGCGGGTCGAGGTACTCGGCCTCGAACACGCCGCCGGTAATGGAGGTGGCGCGCGCGCCGTTCTGCTGCAGCGCCTCGACCAGCTTGAGGTTGGACTGCTGGAACACGCGGCGCACGATGGCCAGGGCTTCCGGCGAGGTCACGCGCAGGCCGTTGACGGTCTGCTTCTCGATGCCGGCCGCGGACAGCTCGGCATCCAGCTGCGGGCCGGCGCCGTGCAGCACGATCGGGGTCAGGCCGACTTCCTGCAGAAAGGTCAGCGAGGAGGTCAGGTCGTCCAGCTCGTCGCGCAGCACCGCGCCGCCGACCTTCACCACGGCGAAGCGCTTGGCGTCCAGCTGCGAGAAGCGCTTGAGGTACTGGCTGATCTCCTTCGCGCTGGCCATGCTCGAGAGCAGGCGCACGATGGTCTGGCGGGTCTGTTTGTGGGTGGCGGGCAGCGACATTTCGATGTTCATGGCACGTGGGAGGGCGCGCTCAACGCGCGCCGTTGATGATGCGGTGGACGGAATCGGCGTAGCGCTGCAACTGCTCCAGCGTCACCCATTCGTCGGCGGTGTGGGCCTGGGCGATGTCGCCCGGCCCGTAGACCAGCGCGGTATGGCCGCCGGCGGAAAACAGCGAGGCTTCGGTCCAGAAATCGACCGCGTTGCCGATCGGCAGGTCGAGCGCGTCGGCGACGTCGCGCGCGGCCAGTCGGCGCTCCTCGGCACGGGCGATGTCGCCCGACGGCAGGCTCGGGCCGCGGAAGGTTTCCTCGAAGTGCGCCGCGGCCGGCTCGGCAAAACCGGCGAACGTGGCCAGCAGGCCGTCCACGTCCATCGACGGCAGCGGGCGGAAGCCGAAGCGCAGCTCGGCGGCCGGGGCGATCATGTTGGCCTTGATGCCGCCTTCGATGCGGCCGATGTTGAAGCGCAGGCCGGTCAGGCCGCCGAAGCGGGCATGGGCGAGCGAATCGACATGGTCCAGCGCGCGCTCGCCCCAGCGGATGGCCTGGTGCAGCGCGCTGGCGGCCGGGTCCTGCTTGCCGGAGGCATGCCCTGCCCGGCCGGCGAACTTCATCAGCACCGAGCTGATGCCGCGATGCGCCAGCACCGCCTCGCCCATCGTCGGCTCGGCCACGAGGATGGCCTCGTAGGCTTCGCCGCGCGCCAGGAACGCGGCGATGCAACGCGGGTCGTTGGCTTCCTCGTCGGAAGAGAACAGGAACGCGGCATCGCCGTCGCCGGCGTTGGCCGCGGCCACCAGCGCGGCGGCCGCGCCCTTGATGTCGCATACGCCCAGGCCGACCACGCGGTCGTCGAGGCGGCGCATCACATGCGGGTCGGCGCTCCAGTGCGGCGAATCCGGCACGGTGTCCAGGTGCACGTTGAACAGGTACTTCGGCGTGCCGCGCACGGCATACAGGCTGACCGCGCCGGCGCCGTGGTCGACCACTTCCACGCGGAAGCCCGGCAGGTTCGCGCGCAGGTAATCGAAGATGCCGCCCTCGGCGGCGATGGCGCGCGGCGGGTTGCGGGTGTCGAAGGACACCAGCTTTTCCAGGTGCGCGAGGGTGTCTTGCAGCAGGTCGGTCATCGGGTTCCTGGCAAACGGATCAGGCCGCCGAAGCGGTGTAGATATCCGGGCGGACGACTTCCATCAGCCGGTCCGGGCGGGCCGGCGCGGTGAAGCCGTACCTTGCGTACAGGCCGTGCGCGTCCCAGGTGGCGAGCATGAAACGGCGCAGGCCCTGCAGCTGCGGATGGGCGAACACCGCATCCATCAGCTGCTTCGAATAACCCTGGCCGCGATGCGCCGGCAGCACGAAGACATCGGCGAGGTAGGCGAAGGTCGCGAAGTCGGAAACCACCCGCGCGAACGCCACCTGCCCTGCGCCTTCCACGTAGCCGCCGAAGCACAGCGAGCCGGCGATCGCGCGCGCCACCGTATCCCGTGGAATGCCGCGGCTCCAGTAAGCCTCGGTCGACAGGAAATGGTGGACCAGGGGGAGGTCGAGCTCCCCCTTGTCGGTGCTGACGCGCAGCTCGCCCATGCCGATGGCCTCAGCGGTTGACCTGGGCGTACAGCGTGGAGCTCATGCCGAACAGCTTGATGAAGCCCTCGGCCTCCTCCACGCCCCAGTCCGCCGACTGCGCGTAGGTCGCGCCCTTGGCGTTGAGGATGTGCGGCGAACGCACGGCCACCGCGTCGACGCGGCCGCCGCGGGTTTCCAGCACCACCTCGCCGGTGACCTTGGACTGCGAGGACTTCAGGAAGGCCTCCAGGTCGGTCTTGAGCGGATCGTGGTAGAAGCCTTCGTACACCAGCTCGACCCACTTGCGCGCCACGTCGGGCTTGAAGCGGTTCTGCTGCTTGGTCAGCACGGTGTCTTCCAGCGCGCGGTGCGCGGCCAGCAGCGAGATCAGGCCCGGCGCTTCGAACACGATGCGGCCCTTCAGGCCGATCACGGTGTCGCCGGTGTACACGCCGCGGCCCACGCCGTACTGCGCGAAGAGCTTGTTGAGGCGCGCCAGGATCTGCGCGCCCGGCAGGGCCTTGCCGTCCAGCTCCACCGCCTCGCCCTCGACGAACTTCAAGGTGACGGTCAGCGCTTCGGTCGGCCACGCGCTGCGCGGCGCGCACCAGCCGCGCGCGCCCTCGCCCGGGGCTTCCCACTTGTCGATCTCGCCGCCGGACATCGTCACGCCCAGCAGGTTCTCGTTGATGGTGTAGCTCTTCTGCTTGGCGCGCACGCCGAAGCCGCGCTCTTCCAGGTACTTCTGCTCGTAGGCGCGGGTCTGGGTGTGTTCCTTCTGGATTTCGCGGATCGGCGCGACGATCTGGTAATCGCCCTGCGCCTTCACCGCCAGGTCGAAGCGGACCTGGTCGTTGCCCATGCCGGTGCAGCCGTGCGCGATGATGTTGGTGCCCAGTTCGGCGGCGCGCTTGAGCGCGGCGTCGACGATCAGGTAGCGATCCGAGACCAGCAGCGGGTACTGGCCCTGGTAGCCCTCGCCGGCCCACACGAACGGCTTGACGAAGCCTTCCCAGATCGCCGGGCCGCCATCGACGGTGACGTGGCTGGCGGCGCCGAGTTCGGCGGCGCGCTTTTCGATGAAATCGCGCTCTTCGTCATCCACGCCGCCGGTGTCGGCGAACACGGTGTGGACGGCGTAACCCTGCTCCTGCAGGTACGGGATGCAGAAGCTGGTGTCGAGGCCGCCGGAGAAGGCGAGGACGATGTCTTTCTTGCTCATGGGGGAGTTCCGGGATGCGGGATGAGGGGGCGGGAATTATTGGGAAATCAGCGCGGCCATGACCGCCTTCTGCACGTGCAGGCGGTTTTCGGCTTCGTCGATGGCGATGCAGTTGGGCGAATCCATCACCGCGTCGGTCGCCTTCACGTTGCGGCGCAGCGGCAGGCAGTGGCTGAAGACGCCGTTGTTGGTGAGCGCCATCTTGGCCTCGTCGACGATGAAGTGCTTGTACTGGTCGCGGATGGGCTTTTCCGGCTCCCAGTTGCCGAAGAACGGCAGCGCGCCCCAGCTCTTGGCGTAGACGACATCGGCGCCGCGGTAGGCGCTTTCGATATCGTGGCTGACGGTCAGCGAACCGCCGCTTTCGGCGACGTTCTGCTCGGCCCAGCCCATGTAGCGCTCGTCGAGGACGTAGTCCGGCGTCGGGCACAGCAGGGTCACGTCCATGCCCATGCGCGTGGCGATGGTCAGCGCCGAGTTCGCCACCGCGGTGTTCAGCGGCTTGGGGTGGTAGGTCCAGGTCAGCACGTACTTCTTGCCGCGCAGGTCGGCGGTGCCGAAATGCTCCTGCAGCGCCATCGCGTGGGCCAGCTCCTGGCACGGATGGGTGATGGTCTCCATGTTGATGACCGGCACCGGCGAATACTTGGCGAACGACTTCAGCACGATGTCCTGGCGGTCGTAGGCCCAATCGACGAACTTCGGGAACGCGCGCACGCCGATCAGGTCGACATAGCGGCCGAGCACGCGCGCCACCTCGGCGATGTGCTCTTCGGTATCGCCGTCCATCACCGTGCCGAGGTTGAACTCGATCGGCCACGCATCCTTGCCCGGCTGCAGCACCACCGCATGGCCGCCGAGCTGGAATGCGCCCAGCTCGAAGCTGGTGCGCGTGCGCATCGACGGATTGAAGAACACCAGCGCGATCGACTTGCCCTTGAGCTCGTCGCCCAGCTTGTTGCGTTTGAACAGCGCGGCCTGGGTCAGCAATGCGTCGATTTCGGCGCGGCGCCAATCCTGGGTGTTCAGGAAGTGCTTCAGGGACATCGATCGATCCTTTGCGGCGGGCTTGCAGGGTGGACGGAAATCTTGCGGGTGAAACTTTTCAGGATTCGGAAACGAAAAAACCCAGCCTCAGGCTGGGTTTTCAGAACGGACAGCACGACGCTCCGGTTTACCCAGCGAGAATGTGGGGTTCCGGTCGGCGCGCGCGCGAGGTCATGCCGGAGGCCATCCGGGCTGCGCTGGTGCCGAGCTGAGTGTCGTTTGCTTGCATAAGACGCGCATGGTCGCACGCGTGAACCGGGGGTGCAAGCGCGGAGAATTTGATCTTCGATCCGACGCGCAGAACCTGGAGGGTGTCCGGGGGCCATGTCCTGGCGGGGGCGTCGGGCGACAGGGATGTCGCCTGACGAGCCCCGCATGGATGCGGCTCTTGGCGTCCCCCGCCAGGGCATGGCCCCCGGGCGCCGCCGATAGCCCATCGGACCGAGGCGACAAAACCAAAGCCAAAGCCAAAGCCAAAGCGTCAGCGCGGCGGCTGCACCACCGCATCGGGGATATAAGGCGTCACCGACACCCGGATCCGCAGCCGGTTACCCGGATCCTCCGGCAACCGCGATCGGTACTTGGTGCCCTTGTAGACGTAATCCACGTCGTAGGCGATCGGCCGGCGGAACTCCCGGCCGACCTCGACGATGCGGCAATTGCGGCGGGTGCTGGTCGGTGCCGGCGGCGGCACCACCGTATCGTGGCGACGGCTGAAGATGTCCTTCACCGAATCCATCATCTTGGAGATGCGCCCTTCCTGCGCCGCGTCGCCGCTGGCGGCTTCCGGCGCCTCGCTGGCGGCCGGCGGATCGCACTGCTCCTCGGTACGGCTCGCGCGCAGGGTCTGGTAGACCGGCTCCACGTTGAGCACCTGGGCATAGTCGAGCTTGACGTTTTCCACCACGACCACCCGGTTGCGGGCATCGGTTTCGGGATCCGCCGCCCACGCCGGCACGGCGTGCCAGCCCAGCAGGCAGATCAATGGTGGCAGGAACGGGAAGCGCATCAGCACCGGCGGGCTTCGAAAGCGTCTGGCAAGTGTATGGACCTCGCCGGCCCGGCGGCTGAACATAACCCATCCGGCGGCGAATGGGCACGCCGCCGCCCCGGCCGGTGGCCGCTGGCGCTAGAATCGAGCGGCTTACCTACCCCCGATGCCGATGAGCCTGCGCCTCCACAACAACCTGACGCGGCGGGTCGAACCGTTCGCGCCCCTCGACCCCGCCGCCGGCCCCACGATGTACGTGTGCGGCCCCACCGTCTACAACTACGTCCACATCGGCAACGCCCGCGGCCCGGTCGTGTTCGGCGTGCTGGCCGACCTGCTGCGCCGCCGCCATGGCGCGCTGCGCTACGCCCGCAACATCACCGACGTCGACGACAAGATCAACCAGGCCGCCCGCGACCAGGGCGTGCCGATCTCGGCCATCACCGACCGCTTCGCCGCCGCCTACCGGCAGGACATGGCCGCCCTGGGCGTCGCCCCGCCGGACCTGGAGCCGGAAGCCACCGCCCACATCCCGCAGATCGTGGCGATGATCCAGCGCCTGATCGACAACGGCCACGCCTATGCCGCCGAAGGCCACGTCCTGTTCGCGGTGAACAGCTTCGACGGCTACGGCAAGCTCTCGCGCCGCGACCCGGAGGAAATGCTGGCCGGCGCGCGCGTGGAAGTGGCCCCGTACAAGAAGGACGCCGGCGACTTCGTGCTGTGGAAGCCCTCCAGCGACGACCTGCCCGGCTGGGACTCGCCCTGGGGCCGCGGCCGCCCGGGCTGGCACATCGAATGCTCGGCGATGGCCGCCGCCCATCTGGGCGAGACCATCGACATCCACGCCGGCGGCGTCGACCTGCAGTTCCCGCACCACGAGAACGAGATCGCGCAGAGCGAGTGCGCCCACGGCGGCGCCACCTTCGCGCGGTTCTGGCTGCACAACGGCATGCTCAACTTCGGCGGCGCCAAGATGAGCAAGTCGCTGGGCAACATCGAGCGCGTGCACGACCTGGTGCGCAAGCATCCGCCCGAGGCGCTGCGCTATGCGCTGCTGTCGGCGCATTACCGCCAGCCGCTGGACTGGTCCGATGCGCTGATCGAGCAGTCGATCCGCACGCTGGACCGGCTGTACGGCACGCTGCGCGACCTGGCCGACATCCAGGCCACCGCGCGGATTCCCGTGCCGGTCGAAGCCGCGCTGGACGACGACCTCAACACCCCGCTGGCGCTGGCCGAAGTGGCGCGCATCGCCGGCGAGGCCCGCAAGGCCGAGACCGCCGACGACCGCGCGCGCCTGAAGGCCGAGCTGCTCGGCGCCGGCCTCGCGCTGGGCCTGCTGCAGCAGGATCCCGCGCAGTGGTTCGGCGCCACCGCCGTGGATGCCGACGAGGATGCCCGCATCCAGGCGCTGGTCGACGAACGCGGCGCGGCCAAGAAGGCCCGCGATTTCGCCCGTGCCGATGCCCTGCGCGACCAGCTGGCCGCCGAAGGCATCGTGCTGGAAGACACCCCGCAGGGTGTCAGGTGGTCGCGCAAGCGCGCCTGATTCCTGCCCTCCCCACCCGCGCCTTCGGGCGCGGCGCAGTGAACGCCCCCATGACCGACTCCCCTTTCCCGCTCGAACCCACCGCCGCGCAAGCCCAGGCGGCCATCGCCGAGGAGTTTTCCTTCTTCGGCGACTGGTCCGAGCGCTACCAGTACCTGATCGACCTCGGCCGCAAGCTGCCGGCCTTCCCCGACGCGTGGAAATCCGAGGAACACCGCCTGCACGGCTGCCAGTCGATGGTGTGGATCGTGCCGGAGGGCAACGCGCAGCGGCTGGATTTCCACGCCATCAGTGATTCGGCCATCGTCTCGGGCCTGATCTACCTGGCACTGCGGGTCTACTCCGGCCGCAGCGCCGAGGAGATCCTGGCCACCGAGCCGACCTACATCACCGATATCGGCCTGTCGCGCCACCTCTCGCCCACGCGCAGCAACGGCGTGGCAGCGATGCTGGGCTTCATCCGCGAGACCGCGAAGGCGCAGCAGTGAGCGCGCCGGACGCGGCGCCGACCACCGACCAGGGCATCCGCACCCTCCTCGCCCATCCGGGCTTCGCGCTGGTGCTGGGGTATCGCATCTGCGCGATGCTGTCCTACCAGATCGTGGCGGTGACGGTCGGCTGGCACATCTACGAGATCACCCGCAATCCGTTCTCGCTGGGCCTGGTGGGGCTGGCGGAGATCCTGCCGTTCTTCTGCATCGCGCCGTTCGCCGGCTACCTGGTGGACCACCTGCCGCGACGTCGCCTCGGGGCGATCGCCACGCTGGGGCTGGTCGCCACGGCCGGCGTGCTGATGGCGGTGGCGATGGGCTGGCTGCCGTTCAAGGGCGTGTGGCCGATCTATGGCGCGATCGCGCTGACCGGCGCGGCGCGCTCGTTCCTGTCGCCGGTGTACAACGCGCTGTTCGCGCGCACGCTGCCGCGCGAGGCGTTTGCGCGCGGCGCGAGCATCGGCAGCGTGGTGTTCCAGACCGGCATGGTGATCGGCCCGGCGCTGGGCGGCGTGCTGGTCGGCTGGGGCGGCAAGGGGCTGGCGTATGCCACGGCGGCGGTGATCGCGCTGGTGGCGATGACGGCGCTGCTGGCGCTGCGCGTGGAGGAGCCGGTGAGCACGGCGGGCCGCGCGCCGATCTTCCGCAGCATCGCCGAGGGGGCGCGCTTCGTGTTCTCCAACCAGGTGATGCTCGGGGCGATGGCGCTGGACATGTTCTCGGTGCTGCTGGGCGGCGCGGTGTCGATGCTGCCGGCCTTCATCCACGACATCCTGCATTACGGGCCGGAGGGGCTCGGGATCCTGCGCGGGGCGCCGGCATTGGGCTCGATCGTGGTCGGGGTGTGGCTGGCGCGCCGGCCCTTGCAGCGCAATGCCGGGCGGGTGCTGCTGTTCGCGGTGGCGGGGTTCGGGTTGTGCACGATCGCGTTCGGGCTGTCGCGGCATTTCTGGCTGTCGGCGGCGATCCTGCTGGTTTACGGGATGTGCGACGGCGTCTCCGTGGTGGTGCGCTCGACGATCCTGCAGCTGGCCACGCCCGACGAGATGCGTGGACGGGTGTCGGCGATCAACGGCATCTTCATCGGGTCTTCCAACGAGCTCGGCGCGTTCTACGACGGGACCATGGCGCGGCTCATCGGGCTGGTGCAGGCCGTCGTGCTGGGTGGGTTCGTGACGATGTGCGTGGTGGGGGTTACTGCGCTCAAGGCGCCGAAGCTTCGGCGGCTGGATTTGCGGGATTTGTAGCGGGTCTCGTGGTTGGGTGCTGCCCTGCACGGCCTTCGTCGCCTGCGGGGTGGCCGGGCCCTTTCCGGGACACGCCG
>NZ_LLXU01000135.1 GCF_001431645.1 Stenotrophomonas panacihumi | reverse complement strand
CGCGCCGCGGCGCGTCCGTACGAATTGGTGACCCGCACGCCGGTGCCGCTGCGCGACGTCGGCATGAGCGAGTTCGTGGTGTTCCGCGGCGGCGTGGCCCAGCGCGACCAGGTCGCCATCGTCGTCGGCCAGCCGGACCTGTCCAGGCCCGTGCCGGTGCGCGTGCATTCCTCCTGCCTCACCGGCGACCTGTTCGGCTCGCTCAAGTGCGACTGCGGCGACCAGCTGCGTCGCGGCCTGGACAAGCTCAAGGCGCTCGGCGGCGGCGTACTGCTGTACCTGGACCAGGAAGGCCGCGGCACCGGCATCGCGGCGAAGATGCGCGCCTATGGCTACCAGCACGCCGGCCTGGACACCATCGACGCCGACGCCCAGCTCGGCTTCGGCCCCGACGAGCGCCGCTATGGCAGCGCGGTGGCGATGCTGCGCGGCCTGGGCATCGAGCGCATCCAGCTGCTGACCAACAACCCGAGCAAGGTCGAACGCCTGCGCGCGGCCGGCATCGAGGTGGTCGAGCGCATCCCGGTCACCGGCGAGATCACCCACGAGAACGAGCAATACCTGCGCACCAAGGCGGCCCGCGCCGGCCATGCGCTGGACGTGGACGCGCTGATCCTCGCCTCGCAGTAGGCCGGCGTGGTTCCGGCGCCGGTCGCGGCGCCGCTATGCTGGGCGCCATTCCGCCAGGCGCCCGCATCGTGTCCGATCCTTCGCCGTCGTCGTCCGAACCCGCATTCCCGCCCTTGCCCGCCACCGACTGGCAGCCCCTGCCGCTGCGCGGCGCGGTGCTGGCCGGGGCGATGGCCGGGCTCTCGCTGCTCGTGCCGTGCCTGGTCGTGGGCGGCAGCCTCCTGCTGCGCATCGGCGAAGGCGCCCCCATTCCGCTGCCGGGTTGGGCCGTCGCGGTGATCGTCGCCATCGTCGCGCTGCTGCTGGGCGGGCTGGCCTACCGCCGCCGCCGCCGGGTGCGCTGGCTGCTCGACGCGCAGGGCCTGGCCGTGCGCCGCGGCGGCTTGTGGCAATCGGAAACCCGCGTGCCGGCCAGCCGCGTGCAGCACCTGGATCTGCGCCGCGGGCCGCTGGAACGCCTGCTCACCCTCTCCACGCTGGTCGTGCATACGGCCGGCAGCCGCTTCGGCGCGGTGTCGATCGCCGGCCTCGACGCCACCGATGCCGAACGCCTGCGCGAACGCCTTTCGCGCCAGCTCGACCAGGACGACGACGCCCTGTGAGCACCCCCGACCTCGAGACCGGCGAGCAGCGGCTGCATCCGCTGTCATGGCTGTTCGTGCTGCTGCAGCAGGCGCGGCAGTTCTTCATTCCGTTGGTGCTGGTGGTGTTCTTCGGCCAGCGCGGCGACCGCGAGGACGGCTACGCGAACCTCGCCAGCCTCGGCGCGATCGGCGTGCTGGTGGCGATCTCGGTGCTGCAGTACCTGACCTATCGCTATCGCCTCGGCGCCGACGCCATCCACATCCGCAGCGGCCTGCTCGAACGCAGCTGGCGCGACATCCCCTACGCGCGCATCCACAACGTGGCGCTGCACCAGAGCGTGCTGCACCGGATGTTCGGCGTGGCGGAGGTGCGGCTGGAATCGGCGGGCGGGGCGCGCCCGGAAGCGCAGATGCGCGTGCTGCGGCTCGATCGTGCGCTGGCACTGGAGCAGCGCGTGCGGCAAGGCACGCATGCGACGCCCGGCATCGATGCCTCGACCGACGGCACCACCCCCGCCGCCGAACCCTCGGTGCGCACGCTGCTGCGCCTGCCGGTGCCGGAAGTGATCCGACTGGGGCTGGTGTCCAACCGCGGCATGGTGGTGGTGGCCGCCGCGTTCGGCGTGCTGTACCAGGTCTTTCCGCAGCGCTCGGTGAGCAACTTCATCACCAACAACGGAGAGGTCGCCTACCGGTACGTGCACGACCTGCACCCCGGGATGGCCGCCACCGCCGTGGCCGCGCTGTTGCTGCTTGCCGCCCTGCTGCTGGCGATGCGCGCGCTCTCCGTGCTGCTGGCGCTGGTGCAGTACCACGGCTTCACCTTGAGCGAGATCGAGCGCCGGCTCACCGTCGAGCGCGGCCTGCTCACGCGCATCCGCACCAGCACCACGCGCCGGCGCATCCAGGCCTGGACGCTGCGCGAGGGTTTCCTGCACCGCTGCCTGCGCCGCCGTCGCCTGCAGGTGGATACCGCCGCCTCGCAGCAGCACGACGACCACGGCCGCGCATTCCGCGACGTCGCGCCCATCGCCACGCCGCAGGCCTGCGACGACCTCATCGCCGACCTGCTGCCGCATGCGGCCTGGCCGCCGGCGCAGTGGACGCCGGTGCCACGCGCCAACGGCTGGCGCCTGGCGCTGCCCTCGCTGTGGCTGCTGCCGGTCGCGGCGATGGCGTCCTGGCACCTCGGCCCATGGGCCTGGCTGCTGCTGGCGTGGTGGCCGTGGGCGCTGTTCTCGGCCTACCGGCAGATCGCGCGGATGGGCTGGTCGGTGGAGGGCGAGCGCATCGTGGTGCGCGGTGGCTGGTGGGACCGCTGGTGGCGCATGGCCGAACTCGACAAGCTGCAGGCGCTGCGCCTGTCACGCTCGCCGCTGGATCGCCTGTTCGGAACCGCCTCGCTGTGGCTGGACACCGCCGGCGCGCAGGCCTCCGCCCCGCCGCTGCGCCTGCGGCTGTTGCCCGAGGCGCAGGCGCAGGCCTTGTACGAACAACTGGGGACGCGGCTCGCGCGCAGGCGCCTGCGCTGGTGATTCAGCGCTGCGCCGGGCCCCAGTAGCCGAGGTCCTTGCGGATCTGCAGCCCGCGCCACAGCGCGCCGAGCGGCTTGCGGCGCAGCCGGCCCATCTCGCCGTCAATGAAATCCTCGGTGGCGGCGATCACCCGCTCCGACGACAGCCCATCGCGATACGGATGGATCGCATCGGCATAGCGCACGATCTCCGCCATCAGCGCCGGCTCCGGCGCCAGCGCGCGCGCCAGCATCTGCGGCAGCTGCGCCGGGTCGTCGAAATCGATCATGTGCGGCTTCGGCGCGCGGTTGCGCAGCGTCACCACCGGCTTGTGCTGCACCACGAACTCCGAAACGATCGAAGAGGTATCGGAGACCAGCACGTCGGCGGCGCGCTGCGCGGCCATCACCTGCTCCGGCTCGACGAAGTGCGCGTTGGCCCCGGCCAGCGCGCGATAGCGGGCGAACAGCTCCGGCGGGCATTTCGGGTGCAGGGTCAGCAGCCAGTAGCGGTCGCCGCGGGCGATGTCGGCGGCGATGGCGTCGTGCAGCACCGGCGCGGCGCTGAGGCGTTCGGTGAAAGTGGAGCCGAACAGGATCACCGGCCGCCCCGCCGCGCGGGCACGCAGCCGCGCGCTTTCGCCATCGTCGTCGCGGAACAGCGGGTCGAGCTTCGGCCAGCCGGTCTCGGCCACCGCGAAGTGGCCTTCGCGTTCGGCCAGCGCGCGGAACGGTTCGGTCGTCGCCGGCCCCTGGGTGCAATAGAGGTCGAACAACCCGCGCACCCGGAAGTGTCCCCGGTTGTCCTCGCGCTTCTGCACGTTGAACCCATGGAACAGCTGCACCTTGGCCCCGGAGAGGAAGCCCGGCACCCAGTTGGCCGCGCTGAACACCGCGCGCGGGCGCAGCGCCAGGGCGCCGCGCAGGTCCACCTGCGGCACGCCGGGCAGCGTGCCGCCACGGGCGCCATCCTCGAACCACGCCGACACCGACTGCCCGCTGGCCTGTAATGCCCGCGCCAGAGGGGCCAGAATAGGCAGCGCGTAACGCTCCGTCGCGAACAGCAGGTACTCGGCCATCTCTATGTCCTCATCGACCGCTCCGTCAGAACGGCCTCGTCTCTCGGCCTGCATTATCGCGTTCAACGAGGCCGATCGCATCAGCGACTGCCTGGCCTCGCTCGCGTTCTGCGACGACGTGCTGGTGGTGGACTCGCATTCCACCGACGCCACCGTGGCGCTGGCGCAAGCCGCCGGCGCGCGCGTGCTGCAGCGGCCGTTCGACGGCTTCCGCAGCCAGAAGGATTTCGCCGTCACCCAGGCCGCGCACGACTGGGTGCTGTGCCTGGATGCCGACGAGCGCGTCAGCGATGAACTGCGCGCATCCATCCTGGCCGCGCGCGATGGCGGCTTCGCGGGCCAGGCCGGCTACCGCTTCAACCGCCTGTCGGACTATTTCGGCCGCTTCCTGCGCCATGGCAATGCCTACCCGGACCGCGTGCTGCGGCTGTTCGACCGCCGCCGCGGCGGATGGCGCGGCAAGCGCGAGATCCACGAGGCGGCAAGCGTCGACGGCCCGGTCGCCACGCTGCGCGGCGACCTCATCCACTACCCCTACCGTTCGCTCGAACAGCAGCTGGCCAAGACCCAGCGCTACGCCAGGATGATGGCCGAGCACGAACATGCGCGCGGCAAGCGCGCGTCGTGGTCGAAGCTGGTGTTGGCGCCGGCGTGGCGCTTCTGGCGCGGCTACGTGCTGCGCGCCGGTTTCCTCGATGGCTGGCGCGGACTGGTCTACGCCTATGTCCGCGCCAACTACGTCCGGCAGAAGTCGATCATGCTGTGGCTGCTGCAGCACGGGCAGCCGGTCGGCGACCCGCCGCGCGCGCCCGATCAGCCGCGCCGCAACGGCTGAGCCTGCTCGGCCTCGCGCACGGCCAGGCCGATCAACGTACCGATGATCGACACGTAGAAGCTCGCCGTGACCTGGTGGGCGAACATCGACTGGGTCATGCCGCACAGCACGTAACTCAGCACCACGACGATGCCGGCCGCCGCCGGCCCGCGGAAGCGGGTCTGCCCGCTGCGCCGGTACAGCCGCACCAGCAGCCACAACGGCACGCCGTACACCGCGAACAGCAGCGCGATGCCGAGGATGCCCTGGGTGGCGGCCCATTCGGCCACGTCGTTGTGCGCATGGCCCAGGTGGCAGCGGTCGATCCACTGGTCGGTGTCGCAGATCGGCAGGCGCTTCATCGCATCGTCGAAGTGGCCCACGCCCACGCCGGTCAGCGGGTGCTCCAGGAAGGTGTCGTAGGCGACGTGCAGGCGCTCCAGCCGCGCACCGGCGGAGGAATCGACGTCGCCGACTTCATAGCGCTGCATGTCGCGCTGCAGTTCGCCGATGCGCATCTGGTGGGTGAGCGCCGGCACCGTGAGCACGATGGTCGCGCCGATGGCCGCGACCGCGGCGAGGATCAGCAGGCGGGTGCGGCCGTCGCGCCAGCGCGCGCCCATCGCCACCACCACCAGCAGGCACAGCAGTGCCGGCCAGACGCCGCGGCTGCCGCTGAGCACGATGGTCACGCAGCCGGCCACCAGCGCCGGCACCACCCAGATCCAGCGCCCGCGCGGCCGGCAGAACACCGCCAGCACCATCAGCATCAGCACGATGTCGGCCAGCACGATGGCGTTGGTCCAGCCTTCGGCGCGCGGATCGCCGCGCGCCACCTGGAACGCCGCCAGCAGCAGCGCGGCGAAGATGCCGGCCACCGCGCCGCGCCACAGCCAGATCATCCGCGGCTGCATCGCATACACCCACAGCGCCGCCCACGGCAGCACCACGAAGCGCGAGCGGTTGTCGACGTCGCGCAGCCCGTGCTCGAACAGCAGCACCGACCACAACGACATCAGCAGCACCGCCACGGTCAGCCAGCCCAGCGCGCGCAGGTTCACGCCCATGCCGGGCACGGACTGGCGCATCGCGCGGAACCCCATCACGCTGGTGCCGAACAGGCACAGGCCGAACGGCAGCAGGCCGCTGGGCATGACGATGACGAAGGCGGCCAGCGCGAACACGCCGAACTCCGCCACGCCGCCCAGGCGCCGCGCACGGCTGGCGTCAGCCAGCGCGGGCAGTTCCGGTCGGGTGGGATGCAATAGCGTCATCGTGGCGCGGGCGGATTCGAGGAGGCGGCCATGATCCTCAGGCAATCACGAACGGGAGCTAAGTCGTGAAGACGCCG
The DNA here is from genome assembly GCF_001431645.1 of Stenotrophomonas panacihumi. Taxonomy (GTDB): domain Bacteria; phylum Pseudomonadota; class Gammaproteobacteria; order Xanthomonadales; family Xanthomonadaceae; genus Stenotrophomonas_A; species Stenotrophomonas_A panacihumi. The sequence continues at coordinate 7,901 of NZ_LLXU01000135.1, read as the reverse complement.
CGTGATGGAAACGGGCGGCTTTTCACATCCTCGTGGCCCGGCTTCGGGCAGGCGATTGCTGGAGGCAACGGGTTTACCGGCTGCGGACGGCCGGCCGGGGGCGGCACCTGCGCACTCACTCCACATCGATGTTGCCCTGCTCCTGGCGTTCGCGGTCCAGCTCGGAGGCCGACGGCTTGCAGGGGCCGACCACCGCGTCGGCGGGCACCAGCCACCAGCGGCGGCGGTTGGCCGTGCCGACGATTTCGGCGCGGCCGCGGTCGATGCAGGCCTGCATCGCCGGCTCCTGTACCAGCAGCCAACGGCTGGCCGGCCGTTCAGCCTGCCAGGCCACGCCGCGGCGCAGCTGCTCGGCCCACGGCACCTTGAAGCCGAAGTTCGCCGCCGGGCGGTCGGCCATCAGCAGGTTCTGTTCCTTCCACGCCACCAGGCCGAGTTCGGCGTCCGGGCCGATGCGCCGGCCCGCCTCGCGCATCACGCCGCGCGAGGAGCTGGAATCGTTGAGCAACGGGTAGCCGATCAAGCCGTAGATGACCCACACCACGCCCAGCAGCGAGAGCAGCGCGAACGCCGCCCCGCGCACCCGCAGCCACGCGAGCATCGCCACGCCCCAGGCGCCGCAGGCCAGCAGCACCCAGGCCACGGCGACGCCGACATCGCCGCCGGCCCCGCGGCTGTCGAGCAGCTTGCGTTCAAACGCCGGCTCGCCGAACAGCATCGACAGCCCGCCGGCCAGGCACACCCCCGACACCAGCGCGGTGAACGCCCACACCAGCCACTGCGGCCCGCGCTTGCGCAGCAGGCCCGGCAGCAGCGGCGCCAGCGCCAGGCAGAACATCGGCAGCGCCGGCAGGATGTAGACGTCGCGCTTGCCGCTGGGGATGGAGAAGAACACCAGCACCAGCACCCACCAGGCCAGCGGCAGCAGGTAGCGCGCGTCGCGGCGGCGCAGGCGGCGCCACCACGCCGGGATCGCCCACGGCAGCGCCAGGATCACCGGGATCCACATCGTCGCCATGGTCGCCAAGTGGTACCAGACCGGCTGTGGATGATCCCAGGACTGCGCGTAACGCTTGGCGGTCTGCCGGAACAGGATGTCGTTGAGGTAGGCGCGGTATTCCGGCTCACCGGTGGCCAGCGCGGCCACCACCACCGGCAGCAGCCACAGCGCGATCGCCAGCAGGAACGCTGCCGGCCCCCACCAGAACCGCGCATCGCGCACATGCACGCGCACCCGCGGCCAGCCGGCCACCGAGGCGATGACGGCCGGCAACAGCATCAGCAGCGCGACCACCCCCACGCCCTTGGTGATCACCCCGATGCCGGCGAAGAACCAGCCGGCCGCCCACCATCGCCAGTGCGGCCCGAGCAGCAGGTGGCGCAGCAAGCCGTAGTTGCCCAGCGTGATGAAGCACACCACCAGCGGGTCGATCTGCGCCTTCTTGGCCTGGAAGGTGAAGTGCAGCGTGAACAGCAGTGCCCAGGCGGCGTAGAGGCCGACGCGGCGCGTCCACAGCCGCCGGCCGAGGTCGTACACGCAGGCCAGGGTGCCCAGCGCGGCCAGCAGCGAAGGCAGCAGGAAGGCCACGCGCCAGTCGCGCAGCAGGGTGTACAACGCCGCCTGCAGCCACATCAGCATCGGCGGCTTGTCCGAGTACAGCTCGATGCCCCGGTGCGGGAACAGCCAGTTGCCGCTCTCCACCATCTGCTTGGCGACCAGCGCGAAGCGCGGCTCGTCGGAAGGCCACGGATCGCGCATTCCCAGCCCGGCGCCGATCACCAGCAGCGCGGTGATGGCCAGCAACCAGAATTCCTTGGAGCTCGTCTTGCGCATGGGGCGCAATGATAGCCGCGCCGATCAGGAAGTCTTCAGCAATTTCACGTAGAAGAAGCCGTCGCGACCCTGCTCGCCGGGCAGGCGCTGGCGCCCCGCGCCGGCCACATGACCGAAGTGTTCAGGCAGCGGTTCGACCTGCACGCCGTCGGTGCGCGCGATGAACTGCGCGACCTGCCGCTCGTTCTCCCGCCGCAGCAGCGAGCAGGTGGTGTAGAGCAGGCAGCCGCCCGGGCGCAGCACGCGCCAGGCCGCATCGAGCAACCGCGCCTGCACGCCGAGCAGGGTGTCGACGTCCTCGGCGCGACGATGCAGCAGCACGTCCGGCTGGCGGCGCACGATGCCGGTGGCCGAACACGGCGCGTCCAGCAGCACGACGTCGAACGGCACGCCGTCCCACCAGCGCTCCGGTTCGGCGGCATCGGCCGCCAGCACCTGCGCGCCCTCGTCCACGCCGGTGCGGGCCAGGGTCTCGCTCACCCGGCGCAGGCGCCGCGGGTCGATGTCGATGGCGGTCAGCTGCAGGCCCGGCACGCGTTCCAGCAGGTGCGCGGCCTTGCCGCCCGGAGCGGCGCAGGCATCGAGTACGCGCAGGCCGGGGCGGGGCGCGAACAGGTCGGCGACCTGCTGCGCCGAGCCGTCCTGCACCGAGACCGCGCCCTCGGCGAAGCCCGGCAGCTGCGCCACCGGCATCGGCTCGGCCAGGCGCAGGCCATCGGCCAGGTCGGGCGCGGCGCTGGCGGCGATGCCGGCCTCGGCCAGCAGGGCCAGGTAGGCGTCGCGGTCGTGCTGCCGGCGGTTGACCCGCAGCCACATCGGCGCGGGTTCGGCGCTGGCCTGGAAGACCGCGTCGGCCTGCTCGCGCCAGTCGCGCCGCACTTCATCGCGCAGCCACTGCGGCCAGCTGGCATCGGCGGCCACGGCCGGCAGGCCCTCGCGCTGCGCGCGGCGCAGCACCGCGTTGACCATGCCGGCCTGGCGCGGGCGCCCCAGCGCGCGACACGCATCCACCGTCGCCGAAAGCGCCGCATGCGCGGGCAGCGCGAGCGCATCGAGCTGGGCGAGGCCGGCGAGCAGCAGGCCCTTGAGGTCGGCATCGCGGCGGCCCGGCGGGCGCTCCAGCCACTGGCCCAGCGCCGCCTCGTAGGCGGGCCGGCGACGCAGCGCGGCGAAGCAGATCGCCTCGACCAGCGCGCGGTCGCGCGGCTCGTCGAGCCCCGGCAACACAGCGGCGAACTCGGCCTTCAGCGAGCGGCCGTGGCCGATCACCGCGGCCAGGATGCGCGCGGCGGCCACGCGGGCGGCCACGCCGGCCGGAGCGGGGGCGGCGTTCATGGGGCGAACGCAGCCAGGTCGCGGCGGGCGTTGAGGTAGTCGGCGGCGGTCACCGGCTTGCCGCCCTCGCGCTGGACCACGCGCAGGCGCAGCACGCCCTCGCCACAGGCCACGTCGAGGCCTTCGCGCGAGGCGCGCAGCAGGCTGCCCGGCGGACGGTCGTGGGTTTCATCCAGGGCCAACGCGCCGTGGATGCGCAGGCGGTCGCCGGCCAGCATGGCCTCGGCCACCGGCCACGGCACGAAGGCGCGCACCTTGCGCGCCAGCGCGTCGGCCGGCTGCGCCCAGTCCAGCCGGGCCTCGGCCTTGTCGAGCTTGTGCGCGTAGGTCACGCCCTCGTCCGGCTGCGGGTGCGGCACCGGGCTCAGCCCGACGCGCAGCAGGCCCAGGCCATCGGCCAGCACCTGCGCGCCGAGTTCGGCGAGGCGGTCGTGGAGCTGCCCGCCCGTGTCCTGCGGGCCGATCGGGGTGTGCTGGGCCAGCAGCACCGGGCCGGTATCCAGGCCGGCCTCCATCTGCATCAGGCATACGCCGCTTTCGGCGTCGCCGGCTTCGATGGCGCGCTGGATCGGCGCGGCGCCACGCCAGCGCGGCAGCAGCGAGGCATGCACGTTCCAGCAGCCGTAGGTCGGGATCGCCAGCACCTTCTTCGGCAGGATCAGCCCGTAGGCCACGACGATCATCAGGTCCGGTTCGAGCGCGGCCAGCTGCGCGCGCGCCTCGGGCGTGCGCAGGCTCTCGGGCTGGTACACGGGGATGCCGCGCGCGACGGCTTCGAGCTTGACCGGCGAAGGGGTCAGGCCGCGGCCGCGGCCGGCGGGACGGTCGGGCTGGGTGTAGACGGCCACCACTTCATTGTGGCGGGCGGCCGCGCGCAGCGACGGCACGGCGAAGTCCGGCGTACCGGCGAAGACGATTCTCATGGGGGCGGGGCTCCGGTAAGGGCGCGCTGGCCGGTCGGGAGGCCGGCGCGCGAATGCCCCCGTCCCCCTGATCCGCGCGTCAGGCGACGTGCTTGCGCTGCTTGGCCAGCTTCTTGCGCACCATCTCGCGCTTGAGCGGCGAGAGGTAATCGATGAACAGCTTGCCTTCCAGGTGGTCCATCTCGTGCTGGATGCACACCGCCAGCAGGCCGCCGGTGGTGAGTTCCTGCGACTGGCCCTGGCGGTCCAGGTAGCGCACGGTGATGGTGTCGGCCCGGGTGACGTCGGCGAAGATGCCCGGCACGGACAGGCAACCCTCCTGGTAGACCTGGCCGCCGTCGTGCGCGGTGATCTCCGGGTTGATGAACACCTGCGGGAGGTTCTTCTCCTCGCTGATGTCGATGACCATGAAGCGCTTGTGGACGTCCACCTGGCTGGCGGCCAGGCCGATGCCCGGGGCGTCGTACATGGTCTGGAACATGTCGTCCAGCAGGGTCTGGAAGCCGGGGGTGGTCACCTCGGCCGGGTCGACCGGGGCTGCCTTGGTGCGCAGCCGGGGGTCGGGAAATTCAAGAATGGGGAGCAGGGCCATGGCGATACCCGAGGTGGGGACGCCGGAACAATCCGGCAAGACGTCGCAATTCTAGCGCCAACGCTTGCGCTTCGCCCCGGTATCTGAACTATAGTGCGCGAACCTGTTGGGGAATCAGGCAGAGCGCAATCATGTTCAACCGAATTCGTACGGTCGTCGCCGTGGCGATGCTGACCGTCGCGACCTACGCCGCTGCCGTGGAAATGGCCGGCGACCACCCGGATACCTATGTCGTCAAGAAAGGCGACACGCTATGGGATATCGCGGGCAAGTTCTTGAAGAAGCCGTGGCTGTGGCCGGAAATCTGGCAGGCCAACCCGCAGGTGAGCAATCCGCACCTGATTTATCCGGGTGACGTGCTGAGCCTGGCCTACCTGGATCGCGTCGGCGTCAAGCCCGGCCCGCGCCAGGAAGCGCCGATCAACGCGATTCCGCTGGCGGACATCGAGCCGTTCCTGAAAAACCTGCGCATCACCGACGAGTTCAAGAGCCTGCCCTACGTGGTCAGCCTCGAGGACAGCCGTCTGCGTGCCAGCGCCGGCCAGGTGGCCTACGTGATGAACCTGGACAACGCCCAGGTCGGCCAGCGTTATGCGGTGTTCCGCCCGACGCTGAGCTACGCGCTGCCGCGCCACAACGAGGACCTGCAGGCCAACGGCGATCCGCTCGCCGGCGCCGGCAACCTGTGGAAGACCTACATCGCCCCGAGCACTCGCAACGAGTTCCTGGGCTATGAGATGGCGCAGGTCAACGTCGGCACCGTGACCCGCGTGCCCTCCGGCACCACCGAGGTCACCTCGCTGCTGCTGCAGGACAGCGGCCGCGAAGTGCGCCCCGGGGATCGCCTGATGCCGGTCCAGGCGCAGCCGTACGACCTGCAGTTCATCCCGCACCCGCCGGCCCCGCAGGCCGCCGAGACGGAACTGCGCGTGCTGGCCGTCGCCGACACCTTCACCGCGGCCGGTCCGCGTGACGTGATCGCCATCTCCGGCGGCGCCCGCGAAGGCATCGACAACGGCACCGTGTTCTCGCTGTGGCGCAACAGCCGCCGCGTGAACGACCGCGTCGAGCACTCGCTGATCTCGCGCGCCGACGACGGCTTCACCGGTGGCGGCCGCACGGTCGGCGTGCCGGAGGAGTACGCGGCCCACGCGATGGTGTTCCGCACCTTCGACAAGGTCAGCTACGCGCTGGTGATGGAAGGCGTGAAGCCGGTGAAGGTGGGCTACAACGTGCGTCATCCCGACGCGCAGTAACAGCCTTTCCCGATCCGAGATGGAAACGGCGCCCTAGGGCGCCGTTTTCGTTTGCGCGCCATGCTCGATGGATGGTCGATACCGCCCCTGCCGCCAGTGCGGAAGAACGCGACGCCTGGCTGGCCCTCGTGCTGGCCGGTGGCGCCATCGCGTCCCGGCAAATGTTGCTCACCCTGCACGGCAGTGCGGCGGCGGCGCTGTCGGCCGGCCCTGCGGCATGGCTGGCGGCCGGGTGCGATGACGCGCAGCGGGCGGCGCTCGCGCAGCCTCCGTCCGGCCCGCTGCGGCATGCGCGGCGCTGGCTGGAGGCCGCGGGGCATCACTTCATCGGCTGGGACCACCCGGCTTATCCCCCCCTGCTGCGCGAGTCGCCACAGCCGCCATTGGCGCTGTTCGTGGCGGGCGAACCGGCGCTGCTGGCGCACCCCGGCGTGGCCATCGTCGGCAGCCGGCGGCCTAGCGCGGGAGGCCGGGACCACGCCGGCGTGTTCGCCGAGGCCCTCGCGCAGGCCGGGCTGGCGGTGGTCAGCGGGCTGGCGGCCGGCATCGATGCCGCCGCGCACGAAGCGGCGCTGGGGCATGCCGCGGGCCTCACCCTCGCCATCCTCGGCACCGGGCCGGACGTGCCCTATCCCGCCCGGCACGCCGCCCTGCAGGCACGCATGGCCCGCGAAGGCGCGGTCGCCAGCGAATATCCGCCGGGCACGCCCGCCCGCGCGGGCCAGTTCCCGTCGCGCAACCGCATCGTCGCCGGGCTCACGCTCGGCACGCTGGTGGTGGAGGCCGCGCACCGCTCCGGCGCGCTGATCACCGCGCGGCTGGCCGGCGAAGCCGGGCGCGAGGTCTTCGCCATCCCCGGCTCGATCCATAACCCGATGGCGCGCGGCTGCCACCGGCTGATCCGCGATGGCGCCACCTTGGTGGAATCCGCCGACGACGTGCTGGCCGTGCTCGGCCCGCTGGCGGCCAGCCGCATCGCACCCTTGCGGGGCACCCCTGCCGCCCCCATTGAAGTCGCCGGACGCGATACGGGCCGGCCCCCACTGCCCGCCAACCCCGACTACCAGCGCTTGTGGCAAGCGCTGGGCCACGACCCCATCCCTATGGATTCATTGGTTCAGCGCACCGGATTGACGGCCGCCGCGCTGTCCTCCATGCTGCTGGCCATGGAACTGGAAGGAAGGGTGGTGGTCCGTCACGGCCGCTACATGCGCTACCCCTAGTTTCTTCACCTCCACAGCGTCTCGCGACGCAGGCCGAGGGGCAATGAAAGAGAGCATTCTCGACGTACTGCTTTACCTGTTCGAACACTACTTCAGCGAGGACGCCGACCTCGTTCGTGACCGGGATTCGCTCCAGAACGGCCTGATCCAGGCCGGCTTCAGTCCCGCCGAAATCAGCAAGGCCTTCGATTGGCTCGATGCGCTCGCCGACCAGCGTCCGAGCGTGGCCCAGCCGCGCGTGGATGGCCCGGTGCGCATCTACCATGGCCCGGAACTCGACAAGCTCGACATCGAGTGCCGCGGCTTCCTGCTGTTCCTGGAGCAGCACGGCATCCTCGATGCCGACCAGCGCGAACTGGTGCTCGACCGCGCCATGGCGCTGGACCAGGACGAGCTGGACCTGGACGACCTCAAGTGGGTCATCCTGATGGTGCTGTTCAACCAGCCGGGCGCCGAAGCGGCCTACGCCTGGATGGAAACCCAGATGTTCGTGGACGAGCCCGAACCCGTACACTGATCGCTTCCACGCATTGGAAGCACAGGGGAAGCGGGTGATGAGCGAGTGGTATTACGCCGAGGGCAACCGGCAGCGGATCGGCCCGCTGCCGGATGAGAACCTGGTCGAGCTGTACCGTTCCGGCCGCATCGGCCTGGATACGCTGGTCTGGCGCGAGGGGCTGCCGCAGTGGCGGCCGCTGGGTGATTTCGCCGACGAACTCGCCCTGCCCGCCCCCGCCG
>NZ_LLXU01000134.1 GCF_001431645.1 Stenotrophomonas panacihumi | reverse complement strand
AGCGCGTTTTTTTTGCAGCCGGGTGGCGATGCTTGTTGGCCTTGGATATTGGCCGGCTGTTTGTGGGTTTGTGCACGGCCTGCGGGGAGGGCGCCCTTTCGGGACACGCCGTGAACCCATCCATGGGGCTCGTCGGCGACATCCATGTCGCCAACGGTCCCGAAAGGGCGCCCTCCCCGCAGACCCTCCAGATTCCCTCGACCGGATGACAACATCCAAAGCCGCACCCACAGCGCGCACCCATCCAACTCGCAGGAGCGGCTTCAGCCGCAACCGGAAGAGTCGGGAGCGAGGTGGAATAGAGGCAGTGGTGAAGCGATCGGAGAAGAGCCCCCCTTCTGTTAAGGGGGGCGCGGCGAAGCCGCGGGGGGATAGGCAAGGCAGGAGCCGGGGCCCGAAGTTTGCGAAGCAAACTTTGGGGGCTAATCCCGCACGGCGGGATTAGCCGCGTGACGACCATACCCGCCACGGCGGTGCCCGCATCGCAAGTCAGCGCTACTAACCGCCACGCTTCAAAAAACTCCCCGAAACTTTTCCAGATTCCGGCCGCTAATACCTATGAGCCCACCACCTAAAAGTGTGATGGCCGTGTATTCTTTGCCTTAACAGCAGCACAATCCCGAGCATGCGTCCCGAACACGAGGCCACCCTCGCCCATTGCCGAAACCTCCCCTCGCCGCCCGGTATCGCGCTGCGCGTGATCGAGTTGGCGCAGGATCCCGAAGTGGACATGGCCACCACGGCGGATGTCATCGCCATGGACATGGCATTGAGCGCACGCATGCTGCGCATCGCCAACTCGCCTCTGTACGCCAGCCGCCGCCGCATCGACAACCTCGGCCAGGCGCTGACCATGCTCGGCCTCAACGCGACGCTCAGCCTCGCGCTGGGCTTCTCGATGGTGCAGGGCCTGCGCCGCAGCTTCGGCAACACGGAGCTGCATGAGCGCATCTGGCGCCGCAGCGTGGTCAGCTCGCTGGCCGCGCGCGTGCTCGGCCAGGCCCGCGGCCTGCGCAAGCCCGAAGAACTCATGCTCGCCGGGTTGCTGCAGGACATCGGCATCCTCGCGCTGCTGCAGGCCGTGCCGGAGCGCTACCAGGCCCTGCAGGCGACGTCGCCGCTCGAGCCACAGGCGTTGCTGGAAGCCGAACGCGCCGCGTTCGGCGGCGACCACGCCGAGGTCGGCGCCTGGGTCGCGCGCCAGTGGCACCTGCCCGAATACCTGTGCGCGGCGATCGAGCGCAGCGAATCCATGCCCGACGGGCGCGAGCCGTTCGCCGCCTGCGTGGCGCTCTCGCATTGCGTGTCGGAGATCTGGCTGGGCGAGGATCCCGAGGCCGCGCGCGAGCTGGCGCTGGCGCGCGTGCAGGAAGTGCTGCAGCTGGACCGCGAGCGCTTCGAGAAGGTGCTCGAACGCATCGGCGAGATGCTGCCGGAAGTCGGCGCGCTGTTCGACGTGCGCATCCCGCAGCCGGAGCTGGTCGAATCGATCCTCGACCAGGCCCGCGAGCTGTCCACCCTGCGCAACCTGCGCGAGCTGCAGGAAATGGGCGACGCGCGCCGGCAGGCCGATGAATCCGAACACCGCGCGCGCCACCTGGCCGAACAGGCCAGCCGCGATGCGCTGACCGGCGTGTACAACCGCCACCAGCTCGGCTCGACGCTGGAGCACGAGTTCGACCTGGCGGTCCGGCACGGCTGGCCGCTGTCGGTGGCCTTCATCGACCTGGACGATTTCAAGCGCGTCAACGACGTGCACGGGCACCTGGTCGGCGACGAGGTGCTGCGCACCTTCGCCCAGTCGCTGCAGCGCCTGCTGCGCACCAGCGACACGATCGCCCGCTTCGGCGGCGAGGAATTCCTCATCGTGCTCCCCAACACCAACGCCGAGGCGGCGCTGGCGGTGGTGCAGCGCGTGCTGGCCGAAACCGTGCGCGTGCCGATGGCCCAGCTGGAAAGCGGCCCGCTGCACATCACCTTCTCCGCGGGCCTGGCCACGCAGGGCGACGGCCGCCTGTTCGAAAGCGTCGACGCGCTGCTCAAGGCCGCCGACAACGTGCTGTACCGCTCCAAGCATCGGGGCCGCAACCGGGTGACCGTGTACGCCGAAGCCGCCGCGGGCTGAGCAAGCGCGGCGGGCGATTAACGGAACTGTTACAGCGTCGTGAACAGCAACGCGGTTCTACGTCGTTTCCGCTAGAATCGCCCGCGTTTGCCCGCCCATCACGGAGTCCCCCATGTCCGAACTCGCCTATCGCCGCATCCTGCTCAAGCTTTCCGGGGAGGCGCTGATGGGAGGAGAGGACTACGGCATCGACCCGAAGGTCATCAACCGGCTCGCGCGCGAAGTGATCGAAGCACAGCACGCCGGCGCCGAAGTCGCGCTGGTCATCGGCGGCGGCAACATCTTCCGCGGCGCCGGCCTGGCCGCCGGCGGCATGGACCGGGTCACCGGTGACCAGATGGGCATGCTCGCCACCGTCATCAACGCGCTGGCGATGCAGGACGCGCTGGAAAAGCTCGGCGCCAAGGTGCGCGTGATGAGCGCGATCAAGATCAACGACGTGTGCGAGGACTTCATCCGCCGCCGCGCGATCCGCCACCTGGAAAAGGGCCGCATCGCGATCTTCGCCGCCGGTACCGGCAACCCGTTCTTCACCACCGACTCGGGCGCCGCGCTGCGCGCGATCGAGATCGGCGCCGACCTGCTGCTCAAGGCCACCAAGGTCGACGGCGTCTACAACAAGGATCCGAAGAAGCACGCCGACGCGGTCAAGTACGACGCGCTCACCTACGACGAAGTGATCGGCCAGGGCCTGGAGGTCATGGACACCGCCGCCTTCGCGCTGGCGCGCGACAGCGACCTGCCCCTGCGCATCTTCGACATGGGCCAGCCCGGCGTGCTGCTGCGCATCCTGCGCGGCGAAAGCATCGGCACGCTGGTGCGCGGTCGCGGCTGAGCCCGCCCTGCCCCCGCGCGGGATCGGCGCCTGACCGGCGCCGGCCCGGCCGCGATGCGGCGCTTCCGATATAATCGGCCGATTCAGGAATACCAGGACGCCCGGCGATGATCAACGAGATCAAACAAGACGCACAGACCCGCATGGCCAAGAGCATCGAAGCCTTGCGCCATACGCTCATCAAGGTCCGCACCGGACGCGCCTCGCCGGCGCTGGTCGAGCACCTGAAGGTCAACTACTACGGGTCGGACATGCCGCTGAGCCAGGTCGCCACGGTGTCCGTCTCCGACGCGCGTTCGCTGATGATCACCCCGTGGGAGAAGCAGATGGTCGGCGCGGTCGAGAAGGCGATCCTCGCCTCGGACCTGGGCCTGACCCCCAACACCGCCGGCACCACCATCCGCCTCAACCTGCCCGCCCTGACCGAGGAGCGCCGCAAGGAGCTGACCAAGGTCGTGCACAGCGAAGGCGAGGACGCCAAGGTCGCCATCCGCAACATCCGCCGCGACGCCAACCAGCAGGTCAAGGACCTGTTGAAGGACAAGGCCGTCACCGAGGACGACGTGCGCCGCGCCGAGGAAGACGTGCAGAAGCTGACCGACAAGGCGATCAAGGACGTCGACGAAGTGGTCAAGGCCAAGGAACAGGAACTGATGGCCGTCTGACGCATGTCGTCGACGGCCTCGCCGGACCCTGCAATGTCCCTGCCCCGCCACCTGGCCATCATCATGGATGGCAACGGCCGTTGGGCCCAGCGCCGACGCCGCCCGCGCGTCATCGGCCATCGCGCCGGCGCGCGCGCGGTCAACCGCACCATCGACTTCTGCCTTGAGAAGGGCATCGGCGTGCTGACCCTGTTCGCGTTCTCCAGCGAGAACTGGGGCCGTCCGCAGGAAGAAGTGGACGCGCTGATGAAGCTGTTCCTGCACGCGCTCGACCGCGAGGTCGAGGAGCTGCAGCGCCGCGGCGTGCAGGTGCGTTTCCTCGGCGATCGCAGCCGCTTCGCGCCGGCCATCGCCGAGCGCATGCAGGGCGCCGAACGCAAGACCGCCGGCAACGACCGCCTCGTGCTGGCCATCGCCGCCAGCTACGGCGGCCGCCAGGACATCGCCCAGGCCGCGCGCGAGCTGGCCCGCGAGGTCGCCGAGGGCCGCCTGGCGCCGGAGCAGATCGACGAAGCCCTGCTCGGCAGCCGCGTCGCCCTGTCCGACCTGCCGCCGCCGGACCTGTTCATCCGCACCGGCGGCGATACCCGCATCAGCAATTTCCTGCTGTGGCAGCTTGCCTACACCGAGCTGTGGTTCACCGAAACCCTGTGGCCGGAATTCGATGCCACCGTCCTGCAACAGGCGCTGGACGATTACGCCCAGCGCGAACGGCGCTTCGGGCTCACCAGCGCCCAGGTCGCCGCCCGGACCGAGACCACGCCCGCATGACCAAGACCCGCGTCATCGCCGCATTGATCATGGCGCCGGTCGCCATCTGCGCGATCCTCTTCCTGCCCACCGCCTGGCTGGCCGCCTGCGGCGCGCTGGTGTTCCTTACCGGGCTGTGGGAATGGCTCAAGCTCTCCGGCGTGGACGACACCCTGTCGCGCACCGTGCTGCTGGTGCTCAACCTGCTGCTGATGGTGCTGCTGGTCTGGGCGTCGGCCAATCAGCTGGTGCTGTTCCAGCTGGCCAGCCTGGCCGGTGCGGCGTGGTGGCTGGTGGCGCTGGTGTGGCTGCGTTTCTTCCACTTCGGCGCCGACCACGGCGGCCATGCGCGCGCGCTCAAGCTCGCCGCCGGCACGCTGGCCATCGTGCCGGCCTGGGCCGCGCTGGTGCTGATCCACGCGGAAAAGCCGTCCGGCCACTACTGGTTGCTGACCGCGCTGGTCATCGTGTGGGCCGCCGACTCGGGCGCCTACTTCGCCGGCCGCCATTTCGGCCGCCACAAGCTGGCCCCGCGCATCAGCCCGAACAAGACCCTCGAAGGCCTCGCCGGCGGCATGCTGGCCGGCCTGATCGCCGCGGCCGCCTTCGGCACCCTGGCCGGCGCCACCGTGGCGCAGCTGCCCGCGCTGCTCGGCGTGGCCGCGGTCACGGTGTTGGCCTCGGTGCTGGGCGACCTGTTCGAAAGCCTGCTCAAGCGCCAGGCCGGCGCCAAGGACTCGGGCAACGTGATCCCGGGCCATGGCGGCGTGCTGGACCGCATCGACGGCGTGCTCGCCGCGCTGCCGGTGTTCGTGCTGGGCAAGGACATCCTGGGCCTCTGAACGCCCCTGCCAGACACCACTGACATGTCCCCGGCCCCCGCCCTCCGCCAGGTCGCCGTCTTCGGCGCCACCGGCTCCATCGGCGCTTCGGCGCTGGACGTCATCGCGCGCCACCCCGACCGCCTGCGCGCCCGCGTGCTCGCCGCCGGCAGCAACGTGGCCGCGCTCGTTGCCCTGTGCGTGCGCCATCGCCCGGACGATGCGGTGATCGCCGATCCGGCCGGGTTCGCCGCGCTGCGCGATGGCCTGCGCGCCGTCGGGCTGCCGACCCGCGCGCATGCCGGTCCCGAAGCGCTGGAAGCTTTCGCCGCGGCGCCCGAATGCGACACGGTGGTCGCCGCGATCGTCGGCGCGGCCGGCCTGCCCTCCACGCTGGCGGCGGCCCGCGCCGGCAAGCGCCTGCTGCTGGCCAACAAGGAATCGCTGGTGCTGGCCGGCGAGCTGCTGATGCGCCACGCGCAGGCGGCCGGCTCGGAAATCATCCCGATCGACAGCGAGCACAGCGCGATCTTCCAGTGCCTGCGCTCGTGCGATGCCAGCCGCGGCGTGCGCCGGGTGATCCTCACCGCGTCCGGCGGCCCGTTCCGCGGACGCAGCCGCGCCGAACTGGCCGACGTCACCCCGGCGCAGGCAGTGGCGCACCCGAAGTGGTCGATGGGGCCGAAGATCTCGGTCGATTCGGCCACCCTGATGAACAAGGGCCTGGAAGTCATCGAGGCGCACCACCTGTTCGGCCTGGAAGCCGAGCGCATCGGCGTGTGGGTGCATCCGCAGAGCCTGGTGCATTCGCTGGTGGAATTCGTCGACGGCTCCACGCTTGCGCAGATGGGCCTGCCGGACATGCGCACCACCCTGGCGGTGGGCCTGGCATGGCCGGAACGGGTGGACTCGGGCGTCGCCGGGCTGGACCTGCTGCAGCAGGGCCGCCTGGATTTCGAGGCGCCGGACCTGACGGCCTTCCCCTGCCTGGCGCTGGCCTGGGAGGCCATGCGTGCCGGCGGCACCGCCCCGGCCATCCTCAATGCCGCCAACGAAGTGGCGGTGGATGCCTTTCTTGCCGGAAAGATCGCCTTTCTTGCCATTCCGGCGCTGGTTCAGCACGCATTGTCTACGCTGCCGTCCACGAATGCGGATACGCTTGAGGCCCTGCTCGCGGCCGATGCCGACGCCCGTCGAATTACCGCAGCCGCCCTGACCCGCCAGACCGCACATGCCTGAGTCCCACCTGCCACCGCGCTGCTTCCATGGCTGATTTCCTCGGCTCCGTCTGGTGGATGATCGTCAGCCTCGGCGTGCTGGTGACCTTCCACGAATTCGGCCACTTCTGGGTGGCCCGGCGCTGTGGCGTGAAGGTGCTGCGCTTCTCGGTCGGCTTCGGCCGCCCGCTGTGGACCCGCCGCGACCGCCATGGCACCGAATTCGTCGTCGCCCTGCTGCCGCTGGGCGGCTACGTGCGCATGCTCGACGAGCGCGAGGGCAACGTGCACCCGGCCGAGCGCGCCCACGCCTTCAACAACAAGCCGGTCTGGCAGCGCATCGCCATCGTGGCCGCCGGCCCGGTCGCCAACGTCATCCTGTGCCTGGCCCTGCTGTGGGCGATGTTCATGGTCGGCCGCGCCGACTACTCGGCCACCCTGGGCCCCGTGCAGGGCATGGCCGCCAGCGCCAACCTGCACCCCGGCGACCGCATCACCGACGTGGACGGCCGCCCCGTGCAGAGCTGGGCCGAGGCGAGCATCGCACTGACCCTGGCCGCCATGGACCGGCGCGACGCGCGCGTGGACGTCCTCGGCCCCGAGGGCGACGACCGCCACGCGACCTTGCCGCTGGGCCAGCTGCCCGCCGGCTTTGCCGAACAGCGCGTGCCCGAACTGGCCGGCCTGAGCTGGGGCTTCCAGCAGCGCCAGGCCATCGTGGCCGAGGTCTCCACGGGCAGCCCCGCCGACGGCGTGCTGATGCCCGGCGACCGCATCCTGGCCGTGGACGGCCAATCGGTGGATTCAGCCGACCAGGTCGAGCCACTCATCGCCGCCCTCGGCCGTCGCGGCGGCCCGGGCATGGTCGAAGTGCAGCGCGAGGAGGACCGGCTGGCGCTGGAACTGACCCCGCGCCAGGACGCCTCGGCACCCGGCGGCTGGCGCGTGGGCGTGGCGATGTCGGCCGGCACCGCGCCCGCCTACGACGTGCGCGCCCAGTACGGCCCGCTGGCCGCGGTGCCCGCGGCGATCCGCGAGGCCGGCCGCATGACCGCCGACACGCTCGGCATGATGAAGCGTCTGGTCACCGGCAACGCCTCGCTGAAGAACGTTTCCGGCCCGGTGGGCATCGCCCGCGCGGCCAATGCCTCGGCCAAGCGCGGCGTCGACTGGTTCCTGTATTTCCTCGCCGCCCTCTCGCTGGGCCTGGCGATCCTCAACTTCCTGCCGATCCCGATCTTGGACGGCGGACACCTGCTGTATTACCTTATTGAGTTGGTCAAGGGCAGCCCGCTCAGCGACCGCGTCATGATCGCCGGCCAATACGTGGGCCTGGCACTCCTGGCCGGGCTGATGGGGTTGGCGTTCTACAACGACATCCTGGGCCAGCTCCCACGATGACGGCCAGCAGAAAGACCGGCTCCTGTGAACTTATCCGCGCTGTCGTCGTCATACGCCGGCACCCCTGCATCAACGAACCGCTCAACCGGATGTGACATGACGAGATTTCCCACTCGCCGCCTGCTTGCCCTTGCCCTTGCCACCGGCCTGGGCATCCCCGCCCTCGCCGCGGCGGCCGAACCGTTCGTCGCCAGTGACATCCGCGTTGACGGCCTGCAGCGCATCTCCTCCGGCACCGTCTTCACCTACCTGCCGGTCAACCGTGGCGACACGGTCGACGACGCCAAGGTGGGCGATGCGATCCGCGCCCTGTACCGCACCGGCTTCTTCGAAGACGTGCAGCTCGACCGCCAGGGCAACATCCTGGTGGTGACGGTCAAGGAGCGCCCGGCGATCAACAAGCTCACCGTGACCGGCAACAAGGACATCAAGTCCGAGGAGCTGCTCAAGGGCCTGAGCGACATCGGCCTGACCGAGGGCGGCACCTTCGACCGCCTGAGCCTGGACCGCGTGACCCAGGAGCTGACCCGCCAGTACAACAACCGCGGCAAGTACAACGTGGAAATCACCCCGACGGTGAGCCCGCTGGACCGCAACCGCGTGGACGTGGCCATCGCGATCAAGGAAGGCAAGGCGGCCAAGATCCGCCACGTCAACCTGGTGGGCACCGAGAAGTTCGAGAACGAGGACATCCTCGCCGGCTGGGAATCCAAGGAGCACAACTGGGCTTCGTGGTACCGCCGCGACGACCAGTACTCGAAGGAAAAGATGTCCGGCGACCTGGAGAAGTTGAACTCCTGGTACCTGGACCGCGGCTACGTGGACTTCAGCATCGACTCCACCCAGGTGTCGATCAGCCCCGACAAGCGCGACATGTTCGTCACCGCCGGCGTCACCGAGGGCGAGCAGTACAAGATTTCCGACATCAAGGTCACCGGTGACACGGTGCTGCCGCAGGAAGAGGTCGAGAAGTACGTCATCCCGAAGGCGGGCGACACCTTCTCGCGCGCGCTGCTGGAATTCAGCGCCGACGCGATCACCAACACGCTCAGCAACATCGGCTACGCGTTCGCCAAGGTCAACCCGATCCCGACCCCGAACCGCGAGGACCGCACCGTCGCGGTGAACCTGCAGGTCGTGCCGGGCCCGCGCGTGACCGTGCGCCGCATCCTGTTCAAGGGCAACAGCCGCACCTCCGACGAAGTCTTGCGCCGCGAAATGCGCCAGTTCGAGAACACCTGGTACTCGCAGGCCGCCATCGACCGTTCCAAGATCCGCCTGCAGCGCCTGGGCTACTTCGAATCGGTCGACGTCGAGACCCCGCCGGTGCCGGGCAGCAACGACCAGGTGGACGTGGTCTACAACGTCAAGGAAACCACTTCGGGCAGCTTCGTCTTCGGCCTGGGCTATTCGCAGAGCTACGGCGTCACCACCTCGGTGCAGCTGTCGCAGAACAACTTCCTGGGCGGCGGCAACCGCGTGTCGGTCGAGGCCTCGCGCAGCAGCTACCTGCAGCGTTACGGCTTCAGCTACACCAACCCGTTCTTCACCGACGACGGCGTCTCGCTGGGCTACAACCTGTCCTGGCGCGAACTGGATTACTCCGACTACAACACCGCGCAGTACAACAGCACCAATGGTGCCGCGCAGGTGATCTTCGGCGTGCCGATCACCGAGAACGACACCGTCTCGCTGATGTTCGGCATCGACAGCAACCAGATCACGACGTACTACGGCTACACGCCGCAGTCGATCATCGACTACATCGACGCGATGGGCACGCGCACCTTCCACGCCTGGCGCACCGAGCTGGGCTGGGCGCGCGATACCCGCAACGACTACTTCATGCCGACGCGCGGCATGTACCAGCGCGTGGGCCTGGAAACCACGCTGCCGGGCTCGACCGCCGAGTACTACAAGCTCAACTATCAGATCTCCAAGTACTGGCCGATCATCCCCTCGCTGGTGATCAACACCCGCCTGGAACTGGGCTACGGCGACAGCTACGGCAGCGACAAGAGCCGCGACATCTGCGGCTACGACCAGCCCGTGACCACCGGCGGCTCCGTGTTCGTGCCGCAGGACTGCAACGGCAGCAACCTGGTTCGCCACGTCGTTGCCTCGGGCCTGCCGTTCTACGAGAACTTCTACGCCGGCGGCACGAACTCGGTGCGCGGCTTCGAGGACAACACCCTGGGCCCGCGTTCGGAGGCGACCGCGTCCTATCCGAAGGGCCAGCCGCTGGGTGGCTCGGTGAAGACGGTCGGTTCGATCGAAGCCTACTTCCCGAAGCTGTTCGACAGCCCCTCGGCGCGCCTGTCGGCGTTCGTGGACTTCGGCAACGTGTTCAACGGCACCGACGAGTTCAAGGCCAACGACCTGCGCGTTTCGACCGGCGTGGCCCTGCTGTGGCGCGCTCCGGTGGGCCCGATCTCGATCAGCTACGCGATCCCGCTGAAGAAGGAAGACGGCGACGAAATCGAGCGCCTGCAGTTCACCTTCGGCGGGCAGTTCTGACGAACTGCCCGCGGCCTGACCCGCGCAGCGGGTCAGGCCGTGCCCCCCTCACAAGGGGGGCTCTCCACCAGAAAGACATTCGAAAGCCGTGGCAAAGCCACGGCTTTTTGTTTTCGTGGCCGGTCGCCGCGGTCTATCGGGCGTCCGGGGGCCGTGCCCTGCCGGGGGCGTCGGGCGACATGGATGTCGCCTGACGAGCCCCGCATGGATGCAGTTTTTGGCGTCCCCCGGCAGGGCATGGCCCCCGCCCGCCTGA
>NZ_LLXU01000133.1 GCF_001431645.1 Stenotrophomonas panacihumi | reverse complement strand
GGCAGCTGGATCCTCACCGGCATACGGGCGCGATTCGCCGGTGAGGATCCAGCTGCCGTAGATGTACTGGCCATTGGCGCTGTAGTCCGACAGGCCGTCGTCGCGCGTGATCTTGGCCTGCAGCGCTTCACCCTGCAGCGAGAACGGGCCGTGGATCCAGATGCCCTCGAAGCCGGCGCGGCGGATCTGGTCCACCGGGGTGAGGGTGCCCGAATCCACCAGGCGGATGTCGGTCAGGCCGGCTTCCGGACGCGCGCGCAGGCGGCCGGCGGCATCGAAATGCTCGTCGCGGCCGTTGTGGTAGCCGCGCGGGTTCTCCACCGAGGCCGACAGGCCCAGGTGCAGCACGTCGCCAGCCGACTTGATCGGCGTCCACACGCCGCGCACGGCCTGCATGGTGCCCGGGTTGTCGCCCTGCAGGTCCTTGCCACCGTAGGCGCCGGCCTGCAGGAAGTACTGCGGCTGCTCGTAGGTCCACTCGACGCCGGTACGGCGGCCGGCATAGAACGCCTGCACGGGCAGCGCCACTTCCATGAAGCTGGTGGCGCGCGAGCTGGTGTTGCCGTCCAGGCCGACCGGGGTCTTCATGTAGCCGACGCGGAAGCGGCCGAAATCGTTGCCGAACAGCGCCTTGGTTTCCACGCGCAGGAACACGTCCAGCCAGGTGTGGGCCTCGAAATCGAAGTACACCATGGCGTCGTACACGCCCTTCTTCTTCAGCGTGGCGCCGAATTCGCGGCGGCGCATGCCGTTGTCGTCCTCCAGGCGGTCGTCGCCGGAGAAATCGTTGGTGTCGTAGGCGAAGTTCAGCGTGCCGGCCAGTTCGGTGCCGTCGTCGAAGGTGTACTTGGTCGGCCAGTTGTCGAAATCGGCGGCGGAGGCGGCGGCGGGCAACGCGGCCAGGGACAGGGTCGTGGCGAGCGCGGCGAAGAGGGCGGTTGGCTTCATGGCGGGAAATCTTTCGTGATGGAGGACAACCGGCGGCGTGGGGGCGGCCGGGCGGGCGCAATGCATGCATCCCGATAACGGCCGGTGTGCCGGAATGTTGATTCTAGAAGGGTGTCGCGTGACGGAACGGCGATCTAGTACCAATAGGTTATCCGCCGTGGCCACGTGCCTGCGCTAAAAAGTGCGCCGCAGGAGCGCCAACCGGCGCGCCGAACCGCTGGAGTTCCGCCATGCACATCGCCACGACCCCTGGTCCGTCGTCCCCTCCCCCCAAGTTGCCGCTGTACCGGCAGCTGTACTTCCAGGTCGTCGTGGCGATCGTGCTCGGCGCGATCCTCGGCCATTTCGAGCCGGCGCTGGGCGAATCGCTCAAGCCGCTGGGCGATGCCTTCATCAAGCTGGTGAAGATGATCATCACGCCGGTCATCTTCCTGACCATCGTGACCGGCATCGCGGGCATGACCCAGCTGCGCACGGTCGGGCGCGTGTTCGCCAAGGCGATGGTGTACTTCCTGTTCTTCTCCACGCTGGCGCTGGTGGTGGGCATGATCGTCGCCCACGTCGTGCAGCCGGGCGCGGGCATGAACGTGAACGTGGCCGACCTCGACCAGACGGCGGTGCACAGCTACGTCGAAAAATCGCATGACCTGACGCTGGTCGGCTTCCTGATGGACATCATCCCGAACACGCTGGTCAGCGCGTTCGTGGACGGCAACATCCTGCAGACCCTGTTCGTGGCGGTGCTGTTCGGCATCGCGCTGGCGATGGTGGGCGAGCGCGGCAAGCCGATCCAGACCTTCCTGGAGGCGCTGACCGCCCCGGTGTTCCGCCTGGTGCACATCCTGATGCGCGCCGCGCCGATCGGTGCGTTCGGCGCCATCGCCTTCACCATCGGCAAGTACGGCGTGGCCTCGCTGATCAACCTGGCCTGGCTGGTGGGTTCGTTCTACATCAGCTCGCTGCTGTTCGTGCTGGTGATCCTGGGCCTGGTCGCGCGCCTGTGCGGCTTCTCGGTGCTCAAGCTGATCCGCTACCTCAAGGCCGAGCTGCTGCTGGTGCTGGGGACGTCCTCCTCCGAATCGGCGCTGCCCTCGCTAATGGAGAAGATGGAAAAGGCCGGCTGCAGCAAGTCGGTGGTGGGCCTGGTCGTGCCGACCGGTTACTCGTTCAACCTCGACGGCACCAACATCTACATGACCCTGGCGGCGCTGTTCATCGCCCAGGCCACCAATACCGAGCTCACGCTCGGCCACCAGATCACCCTGCTGCTGGTGGCGATGCTCAGCTCCAAGGGCGCGGCCGGCGTGACCGGCGCCGGCTTCATCACGCTGGCGGCGACGCTGTCGGTGGTGCCCGAAGTGCCGGTGGCCGGCATGGCGCTGATCCTGGGCGTGGACCGCTTCATGAGCGAATGCCGCTCGCTGACCAACTTCGTCGGCAACGCGGTGGCCACCGTGGTGGTATCGCGCTGGGAAAACGCACTGGACCGCGAGCAGTTGGCACGCGTGCTCGACCAGGGCGCCGATCCCTACGCCGCACCGCCGGCGCTGGCCGCGGCCTTCGTCCCGGTGGACGACAAGAGCCCGGATTGACCTGTTTTCCGGCCGGCCGCGACCCTTGCAGGGCGCGGCCGCGCCGCATTGCAACATGCCCACGATGACCCGCCGACAGCTGCGCGACAGCCAGCCTGTCACCCCGTGGGGGTAGAATCGTTCCCCTCGCGCCGCGCCCGCGCTTTTCGATCACGCAGAAATCTCGATGTCCAACGACGAGTTCAAGAAGGCCGCCCTCGACTACCACCGCATGGCCCCGGCCGGCAAGATCAAGGTCATCGCCACCAAGCCCATGCTGACCCAGCGCGACCTGTCGCTGGCGTATTCGCCGGGCGTCGCCTTCGCCTGCCAGGCCATCGTCGAGGACCCGCAGCAGGCCAGCGAGCTCACCGCGCGCGGCAACCTGGTGGCGGTCATTTCCAACGGCACCGCGGTGCTGGGCCTGGGCAACATCGGCCCGCTCGCCGGCAAGCCGGTGATGGAAGGCAAGGGCGTGCTGTTCCAGAAGTTCGCCGGCATCGACGTGTTCGACATCGAGGTCAACGAGCAGGACCCGGACAAGCTGGTCGACATCATCGCCTCGCTGGAGCCGACCTTCGGCGGCATCAACCTGGAAGACATCAAGGCGCCGGAGTGCTTCATCGTCGAGCGCAAGCTGCGCGAGCGCATGAACATCCCGGTGTTCCATGACGACCAGCACGGCACCGCGATCATCGTCGGCGCGGCGGTGATCAACGCCATGGAGATCACCGGCAAGAAGATCGGCGAGGTGAAGCTCGCCACCACCGGCATGGGCGCGGCGGGCATCTCCTGCGTGAACATGCTGGTCTCGCTGGGCCTGAAGCCGGAGAACATCCTGGCCTACGACCGCGACGGCGTGCTGCACACCGGCCGTACCGACCTGGATCCGGAAAAGGCGCGTTACGCGCGTGATACCGACAAGCGCACGCTGGCGGACATCGTCGACGGCGCGGACATCTTCCTGGGCCTGTCGGCCGCCGGCATCCTGACCCCGGAGATGGTCGCCACGATGGCGCCGAACCCGGTGATCTTCGCGCTGGCCAACCCGAATCCGGAAATCATGCCCGAGGCCGCGCGCGCGGTGCGCCCGGACGCGATCATCGGCACCGGCCGCTCGGACTACGCCAACCAGATCAACAACGTGCTGTGCTTCCCGTACCTGTTCCGCGGTGCGCTGGATGTCGGCTCGACCTCGATCAACGAGGACATGAAGATCGCCTGCGTGCGCGCCATCGCCGCGCTGGCGCGCCGCGAGGCCTCGGACCTGGGCGCCGCGTACGGCGGCGAAACCCCCAGCTTCGGCCCGGATTACCTGATCCCGCGCCCGCTCGACCCGCGCCTGCTGGTGGAACTGTCCTCGGCGGTGGCGCAGGCGGCGATGGATTCGGGCGTGGCCACCCGGCCGATCGCCGACATGGCCGCCTACCGCGACCAGCTGAGCCAGTTCGTCTACCGCACCAGCCTGATGATGAAGCCGGTGTACGACGCCGCGCGCGCCGACAAGCAGCGCGTGGTGTATGCCGAAGGCGAGGAAGAAGTGGTGCTGCGCGCGGTGCAGAGCGTGGTCGATGAAGGCCTGGCCTTCCCGATCCTGATCGGCCGCCCGGACGTCATCGAGACCCGCATCGCGCGCATGGGCCTGCGCATGAAGGCCGGCGAGGACTTCGAGATCACCAACGTGCTCGACGATCCGCGCTTCAACGATTACTGGCAGTACTACCACCGCCTGACCGAACGCCGCGGCGTCACCGTGAGCGCGGCCAAGGAACTGATGCGCTCGCGCCCGACGCTGATCGCCGCGGTGATGGTCGCCCGCGGCGAAGCCGATGCCATGCTGACCGGCGTGGTCGGCCGCTTCCACAAGAAGCTCGGCTACGTGCGCAGCGTGATCCCGCTGGAGCCGCGCGTGAGCTCGACCTCGGCGATGACCGGCGTGATCAACCAGCAGGGCGCGTTCTTCTTCCTGGACACGCACGTGCAGGAAGACCCGACCGCCGAGCAGATCGCCGAGGCCACGCTGCAGGCGGCCTATCGCCTGAAGCTGTTCGGCATCGAGCCGGCGATCGCGCTGCTGTCGCACTCCAACTTCGGCAGCCACACCTCGCGTGACGCGCTGAAGATGCGCGAGGTGCGCGAGCTGCTGCTCAAGCGCAACCCCAAGCTCAACATCGACGGCGAGATGCAGGGCGACACCGCCTGGGACGAGGCGCTGCGCCAGAAGATCATGCCCAACAGCACGCTGAAGGGCCGCGCCAACCTGTTCGTGCTGCCGAACCTGGAAGCGGCGAACATCGCCTACAACCTGGTGCGCGTGTTCACCGATGGCGTGGCGATCGGCCCGATCCTGATGGGTATCTCCAAGCCGGTGCACATCCTCACCACCAGCGCGACCTCGCGCCGGGTGATGAACATGACCGCCATTGCCGCGGTCGATGCGCAGATCCGCAAGCAGCTGGAAACCGAGCGCACCTGAGCGGCGCGCCGGGAATCGCAGTGACGCAAGGCCGCCTCCGGGCGGCCTTGTGCGTTTCAGCGGCGGTGGCGTTGTGACTCGGCCATGTCCACCAGCGCGCGGCGGATCGGCGCGCGGCAGCCACGGAAGGCGCGCAGCATGCGCAGTTCCTGCGGGTCGTCGACCAGCTCGCCGCGCACCGCCGGCAGGCCTTCGGTGGCATCGGTGGCGACGCCGCGGCCGGTGGCCAGCCATTCGTACGACACGCCGGTGAGCGTGGCGATCGACAACAGCCGTGCACTCGCCGGCCAGATGCCGCTGGCACCCTCCCAGTTGGCCACGGCGCTGCGGCTGACGCGCAGTGACGACGCAAGCTCCGCTTGCGTGACGCCCGCGATTCTTCGTGCCCCCCTGATCCGGTTTCCGAGATCATGTTCCATGAACTTCTCCTAGTGGAGAAGATAGCGCGTGAAACGACAGATGGACGGACTGTCAGCAATTCTGACGCATCTTGTCCAATGGTGATGGCGCTGCTCCCCGTAACGTCGTGCAGACGGGAGGCCGGACGCGGGAGGTCAGCGGAATTGACGCGTGCGCATGCACGGCGTGGGAGAAGTCCACTTCCAGGGTGACGCGCCCGACGAAATCGCAAACGCATGCCGTTTCGTCGTTGTTGCGTGCGTAGCCGCCGAGCACCATGCGCCGGCCGATCGCACCTCGGCGTTCTTCGCATGTCGCGACGACGTGGTGCGAGCCGGCGAGACGTCGTTCCATTCCATCCATCCAGAGAGGAGAAATGTGCATGCGTGAGCTGACCCCATCCGAGATCGCCGCCATCGATGGTGGCTTCTTCTGCTTCATGCCGCTGGTGTGCGCACCGGCTTTCGGGTCCTTCGCCTTCGCCAAGGCGAAGTTCGTGGCATTCAAGATGTTCGGCCTGGGCTTCTGCTGATACAGCCACGATGCGCGGGCGCCGCCATGGCGGTGCCCGCGTGACGCCTGCACGCGGGAGCGCATGACATGAGCAACGAGCTGTTCCGGAGGGAAGTGCTGGAGGCGCGGCGCGAAAGCTGGCTGGGGAGCATTTCGCTGGCGCGCCCGCGCTCGGCCGGGGTGCTGGCCATGCTGGCGATTGCGGTAGCCCTCGTGGTGCTGCTTTTCATCCTGCTGGCGACGTATACCCGTCGCACGCGGGTGGTCGGCCAGCTGGTGCCGGTGCGGGGTGCGGTGACGGTGGTGGCGCCTGCGGCGGGCGTGGTGGCGTCATTGAAGGTGGAGGAGGGCGGGCGTGTACAGGCGGGCCAGCCCCTGTTGCGGCTCGATACCCCGTTGACCACGGCCAGCGGCGCCGATGCGATCGCCACGCTGTCCTCGCGCCTGCGCGAACGGCACGAGGGCCAGCAGGCGGCGCAGCAAGCACGCGAGCACGTGCTGGACACCCAGGCACGCGGGTTGCGCGCGCAGTTGGCGGCCGCGCGTGGCGAGCAGGCCCAGGTGGCCGCGGAGATCCAGGTGCGTGGCGAGGCGCTGGCGCTGGCGCGGCAGTCGCTGTCGCGGCTGCAGCAATTGCACGTCGGGCGCTATGTCAGCGC
Organism: Stenotrophomonas panacihumi; assembly: GCF_001431645.1. GTDB lineage: Bacteria > Pseudomonadota > Gammaproteobacteria > Xanthomonadales > Xanthomonadaceae > Stenotrophomonas_A > Stenotrophomonas_A panacihumi. The sequence goes on along the minus strand of NZ_LLXU01000133.1, from coordinate 11,074 downwards.
CGCGCAGGTGGAGCAGCAGCAGGCCAGCGTGCTCGACTACGCCGGCCAGCTGCAGGCGATGCAGCGCGCGGCGGCGGCGGGCCAACGGGCGATCGCACAACTCGAGCAGGCGCTGGCCGAGCTGCCGGGGCAGCGCCTGGCCGCGCAGGCGGAACATCGTCGCGCCCTGGCGCAGTTGGCGCAGGAACAGGTCGAAACCGACGCGCGTGGCGCGCAGGCCCTCAACGCCAGCCTCGACGGCGTGGTCGCGGCCCAGCTGGTCAAGGCGGGGCAGGCGGTGCAGGCCGGGCAGGCATTGCTGATGCTGGTGCCGGCCGATGCCACGCTGGAAGCCGAGCTGTGGGTGCCCAGCCGTGCGATCGGCTTCATCGCGCCCGGCGACGCCGTGATGCTGCGTTACCAGGCGTATCCGTACCAGAAGTTCGGCCACCAGCGCGGCGTGGTGCGGCGGGTCGGGCGCACCGCGCTCGGGCAACGCGAACTGCAGCTCAGCGCGCTGGGGAGCAATGCCAGCGAGCCCCACTACCGCGTGGTGGTGGCGCTGCGGCGGCAGCGCGTCACCGCGTACGGCCATGCCGAGCCGCTGCATCCGGGCATGCTGCTGGAGGCGGACATCCTGGGCGAGCGCCGGCGCCTGGTGGAGTGGATCTTCGAGCCGCTCTATACCCTGACCGGCCGCGTGGATATCGCGGCGGGCACGCCATGAGTCCGTCGCGGGCGCTGGAGCCGACGTGAAGCCGATCCTGCAATCCGAAGCCGCCGAAGGCGGGCTCGCCGCGGTGGCGATGATCGCCACCGCGCATGGCCATGCGACGACCCTGGCCGAGTTGCGGCAGCGGCATGCCACGTCCCTCAAGGGCGCCTCGCTGGGCCAGCTGGTCACCATCGCGCAGGAGCTCGGCCTGTCCGCGCGGCCGTTGCGGCTGGACATCGCGCATCTCGGCCAGCTGCGCCTGCCCTGCATTCTGCATTGGGATCTCAACCACTTCGTCGTGCTGTCGAAGGTGGCGCGCGGCACGGTGACGATCTTCGACCCGGCGTTGGGTGAGCGCCGCCTGTCGCTGGCCGGGGTTTCGCGCCACTTCACCGGCATCGCGCTGGAGCTGATGCCCAACGCGCGCTTCCAGCCGCGCCGTCGGGCGCCGTCTATCTCGGTCCGCCAGCTCACCGGCCGCGTGCGCGGCCTGTGGTCGTCGCTGGCGCAGGTGCTGGCATTGTCGTTGGCGCTGCAGGTTTTCGTGGTGCTGGCGCCGTTCTACTCGCAGTGGGTGATTGACCAGGTGCTGGTCTCGGCCGACCGCGACCTGCTCACCGTGCTGGGCCTGGGCTTCGGGCTGGCGCTGCTGCTGCAGGTGGCCATCGGCCTGCTGCGGGGCTGGACGGTGGTGCAGCTGTCGGCCTCGCTCGGGCTGCAATGGATGGGCAACGTGTTCGCGCACCTGCTGCGGCTGCCGCTGGATTTCTTCGCCAAGCGCCACCTCGGCGACATCACCTCGCGGCTGGGCTCGGTGCAGGCGATCCAGCAAACCTTGACCACCAGCTTCGTCGAGGCGCTGATCGATGGCCTGATGGCAGTGGTCACGCTGGTGCTGATGCTGGTGTACAGCTGGAAGCTGGCGATGGTGACGCTGGGCGCGGTGCTCGCCTACCTGGTCATCCGCGCGCTGGCGTTTCGGCCGTTGCGCGACGGCACCGAGCGCCAGCTGGTGGCGGCCGCGCGGCAGGAAAGCCACCTGCTGGAATCGCTGCGCGGCATCCAGAGCCTGAAGGTGGCCGGCGAGGAGCCACGCCGCCGTGCCGCGTACGAGAACCAGATGGTCGATACCGTCAATGCCGAAGTCCGCGTGGCGCGGCTGGAGCTGGGGTTCGGCACCGCCAGCCAGGTGGTGTTCGGGCTGGAGCGCGTGGCGGTGGTGTGGATCGCCGCCGTGCTTGCCCTGCGCGGGGTGTTCTCCGTCGGCATGCTGGTCGCGTACCTGGCCTACAAGGACCAGTTCGCCGCGCGCATGTCCGCGCTGATCGACAAGGCGATGGAGCTGCGCATGCTCCGCCTGCATGGCGAACGGCTGGCCGACGTGGTGCTTGCCACCCCGGACGAGGCCACGGGTACGGGCGCGGCGGCGCTGCCGGCGGTGGCGTCCATCGCCTTCGAGGACGTGCGCTTCCGCTATGCCGAGGGCGAGCCATGGGTGCTGGAGGCGTGCAGCCTGCGGGTGGAGGAGGGCGAGTCGGTGGCGATCATCGGCGCGTCCGGGTGCGGCAAGAGCACGCTGCTCAAGCTGCTGCTCGGCCTGCAGCGGCCGCAGGGCGGCACGATCCGCCTTGGCGGCGAAGACCTGTGGCGGCTGGGGCCGGCGCGGGCGCGGTCGATGTTCGGCGTGGTGATGCAGGACGACCAGCTGTTCGCCGGCAGCATCGCCGACAACATCAGCTTCTTCGACCCGGCCTTCGACCTGGCGCGGGTGGAGGAGGCCGCGCGGCTGGCGGCGGTACACGAGGACATCCTCGCCATGCCGATGGGCTACCACGGGCTGATCGGCGACATGGGCAGCGCGTTGTCCGGCGGGCAGAAGCAGCGGCTGATCCTGGCGCGCGCGCTGTACCGCCGTCCGCGCGTGCTGGTGCTCGACGAAGCCACCAGCCACCTGGACGTGGCGCGCGAGCAGCAGGTCAGCGAAGCGGTGCGCCAACTGCGGCTGACCCGGGTGATCGTCGCCCACCGGCCGGAAACCATCGCCAGCGCGGACCGCGTCCTGGTGCTGGAGGGCGGGCGGATCGTCGAGGAACTCCGCCCGCAGCCGCTCGTGGGGGGCGGCCCTTCCGGCCTGACGACGTCGCCCCGACCCCACCCGCTGGTAGAATGCGCCGATCCGTTCCGTCTGCCAGCGACCCCCGCCATGAGCCATACCGCCACCGCGCCCGCCAACGCCGAAAAGCGCTACAACGTGCACCGCAGCGAGCTGCCGCTGAGCTGCCCGACCCCGGAGATGGCGCTGTGGAACTCGCATCCGCGCGTCTACCTGCCGATCGAGGACGAGCCGAACCAGCAGGCCCAGTGCCCGTACTGCGGCTCGATCTTCGTGCTGGTCGACTGATCCACGCCCGATGCACCGCCTGACCGTGGTGCAGCTGCTGCCGGCCCTGCATTCGGGCGGCGTCGAACGCTCCACGCTGGAAATTGCCCAGGCGCTGGTCCGCGCCGGGCACCGCGCCGTCGTGGTCTCCGCCGGCGGCCGGCTGGTGCAGCCGTTGCTGGCCAGCGGCGCCGAACACGTCACCCTGGATATCGGCCGCAAGTCGCTGCTGACGTTGCGCCACGTGCCCGCGCTGCGCCGGCTGTTCGTCGAGCTGGGCGCCGACATCGTCCACGCGCGTTCCCGCCTGCCGGCCTGGCTGGGCTGGTATGCGTTGCGCGGCATCTCCGACGACTTGCGCCCGCGCTTCATCACCACCGTGCACGGGCTCAACTCGCCCGGCCGCTACAGCGCCGTGATGACCTGCGGCGAGCGGGTGATCTGCGTCTCGCGCACCGTGCGCGAGTACGTGCTGCAGCACTATCCGAACACCGACCCGCACAAGCTGCGCACGATCCCGCGCGGCATCGACATGGCGCAGTTCCCGCGCCGGCCACGGCCCGATGCGAAGGCCCGCGAATGGGCACAGTCCGAAGTGCCGGCGTTGGCGGGCGCGGGACCGTTGCTGCTGCTGCCCGGTCGCGGCACCCGGCTGAAAGGCCACATCGACGGACTGCGCCTGCTGGCGCGGCTGCGCGCCGAGGGCGCTGGCGCGCGCCTGTGGCTGCCCGGCGCCCGCGAGCCAGGACGCGAGGATTACATTCGCGAACTGGAAGCGGAGGCCGCGCGCCTGGGCATCGCCGACGCCGTCGCCTTCACCGAGCCGACCTCGCGCATCGCCGAAGCCTATGCGGCCTGCGACCTGGTGTTGCAGCTCTCGCGCAAGCCCGAGGCCTTCGGCCGCACCGTGCTGGAGGCGCTGTCGGTGGGCCGCCCGGTGCTGGGCTGGGCGCATGGCGGCGTGGGCGAACTGCTGGACGAACTGCAGCCGCGCGGTGCGGTGGCGCCCTTCGACGAAGACGCGCTGGCCCGCCAGGCCGCAGACCTGCTCGCGCAGCCGCCTGCACCGCTGGCGCGCATTCCCTATACCCTGCAGGCGATGCAGGACAGCACCCTGAAGGTCTATGCCGAACGCCCCCGCTGACGCGATCGCGCCGTTGCCACCGCATGCCGGGCGCTGGGCGCCGGTGTGGGTGATCGTCTTCGTCGCGCTGTGGCCGGCGCCGGGCCTGGCCGAGACGGTGCTCTCGCTCGGCGCGGTGTTCGCGACCTGGCGCCTGCTGCGCCGGCGCTTCCGTGGCGGCACGCAGCTGCTCAGCGGCGCGGCGTGGGCGCTGACCAGCGTGCTGTTCCTCGCCTACTGGCTGCCGGAACTGCTCTCCTCCTTCGACGCCATCGACGTGCCGCTGGCGCTGCGCAAATCGCTGACCGACCTGCGCTACCTCCCCTTCATGTGGCTGTGCGCGATCGCAGTGGCCGACCCGGTGCGGCGCCGGCGCACGTTCGGGGGCCTGGCGATCATCGGCGCGGTGTGGACGCTCGATGCGCTGCTGCAGGCCGCGTGGGGCACCAGCCCGCTGTTCTGGTCGATGGACCAGCTCAAGTGGGCGATCAGCGGCCATGGCCTGTGCACGCCGCAGGAGATTGCCGCGGTCGACCGCCTGAGCGGCCTGCTCGGCCCGTGCAACCTGAAGTTCGGCCAGACGCTGGCCAGCCTGTCGCCGTTCCTGCTGTTCGCCGCCGCCGCGCGTGGCCGCTTGGCGTGGGCCCTGGTGGCGCTGGCGTGCGGCGCGGTGGTGGTGATGGCCGGCGCGCGCGCGGCGTGGATCACCTATGCGCTGGTGCTGCTGTTCTCCGGCGGCCGCTTGATCGGCTGGCGCGGCATGGCGGCGGTGGGCGTGGCCGCGGTGCTCGGCGGGGTGGCGCTGTTCAACGTCTCGCCGCAGGTGCATGAGCGCGTGATGCGTACCACCACGATGGTGGGCGCGGGCAGCGAAGGCGTGGACGCGGCGTTGTCCGGACGCGCGCAGATCTGGTCGGCGGCGCTGTGCATGGTGCGCGAGCATCCGCTCAACGGCGTGGGCGCGCGCGGTTTCCGCGAGGCGTATCCGCAATGCGACCCCGATCCCGGCCACGCGCCCGCCTGGGGCGAAGGCCCGGCCTTCCACGCGCACCAGATCGTGCTGGAGATCCTCGCCGAGACCGGCGTGCTGGGCCTGATCCTGTGGATGGCGGGCATCGCGCAGGCGTGGCGCGCGTGGCGTTACTCCAGCCCGGCGGCACGCGAACAGGCGCGGCCGGCGATGGTGGCGCTGCTGGTCACGGTGTTCCCGCTCAACACGCATCTGGCGTTCTATTCGAGCTTCTGGGGCGGGCTGACGCTGATGCTGGCCGGCCTGTATGCCGGCGCATTGCTCAATGAGGACCGCCGCGAGCCGGCGTGATCAGGGCTGCTGGTACATGCGCAGCTTCGGGCCGCCGTCGGGCTGGCGCTTGAAGCGGCGGTGGATCCACAGGTACTGGTCGGGCGCCTCGCGCACCATGTCCTCGATCGACGCGTTGACCTGCGCGGTGTCGGCCACGACGTCGTCGGACGGAATGCCCGGCAGCGGCGCGCCCACGCGCAGGACGTAACCACCGCCCTCGCGACGATGGAAGTACGGCACCACCGCGCAGCCGGTCAGGCGCGAAAGCTGGTGCGTGGCGGTGATGGTGGCCGCCGGGTGGCCGAAGAACGGCACGAACACGGTGTCCTTGCCGCGCATGTCCTGGTCCGGCGCGTACCACAGCAAGCCGCCCTTCTTGAGGTGCTTGATGGTGGCGCGCAGGTCCTCGTTGGCGAACATCGCCTGCGCATAGCGCAGGCGCCCGCGCTTGACCGCCCATTCGAACACCGGGTTGCGGTGGCGGCGGTACATGCCGGCCAGCGGGACGTAATCGCACAGCAGGCGCCCGCACATCTCCAGCGTCATGAAGTGGCCGGACACCAGCAGCACGCCGCGGCCTTCGGCTTGCAACGCGCGCAGGTGCTCGATGCCTTCGATGCGCACGCGCGGGCGAATGACGTCGATGCTGCCCCACCACGCACGGGCAAACTCGAACAGGCCGACGCCGAGCGCATCGAAGCTGTCGCGCAGCAGGCGCGCGCGCCAGGCGTCGTCCTGTTCGGGGAAGCACAGCCGCAGGTTGACCTCGGCGGCGCGGCGGCGGGTGCCCGCCACGTGGAAGGCGATCCAGCCGACGCCCCGGCCAAGCGCGCGCTGCAGCAGCCACGGCAGCCGGCCGGCGGCCACCATCACCACCAGGGCGAGGTACATCGGCCAATGTGCCGGCTTGAGCAGGGAAGGGCGGGTGGCGACGTCGGCAGGCTCTGACATGGCGTCATTCTATCGCCCCCGGCCCGGGGCCGCGTCGCGCCCGGGGTGGCCGGCGTCGTATCCTTCGCCGATGCGGAAAGACCCTGTCGAATGGTTGTTGCGCGGGCTGTACTCGGCCCTGCTGTATGTATTGCTGCCGATCACCGTGTACCACCTGGTGTGGCGCGGCTTCCGCGTGCGCGAATACTTCAACCGCTGGAGCGAGCGTTACGCTGCCTATCCGAGCGGTTGCGGCCGGCCGCAGGTGTGGGTGCACGCGGTGTCGGTGGGCGAGGTCAACGCCGCCGCGCCGATGGTCAACGCGCTGCGCGCGCAGCGCCCGGACATCCGCTGGGTCATCACCACCATCACGCCGACCGGCTCCGAGCGCGTGCGCGCGCTGTGGGGCGATGCGGTGGACCACGTCTACCTGCCGTACGACGTGCCCGGCAGCGTCGGGCGGTTCCTCGGCCATTTCCAGCCCAGCCTGGCGCTGATCCTGGAAACCGAGCTGTGGCCGAACATGTTGTTCGGCTGCCGCGACCGCGGCATCCCGGTGTACATCCTCAACGCGCGCCTGTCGGCGCGTTCGCTGCGCGGCTATCGCCTGCTGGCGCCGCTGATCAGCCGCGCGCTGCGCACGGTGACGTGCGTGTGCGCGCAATCGCAGGACGACGCCGAACGCTTCGTGCGCCTCGGCGCGCGGCCCGAGCAGGTGGTCGCGCTGGGCAACCTGAAATTCGACATCGCCGTGCCCGAGCAGCTGCCGGGCTTCGTCGCCGAGTTCGGCGAGCGCGTGCCGGCCACGCGGCCGGTATGGATCGCCGCCAGCACGCACGAAGGCGAGGAGGCGGCGGTCATCGAGCTGCACCGGCGGCTGGCGCGCGTGTTTCCCGACTTGCTGCTGCTGTGGGCGCCGCGCCATCCGGAACGCTTCCCCAAGGTCGAGGCGCAGGCGCGCGAACAGGGCTGGACCGTGGCCACGCGCAAGCAGCAGCGCTGGCCGCAGGCCGATACGCAGGTGTTCGTCATCGATACGCTCGGCGAGCTGATGGCGTTCTACGCCTGCGCGCAGGTCGCCTTCGTCGGCGGCAGCCTGCAGCCGATCGGCGGGCACAACCTGCTCGAACCGGCGGCGGTCGGTACGCCGGCGGTCACCGGGCCACACCTGCACAACTTCGCGGAAATCTCGCGGCGCATGCGCGAAGCCGGCGCGGTGGCGATCCGCGAGGACGTGGAGGGCGTGGGCGAGTCGTTGGAGGCCTTGCTGTCCGACCCGCAGGCGCGGGAGGTCATGCGCGATGCCGGCCTGGCGCTGGTGGCCAACGGGCGCGGTGCGGTCGCGCGTACGCTGGTGCAGGTGGCGCCGCATTTGCCGCCGGTGGCGATGGACGTGGACAAGCCGAAAGCCGGTTGAGCGAAGCGAACGCCGGAAACGAAAAGGGCGGCTTGAAGGCCGCCCTTTTTGCTTGCGCGTCGCGCGATGCGGTTACTGCTGCATCGCGTCGTTGGCGTTCTGCAGCTTGGACTCCGCATCCTGGGTCAGCATGCGGTTGATGTCCTGCAGGTCGGCGATGTCGAGCTTGCCGGTGGCCTGCGCCAGCAGCAGGCGGTTCTGCAGGAAGTTGTAGCGGGCCTGCACGTAGTCCACCTGCGCGGCGAACAGGGTGCGCTGGTTCTGCACCACGTCCAGCACGGTGCGGGTACCGACTTCCAGGCCGACCTGCGAGGCGTCGAACGCCGCCTGCGCCGAGACCACCGCCAGGCGGCGGGCTTCCACTTCGCTGATGCCCGCGACCACGGTCTGGTAGGCATTGCGGGTGTTGCGGTCCAGGGCGCGCTTCTGCTGCTCGAAGGTGTCCTGCTGGATGTCGCGCTGGGCCAGGGCCTGGCGCACGCGCGACTGGGTCGCGCCACCGGAGAAGATCGGCACGGAGAGGGTCAGGCCGATGGAGTTGGTGGTGGTATCCGGCGTCTGGGTGCCTGCGCCGGTGCTGTCGCCCCACTGTGCGCTCTTGCCCCAGCTGCCGCCCAAGGTCAGGGTCGGGTAGTGGCCCGCACGGGCCGCCGACACGCTGGACTCGGCGGCGCTGACCTGCAGGCCCTGCGCCTTCAGCGCCGGGTTGTCGGTCACGGCGCTGCTGACCAGCTCATCGACGTTGCTGTACTGGGCCGGCACTTCCGGGCGCCACTCTTCCGGCAGCGCACGCAGGCCGGTGACCGGCTGGCCGGTGAGCTCGGTGAGCGCCTGGTAGTAGTCCTTGAGGTTGTTGCGGGCCAGGATGGTGTTGGCGCGGGCCTGGTCGTACTCGGCGCGCGCTTCGTGCACGTCGGTGATCGGCGCCAGGCCGACTTCCAGGCGCTTGTCGGCGTAGTCGAACTGCTTCTTGGCGGCGGCTTCGTTGGTCTCGGCGGCGGCCAGCGACTCGATGCCCACCAGCACGTTGAAGTAGGCGGCCGAGGTGCGCACGATCAGGTCGTCGTTGGCCGATTCGAGGGTGAAATCAGCCGCCTTGCTGATTTCCTTCTCGGCCTTGAGGTTGGCGAACTGCGACCAGTTGAACACGGTCTGGGTGCCATCGACCGCGTAGCGGCGCGACTTGGTGGTGACCGAGCCGCTGATGCCGTCGTAATCGGTGCGCGAGCGCGTCAGCGACGCACTGCCATCCAGCTGCGGCAGCAGCGCGGCCATGGCCTGCACCTGGCCTTCCTTGTTGTACAGCCGGGTCGACTCCGCCGACGACAGCTGCGGATCGCCATTGCGGGCCATTTCGTAGACCTGCAACAGATCGGCGGCCTGCGCGGCCATCGGTGACAGGGCGGCGGCCAGCGCCAGGGCGAGGGATCGGCGAATCATAGGGCTTCCTTGGGATTCAGAATTTGAACTGGGGCGTGGGGGCCGCGCCATGCAGGTAGGCGATGTCGGTCTCGAACAACGACTCGACGCGCGGACCGTTGACATCGGCGCGGACAAGGACGGCTTCCATCACCGGATCGTGACCGCGCACGACGAACAGGCGGCCTTCCGGGCGCAACCACTGCAGGAACTGCGCGGGCAGCGTATCGACGGCGCCGGTCACGCAGATGGCATCGAAGCGACGCTCGCTCTGCCATGCGAACACGTCCGCGGTTTCGATGCGCACGTTGCTGCCCAGGCCGGTGGCGTCCAGCGCGGCACGCGCCCCGGCGGCCAGCGCCGGGTCGATTTCCAGGCTGACCACTTCGCGGCCCAGCGCGGCCAGGCAGGCGGTCGCGAAACCGCTGCCGGTACCGATCTCGAGCACGTCTTCGCCCGGCTGCAGGTCCAGCGCCTGCAGCATGCGGCCTTCCACCACCGGCTTCATCATTTTCTGGCCGCCCGCCAGCGGGATCTCCAGGTCGGCATAGGCCAGGGCCTGGTAGGCCTGCGGCACGAACGCCTCGCGAGGCAGGCGCGCCAGGACCTCGAGGACGCGCAGGTCCAGGACGTCCCAGGGACGAATCTGCTGCTCGACCATCTTTTCGCGGGCCTGGGAGAAATCGATCGTCATGGGGGCGTTATCCAACTACACGGTGGGGCGGGCATTTTACCGGTGAAGCGGCTGCTCGGCGCGCTCGTAGCATTACCGGGGGGGCCAAGGGGTCGCAGTGCCGGAAGTCACCGCGACCACCGGCTCGGGCGGCCCGCATTCAGCGCGGGGCATAGGCACGCAGGAAGAAGTCCACGCTGGCCGCCACGTGGCGGTGCACGTCGGCCGCGGTGGGCGTGCCGCCGAGGCCGCACATCATCATCGGGTGCAGCTCGCCCTTGAGCAGGCAGAAGAATTGCGAGGCCGCCAGCGCCAGGTCCGGGATGTCCAGCTCGCCGGTGCCCATGCGGGCGGCCAGGAAGTCGGCCAGCGACTGCTGGGTGCGCTTCGGGCCGGCGGTCCAGAACATCTCGCGGATGTGTCCGTCGCCCGTGCCCGGGGCCAGCATCATGCGGTGGGTGGCGATGGCCGCGTCCGAGCTGATCATCGCGAAAAACGCCTCGCCGATGCCGATCAGCTGCTGGCGCAGCGTGCCCTTGGGGGCGTGCTCGAACAGGTCGTCGGGCATCATCTCCTGGCACTGCGCGCGGATCGCCTCGGAGAACAGGGTCTCCTTGTCGCCGAAGTGGCTGTAGACGGTGAGCTTGGACACGCCCGCCAGCGCGGCGATGCCATCCATGCTCACGCCGGCATACCCCTGCTCGACGAACAGTGACTTGGCCGCCTGGAGGATGGCGGCACGCTTGCCCAGATCCTTGGGTCGCCCGGGTCCATTGCCTTTGCCGGCGCCGCCCTTGGCGGCCACCTTGGGGGGCTGGGTTGAGATCGAGGTCGACATGAAACGAATACTAGACCATTCGGTTCTATATTTATACTATACCGAAAGGTTCAATATTCATCCCTCACTTTTCCAAGGCCGGAACACTTCCATGCGCCCGAGTACTGCTTCCTGGATCGGCGGTAGCCTGTTCGCTCTTCTTTTGTCCGGCTGCGGCGGGGGCGGCAAACCGGCCCCCCCCGCGCCCGCCCCGCCTGGGGGGGCGGCCCGTGCCTTATACACATCCTCCGGCCCACGAGGCCGCGCTCGAGTGCGCATGACGCCCTCTTCCTGAGAAACAAAACACAACTCAACGAG
>NZ_LLXU01000132.1 GCF_001431645.1 Stenotrophomonas panacihumi | reverse complement strand
TGGCTTCGGCTGCCGGATCGCTGGGGGAAAGGGCGGCGAAAGCCGCCCTTTTTCTTTTTCCGGATCCCGGATGAATGTTGGTCGTGGCAGGGTGGTTGCGCTGGCGTCGGATGCCCGCTAGAATGCGCGGCTCGACATTCCTGGGTAGGGTGTCGAGCAAGACAACCGCGAAAAGAGAGGCAGGAAGCCGCTCGTGTTCGCCAGACCGGGAAGGTCGAGTCGCAAGGAGCACCCAACAGCGCCAAGCTGTTGACGGTGCTCATGTTGCACTCTATACTTTTCCGTCTGGGCAGGCCGGGTGACTGGTCTGCCTCAGTTTTTGGCCGTAAGGAACGGCCGCTGCGGGCGGAGTCCCGCGGAAAGCATCAGGATTTAATCGGGGCAGGTATCCCAGAGGCCTTGCCCGTCGCTCTTTTAACGAAGGAACTCCCGTCATGGCGGACCAAAAGATCCGGATTCGGCTGAAGGCGTTCGATCATCGTCTGATCGACCGTTCGGCCAGCGAGATCGTTGAGACGGCCAAGCGGACCGGCGCGCAAGTGCGTGGCCCGATCCCGCTGCCGACCAAGATCGAGCGTTACACCGTCCTCGTCTCGCCGCACGTCGACAAAGACGCGCGTGACCAGTACGAAACCCGCACGCACAAGCGCGTGCTCGATATCGTCGATCCCAACGACAAGACCGTGGACGCGCTGATGAAGCTCGAACTCGCGGCGGGCGTCGACGTGCAGATCAAGTTGACCTGAGGACTACGACCATGACGAAGAAGTATTCGTTGGGCTTCGTGGGCCGCAAGGCTGGCATGAGCCGCGTCTTCATGGAAGACGGCCGCTCGGTGCCGGTCACCCTGATTGAAGCCACCCCGAACCGTATCGCGCAGATCAAGACCGTCGAAACCGACGGCTACAGCGCCGTGCAGGTGACCGTCGGCAGCCGTCGCGCCGCCCTGGTCAACAAGCCTGCCGCTGGCCACTTCGCCAAGGCGAAGGTTGAAGCCGGTCGCGGCCTGTGGGAGTTCCGCGTTGAAGATGCCCAGCTCGGCGATTTCGCCGTCGGTGGCGAAGTCAAGGCCGACATCTTCGAGGTCGGCCAGATCGTCGACGTCCAGGGCGTCACGAAGGGCAAGGGCTTCCAGGGCACCATCAAGCGCCACAACTTCCGTATGGGCGATGCCACCCACGGTAACTCGCTGTCGCATCGCGCGCCGGGTTCGCTGGGTCAGCGCCAGACCCCGGGTCGTGTTTTCCCGGGCAAGAAGATGTCCGGCCACATGGGTGCCGTGCAGCAGAGCACGCAGAACCTGGAAGTGGTCAAGGTTGACGTCGAGCGCGGCCTGATCGCCGTTCGCGGCGCCGTTCCCGGCGCGGCGGGTGGTGACGTGATCGTCCGCCCGGCGAGCAAGGCATAAGGAGAGATGACGATGGAACTCGCCATCACCGGTAGCAGCAACAAGGTTTCGGTCTCCGACGCCGTGTTCGGCCGCGAATTCAGCGAAGACCTGGTCCACCAGGTGGTCGTTGCCTATCGCAACGCCGGCCGCTCGGGCACCAAGGCCCAGAAGACCCGTTCGGAAGTGAACGGCACGACCAAGAAGTCGAAGAAGCAGAAGGGCGGCGGTGCGCGTCATGGCGCGCTGACGGCTCCGATCTTCGTCGGCGGCGGCGTCACCTTCGCGGCCAAGCCGCGCAGCTTCGCCCAGAAGGTCAACCGCAAGATGTACCGCGCGGCCATCGCCGCGATCTTCTCGGAACTGGTTCGCCAGGATCGCCTGAAGGTCGTCGATGCGTTCGACGTCGAAGCGTCCAAGACCAAGGGTCTGGTCGAGAAGCTGAAGGGTCTGGAAGTGGGCAAGCGTCCGCTGATCGTGACCGAAGAAGCTTCCGAGCACCTGTACCTGTCGGCCCGCAACCTGCCGTACGTCGAAGTGCGTGACGTGCAGGGCCTGGATCCGGTCGCTCTGGTCGGCGCCGACACGGTCGTGATCACCGCTGACGCGGTCAAGAAGATCGAGGAGTGGCTGGCATGAGCAGCAACGAAAAAATCTTCAGCGTGCTGCGCGCTCCGCGAGTCTCCGAGAAGACCGCGCGCCTGCAGGAAGTCTCCAACCAGTACGTCTTCGAAGTTTCGAACGATGCCACCAAGGCCGATGTGAAGGCCGCGGTTGAGCAGCTGTTCGACGTCAAGGTCGAGGCGGTCAACGTGGTCAACGTGAAGGGCAAGAGCAAGTCCTTCCGTAACCGCGCGGGCACCCGCGGCAGCTGGCGCAAGGCGTACGTCCGCCTGGTCGATGGTCAGTCCATCGACGTTACGGCCAAGGCCTGAGGTAGATTCCCATGCCATTGATGAAGTTCAAGCCCACCTCCGCCGGCCGTCGTTCCGCCGTGCGCGTGGTCACCCCCGATCTCCACAAGGGTGCCCCGCACGCCGCGCTGCTCGAGCCGCAGAGCAAGTCTGGTGGTCGTAACCACCACGGCCGCATCACCACCCGCCATGTGGGTGGTGGTCACAAGCAGCACTACCGTCTGATCGACTTCAAGCGCAACAAGGAAGGCATCCCGGCGCGCGTGGAGCGGATCGAATACGATCCGAACCGCACCGCCCACATCGCCCTGCTGTGCTACGTCGACGGCGAGCGCCGCTACATCATCGCCCCGAAGGGCCTGAAGGCGGGTGACCAGGTCATCGCCGGCGCCAACGCGCCGATCAAGACCGGCAACACCCTGCCGCTGCGCAACATCCCGGTCGGTACGACCGTGCACGGCATCGAACTGAAGCCGGGCAAGGGTGCGCAGATCGCCCGTGCCGCCGGCGCCGCCGTGCAGCTGGTCGCTCGCGAAGGCATCTACGCCACCCTGCGCCTGCGCTCGGGTGAAATGCGCAAGGTGTCGGCCGAGTGCCGCGCGACCATCGGCGAAGTCGGCAACGACGAGCACAACCTGGAGAAGCTGGGCAAGGCTGGTGCGAAGCGCTGGCGCGGTGTCCGCCCGACCGTTCGCGGTGCGGCCATGAACCCGGTTGACCACCCGCACGGTGGTGGTGAGGCGAAGGCCGGCCAGGGTAACCCGCATCCGGTCACCCCGTGGGGTGTCCCGACCAAGGGTTACAAGACGCGCAAGAACAAGCGCACTCAGCAGTTCATCGTCCGCGATCGTAGGGGCTAATCGACCATGGCACGTTCACTCAAGAAGGGCCCGTTCGTCGATCACCACCTCGTCAAGAAGGTGGAGGCCGCTGCGGGCAGCAAGAAGCCGATCAAGACCTGGTCGCGCCGTTCGATGATCCTGCCGGAAATGGTGGGCATCACCATCGCCGTGCATAACGGCAAGAACCACGTTCCGGTGCTCGTCAACGAGAACATGGTCGGCCACAAGCTCGGCGAATTTGCCGTCACCCGGACCTTCAAGGGTCACGGTGGCGACAAGAAGTCGGGCAAGTAAGGAGAGATGACGATGGAAGCGAAAGCAATCCTGCGCACCGCGCGCATCTCCCCGCAGAAGGCTCGCCTGGTCGCTGACCAGGTGCGTGGCCTGTCCGCCGAGCGTGCGGTCAACCTGCTGAAGTTCTCGGACAAGAAGGCTGCCCACCTGATCAAGAAGGTGGTGGAGTCGGCGATCGCCAATGCCGAGAACAACCAGGGCGCCGATGTCGACGAGCTGAAGGTCAAGACCATCATGGTTGATGAAGGTCCGACCCTGAAGCGCTTCATGGCGCGGGCGAAGGGCCGTGGTACGCGCATTCTCAAGCGCACCAGCCACATCACCGTGGTCGTGGGCGAGGGCAAATAACGATGGGACACAAAGTACATCCGATTGGTATCCGCCTCGGCATCGCCAAGGACTGGAACTCCAAGTGGTACGCCAACAAGGCCGAGTTCGCCAGCTACCTGGCGGCTGACCTCAAGGTTCGCGAGATGCTGCGCAAGAAGCTCGCGCAGGCTGGCATCAGCAAGATCCTGATCGAGCGTCCGGCCAAGACCGCGCGCGTGACGATCCACACCGCCCGTCCGGGCGTGGTGATCGGCAAGCGTGGTGAGGACATCGAGAAGCTGCGCAAGCAGGTCAGCGAGATGATGGGCGTTCCGGCGCACATCAACGTGACCGAAGTGCGCAAGCCGGAGCTGGATGCGCAGCTGGTCGCCGAGTCGATCGCGCAGCAGCTGGAGCGTCGCATCATGTTCCGCCGCGCGATGAAGCGCTCGGTCGGCAACGCGATGCGCCTGGGTGCCCTGGGCATCAAGGTCAACGTGGCTGGCCGCCTCAACGGTGCGGAAATCGCCCGTTCGGAGTGGTACCGCGAAGGCCGCGTGCCGCTGCACACGCTGCGTGCCGACATCGACTATGGCTTCGCTGAAGCCAAGACGACCTACGGCATCATCGGCATCAAGGTCTGGATCTATAAGGGCGAGGTTTTCGACTTCTCCCAGGTTGGCCAGGAAAAGCAGGACGACAGCCCGCGCAACGATCGCAATGATCGCGGCGACCGTGGCGACCGTCCGTCGCGCCCGGCTCGTGAAGCGAGGTAACGGCAATGTTGCAACCCAAGCGAACCAAATACCGCAAGATGCACAAGGGTCGTAACGACGGCCTGGCGTGGAGCGGCAATGCTGTCAGCTTTGGCGAGTACGGCCTGAAGGCCACCGCTCACGGCCAGCTGACCGCCCGTCAGATCGAAGCGGCTCGCCGCTCGATCAGCCGCTACGTCAAGCGCGGCGGCAAGATGTGGATCCGCGTGTTCCCGGACAAGCCGATCACCAAGAAGCCGATCGAAGTCCGAATGGGCTCCGGTAAGGGTAATGTGGAGTACTGGGTCGCGCAGATCCAGCCCGGCCGCATGATCTATGAAATCGAGGGCGTTGCCGAAGACGTGGCTCGCGAGGCGTTCCGCCTGGCCGCCGCCAAGCTTTCGGTCACCACCACTTTCGTGACCCGGACGGTGCGCTGATGGACATCAAACAACTCCGCGAGAAGTCGGCTGACGAACTCAAGGCCCACCTGACCGACCTGCGTAAGGAGCAGTTCTCGCTCCGCATGCAGCAGGTCACCGGCCAGCTGCCGAAGACCCACGAAACCCGCCGGGTGCGCCGCGAGATTGCTCGCGTCAAGCACCTGCTCGGCAGCAGCACCAAGTAAGGGACGCCGCGATGAGCGACAACAACGAAAAGAAGACGCTGCGCACGGTCGAAGGCCGTGTCGTCAGCAACAAGATGGACAAGACGGTGACCGTCCTGGTCGAGCGTCAGGTCAAGCACGCCCTGTACGGCAAGTACATCAAGCGCTCGACCAAGCTGCACGCTCACGACGCCGACAACGCCTGCAATGAAGGCGATGTCGTGCGCGTCACCGAGATTGCGCCGATGTCCAAGACCAAGAACTGGCGGGTGGTGGAAATCGTCACCCGCGCGGCCGAATAAGGGAGATCTGAATCATGATCCAGATGCAGAGCTACCTCGACGTCGCCGACAACTCCGGTGCCAAGGAAGTGATGTGCATCAAGGTGCTCGGCGGCTCCAAGCGCCGTTACGCGCACATTGGCGACATCATCAAGGTCACCGTCAAGGACGCGATTCCGCGCGGCAAGGTCAAGAAGGGCGAAGTGTATGACGCCGTCGTCGTGCGTACCCGCAAGGGCGTGCGTCGTCCGGACGGTTCGCTGATCCGCTTCGATGGCAACGCCGCTGTCCTGCTGAACAACAAGCAGGAGCCGATCGGTACCCGTATCTTCGGGCCGGTGACCCGCGAGCTGCGTTCCGAGAAGTTCATGAAGATCGTCTCGCTCGCTCCCGAAGTGCTGTGAGCTGAGGACATAGACATGGCTAACCGTATCAAGAAGGGCGACCAGGTCGTCATCAACACCGGCAAGGACAAGGGTAAGCAGGGCGAAGTGATTCGCGTCGACGGTGACCGCGTGGTCGTCTCGAACGTGAACGTCGTCAAGCGCCACACCAAGCCGAACCCGCAGGCGGGTGTCGCCGGCGGCGTGGTCGAGCGTGAAGCTTCGATCCATATCTCCAACGTGGCGATCGTCAACCCGGCAACGGGCAAGGGTGAGCGCGTTGGCTTCAAGGTGCTGGAGGATGGACGCAAACTGCGTGTGTTCCGCTCCAGCGGTGAGGCGCTCGACGCCTGAGGAATGAGGTCATGACTTCTCGTCTCGAAACGTATTACAAGGAAGAAGTGGTGCCGGCCCTGATGAAGGAATTCGGCTACACCAATCCGATGGAAGTGCCGAAGCTGGTCAAGGTCACGCTGAACATGGGCGTGGGCGAAGCCGCCACCAACAAGAAGATCCTGGAAAACGCCGTCGCCGACATGGCCAAGATCTCCGGCCAGAAGCCGGTGGTCACCAAGTCGCGCATCTCGGTGGCGTCGTTCAAGATCCGTGACGGCTGGCCGATCGGCTGCAAGACCACGCTGCGTCGCGCCAAGATGTTCGAATTCCTGGACCGCCTGATCAACATCTCGCTGCCGCGAGTGCGTGACTTCCGCGGTATCTCGGGTCGTTCTTTCGACGGTCGCGGCAACTTCAACATGGGTGTGAAGGAACAGATCATCTTCCCGGAAATCGACTTCGACGCTGTCGACGCGATCCGCGGCATGGATATCGCCATCACCACCACGGCCAAGACCGACGCGGAAGCGAAGGCGCTGCTCGCAGCGTTCAAGTTCCCGTTCCGTAACTGATTCGCGAGGAAAACCGAAATGGCAAAGACCTCCATGGTCAACCGCGACATCAAGCGGGAAAAGCTGGCCAAGAAGTTCGCCGACAAGCGCGCTGCCCTGAAGAAGGTCATCTCCAGCCAGGACGCGTCCTACGAGGACAAGATCAAGGCCGTTGAAGCCCTGCAGAAGCTGCCGCGCGATTCGTCGCCGAGCCGCCAGCGCAACCGTTGCGAACTGTCGGGCCGCCCGCGTGGCGTGTACCGCAAGTTCGGCCTGGGCCGTAACAAGCTGCGCGAAGCCACCATGCGTGGCGACGTGCCGGGCCTGCGCAAGGCCAGCTGGTAACAGCTGAAAGTCCACCGGCCGCCCCGCGGCCGGCCCGGACGGGAAGGAAACTTTCCGTCCGGCAGGGGAGTCCGACGCAAGTCGGGCTCTTTTGTCGTATACTCCCGCTTCTGTCTCCTCGCTGGAGGCGGGTCAGGGCCCTGGCCCCTCCAGGAAAACGCAAGATTTTCGCGAAAGCGGATATCGGTGAACTCAAAGGTATTCATATGAGCATGACTGATCCCATCGCCGACCTGCTGGTCCGCATCAAGAATGCGGCCGCGGTTGGCAAGCAGACGGTGAAGCTGCCGTCCTCCAAGATCAAGGTGGCGATTGCCCAGGTCCTGAAGGACGAGGGCTACATCGCCGACCTGCGCGTCCTCCCGGCCGAGAACAACAAGTCCGAGCTGGAAATCGTCCTGAAGTACTTCGAAGGCCGTCCGGTCATCGAGACCCTGAAGCGTGTCTCGCGCTCGGGTCTGCGTCAGTACCGCGGCAAGGACGAACTGCCGAAGGTCCTCGGTGGCCTCGGTGTCGCCATCATTTCCACGTCGAAGGGCATCATGACCGATGCGCAGGCCCGTCAGGCCGGCGTCGGTGGCGAAGTCCTGTGCTTCGTGGCCTAAGGGAAGGAGCAGAACATGTCCCGCGTAGCCAAGAAGCCCGTTGCCCTCCCGAAGGGTGTTGAACTGAACGTCCAGCCGGAATCCGTGAGCGTCAAGGGCCCGAAGGGCACCCTGAGCCTGCCGAAGCCGGCCGGTGTCGAAATCGCCATCGAAGACGGCGTGGCCACCCTGTCGGCCAACGATCCGTCGCAGACCGCCATCACCGGCACCGTGCGCGCCATCCTGGCCAACATGGTCAAGGGCGTCACCGAAGGCTTCGAGCGCAAGCTGGAGCTGGTCGGCGTCGGTTACCGCGCCGCCATGCAGGGCAAGGACCTGAGCCTGTCGCTCGGCTTCTCGCACCCGCTGGTGTTCGTGGCGCCGGAAGGCATCACGCTGTCGACCCCGACCCAGACCGAAATCCTGGTCCAGGGCAACGACAAGCAGCGCGTCGGCGAAGTCGCCGCCAAGATCCGCGGTTTCCGTCCGCCGGAGCCCTACAAGGGCAAGGGTGTGAAGTACGCCGGTGAAGTCATCATTCGCAAGGAAGCCAAGAAGGCGTAATGCGGGGTTGATCCCCGTACAAGCCGATCCGCTTCCCAAGGAACCAGAAAATGAACAAGAACATCGCTCGTCTGCGCCGCGCCAAGTCGACCCGTGCGCACATCCGCGAGCTGGGCGTCGCCCGCCTGTCGGTGCTGCGCACCGGCCAGCACCTGTACGCCCAGGTCTTCACCGCTGATGGCTCCAAGGTCATCGCTGCCGCCAACACCCTGCAGGCCGACGTCAAGGAAGGCCTGAAGAACGGCAAGAACAGCGACGCCGCCGCCAAGGTGGGCAAGCTGATCGCCGAGCGCGCCAAGGCTGCGGGCATCGAAAAGGTCGCGTTCGACCGTTCGGGCTACCGCTACCACGGCCGCATCAAGGCGCTGGCCGAAGCGGCTCGCGAAGGCGGCCTGCAGTTCTAAGCAGTACGCGGGCATGCCTTATGGGCATGTCCGCAGCCCGCTGGCGTGGGGAACGCCGGGCCGTGCCGCTCTTCTGCAGCGACCACGGAAGCATGGTTGTTATCCAACAACGATAAGCGGCCCCGAGCCGTACATATTCGTCCAATCCAAGGAAATCAAAAATGGCAGAAGAACGTCAGCCGCGGGGTCGCGATCGCGACCGTAACCGCGAAGAGAAGATCGACGACGGCATGATCGAAAAGCTGGTCGCGGTCAACCGCGTCAGCAAGACCGTCAAGGGTGGCCGCCAGTTCACCTTCACCGCCCTGACCGTGGTCGGCGACGGCGAAGGCAAGGTCGGTTTCGGTTATGGCAAGGCGCGCGAAGTGCCGGTCGCCATCCAGAAGTCGATGGAATACGCCCGCAAGAACATGGCCACCGTCGACCTGAACAACGGCACCCTGTGGCACCCGCTGAAGTCGGGCCACGGCGCTGCTCGCGTGTTCATGCAGCCGGCCTCGGAAGGTACGGGTGTCATCGCCGGCGGTGCCATGCGCGCCGTGCTGGAAGCGGTGGGCGTGAAGAACGTGCTGGCCAAGGCCACCGGTTCGCGCAACCCGATCAACCTGGTGCGTGCCACCGTACGCGGCCTCACCGAAATGCAGTCGCCGGCCCGTATCGCGGCCAAGCGCGGCAAGAAGGTGGAGGAACTCACCCATGGCTAATGAGTCCAACAAGACTGTCAAGGTGCGCCTGGTGCGTGGCCTGCGTGGCACCCAGTCGCGTCACCGCCTGTCGGTGCGTGCGCTGGGCCTGAACAAGCTCAACGATGTGCGTGAACTGAAGGACAGCCCGCAGGTTCGCGGCCTGATCAACAAGGTTCACTACCTCGTCCAGGTTGAGGAGTAATCGACCATGACCATGCGTCTCAATGATCTGAGCCCGGCACCGGGCGCCCGCACCGAGCGCACCCGCGTCGGTCGCGGTATCGGTTCGGGCCTGGGCAAGACCGCCGGCCGCGGCCACAAGGGTTCGTTCGCCCGCAAGGGTGGCGGCAAGATCAAGGCTGGCTTCGAAGGCGGCCAGACCCCGATGCAGCGCCGTCTGCCGAAGATCGGCTTCCGCTCGAAGATGGCCAAGGACACCGCGGAAGTGCTGTCCTACCAGCTGGACAAGCTGGAAGCCGGTGAGATCGACTTTGCCGCGCTGCGTGCGGCCAAGCTGGTCCCGTCGACTGCCAAGAAGGCCAAGATCGTCATGAAGGGCGAGCTGACCAAGAAGTTCGTGCTGAAGGGCGTGGCGGCCACCGCGGGCGCCAAGGCCGCGATCGAAGCTGCCGGCGGCAGCGTACAGGAGTAACTCGCAGATGGCGCAGGCTGGCATCGGAAACCTCGGCGGCGGGCTCGGCAAGTTCACTGAACTTCGCCAGCGTCTGCTGTTCGTACTCGGCGCATTGATCGTGTACCGCATCGGCTGCTACGTGCCGGTGCCGGGGGTCAATCCCGATGCCATGCTTTCGTTGATGCAGGCGCAGGGTGGCGGCATCGTGGACATGTTCAACATGTTCTCGGGCGGCGCCCTGCACCGTTTCAGCATCTTCGCGCTGAACGTGATGCCGTACATTTCGGCATCGATCGTGATCCAGCTGGCGACCCACATCTTCCCCGCGCTGAAGGCGATGCAGAAGGAAGGTGAATCGGGCCGTCGCAAGATCACCCAGTATTCGCGCATCGGCGCCGTGCTGCTGGCGGTGGTGCAGGGCGGCAGCATCGCCCTGGCGCTGCAGAACCAGACTGCGCCGGGTGGCGCGCCGGTCGTCTACGCGCCGGGCATGGGCTTCGTGCTCACTGCCGTGATCGCGCTGACCGCCGGTACTATCTTCCTGATGTGGGTGGGCGAGCAGGTCACCGAGCGCGGCATCGGCAACGGCGTCTCGCTGATCATCTTCGCGGGCATCGTCGCCGGCCTGCCGGCCGCGGCCATCCAGACCGTCGAAGCCTTCCGCAACGACACCCTGAGCTTCATCTCGCTGCTGCTCATCGTCATCACCATCCTGGCATTCACCTGGTTCGTGGTGTTCGTCGAGCGCGGCCAGCGACGGATCACGGTCAACTACGCGCGCCGCCAGGGCGGTCGCAACGCGTACATGAACCAGACCTCGTTCCTGCCGCTGAAGCTCAACATGGCGGGCGTGATTCCGCCGATCTTCGCCTCGTCGATCCTGGCCTTCCCGGCCACCCTGTCGATGTGGTCCGGCCAGGCGACCTCGGCCACCTGGCTGCAGAAGATCGCCAACGCGCTGGGCCCGGGCGAGCCGGTGCACATGCTGGTGTTCGCGGGCCTGATCATCGGCTTCGCGTTCTTCTACACCGCGCTGGTGTTCAATTCGCAGGAAACCGCCGACAACCTGAAGAAGTCGGGCGCGCTGATCCCGGGTATCCGTCCGGGCAAAGCCACCGCCGACTACATTGACGGCGTGCTGACCCGCCTGACCGGCGCTGGTGCCGTGTACCTGGTGATCGTCTGCCTGCTGCCGGAAATCATGCGCGCCCAGTTCGGCACCTCATTCCACTTCGGCGGCACCTCGCTGCTGATCGCCGTGGTGGTGGTGATGGACTTCATCGCGCAGATCCAGGCTCACCTGATGTCGCATCAGTATGAGAGCCTGCTGAAGAAGGCCAACCTGAAGGGTGGCTCGCGCGGCGGTTTCGCCCGCGGTTAACTGCTATACTTTGTTCTTCCTTGCGTGAAGGCGCGGCCGGTTCCCGGCCCAGGCCTTCCGATCTGAAGGGCGGTCCCCGCGGCGTCTCGCGCGGGGGTGTGACGAGGTGGTTCCGTGCGGGAGTAGCACGGGCGGTTCAGGAAGCGGTATCGCCTGGGCCAGCGTCGTCCGGCGCCGGAGCATGGGCACACTCCCCATGCCGGGTTCGTGGATCGCAGTTTGGTTCCACGGGCTTCCAAAGTAACCCGAGACCTTGCTAGAATTATCAGTTCACTCTGATCCATCCTGCCGGATGGCGCCGTGGGGCGCCGTCGGGCCATCACTCAGTTGGAGAATCGCGTCATGGCGCGTATTGCAGGCGTCAACCTGCCAGCCCAGAAGCATGTCTGGGTCGGGTTGCAAAGCATCTACGGCATCGGCCGTACCCGTTCGAAGAAGGTCTGCGACTCCGCAGGCGTGACCTCGACCACCAAGATCCGCGACCTGTCGGAGCCGGAAATCGAGCGCCTGCGCGCTGAAGTCGGCAAGTACATCGTGGAAGGCGATCTGCGCCGTGAGATCGGCATCGCGATCAAGCGCCTGATGGACCTGGGCTGCTACCGCGGCCTGCGTCACCGTCGTGGCCTGCCGCTGCGTGGCCAGCGCACCCGTACCAACGCCCGCACCCGCAAGGGTCCGCGCAAGGCGATCAGGAAGTAAGGGACCTAGAACATGGCTAAGCCCTCCGCTGTCAAGACCAAGAAGAAGATCAAGCGCGTCGTCACCGACGGCGTCGCCCACGTCCACGCTTCTTTCAACAACACCATCGTCACCATCACCGACCGCCAGGGCAACGCCCTGTCGTGGGCGACCTCCGGTGGCGCCGGTTTCCGTGGCTCGCGCAAGTCGACTCCGTTCGCTGCCCAGGTCGCCGCCGAAAAGGCCGGCCGTGCCGCGCTGGATTACGGCGTGAAGTCGCTGGAAGTCCGCATCAAGGGCCCGGGTCCGGGCCGCGAGTCCGCCGTTCGTTCGCTGAACAACGTCGGCTACAAGATCACCAACATCATCGACGTGACGCCTATCCCGCATAACGGGTGCCGTCCGCCGAAGAAGCGCCGCGTCTGAGGAGCTGAAGAGAAATGGCTCGTTATATTGGTCCCACCTGTAAGCTCGCCCGTCGCGAAGGCGCCGATCTCGGCCTGAAGAGCGCCGCCCGCGCCCTGGACTCCAAGTGCAAGCTGGAGCAAAAGCCCGGCCAGCACGGCGCCACTGCCCGTAAGGGCAAGCTGTCCGACTACGCCACCCAGCTGCGTGAAAAGCAGAAGGTCAAGCGTATCTACGGCCTGCTGGAGCGTCAGTTCCGCAACTACTACAAGAAGGCCTCGACCAAGAAGGGCAACACCGGCGAGAACCTGCTGCAGCTGCTGGAAACCCGTCTGGACAACGTCGTCTACCGCATGGGCTTTGCCGTCACCCGTCCGGCCGCCCGCCAGCTGGTCTCGCACCGTGGCGTGATGGTCAACGGCAAGTCGGTCAACCTGGCCTCGTACCAGGTCAAGGCCGGCGACGCGATTGCCCTGTCGGAAAAGGCCCAGAAGCAGCTCCGCGTCCAGGAAGCCCTGACCGTCGCCGAGCAGCACGACCAGAACCCGTCGTGGGTTGAAGTCGATTCGAAGAAGTTCAGCGGCGTCTTCAAGGCCGTGCCGGATCGCGCCGACCTGCCGGCGGACATCAACGAAGCGCTGATCGTCGAGCTGTATTCGAAGTAATTCACATCGGAGAACCTCCGGGTCGCACCGGAGGTTCGTCAGGAGACCCCGCAACATGACGGTTACCGCCAACCAGGTTCTGCGCCCCCGTGGTCCGCAGATCGAACGCCTTACCGATAACCGCGCCAAGGTCGTGATCGAGCCCTTGGAGCGTGGTTACGGGCATACGCTGGGCAATGCCCTGCGTCGCGTGCTGCTGTCGTCGATCCCCGGCTTCGCGATCACCGAGGTCGAAATCGATGGCGTGCTGCACGAGTACACCACCGTCGAGGGCCTGCAGGAAGACGTGCTGGAAGTCCTGCTGAACCTCAAGGACGTGGCGATCCGCATGCACAGTGGTGACAGCGCGACCCTGTCGCTGTCCAAGCAGGGCCCGGGCGTCGTCACCGCCGCCGATATCAAGACCGACCACAACGTCGAGATCCTCAATGGCGATCACGTGATCTGCCATCTGACCAAGGATACGGCGCTGAACATGCGTCTGAAGATCGAGCGTGGTTTCGGCTACCAGCCGGCCGCTGCGCGTCGTCGTCCGGACGAAGAGACCCGCACCATCGGTCGCCTGGTCCTGGACGCCTCGTTCTCGCCGGTTCGCCGCGTGGCCTACGCCGTGGAAGCGGCGCGTGTCGAGCAGCGCACCGACCTGGACAAGCTGGTCATCGATATCGAGACCAACGGCACCATCGACGCCGAGGAAGCCGTGCGCACCGCCGCCGACATCCTGAGCGACCAGCTGTCGGTCTTCGGTGACTTCACCCACCGTGACCGTGGCGCGCCCAAGCCGGCCACCGGCGGCGTGGATCCGGTGCTGCTGCGCCCGATCGACGACCTCGAGCTGACCGTGCGTTCGGCCAACTGCCTGAAGGCCGAGAGCATCTACTACATCGGCGATCTGATCCAGAAGACCGAAGTGGAGCTGCTCAAGACCCCGAACCTGGGCAAGAAGTCGCTCACCGAGATCAAGGAAGTGCTGGCCCAGCGTGGCCTGTCGCTCGGCATGAAGCTGGAGAACTGGCCGCCGGCCGGTGTCGCCCAGCACGGCATGCTTGGCTGATCTACTGGAACCCGCGTGGGCTTGCCCGCGCGGGTTCCGGCTTTGCAGTAAACCCGACGGATCCAAAGATCCGCGGCATTGACCGGGCAGGGACCCCCGGCTAAGGACCATCCGCAGTCCATGTAACAACGCCAGGAAGGCGACAAAGCAGTCCAGTCGTTCCAACATTAACCAAGGAATCAAGACCATGCGTCACCAGAAGTCGGGCCGCAAGTTCAACCGCACCAGCGCCCACCGCGAAGCGATGTTCAAGAACATGGCCGCCTCGCTGTTCAAGCACGAGCTGATCAAGACCACCCTGCCGAAGGCCAAGGAACTGCGCCGCGTCGCCGAGCCGCTGATCACCCTGGCCAAGGTCGACTCGGTCGCCAACCGCCGTCTGGCCTTCGCGCGCCTGCGCGACGCCGAGGCCGTGGGCAACCTGTTCACCATCCTGGGCCCGCGCTACGCGACCCGTCCGGGCGGCTACCTGCGCCTGCTGAAGTGCGGCTTCCGCGCTGGCGACAACGCGCCGATGGCCTACGTCGAGCTGGTCGACCGTCCGGCCGCCGTCGCCGAGGAAGTGGCCGAGTAATTCGCGCCCCCCTCGTCGTATCGAAGGAGCCCGGCCTCGTGCCGGGCTTTTTCTTTGGCTGGCCGCCGCGGGCGTGGCCGTGCGGGCGACGATGGTCGATAATCGGGCCCGATCGTTCCGAGAGCCGCATCGATGAATCCATTGCGTTGGAGCTTCCGCGCCCAGTTCCTGCTGGGGTTTTTGATCTGTGTCGCCCTGCTGGGCTACGCGATCTACCTGCAGCTGCATGACGGCTTGGAGCCGTGCCCGTTGTGTATTTTCCAGCGTATCGCCTTCGCTGCCCTGGGCGTGATGTTCCTGCTCGGCGCGCTGCACGCGCCGCGCGGGAAGGGCGCGCGCAAGGTGTACGGGTTCCTGGCGTTCGTAGCGGCGGCCGCCGGCATCGGCGTGGCCGGCCGCCATGTCTGGGTACAGGTGATGCCGCGAGATGCGATGTCTTCGTGCGGCCCGCCCCTGAGCTTCCTCAGTGAGACAATGGGGCCGTTCGAAGTCCTGCGCACGGTACTGACCGGCACCGGGGACTGCGGCAATGTCGACTGGCGCTTCCTGGGCCTGAGCATGCCGATGTGGAGCCTGGTGTGGTTCATGCTGCTGGCGGCCTGGGCGTTGTACGCCGGCTTCCGCGCGCGCGGGCCGCGCAAACTGTTCTGATCTGACGGCGTGCGCGCCGCTTTCCCGGAGTCACGACCATGCACCAGCCCCATACCCCGCAGCCGGTGAACCTGCCCGCGCAATGGTCGCCGCGCAGCTGGCGCGAGCGCCCGGCGCTGCAGATGCCGACCTACCCGGATGCCGGCGCGCTGGAATCCGCGTTGCGGGAGCTGGGCCAGCTGCCGCCGCTGGTCACGTCCTGGGAAATCTTCGCGCTCAAGCGCCAGCTGGCCGAGGCGCAGGAAGGCAAGCGCTTCCTGCTGCAGGGCGGCGACTGCGCGGAAAACTTCGCCGAGTGCGATTCCAACACCATTTCCAACCGGCTCAAGGTGCTGCTGCAGATGAGCCTGGTGCTCGTCCACGGCCTGCGCCTGCCGGTGATCCGCGTGGGCCGCTTCGCCGGCCAGTACGCCAAGCCGCGTTCGGCCGATACCGAAACCCGTGACGGCGTGACGCTGCCCAGCTACCGCGGCGACGTGGTCAACGGCCCGGCGTTCACCGAAGCGGCGCGCGTGCCGGATCCGCAGCGCATGATCACCGCGCACTCGCGTTCGGCGATGACGATGAACTTCGTGCGTGCGCTCATCGATGGCGGCTTCGCCGACCTGCATCACCCCGAATACTGGAACCTGCAGTGGGTGGGCTATTCGCCGCTGGCCGAGGATTACCAGAAGATGGTGGCCTCCATCGGCGATGCCGTGCGCTTCATGGAGACGTTGTCCGGCTCGGAAGTGCACAACCTCAACCGCATCGACTTCTACACCTCGCACGAAGCGCTGCTGCTGCCGTACGAGGAGGCGCTGACGCGCCAGGTGCCGCGCCAGTGGGGCTGGTTCAACCTCAGCACGCATTACCCGTGGATCGGCATGCGCACCGCCGCGCTGGACGGCGCCCATGTCGAATACCTGCGTGGCGTGCGCAACCCGATCGCGATCAAGGTCGGCCCGTCCGTGCAGCCGGACCAGCTGCTGCGCCTGATCGACGTACTGAACCCGGACGACGAACCCGGCCGCCTCACCTTCATCCACCGCATGGGTGCCGCGCAGATCGCCGAGAAGCTGCCGCCGCTGCTGGACGCGGTGAAGCGCGACGGCCGCCGCGTGCTGTGGGTGTGCGATGCGATGCACGGCAACACCGAGAGCACCGGCAACGGCTACAAGACGCGCCGCTTCGACAACGTCCGCCAGGAAGTCGAATGGTCCTTCGACCTGCACGCCGCGGCCGGCACCCGCCTGGGCGGCGTGCACCTGGAGCTCACCGGCGAGGACGTCACCGAGTGCACCGGCGGCGCGCGCGAGCTGACCGAGCGCGACCTCGAACGCGCTTACCGCTCCACGGTCGATCCGCGACTGAACTACGAGCAGTCGCTGGAGATCGCGATGGCGATCGTGCGCAAGCAGCAGCAAGCCGCCGCGCCGCTGCGCGGCTGATCCGTCGCGCGGCGATGACGCCGCGCTCATGGCCGGATGGGCATCCTGCGTGGCGTATTGCGCTACGTGGAGGTGCCCTTTGTCGATCGACTGGAACCTGGCGCGCGACTACGCACTGCCGCTCGGCGTCGGTGCGTTGGCCGGCCTGGTCGCCTGGGCCTTGATGACCTGGCTGTTCCGGCGTGCGCGGGGCCGCGACCAGCGTCGCGCGCGCGTGGCCCGTGTCGTCACCCTGCCGCTGGCGTTCGCGCTGCCGCTGCTGTTCCTGCGCATCGCCAGCGAAGCGACGCCGCTCACCGGGCGTCCGCTCGAAGTGCTGCAGCAGTTCCTGCATGTCGGCCTGGTGGCCTGCATCACCTGGCTGCTGGTGCGGGCGGTGGCCGCGGGCGAGAAGGCGATCCTGCGCCATAACCCGATCGATATCGCCGACAACCTCGCTGCCCGGCGCGTGCAGACGCAGACGCGCGTGCTCAGCCGCGTGCTGATGGGCGCGATCATCCTGCTCGGCATCTCGGTGGTGTTGCTGACGTTTCCGCAGGTGCGGCAGATCGGCAAGACGCTGCTGGCCTCGGCGGGCATCGTGGGCCTGGTCGCGGGTATCGCGGCCAAGCCGGTGTTCGGCAACCTCATCGCCGGCCTGCAGATCGCGCTCACCCAGCCGATCCGGCTGGACGACGTGGTCATCGTGGAGGGCGAGTGGGGCCGCATCGAGGAGATCGGCAGTTCCTACGTGGTGGTGCGCATCTGGGACGAGCGGCGCATGGTGGTGCCGCTGGCGTGGTTCATCGAGAACCCGTTCCAGAACTGGACGCGTCGCAGCGCCGACCTGCTCGGCACCGCGTTCCTGTGGCTGGATTACCGCACCCCGCTGGCCGAAGTGCGCGCGGAGCTGGAGCGCATCTGCAAGGAGGCGCCGCTGTGGGATGGGCGCGTGTGCGTCACCCAGGTGACCGATACCAGCGAGCAGTCGATCCAGGTGCGCCTGCTGGTCAGCGCGCGCAATTCCGGCGACGCCTTCGACCTGCGCTGCCTGGTGCGCGAGCGCATGATCGATTTCCTCACCCGCAAGCATCCCTACGCGTTGCCACGGCTGCGCGCGGAGATCACCGAGGGTGCCGACGTCTTGCCGCGCCAGCCGCGCGTGCAGGCCGACGACGTACGTTCCCCGGGGGCAGAGGATGGGGTGCCGGCGATCGTGCCCGGCGAGCCGCCGGCGGCCGTGTAGCGCGGCTCAGCGCTTGGGTGGCGTGTCGGCGGCGGCTGACGGCAGGAAGCGCGGCGGCTTGCGTGCGCCGGTGAGCTGCTCGTAGGCGTAACCGAGTTCCAGCAGGCGCGGTTCGCTCCACGCGGTGCCCATGAACAGCAGGCCGACCGGCAGGCCGTTGATGTTGCCCATCGGCACGTTGAGGCTGGGGTAGCCGGCCACGGCGGCGGGACCGTAGTTGCCGCCCGGGAAATCGTCGCCGTGCACGGGGTCGGTGACCCAGGCCACGCCGGTGGTCGGGGCGATCAACGCATCGAGCTGCTGCGCCTGCAGCGCGGCGTCGATGCCGAGCGGGCCGGCCAGCCGCCGCGCGCGGGTGCGGGCGGCGATGTACTCCGGCGCGTTGAGGCCGCCCTTGGCGGCGGCTTGCTCGAACAGCTCCTGGCCGAAGTGCGGCATCTCGCGCGCGGCGTTCTCGCGGTTGAAGGCGATCAGGGCATCGAGATCGCGCAGCGGCGCCTCGTGCGTGGCGAGGTAGCGGGCCAGGCCGGCCTTGAATTCGTACAGCAGCAGGGTCTGCTCGTCGGCATCCCACTGGCCGTCCGTGGGGATCTGCGCGTCGACCACGGTGGCGCCGGCCTGGCGCAGTGCCTGCACGGCGGCATCGAGCGCGGCGGCCATCGCCGGGTTCTCGGTAAGCCGGCTGCGCAGCACGCCCAGGCGGGCACCCTGGAGCGCGCCGGGCTTCAGGCGGGTGGCGTAGTCGTACACCGCCAGCCCGGGGCGGGCGGCCGTGGCGGCATCGGCGGGGTCGCGCCCGGCGATGGCGCCGAGCAGCACGGCCGCGTCGGCCACGCTGCGGGTCATCGGGCCGGCGGTGTCCTGGCTGAAGGAGATCGGCACGATGCCGTCGCGGCTCACCAGCCCTACGGTCGGCTTCAGCCCGACCAGGCCGTTGACCGCCGACGGGCAGACGATGCTGCCGTCGGTCTCGGTGCCGATGCCCACCGCGGCCAGGTTGGCCGAGATCGCCGCGCCGGTGCCGGCGCTGGAGCCGCACGGGTTGCGGTCGAGCGCATACGGATTGCGGGTCTGGCCGCCCTGCGCGCTCCAGCCCGAGGTGGACTGCGAGGAGCGGAAGTTTGCCCACTCGCTGAGGTTGGTCTTGCCCAGGATCACCGCGCCGGCCTCGCGCAGGCGCTGCACGAGGAAGGCGTCGCGCTTGGGATGCAGGCTGGCCAGCGCCAGCGAGCCGGCGGTGGTGGCCATCGGCATGGCGTCGATGTTGTCCTTGAGCAGCACCGGGATGCCGTGCAGCGGCCCGCGCACGTGACCGGCGCGTCGCTCGGCGTCGAGCGCGGCGGCTTCCTTCGGGGCATCGGGGTTCAGGGCGAGCACCGAGTTCAGGCGCGGGCCTTCGCGGTCGATCGCCGCGATGCGCTGCAGGTAGGCGCGCGTGAGCGTGGTGCTGTCGAGCTCGCCGCGGGTCATGCGCGCCTGCAGGTCGGCGATGTCGAGCTCGGCGTAGGGGAATTCGTCCGCAGTGGCGGCAGCGGCGGGCTTCTGGCTATGGGTCTTCGCCGGCGGCGCAGGCTGTTGGCAGCCTGCGACCAGCAGGCAGGTGACGATCAGGGGCAGGGCAGCCAGGCGCATGACGGTTTTCCGGGAAGCTCACCGCAGGCTAGCGAGGCACCGCGTGCTTGGCAACGCGACGTTCGGCCCTGGGACGTTCCGGCCGAATCAGCGGCGGGGCTTGCGCCGGACAAGGTCGCGTGCGAGCACCGCGATGACCAGCAGGTTCACCGCCAGCACGCTCCACGACGCCCAGCCCGGATGGCGGACGATGGCGTAGATGTCGAACGGCAGGTAGAGCGCGGCCGAGAGGCAGCCCAGCCACGAGGCCCAGGCTTTCGCGCGCCACAGGCCCCAGGCCTCGACGACGTGCAGCAGGCCATACGCGAAGATGCCCGCCGCGGCCATGTGGACCGCGTCGGGGCTGATCATCTTCAACAGCGAGGGCAGGGCCCCATGATCCGGGTCGAGGTTGAAACGCCGGATCAGGTGGCTGATCGCGCCCTGCAAGGGCAGCGGCCCGAGGATTTCCAGGCCGGTGGCCGCCAGGACCGCCAGCAGCCCCTTGCTCGCCTCGAACAGCGCGATCAGGTGCAGCCCCGGATGCGCATGCGGATCCGGGTTGTAGGGCTTGGCGGTCACGGGGCCGGAGCGAACGACCTTAGGCGGCGCGACCGGCGCGCTTGCGCTCGTTCTCGGTGAGGTGCTTCTTGCGCAGGCGGATTTCCTTCGGCGTGATCTCGACCAGCTCGTCGTCGTCGATGAAGTCCAGGGCCTGTTCCAGCGAGAACTTGATCGCCGGGGTCAGCTGGATCGCGTCATCCTTGCCCGAAGCGCGCATGTTGGTCAGCGGCTTGGTCTTGATGGCATTGACGGTGAGGTCGTTGTCCTTGGAGTGGATGCCGACCAGCTGGCCTTCGTACACGTTGTCGCCTTCGGCGGCGAACAGCTTGCCGCGCTCCTGCAGCGGGCCCAGCGAGTACGCCGGGGTGGCGCCCGGGGCGTTGGCGATCATCACGCCGTTCAGGCGCTTGGCGATGGCGCCCTGTTCCTTCGGGCCGTAATGGTCGAAGACGTGGAACAGCAGGCCCGAGCCCTGGGTCAGGGTTTTGAACTCGTTCTGGAAGCCGATCAGGCCACGCGCCGGGATTTCATAGTCCAGGCGCACGCGGCCCTTGCCGTCCGGCTCCATGTTCTTCAGCTGGCCCTTGCGGGTGCCCAGCTTTTCCATGACGCCGCCCTGGTGGACTTCTTCCACGTCGATCACCAACTGCTCGATCGGCTCCATCATCTGGCCGTCGATTTCCTTGATGATCACTTCCGGACGCGAGACGGCCAGTTCATAGCCTTCGCGGCGCATGTTCTCGATCAGCACCGACAGGTGCAGTTCGCCACGGCCGGAGACCAGGAACTTGTCGGCGTCTTCCAGCTGCTCGACCTTCAGCGCGACGTTGTGCACGGTCTCGCGCTCCAGGCGGTCCTTCAGCTGGCGGCTGGTGAGGAACTTGCCGCCCGAGAGGTCCTTGTTGCCGGCGAACGGCGAGTTGTTGACCTGGAAGGTCATGGAGATGGTCGGCTCGTCGACGGTCAGGGCCGGCAGCGCCTCGGGGGCGTCCAGGGCGGTGACGGTGTCGGAGATGGTCAGCTCCTGGATGCCGGAGATGGCGACGATGTCACCGGCTTCGGCGCTGTCCTGCTCGATGCGCTCCAGGCCAAGGAAGCCGAGCACCTGCAGGACCTTGCCCTGGCGCTTCTTGCCTTCGCGGTCGATGACGGCGACCGGCATGTTCTTCTTCAGGGTGCCGCGCTGGATGCGGCCGATGCCGATGACGCCGACGAAGTTGTTGTAGTCCAGCTGGCTGATGCGCATCTGGAACGGGCCTTCCGGGTCGACTTCCGGCTTGGGCGCGTGCTGCATGATGGCTTCGTACAGCGCGGTCATGTCGCCGTCGCGCACGTTCTCGTCCAGCGAGGCGTAGCCGTTCAGCGCCGAGGCGTAGACGATCGGGAAGTCCATCTGCTCCGGGGTGGCGCCGAGGCGGTCGAACAGATCCCACACCTGCTCCACCACCCATTCCGGACGGGCGCCCGGGCGGTCGATCTTGTTGATGACCACGATGGGCTTGAAGCCCATGGCGAAGGCCTTCTGGGTGACGAAGCGGGTCTGCGGCATCGGGCCGTCCATGGCGTCGACCAGGATCAGCACGGTGTCCACCATCGACAGCACGCGCTCGACTTCACCGCCGAAGTCGGCGTGGCCGGGGGTGTCGA
>NZ_LLXU01000131.1 GCF_001431645.1 Stenotrophomonas panacihumi | reverse complement strand
AGATGTGTATAAGGGACACCCCCAGGACAAGCCGCCGCCGCCGGTGAAGAACCTGGCACCGCCGCGTCCGTCGCCGGTGCCGCCGCCGCCGGAAGCCCCGGTGGTCGACGTCCCCGAACCGCGCCCGTCGGACATCGTGACGCCGCCGGCTCCGCCGTCGCCGCCGCAGCCGTCGCAGGACATCGGCGCCAGCGTGGACATCTCGTCCAAGAACATGAATCCGCCCAAGTACCCGCCGGCCGCGTTCCGTGCAGGCGTGCAGGGTGAAGTCATCCTGATCGTGGACGTCGACGCGAACGGCAACGTGACCAACGTGGCGGTCGAGAAGTCGAGCCGCAACCGCGATCTGGACCGTGCGGCCATGGATGCCGCCCGCAAGTGGCGCTTCAACCCGTCCGTCGTGAACGGGCAGAAGACCGCCGGCCGCGTCCGCGTCCCGGTCAACTTCGCGCTCAATTGATTGTCAGGGCCGGGCCTCCCGGCCCGGTTCCCACTGTCGTTCTTAGCACCACCCTTCATCACCACACACAACAAAGGTAAGCGTCATGCTGCAGGATCTCTTCATCGCCGCCGCTGCCGGGGGCTCCAACCCGTCGGCTGCCCTCTCGCAGATGGGCTTCGAACACCTGATCGGGGAAATGACCTCGCATCCGGGTGACTTCGCCGTCTCCTGGGTCGTTCTGGTGACCCTGATCGCCATGTCGGCCATGTCCTGGTACTGGACCGTCATCAACATCTTCCGTTCGGTCCGCCTGAAG
This sequence comes from Stenotrophomonas panacihumi, assembly GCF_001431645.1. Classification (GTDB taxonomy): domain Bacteria; phylum Pseudomonadota; class Gammaproteobacteria; order Xanthomonadales; family Xanthomonadaceae; genus Stenotrophomonas_A; species Stenotrophomonas_A panacihumi. The sequence continues at coordinate 68,179 of NZ_LLXU01000131.1, read as the reverse complement.
AGCGCCGCCGATCGCGTGACCAGCCTGTTCTGGGAAGCCCCGAACGCGCAGGAAGCCATCCGTGCGATGGAAGAGCAGCCGGCTTCGGAGCCGTTCTCGAAGATCGCCCTGGACGCCGCCCAGGCTGCCGCCCACCACCAGCGCGCCGAAGGCAGCAACACCGGCCTGGGCGAGAACCTGAGCCGCTCGGAGTTCGTGGACCGCGCCCTGCGCCAGGCCGTGACCCGCGAGAGCACCCGCCTGCAGTCGGGCATGACCCTGCTGGCCACCGTCGGTGCGACCGCGCCGTTCGTCGGTCTGCTCGGCACCGTGTGGGGCATCTACGGCGCGCTGATCAAGATCGGTGCGACCGGTTCGGCCTCGATCGACGCCGTTGCCGGCCCGGTGGGTGAGGCGCTGATCATGACCGCCATCGGTCTGTTCGTCGCGATCCCGGCCGTGTTCGCCTTCAACTTCTTCTCGAAGGTCAACAGCTCGGTCATCGCGAAGTTCGATTCGTTCGCCCACGACCTGCACGACTTCTTCGCCACCGGTTCGCGCGTCAAGTAAGACGCGCCCCCGGGCATCGAACAAGTCACCGCAACCGATTTAGACGGAGCCTGTTATGGCCTTCAGTAGTGGAAACAGCGGCGGCCCGATGGCCGACATCAACGTCACGCCCCTCGTGGACGTGATGCTGGTGCTGCTGATCATCTTCATCATCACGGCCCCGCTGATGTCCCACAAGGTCAAGGTGGAGCTGCCCGAGGCCAATCTGGCTCAACGTCCGGACGAACAGACCGAGCGCAAGGGTCCGATCACGCTGGCGGTCAAGGAAGACGGTTCTCTGTACTGGAACGACGAGCCGATCTCCAAGGAAACCCTGGAGTCGCGCCTGTCCACCGCCGCGCAGCAGACCCCCCAGCCGCCGCTCAACCTGCGTGGTGACAAGACCACGAAGATGAGCACGATCAACGAGATCACCAAGATCGCGCAGGGTCAGGGCATGCTGGACATCGGCTTCGTCGCGACCAAAGAGAAGGGGCAGTAAGCCATGGCTTTTTCAAGTGGTAGCGGCCGCGGCCCGATGGCCGACATCAACGTCACGCCCCTCGTGGACGTGATGTTGGTGCTGCTGATCATCTTCATCGTCACCGCGCCGATCATGACCTACCCGATCTCCGTGGATCTTCCGCAGCGCGTGATCAACCCGCCGCCGGAGACCGTGGAACCGCCGCCGCCGATCGAACTGCGCATCGACGCCAGCAACCAGGTCTACTGGAACAACAGCCCGGTCGCGGTCAGCGAACTGCAGCAGCGGATGGAGGAAGAGGTCCAGCGTGACCCGACCAACCAGCCGCAGCTGAAGATCGATGCGAATCCGGATTCGGAGTACGAGGTGATGGCCCGGGTGCTGGCCGCCGCCAAGAATGCTCAGATGAAGAAGATCGGCTTCGTCCAGTAAAGAAATACCGCAACACCGCAATACTCAGTCATGACGCGACTGGAAACGCCACCGGAGACGGTGGCGTTTTTTTATGCGCGGGATCTGTCGAGACGGAGCAAAAGGTGCGAACGACGCCAGCGCACTCAGCCGCGGGGCGCGAGGATGTCCAGGTAATTCCGTACCGTGTGATCGATGCCGTCGTAGAGCGCTTCGCCGATGAGCGCGTGGCCGATGGACACTTCCAGCACGTCCGGCACGCCCGCGACGAACGCACCGAGGTTGGCCTGCGAAAGATCGTGCCCAGCGTTGACGCCGAGCCCCACCACCTGCGCGCGACGCGCCGTCTGCGCGAACAGCGCCAGCGCAGCTTCCGGTGCCCCGCTCGCGAACGCTTCCGCATACGGGCCGGTGTAGAGCTCGATGCGATGCGCGCCGATCCGCGCGGCCTCTTCCAGGCCGGGGCAGCCCGGATCCACGAACAGGCTCACGCGGCAGCCGATCTCGCGCAGCTCGGCCACCAAGGGCGCGAGGCGGGCGGCGTCGCGTGCGAAATCGAAGCCATGGTCGGAGGTGAGCTGGCCGTCGCCGTCGGGTACCAGGGTGGCCTGCGCCGGACGCGTCTCCCGGCACAGCGCGATGAAGCCGGGATAGCCCTCGCGTGGCGGCGCGAACGGGTTGCCTTCGATGTTGAATTCCACGCCGCGCGCGCGGGTCAGTGCCGACAGCGCGTAGACATCGTCCGCGCGGATATGCCGCTGGTCCGGCCGCGGATGCACGGTGATGCCGTGCGCCCCGGCGTCCAGGCAGGCGACGGCCGCGCGCACCACGTCCGGGTCATGGCCGCCGCGCGAATTGCGCAGCACGGCGATCTTGTTGACGTTGACGGACAGCTGGGTGGACACGCGTGCCTCAGGGCTCGGATGCCGGCGGCTCGGCCGCGGCGGCCTTGCGGGCGGCGGCCAGGCTACGCAGGCGGTGCAGCTCGACCGGGTCCACGATGTGGCCAGACTCCTCCGCCTCGCCCACGCGCGAGACATACCAGCCCCGCGCCCAGGCGGCCATGAAGGCCAGCGCGGCGAACAACGACAGGACCAGCAGCCACATGTGCGGCGTGCTGAAGGCCAGGATCAGGGCGCCAAGCGCCAGAAGCAGGAACAGCCAGTGCATGACGATCTCCCCAAGAGTCGGCGCAGTGTAGCGCCGGCTCCGGCCCGCGTTCCACGTGGGGCGGTCACGCAATGGCCACTACAGCAGCGGTGAGGTCAGCCGGGCCACCGCTTCGGGCAGCCGCGAGCGCCACAGCGGCCGGTGCCGGTTGAACTGGACCTCCCGCGCCGTGCCCATTTCGCGGGCGAGATGGGCGGCCAGCTCGCCGGTGAGCTGCTTGTCGCGGAACATCATCGACAGCTCGAAATTGAGCCGGAAGCTGCGGTTGTCGAAATTCGCGCTGCCGACGATGCAGACCTCGTCGTCGGCCACCAGCGCCTTCGTGTGCAGCATGCGCGGGCCGTACTCGAAGATTCGCACGCCGGCCTCGAGCAGTTCGTCGAAGTAGGAGCGCGCCGCCCAGGTCACCAGCCGGGAGTCGCTCATCGTCGGGACCAGCAGGCGGGTATCCAGCCCGCCCAGCGCCGCGGAGGTCAGCGCCATCCGCGCGGCTTCACCGGGGACGAAGTACGGCGTCACCAGCCACACGCGTTCACACGCCTCGTGGATCGCGCTGACGTGCAGCCTGTGGATCGTCTCCCACGAAGAATCCGGGCCCGACACCAGCACCTGCGCATCGATATCCCCGTCGGCGCGGGCAGGCGTGTCCTTGGGCCACAGCTGCTGGCCCTCGAACGCCGGCCGCCCCTGCCCCGTCGCGTAGATCCAGTCCTCGATGAAGACCAGCTGCAGGTTGCGCACCACATGGCCTTCGATGCGCATGTGCAGATCGCGGTAGGCGTCGGGGCGCAGCCGCTCGTCTTCCTCGTCGGTGATGTTGATGCCGCCGGTGAACGCCATCCGGCCATCCACGATGACCAGCTTGCGGTGCGTGCGCATGTTCACCCACGGGCGCTTGAACGGCTTGAGCAGCTGCGCGGGATGGAACCAGGCGGTCTCGACACCGGCCTCGTGCAGCGGACGCAGGAAGCGCCGGCCGACATGCGAGGAGCCCACCGCGTCCAGCAGCAGCCGGACCTTCACGCCGGCGCGGGCGCGCTCGACCAAGGCGTCGCGCAGGGCCGTGCCGGCGCGGTCCGGATTGAAGATGTAGTACTCCAGGTGGATGTGGTCCTGCGCGCCGGCCACCGCCGCCAGGATCGCCGCGTAGGTCGCGCCGCCGTCGACCAGCCAGTCCACGTCCGTCGCCGTGGACGGGGGCATGCCGCAGGTCGCCTGTGCCACCTTGGCCAGCTCCGTGCAGTCCGCGTCCGGCGGGCACACGCTGCTGTAGTGCTCCATGCCCGAGCGCGAACGCCCGCGGCGCAGCCGTTGCCGCTTCACCTTCTGCGGGCCCAGCAGGTAATAGATCAGCAACCCCAGGTAGGGCAGCGCCGCCAGCGACAGCACCCAGCTCAGCGTCGCCGCCGGCTCGCGCTTCTGCAGCACGATCCAGGCCACGATCCACAGCAGGTAGGCGAAGTAGGCGGCGGTGACGTAGGCCTTCAGGTGCGGAATGGCGCCGATCCATTCCCAGGCCGTGTTCAGGGTGGCGAGCATGCCGCGATCATAAGGGAGCACCTGAACGAGCAGGTATCCGCCATGTGTCGTCGCTGGGCCTGAGACCACCGGGGCGTAACCTGCGCCGATGACGCAAGCGATCAAGGGCCGCGGTTCGCGGACCCACCTGGCCGGCCGGTTCGAGGTCACCACCGCCGATGCGGTGGACGACGGCTGGCACCCGGACGACAGCGAGGAGTTCGCCGACCCGGCCCTGCGCACGACGGTCACCGAGGAAACCGCGCGCAGCATCATCAGCCGCAACCAGTCGCCGGACATTCCCTTCTCGCAATCGGCCAATCCGTATCGCGGGTGCGAACACGGCTGCAGCTACTGCTTCGCCCGGCCCAGCCACGCCTACCTCAACCTCTCGCCGGGCCTGGACTTCGAAACCCGGCTGTTCGCCAAGACCAACGCACCGGAACTGCTGCGCCGCGAACTGTCCCGGCCCGGCTATGTGCCCAGCCCCATCGCGCTGGGCATCAACACCGATGCTTACCAGCCGATCGAGCGCCGGCTGGAGGTCACCCGGCGGATGATCGAAGTGCTGTGGGAGACGCGGCACCCCTTCACCCTGATCACCAAGAACGCGCTGGTTACCCGCGACCTCGACCTGCTCGCGCCGCTCGCCGCCGAACGCCTGGTCAACGTCTACTTCTCGGTTACCACGCTCGATCCACACCTCTCAGCCAAACTGGAACCGCGCGCCGCTGCGCCGCACGCTCGCCTGCGCGCGATGGCGAAGCTGCACGAGGCCGGCGTGCCGGTCGGCGTGATGGCCGCGCCGGTGATCCCCTGGATCAACGACCACGAACTGGAAGCGATCCTCGAAGCCGCCGCCGCTTCGGGCGCGGGTTCGGCCGGCTATACCCTGCTGCGCCTACCGCACGAGGTGGCGCCGTTGTTCCGCGACTGGCTGCAAGCCCACTATCCCGACCGCGCTGCGCACGTGATGAGCACCATCCAGCAGCTGCGGGGTGGCAAGGACTATGACAGCCGCTTCGGCCAGCGCTTCACTGGCCAGGGCGTCTATGCGCAGCTGCTGGCGCGGCGCTTCCAACTGGCGCTGCGCCGCGCGGGCTTCCACGAACGACGTGGCGACCCACCGCTGGATATCACCCGCTTCCGTCGCCCACCACCTCCGTCGCCCGCCCGAAAGGCTTCGCCGCAAGGCGAGCTGTTCTGATCGAGGCATCCGCGCGGGCTGCTAAGGTAAGCACGATGCCCCCAAGCTGCTCGCGATGAAACCTGCCGCCGTTCTCTACGCCAAGGACCTGCCCGCATTGCAGGCGTTCTACGAAGCGGCGCTGGGGTTGGCGGCGCGCCATGCCGCGCCGGATCACGTCGTACTCGAATCCGCGAATTTCCAGCTCACCCTGGTGCGCATCCCAGACGCCATCGCCTCTGGGATCTACATCGAAACGCCGCCCCGCCGCCGCGAGAACGTGCCGGTGAAGCTGGTGTTCGGCGTCGCCGATATCGCCACGGCGCGCAAGCAGTGGCCTGCCCTCGGCGGCACCGTGGACGGGCCGGAGCGCGAGTGGGCATTCGAAGGTGCCCGCGTGTGCGACGCGGTGGATCCGGAAGGCAACGTCCTGCAGCTGCGCAGCTAGCGCAGCGGCGATCAGCCGCCGTACAACGCCTGCGCCGACTGGAACAGGATCCAGCTGGTCGCGATGAACTTGTCGCCGCCCTGCGGGCGGTTGCCGCGATGGGTGTGCGTGAACGCGGTCGGCGCGATCAGCAGGCTGCCGGTCCGCGGCTTCACCTTGCGCTGCTGGAAAAGGAATTCCGTCTCGCCCTCCTCGAAGCCGTCGTTGAGGTAGAGCGTCCACAGCACGTGCCGATGCAAAGTCTCCGCGCTGGCGTCGCGCGGGTACAGCTCGCAATGCCAGTACGGATAGCCGCCCTCGCCCGCCGAATACCACTGCAGGTTGATCGCCCCCGGGCGCAGGCAGGTACGCGCGAGCTCGACGAGCGCCGGCTCGGCCATGCCCTGCACGTCTTCCGCGCGCAGGCGGCGCAACGTGCCGCCGACATCCGGAATCTGCAGCATCAACGGCGCCACCAACGCCTGTGGATAGCGGCGCAGGTAGCGCAACAGCCCGCCCAGCACGGCCTGCTGGATCTTCGCCTCGACGTCCGCCCAGTCGGGCAGGCCGCTGATGCGCAGGTCCTGGCTGCGTTTGAGCTCGGGATAGACACCGCCGCCGATCCGCCCCGCGGTGAGCCGGTCGCTGTCGCGCAGGCGTTGCACGATGGCCGCGCAGGTTGCCGCGTCCAGCGCGTCGTCATAGACCTCGATGAAATCCACGGGTGCGTCCATGCGCCACACCATAGCAATCCGGCCCCGCCCACGCAGCGGGTGGCGCGACAATGCCCCACCCCGCCCGATGCCTTGCCATGATTCGCACCCTCTACCTCGCCGGCCCCGACGTGTTCCGCCCGGACGCCGCCGCCCGCGGCCGCGCGCTCAAGCAGGATTGCGCGGCCTTCGGCTTCGAAGGCCTCTTCCCGCTCGACCAGGACGTGCCGCCGCACCTGCGCGATCCCGCCGCGCAAGCCGCATGGATCTACCACGCCAACATCGGCCTGATCGAACGCGCCGACGCCGTGCTCGCCAACCTGGATTTCTTCCGCGGCCCGGAACCGGACAGCGGCACCTGCTTCGAGGTTGGCTACGCGGTGGCCAAGGGCAAGCCGGTATACGGCTATATCCCCGAACACGGCAGCTTCGCCGAGCGCATCCGCCTGCGCCATCCGGAGGCCATCGGCCCGGACGGCGTGCTCGATACGCGCGGCTGGACGTTCGAGGAATTCGGCCTGCCGTTGAACCTGATGCTCTCGGTGCCGGCGCCGCTGGTGGTGGGCGATGCGCGCGCCGCGCTGGCGCGCCTGCGCCGCGAGCAGGACGCGCGCGGCTGACCCCCCAAAAACAAAGCCCCGCCGAAGCGGGGCCTTGTGCATTGCGATGCAGCTTCGATCAGAACTTGAAGTTCGCCGAAGCAGCCAGCACGTCGCCGCTCACCTCGTAGGTGCCGGTGATCACGCTGTTGGTCTGCGAGGTCGAACGGATGTTCGGGTCGCTGGTGAACAGGTGCGTGTAGCCGAAGCTGTACTCGGCGTTGGCCGACGGCGCCCAGGTCAGGCCCAGCGACACCCACTTGCGGCTCGTATCCGGCACGCGGACGTCGCGGTGCGCGTCCGTGGTCGGGGTCTGGTCATAGGCCAGGCCGCCGCGCAGGGTCAGCGTATCGCTCATGCGGTAGTCGGCACCGATCGAGGCGAAGGTGGTGTCGCGGTAGTGGAACGGCAGCACGGCGTCGGCCTGGTTCGAGGCGAAGTCCACGCGGACTTCATCGAACTTGCTCCACGCGGTACGGCTGACGTCCGCCATCAGCGACCACTGGTCGTTGAACTTGTGGGTGAAGCTGGCGGTGGCGCTGGCCGGCAGGGTGATCGTGGCACGGCCCTTGGTGTCGACATACTGGCCCGGAGCGGCCACGGCCAGCACGGCGGCGGCGTTGCCCGGGACGGTGAAGTCGGCGGTGCCGTTGGTGATCTTGTGCTCGACCTCGGAGCGGTAGCTGAAGCCGATGTGGGTGTTCTCGTCGATCGAGAACAGGCCACCCAGCGTGAAGCCCACGGCGGTGTTGTCACCCTTGATGCGCGAGGTGCCGTCGGCGGTGCCCGGCGCGAAGCCCGGGACACGCTGCGCGTACAGCGCGGTGCCGAAGTCGATGGCGTTGCTCAGGTCCACGTCCAGGCGCTCGCCGAACACCGACGCGCCGAAGGACACGTACGGGTTGACGTCATAGGAGAACGCCAGGTTCAGGTCGATCGCCTGCAGCTCGGTCTTCAGGCCGTTGTAGCGGCCGACCCAGTTGCTGTCGTACTCGGTCTTGAAACCGAACGGCACGGTGACCGAAGCACCGAAGTGCATGTTGTCGTTTTCGCCGAACGGCAGGTGGTAATACATCGCCGGAACCGGGGCGATCATGCCGGCGTCGCCGCCGTTGCCACCGGACACGGCGGTTCCGGTACCCGGGCCGGTCGGGCCCACGTAGCGGGCGTTGCCGTCGAACTTGGCCGAGAAGCTGATCGCGCTGACGTCGGCCTGGAACTGCTGGCCGTCCAGCTGGCGCATGCCGGCCGGGTTCACCGCGATGATCGAAGCGTCGCCCTCGGCGCTGCCGGAACCGGCGAACGCGCGGCCGAGGCCCTTGGCGCTGTTTTCCTTCAGCTGGAAGGCCGCACCGTGCGCCTGGCCGAAAGCCAGCACGCTGGCGATGCCGACGGCGAGCGCGGTGACGCGGCTGATGTTGGAAACGTTGGTCATACTTGTATCTCTCCGGAAAGACTTTGTAATTGTCTGTAAAGCGCCTGCATCTGCGAAGCCCCGAAGGCCTTGCAGATGCGCCGGAGACCCCTCCCGGACATACGACGCCGTATGCAGTATACCCATCCGGGTTAACCTAACAATAACGACTTTCGGTGAATGGCGGGCCAATCTTCGGGATGGGTTCATGCCGGTGAAAACGCTATCTTGGGCGCCTGAAGAACCCCATGTTCATCTCCCTTCCTTCCCGCAAGAAACCTTCACACCGCTGGGCGGTGCCGCTGCTGTTCGCGGTGATCTGGGCGGCGTTCCTGTGGTCGATCAGCCGGCCGGAAGAAGCGCGGGCGGGATTGTGGCTGGACTGGGGCGCGCTGTCGCGGGGCCGGCCGGCGATCTCCGACTGGTGGGCCGCCTTCGAGGACGGCAGCGTCCTGCGCCTGTTCACCGCGCTGTTCCTGCACGCGGACTGGTCGCACCTGCTCGGCAATCTGGTGTTCCTGCTGATCTTCGGCCTGCCGGCCGAACGCATCCTCGGGCCGTGGCGGCTGCTGCTGCTGTTCCTGCTCGGCGGGGCGGCGGCGAACCTGGCGGCGATCTACACCCTCGGCCGACCGGACCAGGTGATCATCGGCGCGTCCGGCGCGGTGTCCGCGTTGATCGGCAGTTACCTGGCGCTGTTTCCCGGCGCCAAGCTTGGCGTGGTGCTGCCGCTGGGCCTGTTCCTGGAATTCATCCGCGTGCCGGCGCCGCTGCTGATCGGCGTGTGGGCGCTGTTGCAGGTGGTGTTCGCGCACATCGGCCCGGCGTTCGGCATGGTGGCGTGGTCGGCGCATATCGCCGGCTTTCTGTTCGGCGTCGGCTATGGGCTTTACGTGCGCGCGGCGATCGCGCGTCGCCTGCGCAAGCGCCACGGGTTCTGAGGCACGGTCCTATAATCGCGGCCATGTCCAACGCGCTCTACAAAGTCACGTTCCTCAACCACGGCAAGGTCTACGAGCTGTACGCGCGGCATGTCGCCGGCAGCCACCTGTGGGGTTTCAACGAAATCGGCGACCTGGTGTTCGACGTGCACGATGGCCTGGTGGTCGATCCCACCGAGGAACGCCTGCGCGAGGAATTCGGCAACACCCGCAAGCTGCACCTGCCGATGCAGAGCATCATCCGCATCGAGGAAGTGGAGAAGAAGGGGCAATCGGCGATCCGCGATGCGGCCTCAGGCGAATCGGTGGTCACGCCCTTCCCCGTTCCCGGCAAGCCGCGCTGAGGATTGCCGCGTGCGCATCGTGATTCCCGAGGATTACCAGCAAGCAGTGCGCGGGCTGGATTGCTTCGCGCGCCTGCAGGGTCACGATGTGCGCGTGTTGGACCAGCCGCTGCAAGACCCGGATGCCACGGCCGCAGCCTTGGCCGACGCGCAGGCGCTCGTGCTGATCCGCGAACGCACGCGCATCGACGAAGCCTTGCTGGCGCGCCTGCCCCAGCTGCGTTTGATCAGTCAGACCGGGCGGCTGTCGTCGAATATCGACCTCGATGCCTGCACCCGCCATGGCGTATCGGTGGCCGAAGGCAGCGGCTCGCCGGTGGCACCGGCGGAACTGGCCTGGGCCCTGGTGATGGCCGCAAGCCGTCGCTTGCGCGCCTATGGCGATGCGCTGCATGCCGGCCGCTGGCAATCCACCGGCGATGCCACGCTCGGCCGCGTGCTGCGCGGGCGCACGCTGGGCATCTGGAGCTACGGGAAGATCGGCAAGCTGGTCGCCGGCTACGGGCAGGCGTTCGGCATGCGCGTGCTCGTGTGGGGCAGCGAGGCTTCCTGCGCGCAGGCGCGTACGGACGGTTACGAGGTGGCGAACAGCCGCGCGCAGCTGTTCGCCGAAAGCGACGTGTTCTCGCTGCATCGTCGCCTGAGCGATGCCAGCCGGCATGAAGTGCGGCCGGAGGACCTGGCGCGGATGCGGCCGGATACGTTGCTGGTCAACACGAGCCGCGCGGAGCTGATCGCGCCGGGCGCGCTGCTGGCCGCGCTGGATGCAGGGCGGCCGGGCATGGCGGCGGTGGATGTGTTCGAGCACGAGCCGCTGCTGGATGCGTTCGATCCGCTGCTCACGCATCCGCGCGTGCTGGCCACGCCGCACCTCGGTTACGTCGAACGCGACAGCTACGAGCAGTACTTCAGCATCGCCTTCGACAACGTGCTCGCGTTCGCCGCGGGTGCGCCAAAGAACATCGCCAATCCGCAGGTGCTCGGGCGCTGAAGGCGGGCGTTACGGCTTGTCCGTCTTGTCCGTCGCCGGCACGTCCGCCGGCAGCACCGGCTTCGCATCCACCGGCTTCACCGGCGCTTCCGGCTTGGCCGGCGCCACGGTGGCCGCCTTCGCCGCCGGCTTCACCGCTGCCTTCGGCTTGGCCTTGGCCTGCTGCGCCTTCGCCACCGAACCCGGGTTCTTGAGCTCGGCCAACGCCGAAGCGATCGGGCCATCGCCCGGCAACACGTCGCCGGCGCTGTAGCCCTCGGCGCCTTCGTCATCGCCATGCAGGTGGCCCGGCAGCGTCGCCTCGCTGTAATCGGCCAGGCTCGCCGGCACATCCGCATCCGGGTCGTGCTCCGGCCGCAGCACCACGTCCGGCACGATGCCGCTGGCCTGGATCGAACGCCCGCTCGGCGTGTAGTAACGCGCGGTGGTGAGCTTCACCGAATCGCCATTGTCCAGCGGCAGCACGGTTTGCACCGAACCCTTGCCGAACGTGCGGCTGCCGATCACCCGCACGCGGTTGTTGTCGCGCAGTGCGCCGGCCAGCACTTCCGAAGCACTCGCCGAACCGGCATCCACCAACACCACCACCGGCGTGCCGCCCAGCACGTCACCCGGCGTGGCCTCGAACTTCGCGTCGCTGATGGCGATGCGCCCGCGCGTGCTGACGATGACGCCCTTGTCGAGCAGGTCGTCGGCCACCTGCACCGCCGCGGTCAGCAGGCCGCCGGGGTTGCTGCGCAGGTCCAGCACCAGGCCGCGCAGCTTGCCGCCGGCCTTGGCCTTCAGCGCTTCGACCTGCTTGTGGAAATCGTTGCCGGTATCGGCCTGGAACGTGGCGATGCGCACGTAGCCGTAACCCGGCTCGAGCATGCGCGAACGCACGCTGGCCACGCGGATGGTCTCGCGGGTGACGGTGACATCGAACGGTTTGTCGCGGCCCTCGCGCACGAGGGTGAGCGTCACCTTCGTGCCCGGCTTGCCGCGCAGCGGTTCCATCGCCTCGATGGTGGCGATCGGCTTGCCGTCGATGGCGATGATGGTGTCGCCGGCGCGGATGCCCGCGCGCGCGGCGGGGGTTTCGTCGATCGGCGAGATGACCTTGAGCGTGTTGTCCTTCTGCTGCAGCAGCTCCACGCCGATGCCGTCATAGGCGCCGGTGGCCTGTTCGTCGAAGGCCTCGGCGTCTTCCTTGTCGAAGTAGGTGCTGTGCGGATCCAGGTCCAGCAGCAGGCCGCGGATGGCCGACTGCATCAATTGCTTGTCGTCCACCGGGTCGACGTAGGCCTGCTTGACCGCGTTGTACACCGCCACGTAGCGGCGGATCTCCTCCAGCGGCACCTTGGAACTGGCCGACTCGTCCGCGTCGGGGTTGTCCGCTTCGGCGGCGGGCGCATCGGCGGGCGGGGTGGCGGCCTGCTGGGACCAGGCGGTGGCCGGCGCGAGCGCCAGGAGCAGGGCGGCGGACAGGACTACGCGCATGAAGCACTCCGGAACGGGGACGGACCGCCGGTGACGACGGCTGCACCGATTATGCGCGAAGCGTTGTGGAATTCCCGTACCCGCCACCGGCGCACACGCGGGGGTTCAGCGCCTTTGCAGCCACGACCCCGGATCGACCGGCTGTCCATTGCGGCGCAGTTCGAAATACAACGCCGGCACGCCCTGTCCACCGGAGTTGCCGACCTTGGCCACCGCCTCGCCACGCTTCACCGATGCACCGGCGTCGCGCAGCAGGGTGTCGTTGTGGGCGTACAGGCTCATGTAGCCGTTGCCGTGGTCGATGATCAGGATCATCCCGTAGCCGGTCATCCAGTCGGAGAACACCACGGTGCCATCCGCCACCGCGGTGATCGTGCTGCCGGCGGGTGCGCCGATCAGCACGCCGTTACTGGTGCGCCCGTCGGGCAGCCGGCCGCCGTAGCGGGCGAGCAGGTTGCCCGACACCGGCCAGCCCAAGCCGCCAACCTTCGGCGCCGGTGCGTTGGCGACCACCTTCGGCGGCGTCTTGGTGCCCCGGCTGCCGCCGGCCTTGGCCTGCGCGGCGGCTTCGGCGGCGGCGCGACGGGCGGCCTCCTTGCGCTCGGCCTCGGCTTTGGCGGCGGCGGCGCGCAGGTTCCTGAGCAGGTCTTCCAGCGCCTTGGTGTCCTGGCCCAACGCCTTCTCGCGCTCGGCGCGATCCTGGTACTGGTCGTCGAGGTCGGCGACCATCGCCGCGCGCTTGCGGCGCTCATCGCCCAGGCTGCGCGACTGCACCTGCTGCTGCTGGCGCGCCTGGTCCAGCGCGAGGCGGCGTTCCTCGATCTGCTTTTCCACTTCGTCCAGGCTGGCCAGGTCGCGGCTCAGGCCCTGGATCTGCTGCGCGCGCTCGCGCTGCACGTAACGGTGGTAGGCCAACAGGCGGTTGGCGTCGGCGACGCTGTCCTGCGAAAGCATCAACTTGAGCGGCGCGTTGTCGCCGATCCGGTAGGCCGCCTGCAACAGCACCGCCAGCGTGGCGCGCTGCCGCGCCAGGTTCTGCTGCAGCGCGGCGCGGCGCGCCTGCAGTTCGGCCAGCGCCTGCTGCTGTTCGCGCAGCGCCGTTTCGGTCTGGCTCAGGTTGCGGGCACTGCGGGCGACCTTCTCGTCGGCCTCACGCAGCTGCCGCGAGGCTTCGCCGCGTTGGCCTTCCAGCTTGCGGCGTTCCTGGCCGATGCTGCGCAGCTCCTGGCGCATCTGCTGCAGTTTCCGCTCGGTTTCGCGCTGGCTCTGCGCCAGCACCGGCCACGCGGCGCAGGCCACGCACAGGCCCATGGCCAGCAGCCATCCCCAGCGTGGCAGGGGATGCGGACGGGGCGACGGGTGCGACGGCACGTTGGCCAAGCAGGAAGGTCCAGTGACTTCAGACAGATGCGCGATTGTAGCCAAGCGTGGTCCTATCGCGACGAACCTGGCGCGCCCAGACACCGGAGGTACGCATGAAGCTCCATCCATTGCCCGCCCTGCTCACCCTGTCCCTGGTCCTGGCCAGTGGTGCGGCCTGGGCCCAGGAAGACATCAGCAAGGTCAACGGCCGCATCACCGCCGAGGCCGGGCGCCAGTACGGCAGCCTGGAAACCGTCAACGGCGGCATTTCCATCGAGGACAACGCCACCACCGGTGACGCGGAGACCGTCAACGGCGGCATCACCGTCGGCAACGGCGCGCGCACGGGCGGCCTGTCCACGGTCAACGGGCAGGTCAGCCTGGGCCAGAAGGTCGTGGTCAGCGGCGGCATCGAAACCGTCAATGGCAGCGTGTTCGTCGATCGCGGCGGCCAGGTCAGCGGCGGCGTGGAGACGGTCAACGGCAGCATCGGCCTGGTCGGCGCCAGCCTCGGCAAGGGCATCGAGACGGTCAACGGCGACATCACCGTGGGCGTGGGCTCGCACGTGGTCGGCGGCATCGAGGTCAAGAAGCCGAACTTCAACCTCTCGCTCAAGCCCTCGCGCAAGCCGCGGGTGATCATCGGCCCGAATGCCGTGGTCGAGGGCGCGCTGGACTTCGAGCGCGAGGTGAACCTGTACGTGCACCGCAGCGCCAAGATCGGCACCGTGACCGGCGCCACCGCGCAGATCTTCGACACCGACGTCGCCCCCGCCGACCGCTGAGGCATTCGTGCCCGGCCGCCGACCCCGGCGGCCGGCTTTGCGCACTAGAATCGGGCTCCTGCTTCCACCGAGGGTGCCTTGATGTCCCGCAAGATCCTGTTGTGCCTGGCCGCGGCCGCCGCGCTGGCGGCCTGCAAACGCGCGCCGGAACCGGCCGCGCCCGCCGAGGCGCCCGCCGCCGAAACCCCTGCCGCCGCCGCGCCTTCGACACCGGCCAGCGACCACGTCTTCGCCACCGGCATCAATGCCCCGGACTTCGGCGAGCTCGTCAAGCAGCTTTCCTCCGACGCCTTCGAAGGCCGTGGCCCCGGCACCGCCGGCGAGCAGAAGACGGTCGAATACATCCGCGACCAGATGCAGCGCATCGGCCTGCAGCCGGGCAACGGCGACAGCTGGTTCCAGGACGTGCCGATGGTGGAAACCACCGCCGACGAAAGCACCGTGCCGCGCCTGATGGCCGGCGGCCAGAGCCGCGACCTGAAGTTCGGCACCGACATCGTCGTCGGCACCCGCACCGGCCAGCCGGAAGTGAAGATCGACGGCAGCGAGCTGGTGTTCGTCGGCTATGGCGTGGATGCGCCCGAGCAGAAGTGGAACGACTACGCCGGCCAGGACTGGAAGGGCAAGACGGTCGTGATGTTCGTCAACGACCCGGGCTTCCATACGAACGACGGCAAGCTGTTCGAAGGCAAGCGCATGACGTACTACGGGCGCTGGACCTACAAGTTCGAGGAAGCCGCGCGCAAGGGCGCCGCCGCCGCGCTGATCGTGCATGACGACGCCGGCGCCAGCTACGGCTGGGACGTGGTGCGCAACTCCTGGGCCGGCCCGCAGTACGACCTGCCGGCCAAGGACGATCCGGATCCGCGCCTGCCGGTGCAGGGCTGGATCTCGGCGGCCACCGCCAAGCAGCTGTTCGCCGATGCCGGACTCGACCTGGCGCAGGCCTACAAGGACGCCAGCAAGCGCGGCTTCAAGCCGGTGCCGTTGAAGGCGACCTGGTCGGTGGACCTGAAGAGCAAGATCGAGGAGAAGCAGTCGCGCAACGTCGTCGGCGTGCTGCCGGGCAGCACCCGGCCGGACGAGGCGGTGCTGTACATGGCGCACTGGGACCACCTCGGCAAGCACGAGGGCGAGCAGGGCGACAACATCTACAACGGCGCGGTGGACAACGCGACCGGCGTGGCCGGCATCCTGGAGATCGCCGACGCCTTCACCCACCAGAACCCCGCGCCGGCGCGCTCGGTGGTGTTCGTGGCGGTGACGCTGGAGGAATCGGGCCTGCTGGGTTCCAAGTACTACGTCGCCCATCCGACCTTCCCGCTGGACAAGATCGCCGGCGTGATCAACATCGATGCCATGTCGGTGGCCGGCCGCGCCAAGGACATGACCGTGGTCGGCTACGGCAGCTCGGAGCTGGAGGACATCCTCAAGCCGATCGCCGCGATGCAGGGCCGCGTGCTGCATGCCGAAGCCACCCCGCAGAACGGCTCGTACTTCCGTTCGGATCACTTCAACTTCGCCAAGGCCGGCGTGCCGGCGCTCTACACCGATGGCGGCGAAGACCTGCGCGAAGGCGGCCTGGAAGCCGGGCGCAAGGCGGCCGAGGACTACGGCAAGAACCGCTACCACGGCCCGAAGGACGAGTACGACCCGGCGACGTGGAAGCTGGACGGCACGGTGGAAGACCTCGAAGCGGTGTACGGCGTCGGCAAGGAACTGGCGGCCGGCGACAAGTGGCCGAACTGGTACGAAGGCAATGCCTTCAAGGCCGCGCGTGACCGCATGATGCAGGGTGCGGCCAAGCCCGAGCCAGCCAAGCCCGAGGCAGCCAAGCCGTGAGGTAACGGCTGCGTCGCGTTGGAAAAAGGAAAGGCCTCCCGCATGGGAGGCCTTTCTTGTTCCAGCACGTACGCGCGGCGGTCAGTCGTTCTCGGCCGCCACGACCTTGCCATCCCGCGGGTCGACCTGGACCTTGGTGTCCTTGCCGGCATTGTTCTCGGCATGCGCCTGCCACAGGCCGTCCTTGAACTCGACGTCGCGCACCTTCGAGTAACCCGACGCCGACAGCGCCGCGCGCAATTCGTCCTCGCTCATCGGCGAGGACATCTCGTCCGGATACACGCGGCCCGTCGCCGGGTCGATCTTCAGGTCCACATGCTTGCCGTCGCCGCTCTTGGCGTCGGCCTGCCACACGCCGTCCTTGAACTCGACGTCATGCACGTCGCGATACCCCTGCGCGGTCAGCATCGCGTTGATCTCGGTGGAGGTCAGCGCCTGCTGCGGCGCCCCCTTGGCCGGCGGCTGCTTGGCGCCCGCGCCGGCGGCGGCCAACGCCAGGGCCACGGCCATCGCGGTGCGGGTGATCGGCGTAACGCTCATGGCTTTCTCCCTTGATGAGGAGGGGCCATCCTCGCCAGCGCGGGATCGCCGCGAGGTGAAATGCTGCGGCGCGTCGTCGCGATGGTTCAGGCTGTGCTCGGCCCTGATTCAGCCGGTCTCACGGGCGTCCCACGACCAGCGGCGGCAGCACCACGGTGACGAACACGATCGCGGCGAACATCAGCAATCCTGCCAGCACGAAATGCCACAGCGGCCGACGCGGCACCAGCGGGCGCTTCGGCGCGAGGTAGACGCGCAGTGCATCTCGCCGTCGCGCGAGGCGTTGCTGCTCGGCGGGTGCGAGCGTGGCATCGCGCAGTTGCGTATCGAGGTGGGCCAGTTCGTGGCGCAGGTCGCGCCGCGGCGTGCGCTGGCGGATCTGCTGTTCCAGCGCCACCAGTTGCGAGGTCAGCGGCGTCAGTTCGGCGATGACCACGCCCCCAGACGATCCGCTGGCCGCCATCTCCGCCACGCGCGCATCGATGCGCGCACGCAGCGCGACCTGCCGTGCTTTCAGCTCCGCCAACGATGGACCGAACATGCTGCTGCCCCCTGCCTGGCGCGGTGCCAGGTGCACCGCGCTCGCCTGCTCCCCTCGGGAAGCCTAAAGCATCCAGATCTCGACACGCTCGTTGCGCTCGCGCGCCTTCGCATCACCCTCGCCCACCAGCGGGCGGATGGCGCCCAGCCCGCGCGCGCGCTGCACCACGATCCCGTGCTGGGCGAGGTAGCCGGCGATGATGTCGGCGCGGTCGTTGCTGGCGATGGTCGGATAGAGCTTGTTGGCCGGGTCGGCATTGGCGAAGCCGACCACCGCCAGCGTGCGGCCGCGGTTCTGCGGCTGCTGCATGAAGGTGATCAGGCGGTCGAGATCCTGCGCCGAGCCGCCTTCGAACATGCCGCTCAGCGAACGCAGGTTGAAGCGCACGCTCAGCGGCAGGCGCTTGGCGCCGGCGACGGCTTCGCGATACGGCGGCGGGCCGGCGCTGGGCGCTTCCTCGGTGGGCGCCTTGGGCAGCGTCATCGCCACCAGGCCTTCGCCCGCGACCACGCGCTGGGCGGCAGGGGAAATCAGGTACATCGCCAGGCCACGGCCCAGCGCGGACATCATCTGCCCGCCATACACGCTGTAGCGCTGCACCAGCGGGTAGTCCTCGCTGCGCAGGTTGGTCGGCGTCGGCGCCACGGCGATGCCGCCGTCGGCGATCGCCAGCGCGCGGCCGGCCGGCGTCACCGGCGTGACCAGTTCCACCACGGCCAGCGCCTGCGGATTGTTCGCCGCCGCGCGCGAGGCCTCGGCCAGCGTCGGGAAGCGACGCGTGCAGCCCTTGATCGCCGAACCCTGCATGACGCGGCTGGCGAGGAAATCGTTGAGGCCGCCCGCTGCGGGGCCGCACATCACCTGCACTTCGCCACCGCGGCCGCCCAGCTGCGTCCAGTCGCGCACGTCGCCGGACAGCACCGCGCGCAGCTGGCCGAAGGTCAGCGTCTTCACCGGGTTGGCCTGCGCCACCACGACTTGCGCGCCGTTGAGCGCCAGCACGAACTGCTGGTCGGGCGAGGTCAGCTCGCCGAGCTGCCAGCCGGCCGACTGCTCGGCCGCCGTCGGCGTGCGCGCCAGCATCGCCAGCTCCGCGTCGCCGCGGATCAGCGCCTGCATGCCGGCCGCCGAGCCGCGCTTGCCGATCTCCACGATCAGCGGTTCGCCATCGCGCACCGCCTGCACTTCGGTGACGGCGCCGCTGACTTCCGTGCGGCGGATCTGGCCGTAGCCCATGGACTTCAGCCAGGACTCCACCAGCGCCGGCATCAATCGGTCGCCGAGGGTATTGGAACCGTGCACGCGAAGCCGTTCGGCCTCCTGCGCATGCAAAGAGGACGAAAAGCACAGGCACGCAGCCAGTGCGAAGCAAGAAAGCGCACGCAACATGGATCCCCCGGGGTACGTCAGAGCGCCGGGAGTGTTGCGGTTGCCGATGACAGGCCGGTGACGGCGGCCCGGCCCGCTTCAGCGTGCAGCCACCTGCGCGCGTCGCGCCGCCGCCTCGGCCCAGCGACGCGCAACCCCGGGCGCGGTGGTGCACACGGCGAGGTCGCTGACGGTGGTTACCGCGCGTTCGAGCAGCTGGATGTCGGCCTCGTGCTGGCGGGCGACGTGCGGATCCTCGAAGAAGATCGCGCGCTGGCAGCGACCCTCCAGCACGCGATCGGCGATCTGCGCATCGCCGCCCATCGGGCCGCTTTCATAGCGATGCACCCAGGGCTGGTCGGAAGGCCAACCCTGGCTCCAGGCCAGCTCGTTGAGCCGCTGGCCGGTGGTGCCTGTACCGACGCGGTGGGCGAAGCGCGACAGCAGCGCGAAGTGCTCGGACGCGAAGGCCAGCATCTGCGGCTTCATCGCATCGTGCGCGATCAGCGCCAGGGTGTGCTGCTCGAAGTCGTGCAGGTCGTCGGCGCCCGGGTCTGGCGCCAGCCCGGCGTGGATGCGCTCCAGCTCGACCCAGTCACGCGCCGACGCCACCGTGGACAGGAACGGCTTGCCGTGGATCACGCACTGGCGCTTGAGCGCGATGGCCTCGGGAAAGATCGAGGACGGATCCACCGGGTCGATCAGGTAGATCGCCCCATCGAGCGTGCGCGCCCCGCCTTCCATGCCGACCACTTCGGCGACGAGCTTCATCAGCCCGCCTTCGCGGCCATACGGATAACGCTTCAGGCCGGCGTGGCCGGCGAGCAGGCCGGCGCGTTCGATCGCATCGAACGTGCGGCCTACCGCATGCAGGCCCAGGTCGAGTTCGCGGATGCCGCGTTCGCTCGTCCGCAGCCAGCGGAACAGCGCCGCATCGTCACCCTCGTGGTGCAGCCGGTTGGCCGCCAGTCCCAGCCGCATGCCTGTGTCCTTGCAGGAAAGTCCCCGGGCGCAGTCTAAGCCGCCCGGGAGGCGATGGCACGAGGCGGCGCTCTACTTCACCGCCGCCGCGGCGTGCTTCACCAGCACCGGCATCTGCGGCTTCTCGCTGCCGTCCTTGCCGGGCTGCACGTTGAAGGGATAGGTCGGCTGCCACCAGCTGCCCGCGGCCCAATAGGTCCAGCCCAGCCATACATCGGCGTTCTCTTCCATGTAGGCGAGCATGCCGTCCAACGCCTGCAGGCAGGTATCGCTGGTGCCGCCGGCAAACTCGCCGAGGAAGCCGCGCTTGCCCTGTTGCCGCAGCCACGCGGTGAAACCGCGCAGCTTGTCGGCGCCGACCGTGGCGCTGACGCAATCGCCGCTGGTGCCGCTGAAGTCCTTGTCCAGGTACTGGTGCACTTCGACCGCCAGGTTGTTGGCCGGATCGTTGATCGACACCAGCGCCGTCGCGTTCGGCGTGCCGTAGCTCGTGCTGGCCCAGCTGTGCGCGCCGGTATAGGCGGTGCCGGGCACGAGGATGAGGTTGCGCGCACCGGTTGCGCGGATGGCATCGATGGACGACTGCGCAATCGAAGTCCACGCGGCCGCATCGATGGCATTGGGCTCGTTCATCAGCCCGAAGATCACCGCGTCATCGTCCTTGAACGCGGTGGCGAGCCGCTTCCAGAGATCGGCCAGCAGTGCACCGGGCGTCCCTTCGGTGCCGAGGCGCACGCCCTGGTACTTGGCATAGTTGTGCACATCGAGGATGACGTGCAGGTTCTGCGCCTTGGCTTGTGCGACGGCCTTCTGGATCAACTGCAGCTGCGCCGCGTCCAGCTCGCCATTGGCCTGCGGCTGCAGCCGCTCCCACAGGAACGGCAGGCGCACGATGTTCATGCCCTTGCCGGCGAAGTAGGCGTAATCGCTGGCCGCCGGATACGTGTAGTCCTTGAACAGCGTGCCGGGCCGCTTGGAAGAATTGAACTCCGCACCGGCGAGATTGACGCCGGCATAGCGCAACACGCGCTGCTGCGCGGCACCGGGCAGCGAGGATGACAACAGGGCAATGCCGAGCAGCCACGGCAGGCAACGGGAGAACGGGGACATGGCAGGGGCTCCGGGGTGGGGGGACGCCGGGGCGCGGTGTCCATTCCGCGCTACGAAGGCCAACTTAAAGCCCCAGGTGTTAGCACTGCATGGACGTCGAAGAACAAACCCGCGGAGTTGTGCACAGGGTCGCACTTCGTCCCGACGCAATGGCCTTTGAGCCGTTCGCAGGAAACCGTCGGGACTTCGGGGCGGGCAGGTAATCCATGCGAGCCGACAACGCACAGCCAACCACCGCAGCCCTGTACTACGCTACGCAACAATCAAGGAAAGCGCCCAGACACAGAACCATGACCCACCCTCAAGGCTCCGCACCAAAGCCCGCGCAACCGGCCGTCATCTGGCACAACCCGCGCTGCGGCACCTCCCGCAACGTACTCGCGCTGCTGCGCCACGCGGGCATCGAGCCGCAGGTCGTGGAATACCTGCGTGACCCGCCGGATCGCGCGTTGCTGCGCGAAACCATCGCCGCCGCCGGCCTGACCGTGCGCGACGCGATGCGGACGAAGGAAGCCGCCTACCGCGAACGCGGCCTGGAGGATCCCGCACTGGACGACGAAGCGCTGCTGGACGCGATGCTGGCCGAGCCGGTGCTGATCAACCGGCCGTTCGTGCGCACGCCGCTGGGCACGCGCCTGTGCCGTCCCTCGGAAGTCACGCTGGAGATCCTGCCGCCGCTGGCGACACCGTTCTTCAAGGAGGATGGCGAGCGGATCGGCTAGGCCGACCCGCGACGCCT
Source organism: Stenotrophomonas panacihumi (assembly GCF_001431645.1). GTDB lineage: Bacteria > Pseudomonadota > Gammaproteobacteria > Xanthomonadales > Xanthomonadaceae > Stenotrophomonas_A > Stenotrophomonas_A panacihumi. The sequence goes on along the minus strand of NZ_LLXU01000131.1, from coordinate 46,706 downwards.
CACGCCGCCGCGATCTGCCGCGGCGCCGCTTCCACGCCGAGCCACTGCACGATGCTGGCCGCCGCGTCGCGGCCTTCGGCTACCGCGGTCACCACCAGGTCCGCGCCACGCACCGCATCGCCACCGGCGAACACCTTCGTGTTCGCGGTCTGGTACGGCAGGCGTGCGCCGCCGACGAGGATGCGCCCGTTGTCGCTGGACTGCACGCCCTGGCTCGACAGCCACTCCGGCAGCTCCGGCGAGAAGCCGAACGCGATGATCACCACGTCGGCCTCGAGCAGCGACTCGCTGCCTTCCACCGGTACCGCGTTGCGACGGCCCCGCGCATCCGGCTCGCCGAGCATGGTCTCCACCACGGTCACGCCGATCACCTCGTCATCGGCGCCCGCTTCGATCGACAGCGGCTGGCGGTTGAACAGGAAGCGCACGCCTTCCTCGCGCGCGTTGGCCACTTCGCGCGCCGAGCCGGGCATGTTGGCCTCGTCGCGGCGATACGCGCACGTCACCTTGGCCGCGCCCAGGCGCACCGCGCTGCGCACGCAGTCCATGCCGGTGTCGCCACCACCGAGCACCACCACGCGCTTGCCGGACAGATCGGGCAGCGCCAGCGTGTCTTCCCAGCCCGCGATCGGCCGGCCCCACGGATCGTTGCCGCCGACGATGCGGCTGTTCTGCACCAGGAACGGCAGCGCCGGCAGCACGCCCTTCAGGTCCTGGCCCGGCAGGCCGCCGTCGGTATAGCGGTACGCACCGGTACCGAGGAACACCGCATCGAACTCGCCAAGCAGCTGCGCGGCCTCGACGTCGCGGCCGATCTCCACGCCCAGGCGGAATTCCACGCCCATGCCTTCGAGCACCTCGCGGCGCTTGGCGATCACCGCCTTGTCCAGCTTGAAGCTGGGGATGCCGAACTGCAGCAGCCCGCCGATCTGCTCGTAACGGTCGAACACCACCGCGTGCACGCCGGCGCGCGCCAGGCGGTCGGCACACGCCAGGCCGGCCGGGCCGGCGCCGACGATGGCCACGCGCTTGCCGGTGGGCTGCACGTCATGCAGGTCCGGGCGCCAGCCGGCGGCCAGTGCGGTATCGACGATGTACTTCTCCACCGCGCCGATGGTGACCGCGCCGAATTCCTCCAGCGTGCAGCTGCCCTCGCACAGGCGGTCCTGCGGGCACACGCGGCCGCAGACTTCCGGCAGCGGGTTGGTCGAATGGCACAGCGCGGCGGCTTCCTCGATGCGGTTTTCCTGCACCAGCTGCAGCCACTGCGGGATGGCGTTGTGCACCGGGCACTTCCAGCTGCAGTACGGGTTGCCGCAATCCAGGCAACGGCCGGCCTGGTACTGCGCATCGGCCTTGTCGAATTTGCCGTACAGCTCGCCCCAGTCGCCGGACGTGCGCAGTTCCACCGGAATGCGCTGCGGCATGGTGCGGGGCAGGTCGAGGAACTGGAAGACTTGCTTGCGGCTCATGTGGATATCCGTGGCTTGCTTCGGTCCTACGCCCGTGGGCGCAGGTGGGTCATCAGGCTGCGCGGCGCAGCGATTCGGTGAGCGATTCGATGCTGGCGGCCTTGGGTTTGACCAGCCAGAACTTGCCCACGTAATCGCGGAACTCGTCGAGGATCTGCTGCGCCCAGATGCTGCCGGTCAGCTCGCGGTGGCGGCTGATCAGCTTGTGCAGGTGCTGGCGATGGTTCTCGAAGCCTTCGGCCGAGATGCGGTGGATGTCGATCAGCTCGTGGTTGTAGCGGTCCACGAAGTCGCGCTCGATATCCAGCACGTAGGCCAGCCCGCCGGTGAAGCCGGCGCCGAAGTTCAGGCCGACCTTGCCCAGCACCAGCACCACGCCGTCGGTCATGTATTCGCAGCAGTGGTCACCGGCGCCCTCGATGACCGCCAGCGCGCCAGAGTTGCGCACGCCGAAGCGCTCGCCGGCGCGGCCCGCGGCAAACAGCTCGCCGCCGGTGGCGCCATACAGGCAGGTGTTGCCGAGGATCGGCGTGCTGCGGGCCTCGAAGCGCGCGCCACGCGGCGGGCGGATCACCACGCGGCCGCCGGCCATGCCCTTGCCCACGTAGTCGTTGGCCTCGCCTTCCAGCTCCAGGTTCAGGCCACCGGCGTTGAATGCGCCGAAGCTCTGGCCAGCGGTGCCGCGGAAGCGCAGGTTCAACGGCGCGTCTTCCATGCCGTGGTTGCCATGCACGCGGGCGATGGCGCCGGACAGGCGCGCGCCGATCGAGCGGTCGGTGTTGTGGATCAGGAAGCGGTGGTCGCCGCCGGTCTTCTCGGCGATGGCCTTGGCCAGCAGGCCGTCCATCTGCGTGGCCAGTGAATCGGGCGATTCGTACAGGCGCTGCGCCGCGCAGTGGCTGCCCTCGAAGTGGGCCGGCTTGAGCAGGCGCGAGAGATCCACGCGCACGCCTTCGCGCGGCGAAACCTCCAGCTGCTGCAGCAGGTCGGTGCGGCCCACGATCTCGTCCAGCGAACGCACGCCCAGGTAGGACAACCACTGCCGCACTTCCTCGGCGAGCAGGCGGAAGAAATTCTCGACGCGCTCCGGCAGGCCGGTGAAGTAGTTCGCGCGCAGGCGTTCGTCCTGCGTGGCCACGCCGGTGGCGCAGTTGTTGAGGTGGCAGATGCGCAGGTACTTGCAGCCCAGCACGATCATCGGCGCGGTGCCGAAGCCGAAGCTGTCCGCGCCCAGCAGCGCGGCCTTCACCACGTCCAGGCCGGTCTTCAGGCCGCCGTCGGTCTGCAGCAGGGTGCGCGCGCGCAGGTCGTTGCCGACCAGCGCCTGGTGCGATTCGGCCACGCCCAGTTCCCACGGCACGCCGGCGTAGCGGATCGAGCTCACCGGCGAAGCGCCGGTGCCGCCATCGTGGCCGGACACGGTGATGAGGTCGGCGCCGGCCTTCACCACGCCGGCGGCAATCGTGCCCACGCCCGCGTGCGAGACCAGCTTCACCGACACCAGCGCTTCCGGATTGACCTGCTTGAGGTCGTAGATCAGCTGGGCCAGGTCTTCGATCGAATAGATGTCGTGGTGCGGCGGCGGCGAGATCAGGCCGATGCCCGGCTTGGCGTAGCGCAGCCGCGCGATCAGCTCGTTGACCTTGTGGCCGGGCAGCTGGCCGCCTTCGCCGGGCTTGGCGCCCTGCGCGACCTTGATCTGCAGCACCTCGGCATTGACCAGGTATTCCGGCGTCACGCCGAAGCGGCCGGAAGCGACCTGCTTGATCTTCGAGCGCTTCTCGGTGCCGTAGCGCGCCGGGTCTTCGCCGCCTTCGCCGGAGTTGCTGCGCCCGCCGAGGCGGTTCATCGCGATGGCCAGCGCTTCATGCGCTTCGGGCGACAACGCGCCCAGGCTGATCGCGGCGGTATCGAAGCGGCGCAGCACGTCTTCGGCCGGGGCGACTTCGTCCAGCGGAGTCGGCGCGTCGGCGCGCTTGAGCTGCAACAGGTCGCGCAGCGCGGACGGCGGGCGCGAATGCACCGCGTCCATGTAGCGCTGCCAGTCGGCGGCGTCGCCGGTACGGGTGGCGCGCTGGAGGGTCAGCACCACGTCCGGGTTGTACATGTGGTACTCGCCGCCGTGCACATACTTCAGCAGCCCGCCGACTTCCGGCTTGAGCAGGTCGTTCCAGGCGCGCGCGGTGAGGTCGCGCGCCTCGTGGTCGAGCCGGGCCAGGTCGACGCCGCCGATGCGCGAAGCGGTTTCGGGGAAGCACAGTTCCACCACTTCCGGATCCAGGCCGACGATCTCGAACAGCTGCGCGCCGCGGTAGCTGGCGATGGTGCAGATGCCCATCTTGGAGATGATCTTCGACAGGCCCTTGTAGACGCCCTTGCGGTAGCTGCGGCCGATCTGCGACTGCTCGCCACCCTTCTTCAGTTCCAGGATGCCGCGGCGGCCCAGGTCGAACAGCGTCTGGTAGGCCAGGTACGGATACACCGCGGTGGCGCCGAAGCCGAGCAGGCAGGCCATGTGGTGCGGGTCGCGCGCGGTGCCGGTCTCGATGATGAGGTTGACGTCGCAACGCAGGCCCAGCGCGGAGAGATGGTGATGCACCGCGCCGGTGGCCATCAGCGCGTGCACCATCGGCCGGTCGGCGACCGGGTAGCGGTCGCTGAGCAGCAGCATGACCACGCCTTCGCGGGCGGCCTGCTCGGTTTCGCGGCAGATGCGCTCGATGCCGGCCTTCAACCCTTCCTCGACCGAGTACGAGAGGTCGATCAGCCGGTTGCGCTCCACGTACTGCGGCATCTTCAGCAGCTGGCGCAGCTTGCGCTGGCTCAACACCGGTGAATTGAGGATGACGTGGTTCACCGTCTCCGGCCCGGCATGGAAGACGTTGGTCTCCTTGCCGAGCTGGGTGGTCAGCGACATCACGCAGCTTTCGCGCAGCGGGTCGATCGGCGGGTTGGTGACCTGCGCGAACGCCTGGCGGAAATAGTCGTACAGCGGCCGGGTGTGCTGGCTGAGCACGGCCATGGGGGTGTCGTCGCCCATCGAGCCGGTGGCTTCCTGCTCGGTCTCGGCGAGCGGGCGCAGCACCTGCTCCACCTCCTCGGTGCTGAGCTGGAACAGCTTGTGGTAGCTGCGCAGGGTCTGCTCGGAGAACGGCTCCTCGACCAGCGAGGGGTCGATCAGCTCGGTCTGCAGGTAGGTCACGCCCTGGTGCAGCCACTGCTTGTACGGGGCGCGGGCGCGGTTGATGCGGTCGATGGCGTCCGAATCGAGCAGGTCGCCGCGCTTGAGGTCGATGGCCATCATCTCGCCTGGACCGAGCTTGCCCTTGCGGGTGATGCGCTCGGCCGGCAGTTCCCACACGCCGGCTTCGGAGGCGACGAGGAAGTGGCGGTCGGACGTGAGCATCCAGCGGGCGGGGCGCAGGCCGTTGCGGTCGAGCATGGCGGCGGCATAGCGGCCGTCGCAGGCCACGATGCCGGCCGGGCCGTCCCACGGTTCGGTGTTCAGGCCATGGAATTCGTAGAAGGCGGCCAGGTCGGCGTCCTTGAACTCCAGCGATTGCGTGGCCGGCGGCACCAGGATGCGCAGCGCCTGCAACAGGTCCATGCCGCCGGCGATCAGCAGCTCCAGCATGTTGTCCAGGCTCTGCGAGTCAGAGCCCTTCATCGAGATCACCGGGTTGAACTCGGCGATATCGAAGCGCGGGGTCTTCCACACCTTGCTGCGCGCCTGCGCCCAGCGGCGGTTGCCCTCGATGGTGTTGATCTCGCCGTTGTGGGCGAGCATGCGGAACGGGTGCGCCAGCGGCCAGCGCGGCAACGTGTTGGTGGAGAAACGCTGGTGGAAGACGATCGCCGAGGACGACAGGTCGCTGCGCTGCAGGTCCGGGTAGAACGTGGACAGCTTGTCCGGCAGCACCATGCCCTTGTAGCTGATCGCGTTCGGGGTGAGCGTGGTGACGTAGAAGTCGGCCACCTCGCGCAGCGACTGCTCGGCGCGGCGACGCGCCAGGAACAGCGCCAACGCGAAGGCGTCATCGTCCTGGCCGGCGGCGGCGTCGACGAACACCTGTTCGATGCGCGGCAGGGTATCGCGGGCCAGCTGGCCGCAGACGCTGTCGTCGGTGGGCACCAGGCGCCAGCCGCGCGGCAGGGTGCCGGCGCGCTGGAGTTCGGCTTCCAGCGCCTGGCGACAGCGCGCCGCCTCGGCGTCGTCGTGCGGCAGGAACACCACGCCGGCGGCATAGCGCGCGCCGATGGCGATGCCGGCATCGCGCGCCAATGCGCGCAGGAACGGATCGGGTTTGCGGATCAGCAGGCCGCAGCCATCGCCGGTGAGGCCGTCGGCGGCGACGCCGCCGCGGTGGGTCATGCGCGAAAGCGCGGCAATGGCGGTATCGACCAGCGCGCGCGAGGGCTGGTCATCCAGCTGCGCGATCATGCCGAAGCCACACGCGTCGCGTTCGTCGCGCGCGTCGTACAGACCAGGTTGTTCGAGCCCTTGGCGAGTGCGGGGGGCCATGTGTGCCTCGTTGCGATCCGGGAAAGCGGCGACGACCGTCCCCGCTCTGTCCCAGCAGCGCATTCGAGGTCACCGGACGATCGAATAGATCACACTTGTTGCGGTGCCGCAACTCACCGTTACAGATGCAACGAGGAGTCGCGAAAACCCTTGTTTTCCAAGGGTGGCGGCGACGCGCGCAGGCGCCGCCGCAAGCGCTTCGATCAGCCGCAGCGCACGCCGGTGATGACCTGCTTCTCGTCCACTTCCAGGTTGAGCCGGTCGCCGTTGAATTCCATGGTGACCATCTCGCCGGGCTTGAGCACGCGCACCTCTCCGGCCTTGGCGTCTTCCTTTGCCTGGGCGGACAGCGCATCGGTCAAGGGTTGTCCGACCAGCGACTGCAGCTGGCTGGCGTCGCAGGTGCCGATCGGCGGCGCCTCGGGCGCGGTGTCCTGGGCGGGCGTGGCGGCGTTGGCGGCATCGCGCTGGGCCTGTGCGCCTGCCGATTCCTGTTCGTCGGGCTGCGGCGACTGGCAGGCGGCCAGCGACAGCGCGAGCACGGATGCGGCGACGATCATCCGCAGCGAAGCGAGGTGATGCATCGGGAAACCTCCGGGTCTGAATGGGCATCCAAGGATAAGCACAAGGCGGCGTGGCGTGCACGGGTCATCACGGCGCCGCGATCCGGCGTTGACGTGTTCTCGCCCGTGAGGCCACCACCATGACCGGCATGTCCGTTCCCTCTCCCGCGCTTCGCGCCATCGCCCGCCAGGCCGGGCTCGTCCATGTCAGTGATGCGTCCCCCGGCATCCAGCGCCGCCGGGCCGGCCAGGGCTTCGCTTACCGCGACAGCGAGGGTCGCGCGATACGGGACAAGGAGACGCTGCAGCGCATCCGGTCCCTGGCGATCCCCCCGGCCTACACGGAGGTGTGGATCTGCCCGTTGCCCCATGGCCACCTGCAGGCCACCGGCCGCGACGCCCGGCGCCGCAAGCAGTACCGCTACCACCCGGACTGGGCGCAGGTGCGCGGCAATGGCAAGTACGAACACCTGATCGCGTTCGGGCGCGCGCTGCCCGGGTTGCGCCGCCGCCTGCGCGCCGACCTGCGCAGGCCGGGCTTCCCGCGCGAGAAGGTGCTGGCGATCGTGGTGGCGCTGATGGCCGACACGCTGGTGCGGGTCGGCAACGAGGAATACGCGCGGACCAACCGCTCCTACGGCCTGACCACCCTGCGCAACCAGCACGTGGCGTTTGTCAGCGGGGGCCGGGCGCGGCTGAAGTTCCGCGGCAAGAGTGGGCTGGAGCATGACATCGCCATCGACGACCGGCGGCTGGCCAAGCTGGTGCGGGCGATCCGCCAGCTGCCCGGGCAGGCCCTGTTCCAGTACCGCGACGACGACGGGCAGCTGCAGCCGGTGGGCTCGGGCGAGGTCAACGATTACCTTCGCGCGGCGATGGGCGGGGAGTTCACCGCCAAGGATTTCCGCACCTGGGGCGGCACGCTGGCGGCCCTGCAACAGCTGGCGCGGGTGCCGCTACCCGAGCGGCGCAGCGAGCGCGCGCTGGCGCAGTTGCAGAATGAGGTGCTGAAGGCGGTGGCGCGGACGCTGGGCAATACGCCGGCGGTGTGCCGCAAGGCCTATATCGACCCGAGCGTGTTCGCCGCCTGGCGCGAGGACCGGCTGCGGGTGCCGGAGAACGTGCGCGGGCCGCGGCAGTGGGAGCAGTTCGCGCTGCGGTTCCTGCGCCGGGCGCATGGGGGTGCTGGCAAGCGGGGCGCATGAGCCCCCGCTGCCCCCTCCCGCTGCGGGAGAAGCCTCAGCCGCAGTAGATCGCGGTGATGTTGTTGGTCGGCCCGTGTTCGATGGTCAGCTGGTCGCCGCCGCTCTGGCCCGCGCCCTGCGCCGGGTCGGCCTGGCCGCTGCTGGTGGCGCCGCTCTGGACGCGATCACCGCGCACCACGCGCACCTTCAGGCTGTCGCTGTCCACGCGCGCGCGCTCCACCGTCTGGCCCGATGCCGCCAGGCCCACCGCGCCGCGGACCATGTCGGTGTGGCACTGGCCCGAGATCACCCCATCGATGGGCTGCACCGCCATCACCTGGTTGGGCGCACAGGCGGACAGCGCGAGCGCGGCGACGGGCACGAGGGCCAGGATCAGACGGTTCATTGCGGAGCTCCTTGAAGGTCGATGGGCGCAGCGTGAGCGCTGCGGCGTATGCGCCACATGAAGGGGCCGCGTCGATTCGTCACCTTGCCTGAGCCCGCGCGCCTGCATGGTCGGGCATCCACGTTTCCGGGAGCTTTGCCATGCCGACCTGCGACGTTTGCGGCAATACGTACGACAAGACCTTCACCCTGGAGCAGGCGGGTCGCCGGGGCACGTTCGATTCCTTCGAGTGCGCCATCCAGGCTTTCGCGCCGACGTGCGCGCACTGCCAGTGCCGGATCATCGGGCACGGCATCGAAGGGGAAGGAAAAATCTACTGCTGTGCGCACTGCGCTCGCCACGCCGGGCTGAAGGGCGTGGCCGACCGCGCCTGATCCCTTGCCACGAGGAACCCCATGGCCACACGCAAGAAAGCCGAAACCCGCAAGACCCCCGCCGCCCGGAAGCCGTCACCGCGCGCGGCGTCCAAGGCGGCCCGCCCCGAAGCGGCCGCGGCCACCGCGAAACGGCAGCGTGCGCTGCAGGCCGAGGTGGATCGCCAGGAGAAGGCCAAGCCGGCCAGGAAGCCCGCCAAGCAGCCGGTGCAGGCCGGCACCCGCCGCCAGCCGGAGAACCCGCTACCGCCGCAACACCTGCGCAAGCCCGGCAAGGAACATGCCTTGGCCGAAGCGCCTCGCTATATGGCACCGGACTACCTGGGCAGCGAAAAGCTCAAGGGCATGAGCGCGATCATCACGGGTGGCGATTCGGGCATCGGCCGCGCGGTGGCCGTGCTGTTCGCCCGCGAAGGGGCCGATGTCGCGGTGCTCTATCTCGACGAACACGAAGATGCGCAAGCCACCTGCGACGCCGTGGAAGCAGAGGGGCGTCGCTGCCTGCTGATCAGTGGCGACGTGCGTGACAGCGCCTTCTGTGACGCGGCCGTGGCCGAAGTGGTGGCCGCGTTCGGCGGATTGGACATCCTCGTCAACAACGCCGCCTTCCAGTTGCACACCGAGGCGATCGAGGACCTGACCGACGAGCACCTCGACGAGACCCTGCGCACCAACATCGGCGGCTATTTCCACATGGCCCGTGCCGCCGTGCCGCACCTGGGGCGTGGTGCGTGCATCATCAATACCGGTTCGGAGACCGGCCTGTTCGGCAGCAAGGCGCTGCTGGACTATTCGGCGACCAAGGGCGCGATCCATGCCTTCACGATGGCGCTGGCCAGCCAGCTGCAACCGCGCGGCATCCGGGTCAACGCCGTGGCGCCGGGGCCGGTGTGGACGCCGCTCAATCCGGCCGACAAACAGGCCAAGGACGTTGCCGATTTCGGCAAGGACAGCGCGATGGGACGGCCGGCGCAGCCTGAAGAGCTGTCGCCCGCGTATGTGTTCCTGGCTTCGCCGGTCACCGCCAGCTACATCACGGGGGCGATCCTGCCGGTGATGGGGGGGGCGCACGGGTGAGCGCTTGACGAGATCACCGCCCACCTGGCCGATCAGCCGCTCGTCGATGATCTGCACGCCCTTGCCGATGGTGTCGCCACTGCTGAAGAAGGTGGTGGTGCCGCGCTTTCCTCCGATGATCGTTTCGTCGTCGCTGAGGCGCCCGAGCTCTTGCCCCTGGCGGTCGCGGCACTGGCATAGATGCCGAAGCCGGCTTTCGAATCGATCGTGATGACGATCTCGCCGCTGCTGGCCTGACGCTGATGTGCAGGCCGCTGCTGGAGGTCTTCCGCGTATCGCGGAAGGCCATGCTGTCTTCCGCCTCCTCGATGGCGGCTGCTCATCCTCTGTAAGGTTCACTCCAAGACGAGAAGTCGAACTCTCCGGGTAAATTCCTCAACGTGTGGGCACTGTAGCGGTCGATGGCGTCGACGGGATCATGCAGGACGCGCAGATTGGCGAAATCGCCCTCATGGACGTGGTACACAACCTGATCGCGCCTGGTGGAAATGACGAAGAACTGATCGCCGGTGGGTGCGAAGACATTGGCAGGGCGAGTGTCCAAGAAGCAGCGGAACATGTAGTGATTCTTGTCGTACTCTGACTTCGCTGGGACTAAGCAATCCGGGAACATCTCTACGAGCTTCGGCAGGAATTTCCTTCTCCATCCCTTACCAAGCGAATCCAAGAATCTGTCGGCATGCAGCCATCCAAAGCTAGGATGAGTCACCAGCCTTCGGTTGACGAATAGTCCACCATAAGGTTCGCCCGGGATCCGCCATCCCTCCGTGCGCCAAAGCCACGACTTGGCCAGACCATCAGGAAGAGCCAGGAGAGTTCCGAAGCAATCATTGCCACGCTCGTAACTATCCCCGCGAAAACATGGCCGCACTTCCACCATGCGACCATTAGAATCGAATGCCAGCGTTTCAAGCCCAGCTGGTTGGTCGTCCGGAAAGTGCTGAGGGACATAACTCATGCCGAGCAACAATGGACTCTCGCAGTCAAGCAGGGCTTCGTAAGAGTGAGGTTGCAGTAGGGCTAGAGGCTCCATCGCCCAATCGCGCCCCCGGTCCAGAAGACCGAGAGTGTCTTCCTTGTTGTCGAGTAGAATCTCGAGAAGACTCTTAGGAATGTCAGAGGATCGTTCATATACGCCTGCGTCGAAGTAGGAGAAGAACTCCGTCAAAGAGACCATGGCACCGTTTCCAGTCATTCCCCTGTGCTCCTATAGCGATCAATCCTATCTGTGACGATTTTACGGAACGCGCTCTGTTGTATTTCCAAACGCTTCTTGTAGTTCGGATGCACCAGGCGTCCATTCCACATGACCCATCCGCCAGTCGGTCCTTCGATTTTGCAACCCTTCGAGCAGTTAGCTGACTTCACCATGGGTTGATAGTTTCGCGGATCCTCCATAAGTTCCTTTTGGATGTTCTTCGGGAGGTTCGCGAAACCATGGCACCGGTACCAGTGACTGGTTCAGGCCAGCACCGGCCGCGCCGCCCAGCACATTGCCACCGCCCAGCGTCGCTACCGCAGCGCCGACTGCCGCATGCAGCGCCATCTTCTCCTTGCTGCCCTCGGCCCAGCCGTACTTCTCGGCCAGCGTCCCCGCCGCCTGGAAGCCCAGCTCACCGGCCACCTGCTGGAGCTGCAGCTGCTCGCTGACCTTGCGCGCATCGAAGATCTCCTTCAGCCCGTCCTTCTGCAGCTCGGTCACGCCACGCTGGATTCCCGTTCCGCTGCCGTCGTCCACGATCAGCGTGCCGTCGGCGATACCGGCGTGGGGGTGCTGGTCCCCGAGTCGCGCTTCTGCCGGAAGCTTCCGCTCACACCTCCGCCGCTGGAGCCGCCGCTGGCGCTGAAACTCGCACTCTTCAACTCACGTGGGCGGTGGTGCGGCGCGCTCTCAAGGATCGATGCCTGCTTCGGCGATCAAGGCCATCAGTTCTTGCGCCATCGCGGAGACGACAGCGGACGATGCACCAAGTCTCGTGTCGAATGACGCTGTGTCCAAGGTGGCAAAGGTTTCGCGCATACAGGAAAACATTACTAGAATCTGCTCCTCAGATAGATGCAGAGAAAATTCATCATTGCCTTCCTTAAACAATTTCATTTTTCACCTCAATCAAATGGATGATTTCTTGAAGGCAGCTTGGAGATATAGTCATCCCAATCCTTTGGTCTGAAGGCAGTTCCCTCAGCACCATTTGGATTTCGAACTACGACAGACCCAGTGCTATCTTGAAGGTAGACAGTTCTCCCATCCTTGTAATAGCGCACCGAAGACGGGTTGGAAATAACTTTTTCGATGTGGGAAGCGAACTGCTCACGGGTTCGAACTCCAAACTCCAAAAATTCCCCCTGATCAAGAACGTGCTTCTGAAAGGCATGGCCACTGGCAATCTCTTGAGCTGTCAGCTGTCTACTGAGCTTTATCCCGTTAATGGCGTTGGCAGCATCCGCCACCTCATCCGCACTTCGAAGCACCCCAGCGCCCTTCACTGGAGTCACCCCCACTGCTGCCATCGCGATGGCAGCGGGATCATTATCCCGGATGCCGACGATGGCTTGGCCCAGCGGTCCTCCGACCAGGCCGCTACGTGCCAATGGATACAAAGTCACCAGGCTGGCATAAGTCTGGATGTCGCCATTCGTCCATTCGGTGCCCGGCTTGCGCAGCAAGGCTTCGATCGTTCCTTGGTCCCTCAGTTCGTCCGCTGCGTATCGGTATCCGGCCATGTCAACGCGGGAACCGTGCACGGCCATGTCGTCGTCCTCGCCACCGACCAGGGAATTGAGCACGCCTCCGAATCTGTCAGCCAGGGTTTCCGACTTGGCGTGGTACGCCTTGTCGTAGTAGTTGCCGTAGAGCGTCGGGTTGGCACGTTGGTCCGGTGTCGCGCTGAAGTAGCCATTGCTCGAAGCCCAGGCCGGTGTGTTGCTGGCCAACCATTGCTTCGCCCTGCCGTCTTCCGGCCCGAGCTTCTGCGCCCATTGGTCATCGACCTGGCGCAACACCTGCTTCAGCAGGAGGTTCTCGGCATCACGCTCGCTGATGCCTGCTTCCTTTGCGTACTTGGGAGCGAGGTCACCCAGGATCAGCTTCATCTCTTCCGGATGTAGCTGTCGGTTGTACACATCGCCGGCCAGCGCCGTGCTGACGCCCGAGGCACCCCCGAGCGCACCGCCCAGTGCCGCACTGCCCAACGCCATCAGGGCTTCGTAGGCTGCGCTGCCCCGCGCCACGTCATTGGCGATCAGGTGCTCGGTCATTGCCCCCTTTGCCTGCTCGCCACCGGCCGCGCCCAGTGCGCCGCCGGCCACATTGCCACCGCCCAGGGCGGCCGCCGTAGCCCCGGCCATGCCGTGCAGAAGCACCTTGTTGCGACCGCCATCGCTCCAGCCGTCCAAGCGCGATAGCGCGTCAGCCTCACCGACCGCATCGCCCCGCTCTCGGGCGGCTACCAGATCGTTCGCAGCCTTCTTCTGCTGGGATTCGGCGAAGTCACCCACTGCGGTGAATGCCAGCTCCCCCGCCACCTGCTGGAGCTGCAGCTGCTCGCTGACCTTGCGCGCATCGAAGATCTCCTTCAGCCCGTCCTGCTGCAGCTGTGTGACACCGCGCTGGATGCCCTCACCGCTGCCGTCGTCCACGATCAGCGTGCCGTTGGCGATACCGGCCTTCGTGGTGCTCGTGGCCGAGTCGCTCTTCTGCTGGAAGCTGCCAGTCCCGCCACCCCCGCCGGTGCCACCCCCGCCACTCACGCTGGCACTTTGCGCCTTGAACTTCGCCTCATTGACGATGTCCTTCCATTCCAGGCTGCCGGTGCGGAAGTAGTTGCTGCTTGGACCAGCCATGCTGGCAATCGCCGCGCCATCAAGCGTGGTCTTGCCGGCCACGTTGATCTGATAGCCACCTTCCCCACCCTGGATGCCGGTCTGCTCGATCACGCTCTTGTAGGTGCTGTCGACCTTGGAGGCGCTGACATAGCCGCTGGCTGAGCCGCCGCCGGTGCCGATGGCCGCGTCGAATCCCGCCGCCACGTCCTTGCGGTGGTACTCGTTTGTATCCTGCTCGCTTTGCAGGAACAGGTCGCCGCCGACCTGGCCGATCACCTGGTTGCCGATGATCTGCGCGCCGATGCCGATCGTGTCGCCACCGCTGATGAAGGTGGTGGTGCCGCGGTCGCTGCCGACGATCGTCTCGTCGTGGCTGGCGCCGTTACCCTTGCTCTTACCCTTGGCAGCGGCAGCGCTGACGTAGATGCCGAAGCCGGCCTCCGAGCCGATCGTGACGCCGATCTCGCCGCTGCTGGCCTTGTTCTGCTCGCGCAGCTCGCGCGCTTCCGTGCCGCTGAGCAGGATTAGCTGGTTGCCTGCGGCGAGCGTGGTGTTGACGCCGTCGACCTGGCTGCCGGCCACGAGCAGGTTGCCCTCGCGCGCCACCAAGGAGACATCGCCGTTGGCGCTGTAGACATTGCTGGCCTGGGAAGTGGTGGTGCTGCCATTGGCCTCGCTGCTGCTTGAGCTGCCGCCGATGCCGATGCGCAGGCTCATGCCGTTGCCGTTGGCCATTCTGTCGCCATTGATCACGTCCCTGGCATTGCCGAGCTGATTGCCGATGGCTCCGGGTGTGACCTTCGACAGCTCGTTGGCCGACTTGAGCGCGTATAGCGCCTTGAGCCGGCCATCCTGGGCCTGGCCGGCGGCCCGGGCACCCTGGTACGCAGTCGCCGTCTGGTCGGCGGCGCCGCCCTTGATGCTGATGTGCAGGCCGCCGCTGGAGGTCTTCCGCGTCTCGCGGAAGGCCATGCTGTCTTCCGCCTCCTCGATCGCCACGGTCACGCCACTGATCGTCAAGCCATCGCCACCGAGCACGTCCGAGCCGGTCTGCTGGTAATGGCCACCCGCATGGATCGCGGTCTTGCCAGCCACGCTGCCCAGCACCGAGCCGGTGTGGGTGGTGTCGAGCATCCGGCCGGTGGTGGCCAGCTTCTGCGAGTCAATGCTGAAGCGGACTTCGCCGTTGCTGAAGCCACCGTCATGGATTTCGCAGAATCGTGACTATCGACGGCCGGGCTTAATCTCACATGCACCGCGAGAAGGCCACGCGAAGTGCCGCACCAACTTCGGCCGGAGAACTATCCGCTGGCACAACCACATCTTCGATGCCGTCGCCCTCTGTTCGTATCCACGAATCCAAGCGATTGTGATGCGAAGGCGAGAGAGTCAAGAGAGTATGCTCTGGATTCAGCTCCACCGAGACATTCCTCATGTCCTTGAAAAGCGCACGTTTGGTCTTGTAGTCATATCGAAGCATCAGATCCGAAACCCATTCTTCATATTCTCTCTTCGATCTTTCGAAATCGAAAAATTCTGGTATCTCTTCCACCGATATTTGTCGGCTGCGCGAGAGAGCCTCGAAGACCGAAGCGCCGATATCGGAGTCAGGCGCACTGGTTGGAAGAAAAATTGAAGGACAAGCGGGATCTGCTTTCGTTCCTCTGTAACCCGACTGGGTTTCAATGATCATGAAATCGCAGTTGCAATACGCTGATGCTCTTGGCATGTGTGGCGGGTGCTCCAAACTTCACCTCACTTCGTCTTGGTCACCAAAACATTGACTCCACGCTCACGTCCGTAATTGATCGCAGACTGAATCTGCTTCCACTGCTCAGAATTCGTCTCCCTGGGAACTGCGACCCTTAGCTCACGTGATTTGATATCGCCAGTTCGAACTACTTCGCGTCCGAGACTGGCGCCTCGAAACTCCTTCACAGCATCAATATTACCTCTGAGGGAAGAGAGAACCTGCTTTGGATTGGCAATCTTGGAAGGCGTCGTCGTGTCCAAGGTCTTCGCACTCACGGCAAGTCCTGATTGGCGATCGAAGAAGTCAAACGTCTGGAAGTTTGGCGGCAAGCGCGAACCGGCCGGCAACTGCTTAGCAAGATAATCTTCCCAAGGCATGCCCTGCCCTTGAACTCCCTTACCCCATCGGATGCCGGGATCGACAACGCTGTCGCCAGGAATCCACTTTCCGCTTACCCACTTCCCGGTCAAGCCCGTGGCCAAGCCGATGGCGGTGCTACCCGCTTGCTGCCCTACCTGTTCGCCTGCGGGCTTCAGGTTGCCCTGCTGGGCTGCGTCGGCCATCGGGCGCACGCTCTCCTGCATGGCCTGCCCCGTACCGACCGGATCGGTGAACAGCACTGAGACGCTATCCCAGACCTTTCCTGCCGTATCCAGCGGATGCGCGATTGCGCTGATCGTGTCGGACACTGCACCTGCAATGCCACCGGCTACGCCTTCAAAGTAGCCTGCCGCTGCGCCCAAACCCAGCTTCCGTGGAGGCATGGAAGTCTGTGGATGAGTGCTGAAGATCGTGGAATCCTGACGTTGGTACCCGGCCGAGGTGCCGAACAGCGGAACACTGCTGCCCCATTGGTCATTGCCGATGGAGTAGTTGCCAACGCGATTGGCATATCCCTTCAGGTAGTTGGCCGCTTCTTGATCCCATCCGCCCTTGGCAGCGGCATTCGCATCCACCATCCGCAGAAGCTGCGCTTCGAGTGTTTGCTGGGCCTGATCCACCGTGACGCCATGGGCTTGGGCATAGGCTTCTGCCAGATCCTCGCGGATGACCTTTTTCTCGGTGAGATGCAGCTGCCGGTTGTTGACGTCAGCAGCCAGCGCAGTACTGGCACCACTGGTGCCACCCACAGAGCCCACCGCCAGGCTTGCGGCCTGCATCAATGCGTTGAAAGTAGTCGGGTTATCGCTTTCCTTGACCCCGGCGTCTTCGATCGCCTCCCGAAGTACCGGCACCAGTGACTGGTTCAGGCCAGCACCGGCCGCGCTGCCGAGCACATTGCCACCGCCCAGCGTCGCTACCGCAGCACCGACCGCAGCATGCAGCGCCACCTTCTCCTTGCTGCCCTCGGCCCAACCGTACTTCTCGGCTACCGTGCCCGCCGCCTGGAAGCCCAGCTCACCGGCCACCTGCTGGATCTGCAGCTGCTCAGCGACCTTGCGGGCATCAAAGATCTCCTTGAACCCATCCTTTTGCAGCTCGGTCACGCCACGCTGGATTCCCGTACCGCTGCCGTCGTCCACGATCAACGTGCCATCGGCGATACCGGCCTTCGTGGTGCTCGTGGCCGAGTCGCTCTTCTGCTGGAAGCTCGCGCTGCCGCCCCCGCCACTGGACCCACCTCCGCCACTCACACTCGCCTGCGTTGCCTTGAACTTCGCCTCATTGACTATGTCATTCCATGCCAGACTGCCGGTGCGGAAGTAGTTGCTGCTTGGATCAGCCATGCTGGCAATCGCCGCGCCATCCAGCGAGGTCTTGCCCTTGACGTTGATCTGATAGCCACCTTCCCCAGCCTGGATGCCGGTCTGCTCGATCACGCTCTTGTAGGTGCTGTCGACCTTGGAGGCGCTGACATAGCCGCTGGCCGAGCCGCCGCCGGTGCCAATGGCCGCGTCGAATCCCGCCGCCACGTCCTTGCGGTGGTACTCGTTTGTATCCTGCTCGCTTTGCAGGAACAGGTCGCCGCCGACCTGGCCGATCACCTGGTTGCCGATGGTCTGCGCGCCGATGCCAACGGTGTCGCCACCGCTGATGAAGGTGGTAGTGCCGCGGTCGCTGCCGATGATCGTCTCGTCGTGGCTGGCGCCGTTACCCTTGCTCTTACCCTTGGCAGCGGCAGCGCTGACGTAGATGCCGAAGCCGGCTTCCGATCCCATCGTGAAGCCAACCTCGCCGCTCTGGGATTTGTTCTTCTGGCGGAGCTCCCGCACTTCCTCGCCGCTGAGCAGGATCAGCTTGTCGGCCGCAGCGAGGGTGGTGTTGATGCCGTCGACCTTGCTACCGGCCACGAGCAGGCTGCCCTCGCGTGCCACCGCGCTCACGTCGCCGTTGGCGCTGTAGACATTGCTGGCCTGGGAAGTGGTGGTGCGACCCTGTTCGGTGCTGCTGCTGGAGCTGCCGCCAATGCCGATACGCAGGCTCATGCCGCCGTTGTTGGCCTTGCGGTCGCCTTTGACCACGTCTTTGGCATTGCCGACCTGATCGGCGATGGCGCCGCCGTTGACGTTCGAAGCCGCGCCGGCGGCCTTCACCGCGTACAAGGCCTTGAGCCGGTTGTCGTCGACTTCGCCGACAGCCTGGGCACTCTGGTACGCCGCCGCCGCCTGGTCGGCGGCGCCGCCCTTGATGCTGATGTGCAGGCCGCCGCTGGAGGTCTTCCGCGTCTCGCGGAAGGCCATGCTGTCTTCCACGTTCTCGATCGCCACCGTCGCGCCACTGATCGTCACGCCATCGCCACCGAGCACGTCCGAGCCGGTCTGCTGGTAATGGCCACCCGCATGGATCGCGGTCTTGCCAGCCACGCTGCCCAGCACCGAGCCGGTGTGGGTGGTGTCGAGCATCCGGCCGGTGGTAGCCAGCTTCTGCGAGCCGATACTGAAGCCGACGCCGCCATCGCTGAACACGCCACTCTTCTTCACCTGTCTGCGGCTTTCGGCTCCGAGCGTGTTTTCGCTGGCCAGGATCGAGACCATGTCCTTGGCCACCAGCACCGTTCCCGCATCGGAGACCACCGTGCTGCCCTGCACGGTGATGTTCTCGCCCTGCACCACCACCTTGTCGCCACCCCAGCTGCTGCCCTGCGCGGTGGTCTGGGTGACGCGGCTGTAGCTCTCGGTCGTCTTGCTGCCGAGCGCGCGCTTCTTTTTCGTGCTGGTGGCGCGCTCGTACTCGTCCGTGGCCGTGCCGTGGGTGATGGTGACGTCGCCTTTCGCCTCCGCATAAAGCGTGCCGTTGGCGCTGTTCAGCATGGAGGCAGTGGAGGTGATGTCACTGCCTGCTTTCAACACGACATCGCCCTGCCCCTCGACCAGCGAGCCGACGTCGGTGCCGTGCACCTCGCGGCTGAAGTCCTTGCCTGTGCGCGCTTCCTCGCGGCTGCCCACGCGTACCTTGCCGAGCTTGATGCTGCCGCCGGCGAGGATCGCGGTCTGGCCGCCTTCGCCTTCGTTGCGCACCTCGCCGGCTTGGGCGTTGTAGTCGCCGCCGGTCTTGACCAGCAGGGTGGCGTTGGAGCCGCTCACGGCCATCGTGGCCAGGCGGTCGAGCGTGGTGGCGCTGTAGCCGTTGCCGCTCTCGTGCCGGCCTTCGGTACGGGTAGTGCTGACCTGATTGATGTCGTTGGCCGCGACGGCGACCAGGCCGTGCTCGGCGCGGATGGCTCCGCCGAGGTTGTTGATGTCGCGCGCGGCATCGAGCTGCACGAAGCCACCGCTGATGCCGCCGCCCACGTTGTTGAGGTCGCGGGCCTTGAGGTCGACCAGCTGGCGGCCGTGGATCTTGCCGTTGTTGAGCAGGTCACCGACCAGGTTGGCCTTGACCACGTCGGCACCGAGCACCGCGCCGCTGGGCTTGAGGTCGCCTTGCCGCAGGCGCACGTACACGCGCGGCGCCAGCGCGGTGGCGGTGCTGCCGTCGGGCAAGGTGATGGTCTGCTCGACCAGCCAGACAATGTCGCTGGTGAGCGCGGCCATCTGCGCGTCGGTCAGCGCCAAGCCGGGGCGCAGGCCGAACTGGCGCGCGAAGGTGGCGCCGTGCTCGAGCAGGGCGCGGAACTGTTCCTCGTCGCTGGCGTAGCCGTCGAGGAAGCGGCGGCCGCTGAGCTGGGCGACCTGGTCGCGGACCAGGCCCTGCTCGTAGTAGCCATCGCCCAGGCGCTTGTGCAGGTCGGCCGGGTTGTAGCCCAGCGCCAGCAGCTGGTGCTCGCTGGAGAGCCAGTCGCGCGGGCCGCTGAAGCGTGGATCGGTCTGCACCAGCCAGGGACTGCCGGCGCCTGCGGAGCGGAACAGGCTGGCGGTGGGCAGGCGGCCATCGATGCTGCCGGTGCCGACCTGGTCGGCCGAGCCGTCGGCGGCGGCGACGAAGCGCGGCGCGTCGAGTGCGCCCGGGACAACGTCGCGTGGCCCGCCGGCCACAAGCAGGGCGCTGCCCTGCGCGGGGCGCAACAGGTTGCTGGTGCCCAGGTCACCGCGCAGGTTGGGGGCCTCGCGACCGTTGTCGAGGTTGCGCAGGCCGGCGCCGTCGATGTCCAACCGCTGGCCACCGCCCATCATCGCGCCGACCGCGCCAATCTCTTCGGACACGGGATTGGATTGGCCCGGTGCGGTGCTGCCGTCGTAGCGGTGGTGGGTGACGTCGAAGCGCCAGGTGCGATATAGCGTGGTGGCCTGGTTGTCGATCTGCGGCGGGCGGCCGTCGAGCCCGTCGATCTTCTGCTCACCACCGGCAAGCACGCGGCCATGCAGGTTGGTCAGCGTGCCGACCGCCAGGTGCATGTCGCCACCGCTCTGCAGCACGGCGTCCGGCCCGGCTTCGGTGACCACGTCTTCGAGCACCTGGCGTGTCGTGGTGCGGTACTTCTCGTTGCCGGAGAGCTTGTTGTTGCCCGCGCCCTTGGGATTGATCAGGTCGCGGTCCGGGTCGTAGAGATACTGCGCGCTGAGCTGCACGCAGCCGCTGCGGCAGGTGCCATAGGCGTCGGACCAGGCCGGCGCTTCATCGAGGTAGCGGAACGTCGGCGACTGCTCGCTGGGCCTGGTGCCGAACGAGGTGAGGTGGGCGAAGGGATCGCGCGGGCCCGGATCGACCTGGTCGGGATTGTCCTGGCCGTCCTGGCGGACGAGGTAGTAGATCGTGACGGTGCCCTCGGCCGAGGGAAGGCGGTCGCGCGCGCCCAGCGCCGCGTTCAGGCCGCCACGCTCGAAGAAGAAGGCACTCGTGCGCGGGGTGAGCCGGACCACGGCGCGGCCGATGCGCTGGCCATCCGGGGTGTAGTACGGCGCGTCTTCGAGGATGTCGGCCGGGTCGAGGTAGTACACCTCCCAGGCCTGGTAATTGCTGGTGGCGCGGATGTCACGGGTGCCGTTCTTGCCGTTGTGCCGCCAGGTCGGCTGGTCGAGCCGCAGCTGCGCATCCTGGCTGACCTGCGACGCGACGCGCACGTCGGGCCGCTCGTTGTGCAGCTCGCGGGCCTGCAGGTCGAGGTCGCCGGTGATGTCGATGGTCGCGCCGATGTTCTCGATCCGCGTGGCGGTGCCGGTGGCTTTGCGGTCGTCGTCGAGCGTGCCGCCGATGCCGGCGCTGCCGCCGCCATGGACCAGGGCCTGGCCGCTGTTGTGCAGCGTTGCCACGCCCAGGTCGAGCCGCTGGCGCGCGGCAAGGGTGCCCGATTGCAACCTGCCGCCGAGCGTCTCGTCGCGGTTGCGCAGCGTGGTGGCGTTGATCGCAACGTGGTCGCCATACAGGCGGCCACTGCCGAGGTTGTCGACTTCCGCCGCGTCCAGGTGGGTTGTTGCGCCATTCACCAGGCCGCGGTTGCCGATCCAGTCGCTGGCCTTGAGCCCGGTCAGTCCCTGGCTGCTGATCTCGCCGCTGGCGGTGTTGTCGATGCGCTGGGCCTGGACTGCCACCGCGCCGCCATTGAGCAGGCCGCGCTGGGTGAGCTGGCCGTCGGCGACCAGGGTGAGCTGGCCGTTGGTCGTCATTGTGCCGGCGTGGTCGAGGTCGCCGCGCACGTGAACCTTCGCATCGCCACGCGATTGGAGCCGGCCGGCGCCGGTGAGGGTGCGCACGGCCAGGTCCTGTGTGCTGCCGGCATGCAGCAGGCCTTCGCTGTTGTGCAGTGCGTCGGCGTCGAGTTCGAGCCGGTCGCCGGCCGAGACCACGCCGCCGGTGTTGTCCAGCGCGTCGGCCAGGGCGAAGCGGGCATCGGCGCTGGCGGCCGCGTCCGCTCCGGTGCCGGGGGATGCCGGGTCGTCACCTGCTACGGCCGGCACCGCACGCGCGGCGACGATCAGGCCATTGCCGTTGTCCAGCTTGTCGCCGCGCACCTGCAGCGAGCCGGCCTGCAGGCCCAGTGGCGTTTCGCCCTGGCGGGTGTCGCGGTTGTCGAGGCGTTGGGCGGCGATGTCCAGAAGGCCGCCGCGGTTGTCGAAGGCCTCGCTGTCGATCTGCAGCGCGCTGTGGGTGCTGTTGATCAGACCTTTGCGGTTGTCCACGCCACCACTGCGCAGCGCCAGCGTGCCGCCGACGACGCGGCCGCGCTGGTTGTCCACACCATCGCTGGCATCGACCCGCAGCCCCTGCAGCGATTCGATCGTTCCGTCGTGGTTGTCGAGGCGGCTGGCCTGCAGGTCCAGTGCACCGGTGGAGGACAGCGTGCCGCCGGCATTCAGCACTTCGCTGCCGATGCTGACGGCCAGCGCGGTGTCGCGTGCAGTACCGGCTTCCTGGCCGGGATCGAAGGCGGCGACCAGCCCGCCGCGGTTGTCCAGCGTACCGGCCACCACGGCCAGCGCGCCGGCGCCGAGCAGCCGGCCATCGGCATTGTCGAAGCCCGCGTCGACCTGCAGCTGGTGGCCGTCGCGCGCGAGGAACCGGATCGTGCCGCCCTGGTTGTCGAGCTGGCCGGCCTGCAGCCACAGCGTGCCGTTGCCACCCAGGGTGCCGCCGTTGTTGCGCAGCCGCTCGCGCACGCGCAGGCGGGCCTGGCCCTCGCCCAGACTGCTCAGCTGGCCGCCGCTGTGATCGAGCGTATCGGCGTCCAGGATGATCCGCTGGGCGAAGGTCTGCGCCGAGCGCAGGGCGAGCGCGCCGCCCTGCAGCTGCAACGTGCCGAGGCTGCCAAGCCTGCCATTGTCGCCGGCGAAACGGTCGGCGTTGATTGCCAGGGTGCCCTTGCCTGCGTGTTCGACCAGGCCGCCGGCGTTGTCGAAAGTCGACGCTTGCAGCGACAGGTCGCCATTGCCGCCGATCAGCCCGCCCTCGCGGTTGTCCAGGCGCTCACCCACCCGCAGCGTGCTGGTTTGGGCGCCGCTGGCCTGCAGCTTGCCGCCGCGGTTGTCGAACGCGGTGGCCTGGACGCTGAAGCGCTGGGCACCGAGCCGGGCGCCGCGGTGGTCGAGGGTGTCGGCGCGAAGGTCCACCGCGCCGTTGCCGGCGATGCGACCGTCCTGGCCGAGCAGGGCCTGCATGGCCAGTGACAGCGTGCCGTTGCCCGCATGAACGATGTCGCCGTCGCGGTTCACCAGCTGCGCAGCCAAGAGCGACAGGTTCGCCGCGTTGCTGGCCAGCCAGCCGCGGTCGTTGTCGAGCAGGCCATCGACCTGCAGCTGCGTATCGCCCTGGCCGGCATGGCCGAAGCGCCCGCCACGGTTGAGGAATTCGCCGGCGCGTAGCGTCAGCGTGGCAGCGAACATCAGCTCGCCACCGTGGTTGTCGACGCGGGATACGTCCAGGCGCGTATCGCCGGCCACGCGCAGCGTGCCGCCGGCGTTGCGCAGCTCGCCGCCGGTCAGCCGCAGCGTGTCGAGCGCCAGATGACCGCCACTGTTGTCCAGGCGGTCGCCCGCCAGGTCCAGGCCGAGGCGCGCGGCTTCGATCGTGCCGCCGTCGTTGTCGAGCAGGCCGGCTACCTCCAGCCTGCCCGCGGGCAGCGGCATCGCGGACGCGCCCGGCGCCGTTGCCGCCGGCATTGCCGGTGATGGCGGCGCTACGCTGGCACCGGCCGTGGGTGGGGCGGGCGCGGCGGGCGCATCGGCCGGTGGCATCGCGCCTTCGGGTGAGCGGGAGGGGGCCGTTCCGATCCGACCGCCGTCGCGGTTGGAGAGCTGGCCGGCGCCCAGCACGAGGATGCGTGGGCTGGTCTGGGCGATGCGCCCACCGCGGTTGCGCAGGCCGCTGGTTTCAAGATCGAGCCGGGGCGCCTCGATGCGGCCGTCGCGGTTGTCCAGCGTGCCGGGGGTGCGCAGCGTTACCGCATCGCCTGCGGCGATCATGCCGGCATTGCGCAGCGTGCCGGCGGACACCTGCACCGCGCCGCTGGCCCGCACGACGCCGGTGTTCTCGATGCGGCCGTCGAGCGTCACCGTCACTTCGCCGGCCTGTGCGCCGATGACGCCGGCATTGCGCATGCCGACGCCGTGTTCGTTGCCGACCAGGTGGATCTTGTTCGCGTACATGCCGCCCAATGCACCGACATCGAGGGCGAATTCCGGTGCCGGGCCGTCGCCTGCGATGGCCTGCGCCGATTCCCCATCGGCCGTCACGACCCCGCGGCCCAGTGACACCGCGGCGTGGTCGGCCTGCAGGGCGGCATTGAGCGCGACCGCGCGGGCAATCAGTTGCGTGTAGCCGCTGCCGAGTGCATGGAAGCCCCGTCCGGCGACCTCGACCGTGCCGCCGCTCACCCGATAGGCAGACAGGCTGCCGTCGCCACCGAACTGCGGCCGGCCGGTGGTCAGCACGACGCCGTTGGCGTTGATGAAGCCTGCGCCATCGGCCTGGATGCCGGCCGGATTGGCGATTACCACCTGCGCGCGGTCGCCGGCGACTTCGACCAGGCCACCAAGCCGGCTCGGCTCGCTGGTGTTGACCTCGTTGAGGATCACCCGCGCGGTGCCTCCGGCCAACCACGGATTGCCGGGCAGCCAGCCTCCAAGGTCGCTCTGCACGCGGATGCGCGAGTTGTGGAGGATCGCCCCGCCCCCATCGACGTCAAAGCGCGAGTACGCGTTGCGAGATACGCCGGCGGCGCTGGGCGTGGTGATGTTGATCGCCGGGGCGCCGGCAGGCGCGGCCAGCACGGTGGGGCGATGTTCGCGCGGCGCGGCGCGATCGGCTGCGATGCCGGGCGGCATCGCCACGGCAGGCAACGCGCACAGCCCCAACGCGAGGGCTGCAGCCAGCGGGCACACACTTGCGGCGCGACGGCCTGCGGCAACGCGGCTGCAGCCACCGCGCAAGACACGAGTGACCTCGGCCACCACCTGCAGCACGCCGAGCGCGCGGTTGAAGACGAGGCGATACAAGCGCTTGTTCACGGCGAGATCCTTCTCCGGAGGCGAAAATCAAAAGACGGCGCTGACGCTGACGCCGGTAGTGAGCGGTGGCGTGGGGAATCGGTCAGGCTTGCTCACCGGTGTGGCGAAGAAGCCGTCCCAGGCCAGCGCGCGCCAACGGCCACGCAGGCCGATCGCCGCACCTGCGAGGTGGTCGCCGGGTTGCCACCGCACGGCGGCCCCACCGGCGACGTGGCCGTAGTCCAGGCCGAGGTAGAACGCCTGCCCGCCGCCAAGCGCGAGTTCGGCTTCATTGCGCAGCCACCAGCCGCGGTCGCCGGTCAGCGAGATTTCGCCGTCGAAGCCGCGCACGCTGTAGCGGCCGCCGATGGCGAAGCG
This sequence comes from Stenotrophomonas panacihumi, assembly GCF_001431645.1. Classification (GTDB taxonomy): domain Bacteria; phylum Pseudomonadota; class Gammaproteobacteria; order Xanthomonadales; family Xanthomonadaceae; genus Stenotrophomonas_A; species Stenotrophomonas_A panacihumi. Next base: position 21,853 of record NZ_LLXU01000131.1, on the reverse strand, counting down.
GTCTTGCGGCACCAGCGCCGTGTGGTTCCACTGCGCACGCCAGCTGCCGAGGTAGCGCAACGACTGCTTCCCGAGCCGGAAGGGCATGCTCAGGCGAGCGTCGGCGCTGAGCAGGCGCATGCGCGAACTGCCTTCGCCGAACGCCTCTTCAGGCGCGTGCAGGGCATGGAAGGCGCCGGTGCCGCGCCGATAGCCCATGCCCGCTTCGAGGCTGCCCTCGCCGATGAACTGCCGCCACTCCAGGCCCACGGCCCAGCCGGCGGTGGCGCGGCGTTGGACCCGCACCTCGGTGTCGTCGATGTAGTGGCGGCCAGCGCGGCGCCAGCCGTAGCCGTAAAGATTCAGGCGGCTGCGCGCATTGCGATGCAGTAGCAGGCTGGCGCGCAGCTCGGTGTTGTCGCTGCGGCCCCGATACACATAGTCCTCGAACGCACCGGCGACGGTCTGCCGGTAGTCGTAGCCACCGGCGGTGGCGCCGAACAGCCAGCGCCGCAGCGGCACGTCGTAGTGCGCGGTCCAGTTGCCGCTGCCCTTGCCGCTGCCGTTGAACACGTCGTGGCCGGCGTTGAGGTAGAACAGGTCATGCCAGCCCAGCGGGTTATCGCGCGCGAGCGTGGCGTTGGCCTGCAGCTTGCCGGTGGCCTGGCTGCCGGCGTCATCGATCGACACGCTGCCGCGCCATGGGCGCCGCTGCGACCACGCGACGACCAGGGTGCTATCACCGGGGCCGGCGGTATCGCCCTGCGCCGGTTCGATGCGGATATCGGCGGTGGCGCTGGGCACGCGCTGCAGGTTCTCCAGGCCCTGCTCGACGTCGCGCAGGTTGAGCAGCGCGCCAGCCCCGGCCGGCACGGCATTGCGCAGGCTGGCGTGGCGGGGGGCGGGCCCGGCGAAACGAACGGCACGCACGTGGCCGGGCACCACGGTGAGAACCAGGGTGCCGGTGGTCAGGTCCTGCGGCCCGGCGAGCACGCGGGTGGTGATGTAGCCGCGCGCCACCACCGCGTCCTGCACGCGCGCGATCACGACGTTGATGCCCGTCGTGCCGAGGCAGCGGCCAAGGGCCCGGTCGGCACGCGGACTGGCCGCCTTCAGTGCCCAGTTGAAGCGCGTGCTGCCCTCGCCGGCCAGGACGATGCGGGCGATGTGGAAGCACGGCGATTCCGGCATCGCCGGCAAGCGTTTGAAGCGGCGCGCGGTCCACCCATCGTCACGACGAACATCAGCGGGCACTTCGAGTTGTTCGCGAAGCTGACGTTCGCGCTCTTCCTGCTGGCGCTGCAGCTGTGCGGCCGGTTCGGCCGGCTGTGCCTGCAGCGGTGACGCGCCGCCGAAGGCAACGAGGGATAACGCAGCGGAAAGTGCACCGCCAATGCGTCGATTCCGCCGCATCAGGCGCGGAGGGCGGGTCGCTGGGTCCATGCTTCAACTGCTCCCGGGAACGCGATCCGGATGGATCGCGGCGCACAGGCTAGGGAGCAGCTTTACGCGCGAATATTGGAGAAATCACCGGAAATCACGATTGCCCCGCGCGGCAGGGAAGCGCCTATTGGCAGGATGCTTCTTGTGCCTCGGCCGCCACCAACCGCAGCATCAACTGCGCCAGCGTCAACACGTCCTGGTGGTTGTGCGCGAGCACGCGGCGCAGGTCGATGGCATCGCCGCCGCGCAGGTAGTGCAGCCATGCGGCCGGCGCTTGCGAGCCCGGCAGGTCGTCCTCGCGCACGATCTGCAGCAGCTGGCGCTCGATCGTCGCCAGGCGGCAGTTTTCCCAGGTGCCACGGTAGCGGCGGCGCGTGGGGAACAGCAGGTCCACGTGGTCCAGCGCGGAAAGCGGATCGCCGCGGCGCGAGAGCCGGTAGCGGGTTTTCAACAGCGGCGCGTCGTAGCAGCGGCCGTTGTAGCTGGACAGCACGGTGCCCGGCGCCAGCCAGCCGCGGAAGGTATCCAGCATCGCGGCTTCGGCGGCCATCGTGGCCATCAGCAGCTGGCGAATGCGCAGGCCCGGGCCGCGCTCGGCATCTTGGTGCCAGTCGGCCGCGCCAATCATGAAGGCGCGCGTGCCGGTGCCACCGGCCAGGCCGGTGGTCTCGGTATCGAAGAACAGCAGGTCGGCCGGCGCAACGGCATCCTCGCGGCGCGCGAAGGCCAGCGACAGCGGCTGGGCGGGAATGGCTTGCGGCAGGAACGCTTCGACCAGGTGCAGGCCCGGGGCAATCTCCTCGCCGGGCAAGTGGCGGTCACGCGCGCTGGCGCGTCGCACCGGCGCGGCGGCGGCGGGGATGGCGCGTTCGCGCAGGCCGATCAACCGGCGCAGCGCGTCCATGTCGGTGCCGCGCCGGCGAGGTTCGATTGCCGGCACGGGGAGCGCAGAGGGCGTGCCCTGCGCCGGCTTGTGGCGCACCTCGCGCTCGATCCAGGCGAAGACCGGCTCGTTCGCCGAAGGCGGCGCGGCCGTAACCGGTACGGGCGTCGAAGCCACCGGCGGGGCGGCCTTCGGCTCGGGCACCGCAGTGCCCGCCTGCCGACGCAACAGCCGCAGCTTGTCGGCGCTTACGCCCACGTCGCCGCCTCCAACGCAGCGGCCGAAGTTTCCTCGTCCACCGCATCGCGCGCGTTGCCTTCGAGCTGCGCCAGCAACGCAAGTACCTTGAGCGCCAGCGTCTTCGGCGTCGCACCCTCACCCTGTTCCTGCGCGGCCAGCACCGGGCCCACGCAGGCCGGGCAGCCCGCCTTGCAGTCGCAGCGCTGCACCAGTTCACCCGCGCGCATCACCAGCTCGGCCTGGCGTTGCCACAGCGGCTCGCTCAAGCCCACGCCACCGGGGAAGTTGTCGTAGAGGTACACCGTCGGCACGAATGCCTGCTGCAGTTCGACATGGCCCTCGGCGCCATCGGCCCCGCGCAGCTGGCCGCGTCCGCCCTGGTCGGCCACCGCGAACCAGGCGCCGTCGCCATTGCCCACGGCCTTCTGCAGGTCGCGCGCGTCGGCCATCACCGCCACCGTGGCGACCACGTGCAGCGCGTACGCCGCGCCGAGGAAGCCGTCGAGCGCGTCCTGGCGCGAGGCGAACGCCTTGCCCAGCGTCGCCTGCGGCAGCTGCCACCACACCGCGGTGGTGTGCAGTTCCTGGTCGGGCAGGTTCACCGGCCCGTAGCCGATGTTCTCGTGCGTGTAATAGCGAATCTTCTTGTAGCCGGCGACGCGCCTTACCACATGCACTTCGCCATGGTGGCTGTCGCCGCGGCCGGCGGTGCTGCCGTCGAAGCGGTCGAGCACCTTGAGCTTGGTGTAGTCGATGCTGTCGGTGTAGTAGTCCACGTGCGTGCGGGTGACGTAGGCCTTGCGGCCTTCCCAGTCCAGCCGCTCCACCTGGTAGGGCGTGCTCTGCACCATGTGGATGGCGCCTTCGTACAGGGTGAGCGCGGCGGCGGAGTAATCGACCTCGGCGATGATCTGCTGCTTGCCGTCGCTGCGGTCCACCACCACGAAGTTGCCATCGGCCACCGAGCGCAGGCTGACCGCGTTGGCGGGGTAGCTGTCGGCGATCCACTCCCAGCGCTCGCCTTCCTGGTGGATCACGCCGCTTTCGGCCAGCGCTTCCAGGAACACCACCGGGTCCACCGGGCCGAACGGCTCGCCGGCATTGAACGGCAACTCGAACGCCGCGCAGCGGATGTGGTCGAACAGGATCAGCGCCTGGTCCGGCGCGATGCGCGCATGTTCGGGCGAGGCGTCGGCGAAGAAATCCGGATGCCGCACCACGTACTGGTCCAGCGGCTGCGAGCTGGCCACCAGCACGCCCAGCGCCGGCTGCTGGCGGCGGCCGGCGCGGCCGAAACGCTGCCAGGTCGCCGCCACGCTGCCGGGGTAGCCATTGAGCACCACCACGTCGAGCGCGCCGATATCCACGCCCAGTTCCAGCGCCGAGGTGCTGACGATGCCGTCGATCTCGCCGGCGCGCATCGCCTTCTCCACCTCGCGGCGCTCGGTCGGCAGGTAGCCGCCGCGATAGGCGCGGATGCGCGGCGGCTTGCGCGGGTCGTGGTCGAAGATGTCCTTCAGGTATTTGGTGAGCACCTCCACCATCAACCGGCTCTGCGCGAACACCAGCGTCTTGAGCCCGGACTTGATCGCGATGCGCGCGATGCGGTTGCTCTGCGAGCGCGCCGAAGCGCGCAGGCCCAGGTCCGGGTTCACCACCGGCGGGTTCCACAGCAGCACGTGCTTGTCGCCGGCCGGCGCGCCGGATTCGGTGATCGCGCGCACGCGGTCCTCGATCAGCGCCTCGGCATGCGCCTGCGGGTTGCCGATGGTCGCCGAGCACAGGATGAACTGCGGGCTCACGCCATAGAACGCGCAGATGCGCTTGAGCCGGCGCAGCACGTTGGTGACGTGGCTGCCGAACACGCCGCGGTAGGTGTGCACCTCGTCGATCACCACGTACTGCAGGTTCTCGAAGAACTGCGCCCACTTGGTGTGGTGCGGCAGGATGCCCTGGTGGAGCATGTCCGGGTTGGAGACGACGATGTCGCCATGCAGGCGGATTGCCTGGCGTGCATCGCCGGGCGTGTCGCCATCGAAGGTGAAGGCCTTCACCCCGAGGTCGCCGGCGCGGTTGAGTTCCAGCAGCTCGGCCACCTGGTCCTGCGCGAGCGCCTTGGTCGGGAACAGGTACAGCGCCTTGGCGCGGCGGGTCATCGCCGCGGCCACCACCGGCAGCGTGTAGCACAGCGATTTTCCGCTGGCGGTCGGCGTCACCACCGCCACGTGCTCACCGCTGCGCGTGGCGTCCCAGGCTTCGGCCTGGTGGCTGTAGAGCTGCTCGATGCCGCGCGAACGCAGCGCGGCGGCCAGCGCCGGCGGCAGGTCGTCCGGCAACGGCGCGTAGCGGCCCTCGCGGCCGGGAATGGTGAAGCTGCCGGTAATGCGGTCGTGGTAGCGGCGCGACAGCCGGTCGGTCAGCAGCGCGCCGTCGCGCGCCGGGATGCCATCCACGGTGGACAGCGCGCGCTCGGCGTCCTCGGTGCGGCGGGCGAGGGCGTGGGCCATGCAGGTTCCCCAAAAATCGTATCGAACCCGCTCATTGTCTCAATCCGTGAGATTGTCCGGAGGCGCGCGTGGTTCATGATCCTGACGCCTGCACGGGGACACGATGCTCACGCGTCGAATTGCAGGCTGTCGCTTCCCCCCAACAGGAGAACCGAGATGGCCCAACGCATCCCAGAAGGCACCGTGGTGGTGGTGGCCGATGGCGGGTCCGCCCGGGTGTTCGCCAACGTCGCCGAGAGTGGTGGCCTGCAGTTGCACCAGCTCATGGACCTGCAGAGCGCCGAAGGCCAGGGGCCGTCCGGCGCGGTGCCGGCGGACATGAGCCTGGCGCAGGTCGACGAGGCGACGTTCGCCAAGCAGCTGGCTTCCCAGCTCAACGAGGGCGCGCTCAACAACCGCTACGCGCACCTGCTGCTGGTGGCCGACCCGACCACGCTCGGCCGCCTGCGCCCGCTGCTGCACAAGGAAACCCAGGCCCGCCTGCTCGGCGACCTGGCCAAGGACCTCACCAACGCCCCGCTGGCCGATATCCAGCGCGCGCTGGGCTGAGCAGGCCGCGGCGATGGCCTTCGTCGGCGACTACGCGGCGAGTGAACCCACCGCCGAGGCGGTGGCGGCCCTGCCCGGGCGCGTCGCGCTGGAATTCGGGGCGCCCTGGTGCGGGCACTGCCAGGCCGCGCAGCCAGCCCTGGCGCAGGCGCTGCAGGCGCGCGGCGATGCCACCCACCTGAAGGTGGAGGATGGCAAGGGGCGGCCGCTCGGCCGCGCCTACCGCGTCAAGCTGTGGCCGACGCTGGTGCTGCTGCGCGATGGGCAGGAAGTGGCCCGCGTGGTGCGCCCGCGCGAGGCGGCGGACCTGGCGGATGCGCTCGCGCGGTGGGATGCCGCGCCGCCGGCTCAGGTGGAGAACGTATCCGGGTAAGGCATGCCTTCCCCGGTTTCCAGGTACTGCTTGAGGCTGCGCCCGAGGAAGAAGGCCCAGCCGCCCTCGCAGGTGTCCTTGCAGGGCGCGTCCGGGTAATCGAGGTGGCTGAAATCCACCCGCGTGCCGCTGGCCGTGGGATGCAGTTCGAAGCACATCGACGAGCCGACCCACGCGGGGCTGTCGAGCATGTTGGATTGCGTGCAATGCCACACCACGCGGCGGCGGTCGACGTCGTGCAGCACGTCCAGCTCCACGCGCCAGCCGTGCGCGCTCCAGTCCAGCCGCACGTGGCGGCCCTCGCCCTCCGCCTCGCGCGTCCACCACTGCGCCATGTGCACGGGCTGGGTCAACGCGGTCGCGACCACCTCCGGCGCGGCGGCGATGTGGATCTGCTGGCGGAGGGCGTGGGTCATCGGGGTCCCCGGTCGGCAAGCGAAGGGATGATCGCGCACTCCGGCACGGCCGTGGTGTTGCAGCGCGGAAACCCGCTGGCGGATTTCGAGCCGCGTCACCCGCCACTTCGCGGTGCGCATGCTTGCGCTTCAGGAACCCGGCGTGCCGGCCCGTTTCTCCAGGCCCCGGAATGCACCCAGCACCAGCAGGCAAAGGATGCACACGCCCGCGGCGATGAGGTAGCGCCCGATGCCGGATGCAATGCCGATCGCGGCGGCCATCACCAGCGAACTGGCCGTGGTGAGGCCGTTCACCCGGTCGCTGCGCGCGCTGCGCAGGATGGTGCCCGCGGCCACGAAGCCCACGCTGGCCACGACCGCCTCGATCAGGCGCACCGGGTCCACCTGCAGGAGGTCGCGGTAGCGCTCCTGCTGGAAATGCTCGGCGATGCTGTCGCCCAGCCCGACGATCAGCGCCGCGGCGCCGGCGATCATCATGTGGGTACGCAGGCCGGCGGAATGGCGACCCATCTCGCGCTCGATGCCCAGCACGCCACCCAGCACCATGGCGGCCGCCACGCGCAGCACGACGATCAGGTCCTGCGAGAGATGTTCCATGCGGGCGTCCTCCGGTGAGGCCGCCAACATCGCAAGCGCGCGGCGCACGCCGGGTGAAGGCGGCCCGGGGCTATCCTGTGCGGATGAAGCCGCATTCCCCCGCCGCCGAGCGCAACCGCGACCCGATCCTCGGCGTGCTGCGCAGCTACTTCGGCGACCGCCGCCACGTGCTGGAGATCGGCAGCGGCACCGGCCAGCATGCCGTGCACTTCGCCGCGGCGATGCCGTGGCTGCAATGGCAACCCACTGACCATCCCGACGCATTGCCCGGCATCGAGGCGTGGCGGGCCGAGGCGGCACTGCCGAACCTGCGCCCCGCCATCGCGCTGCAATCCGAGTTGGAGGGCGGCCTCCAGCCCACGCCCGCATTGCCGCCGGGCGGCTTCGATGCGGTGTTCACCGCCAACACGCTGCACATCATGGGCTGGCCGCGGGTGCAGGCGCTGTTCGCGAGCCTGCCGGCCCTGATGGCGCCCGATGCGCTGCTGGCGGTCTACGGCCCGTTCAACATCGGCGGCCAGCCGACCAGCGAGAGCAACCGCACCTTCGATGCGTGGTTGAAGAACGAATATGCCGAAGGCGGCATCCGCGACCTCGAAGCCGTGCAGGCGCTGGCGGCCGCCGCGGGCCTGCGTGAGATCGGCCGCTTCGCGATGCCGGCCAACAACTTCTGCCTGCTGTGGCGTCGGGGCGGCGCCCGCGTCGGCTAGACGCGGCGCGCGCGCTCCAGCCACCCGCACGCCGCGGCGAGCAGGACGAATGCCCACCACGCCGGCCAGCGCGACCCGGGATGTTCCGCCCTGCTCGCGCCGCCGATGACCGCATCGGGCGGCGTGACCAGGCGCGCCGTCTGCAGGGCCTGCTCGCGCGCGAAGGCGGCCTTCGCCTGCGCCGGGTCGCGCACGTAGAACGCGGTGGCGTCCCCTCCCGTGCCCAACGTGTGCCAGCCGGCCTGCGCCGGCCAATAGGCGGCGCAGTCACCGCTTGCGGGATCGCGGATGAGCGCGTGCACCCTGCCCGCGGGATCGCGCACCTGCGGGTTCGTCGCGAGCCCGCAAATCACCCCGCGTTCGCCGGCCCACACCGGCGCCGGGATATCGAACGACGCGCCGTGCATGCGGGCGCGCGCCAGCGTGGCCAGCATCGCGCTCCACAGGCGGCCGTGCGCGGCGCTTTCGCCAGCCAGCGGCAGCTGCCAGCTGTCGGTGAGCGTGGTCACGCCGATACGTCCCTGGCCGATGCCGCGCCACCACGCGTAGGGCGTTCCACCCGCATCACGGGCGAGCACCGACAGCGCGGTGTCGGGTGCGAAATCGCGCCGGCCCAGCACGACGGGCGTTTCGCCTTCGGCTACCGGCCATGACACGGGCGTGGTGGCGTTGCCGCCCTGCAGCGGCAGCCCGAACGACGCCAGCGCCTGGCGCGCACCGTTGTCGAGCGGCCCGGCCAGCCGCACCAGCACGCCCAGGCCGCCTCGCGTGGCCTCGCGTACCGCCGCGCGCTGCGAGGCAGACAGGCCGCTCCAGGCGCGCTCGTCGAGCCAGAGCAGGTCGAAGCCGGCCAGGGTGGCGGCGTCGAGCGGCTTGGGCGCGTCGCCCAGCTGCAGGCCACCGCCCACGGCGATCTGCGTGTGCAACGTCACGCCGGCATCGGCGGCCCAGCGGCGCAGGTACTTCCATTCCGGTTGCGGTGCGCCGGCCAGGATCCACACGCGCAACGGCGTCGGCTCCACCACCTGCAGCGGCAGCGGCTGGCGGTCACGCTCGCGGCCCTCGGCATCGAGCACGCGCACGGAGAACAGCACCTGCCCGGCCAGGCGTGCCTGGCCCTGCAGGCGGAATCGTCCCTGCGCGTCGAACGGCGCGGCATCCACGCGGTTGCCGGCGGGATCGAGCAGCTCGACGCGGCCACGCGGCCAGCCCACCACCTGCCCTTCCACCGCGAACGCATTGCCCGGGGCGACGGGCGGCGGCGTAGACAGCCCCGCCAGCCCGGGTGTCGGCGCGGGCGCCTGGAACTGCAGTGGCAACGCGGCGACGGCGTCGCGGTCGCGCGCTGGCAGGCCTTCGCCGAGCACTTGCAGCCGCGCGACGCCGGGACGCTGGCGCAGCGCGGTGGCGAGATCGGGAACCGGCACGGCGCCTTGCGGCGCGCCGGCTTCGGGCAATGCGATGACATCGCCACTGCCTACCGGCGCTGCACCGCGCGTCAGTATCACCAGCGTGCCGCCTTCGCTGGCGCGTGGCAGCGGATACAGGGTGAAGTAAAGCGCCAGCGCGCACAGCGGTTGCAGCGCCAGCAAGCCCGCCCGGCGCGCGCTGCGTGGCTGGCGCCATACGCGCCAGAGGCCGACCAGCGTGGCCAGCGCGATCACGCCGGCGGTGGCGATCTGCCAGGGGTTCATGGGGAATCTCCGGCGGACAGCGCATCGAGATAGCGACGGCCGGTCGCGTCCGGCGCCTGTCGCGGCAGCGGCCGGGCCGGCGGCGCGGCCAGCGTGGTCCACAGCAAGGCGCGCAGGCGTTCGCGGCATTCCGCACAGGACGGCTCGGCGCGGTACTGCTCCAGCGCGGCGGCCAAGTCCAGGGGCGACGCCAGCGCGTTCTCGTGCGTGCCCAGCCAACGGGCGAACGCGTCCAGCCGCGCCGCGGGCACCTCGCCCGCCGCGGGGGCCAGCGCGGTCCACAACGCCAGCGCATCCTTCGTGTCTTCGTCGCGCCACGGCGCCAGCGCGTCGTCGCGACGCGCCAGACCGGCGCGGTCACCGCCCAGGCGGCGCGTCATGTCGATCGGCGGAAGCTCGGGACCCAGCCGCGCGAGATAGATGCGCTCGGCCTGCTGCACTTCCTTGATGAAGCCCAGCGCCTTGTAGGCATAGGGCAACGCCGCGTCGGGGCGGCCCTGCCGCAGCTCGCCCTCGGCCTGCCACATCTGGTCCAGCGCGGCCTTGAGCGTGGCGCGGGTCTTGGGATCGAGCAGCGTCGCCGCCTCGGCATGGTCATGCGTGTGGCCGAACTCGGCCAGCACGTTGCCCTCGTTGCCGAAGCCCGGGGCGTCGCCAGTGGGCGCGTGATCGTGGTCGTGGTCGTCGAGCGCGGCGGCGCCCTGTGCGGCGTCCGCGTGCTTTTCCGGTGCCGGCGCGTCGGCGGTGGGGATGTCGCTGGTAGGCGCGTCGCTGGTGGGTACGTCGGAGGTGGGCACGGCATCGTCGTCGTGCGTGGGCAGCTTCGGCGCGCCCTCGCTTTCCTCGCCGAGGAACTGGCCGTAGCGCAGGCGCAGGATGCGCTGGTCCACGCCGATGGCGTCGGAACGCTTGAGGAAGGTCTCCGCATCGAGCTTGCGCTTGTCCTTCAACAGCGCCTCGGCGTCGATGATGATCTGGCGCTGGCTGCGGAAGTACGCCGGAAGCGTCTTGCGCACGCTTGCTTCCAATTCGACGCCGGCCTGCTGCTGCGGCGAAGGCCAGCGCAGGATCACGCTGCCGCTGCGCGCGGTCTGCGGCGTGGGCGGGTGGTTGTCGCGCACTTCCAGCTGGGCCACGAGGTCATCGCCCGGCTGCATGCCGAGCGCGGTGGGGTCCAGCGTGTATTCGAAGCGGCGCAGCCGCGCGCTGCCGCTGCCATTCAAGGTGACGCCGTGTTCGCTGAAGCGGATGTTCTCGCCGCTGCCCTGGGCCAGCGTGAGCCGCAGCGGCGCGCTGGCGGCGACGGCGTAGTCGTCGCTGGCTTCGAAGCGCAGCGTCCAGCGCTTGCGCGCCGGCTGCCATTCGACCAGCGAGGCTTCCGGTTCGAGCACGCGTACCTGCGGGGCGCGGTCGGGCACCGGCTCCAGGCGGTGCAGGGCCAGCGGCTGGCCATCGAGCACGATGCGATAGAGCAGCGGGCGCTCCAGCACCAGCGTGCCGGTGGCGCGATCACCCTGCAGCGCAAGCGGAATCGTGCGGCCATCGGTGAGGCGCAGCTGCACTTCGCGCGGCGGATGGTCGAACTGCAACGTCCACGCCAGCCGCGTGCCCTGCGGCACCTTGGCATCGAGCGTGGGCAGCGCGCCGGCCGGCTGGTCGGTATACGCAGGCGGAGTGGCCTGCAGCGTGGCGTGGCGAAGGCGCGCCTGCTCGCGGGCACGGGCAGCGTCGTCGTGCATGGCGGAAGGTGGCGGGGAAGCCGGGGCGCGCGCAGGCCAGCCGATGACGGCCGCCAAGGCCAGCACGCCCACCAGCAAGACCGGCACGCCGCGCTTCCAGGGCCAGGGTTCGCGCAGGTCGCGCGCGTTCGATGCCAGGCGCGCCTCCACGCGGTCGCGCTGCAGCTGCTGCAACGGGCCCAGCGTGGCGGCATCGGCGAACAGCAGGTCGGCGCTGTCTTCCAGCGCGGGTTCCGCGTCGAGGCGACGACGCAGCCAGGTGAGATCCAGCCGGCGCGACCACAGCACCGCGCACGCGGCCAGCACCAGGCCGCCGACCAGCAGCGCCGGCCACACGATGGGGCCGGCCTGCCACCGCCACGCCATCACCACGGGCAAAAGCGCCCACGGCCAGCCGAAGGCAAAGACGGTCAGCCGACGGCGACGACGCGCAGCCGCCCAGCGCGAACGCAGCAGCGCGACGCTCATGCCACGACCCCGCGACGGGGTGAAGTGGCCATCCAGCGTTCCAGTGCGAAGACCAGCGCGATCAGCAGCGCGAGGCCGGGAAGCAATGCGGGGGGCGGGCGCGGCCAGTCACGCGCCTGATGCAGTGGCGCGAACCCTCCTGCAGCCGCCCGCGCGGGAGGCGCCACAGGTTGCAGGTGGCGTGCGAGTTCGATCGGGAACCTTGCGTCGAGCAGGCGCGCGTTGGTGGCCGCGTTCCATCCTTGCGGCAAACGCCAGATCCGGCCGTGTCCAAAAGGCGCGGAGGCGAGCAGTACCTCGCCATCGTCACCCTGCCATTCGGTCCGCGGCGAGGTGCCGTCCGGCCACGGGGTGCGGGCGCCCAGCAGCAGCTGGCCGCCGGTACGCACCCAGTCTTGCCACGGCTGGGGAATCGATGCGTCGGCGCCCCAGGCCACGAACGCGGCGTGCGGTGCCGGTGAGCTGCCGGCAGCGTCGGCGAGCGGAAGCGCGGTGGCTTTCGGTTGCCAGGCCGCGTTGAGCGCCCGCAACGTCCGCAGCGCCGGGTCTTTCTCATCGAAGCCGGCAGCCGCCAGCGTCGGCGCGGACACCGGCGGCGCGATCCGGTCGGGCGTGCGAGCCGGCAGCACCTGCCAGTCCACCTGCCGCGAAAGGATCGGACGCTGCGCATCCACGTCGCCCCAGACCGCGGGAACGATGACGGTCAGCGGCGCATCGGCCGGCAATGTGGCGTCGAACTCGCGCAACAGGCTGGCCTCCTGCTGCGGGGCCGCGGGGCGCGGCTGCTCCAGCGCGGGAAAACCCAACGCGAGCCAGTGCGCCTTTGCGTCCTCGGGCAGCTTCAGCGTGCGGCGTGCCGCGTCGTCGAGCGCCGGCGATACCAGCACGCGCGGGCGCCGGTCATCGGCCCCCTGCCACGCCAGCCCGGCCATCAACAGCGCGAGCAGCGCCAGCAACAACAGGCGCACCAGCAGCAGCGGCCATTCGTCGATGCGGATGCGCTGGCGCGGCTTGGGCTGTGCGCGCAGCCAGCGCAGTGCGGCGAAGGACGTCAGGCGCGATTCCTGCCGCCGCGCCAGATGGATCAGCAGGGGCAAGACCGCAGCGGCCAATGCCGCCAGCCCGAGCGGGAACAGCAGGCTCAGCCCCATGCCGCCCCCGTGCCGAACAGGCGTTGCAGGCCGGCGTCCAAGGGTTCGTCCAGGTATTGCGTGGCATGGCGGATGCCCGCTGCCTGCCAGCGCGCCTCGCGCTCGCGCAGCGCCTGGCCGAAGCGGCGCAGGTAGTCGGCGCGCAGCGCGTCGGCATCGCCGAGCAGTTCCTCGCCGGTTTCCGGGTCGCGGAAGCGATGGCCACCGCGGAAGGAAAAATCGCGTTCGTCGGCGCCCAGCACCTGCAGCTGCACTACCTCGCGCCCCGCCTTGGCCAGCCGTTCGCCGAGCACCACGCCGGCCTCGTCGAAGCCGTCGCCCAGCATCAGCACCAGGTCGTGCGCGGCGCTGCGTTCCCAGGCCACGCGCTGGGCCGTTTCCGAAGGCCAACCGCCCTCGGCCTGCAGGCCTTGCAGGGCGAGCCAGATCCGGTCGCGCTGTCGCGTGCCGACGCCGGCGGGGACCAGCTGCACGCGGTCACCGCCGAACACGATCAGGCCGAAGCGATCCCCTTGCCGCAATGCCAACTCACTCGCGCACGCGGCGATACCGCGCAACGTGTCCAGGCGGCTATGGCCCGGGCGCGCCTCGTCCGATTGCCCGGCCGACGCGCTGGCATCCAGCAGCAGCCACAACGTGAGCGGGCTTTCGCGCTCGGCTTCGCGCACGAAGAAGCGGTCCGAACGCGCATAGAGCTTCCAGTCGATCTGCCGCAGTTCATCGCCCGGCTCGTACGCGCGGTACTGCGCGAATTCCAGCCCGGCGCCGCGGCTGCGGCTGGCGTGCAGGCCCACGCTCTGCTGGCCCGCCGCACGGCGCGCGCGCAGCTGCACGCTGCGCAGGCGGCCGCGCACATCGGCGGGAATCAGGAAGGGCCCGGAAACGTCCACGGGGCGAATCAGGCGGGGAACGGCACGGCGGCGAGCAGCGCCTCGATCACGTCGTCCGGGCGCTTCTGCTCGGCTTCGGCGGCGAAGGAAAGCAGCACGCGATGGCGCATGACCGGCGCGGCGAGCGCGACCACGTCCTCGCGCGTGGCGGCGAAGCGGCCCTGCAGCAGCGCGCGCGCCTTGGCGGCCAACACCAGCGATTGCCCGGCGCGCGGGCCGGCGCCCCACTTCACCCACTGGCGCACGGCTTCGGGCGCTTCCGGGCCGGGACGGCTGGCGCGCACGATGCGGTTGATCCAGGTCAGTACGTCCTCGCCCACGTGCACCTCGCGCACATGCGCCTGCAGCGCCACGACCGTGTCGCCGTCCATCACCTTGGGCACCGTGCCGCTGTGCGTGCCGGTGGTGTGCAACAGGATGTCGCGCTCTTCCGCTTCGCTGGGGTAATCCACGCGCACGTGCAGCAGGAAGCGGTCCAGCTGGGCTTCGGGCAGCGGATAGGTGCCGGCCTGCTCGATGGGGTTCTGCGTGGCCAGCACGAAGAACGGCGCGGGCAGCGAATAGGTGGTGCCGGCGTAGCTGACGGTGCGTTCCTGCATTGCCTCCAGCAGCGCGGCCTGGGTCTTGGGCGGCGTGCGGTTGAGTTCGTCGGCCAGCAGCAGGTTGGTGAAGATCGGGCCGGGCTGGAAGCGGAAATGGCGGTGGCCGGTGCCGTGGTCTTCCTCCAGCAGTTCGGTGCCGAGGATGTCGCTGGGCATCAGGTCCGGGGTGAACTGCACGCGGCGGAACTGCAGTGCCAGCGCCTGGCCGAGCGAGCGCACCAGCAGCGTCTTGCCCAGGCCGGGCGCGCCTTCGAGCAGGCAATGGCCGCCGGCGAGCAGGCCGATGAGCAGCTGTTCGACCACGGTGGACTGGCCGACCACCGCCTGCGCGAGCGCCTGGCGGAGCTCGCCGAGGCGGGCGATGTGCTGCGGGAGTGCGGAGGCGTCTGGGGAGGTCATGGGGGTGTCTCGATGAAGGAGCAGGTCAGCTGTTCAATGCATACATCACGATGTTCACCGCGAACTTCGTGTTGTCTTCGGCCAGGAAGCGCTTGTTGCGCCAGTCGTAGTCCCACTCACAGCCATAGTCCTTGTTGCTGTAGAGCACGCCGAGGCGGCCGTCGATCTCGATGCCCTTCAGGTAGTCGTGGACGAGGTCGTCGCCCCAGCCGTTGAGCTCGAAGCCGGTGGCCGGCGGGCCTTCGGGGAACTTGAAGAAACTGCTGTAGATCGGGTGCTTGTTGGAGAGCTTCTTCAGCGCGTCCTTGCCGAAGATCGACGCCATCTGCGCCTCGAACGAGCGCGCGAACAGGCCGTCGATATCGTGGTTGCAGTCATCCACGAACGCGAAGCCGCCATTGCGCACGTAGCGTTCGAAGTTGCGCCGCTCGGCCGCGTTGAACTCGACCAGCTTGTGCCCGGCCAGGTACAGGAAGGGCGCCTGCAGCACGCGCGCATCGGCCAGTGGCAGCACGTGTTCGACCGGATCCACGCGCAGGTGGGTGTAGTCGACCAGCGAGGTGATGAGGTTGGACGGCATGCGCGCGTCCACGTCCCAGTCGCCGGAGTCGTACTTGAGGCGGGTGAACCAGAAGTCGTACTGCGGCGCGGCGGCGCGCACGGACGGCACGGCAAAGGCCGCCGCCGTACCCAGCATCAGCCGAAGAAACTCACCACGCGTGAAAGAACGACTGGCCAAGACTGCCTCGGATGGAGAGCCCCCCTTTGGTAAAGGGGGGCGCGCCGAAGGCGCGGGGGAATTGGAAGCATCGAAACAGGGGCCCAAGTTTGCGCACGCGCAAGCTTGGGGGCGAAGCCCGCTTCGCGGGCATCGCCTTACCCTTTACACCGCATCGGACAACGAAGTGAACGTGAAATCGCGCAAACGCATCGGCGGGATCATCATCACGAAGCTCGACTCATCGCCCGCCACGCGCACCGGCTTGCCCAGCTCGTCGATGTTGTTGAGCATGATCACCGGCGATTCGTTGAAGCGGAAATTCTTCACCGGGTACTTGATCTGCCCGTTCTCGATGTAGAACGTGCCGTCGCGGGTCAGGCCGGTCAGCAGCACCGTCTGCGGGTCCACCATGCGGATGTACCAGGTGCGGGTAACCAGGATGCCCTTCTCGGTGGTGCGCACCAGATCGGCGATGGACTTGTCGCCACCGGCCATCAGCAGGTTGCCCGGCTCGCCGACCGCGCGCTTGCCGTTCTTCTGCGCCCAGAAGCGCGAGTAGTTGAGGTTGGCGATCTTGCCGTTCTCGACGATGGCCATCTTCTCGCGCGGCAGGCCCTCGTCGTCCCACGGCAGCACCGGCGCGCCGGGGTGCCACGGGTCGGCGGTGATGTTCACGCGCGGGTCGTAGACCTGCTCGCCGAGCTTGTTGCCGCCGCCCTTCTTGGACAGGAAGCTGCGGCCTTCATCGGCCGAGCGCGCGCTGAAGAAGTTCATCATGAAGGAGATCAGGCCCGCGGCCGCGGCCGGTTCCAGGATCACCGTGTACTTGCCCGGCTCCAGCGCCTTGGCCTCGGAGGATTCGCTGGCCTTGCGCATCGCGATGCGGATGTCCTGCTCGGCCTTGAAGTCCGCCGCGTCCTTGAGGTTGCGGCCCACCCAGCCCGAGCCGCGGCCGTCTTCGGTGCGCACGGTGCAGGTGTAGTCGAAACGCGTGCCGCGCTGGTAGCCGAAGTTGCCGTTGGAGTTGGCGATGGCGGTGAAGCTCTGGCCATCTTCCAGGAAGCCGGCGGCGATCAGCCCGTGGCCCTTGCACGGGGCGATGGAATCGGCGGCGACCTTGGCGCGGAATTCCGGGTCGATGGCGGCGGTGGATTCGCTGAAGGTCGGGCTCGGCTGGTAGTCCTGCTTCTGCACCGCCGGGATGAACTCCGGGTTCTCCGGCGCCAGACGGGCGAGGTCTTCGGCGCGGCGCACCACGCGCTCCAGCGAGGCGTCGTCGAACTCGTTGATGGTGGCGATGCCCACGCGCTTGCCGAAGGCGACCTGCACGGCCAGCTCGGTGTTCTCCACGATGCCGCTGGTGGAGACGTTGTTGAGCGCGAAACGGATGTTGCCGTCGATGGAGCCGGACAGCTGGGCGGTGCACTCGTCCGCCTTGGACAGCTTGATGACCTTGTCCAGGATGGCCTTGGCCTGTGCTTCGGTGAGGATGCTCATGAGGTAAGGCTCCGGATCAGCCCAGCGAACGGGCGGTGTTGATGACGTTGACGCCGTTGAAGCGCGCGGTGGACGAGCCGTGCGACACGGCCGAGACCTGGCCCGGCTGGCCCTTGCCGTCGAAGAACGAACCGCCCAGGCGGTAGTCACGCTCGTCGGCCACGGCCACGCAGGCGTTCCAGAACTCCGGCGTGCGGATCTGGTAGGCCACGTCTTCCAGCATGCGGGTGATCTGGCCGTTCTTGATCTCGTAGAACAGCTGGCCGCCGAACTGCGCGTTGTAGCGCTGCTGGTCGATGGAGAACGAACCGTCGCCGATGATGTAGATGCCGTTCTCGACGTCCTTGATCATGTCGGCCACGCTCAGCGGGGTCTTGCCGGCGGCCATCGAGACATTGGCCATGCGCTGGAACTGCACGCTGGACCAGGAGTCGGCATAGCAGCAGCCGTCCGATTCGGTCTTGCCCAGGATGTGGGCCTGGTCGCGGATGGCCTGGTAGTCCACCAGCACGCCGTCCTTGATGAGGTCCCAGCGCTTGGTCTTGACGCCTTCGTCGTCGTAGCCGACGGCGCCCAGGCTGCCCGGCTGCACCTTGTCGGCGAAGATGTTGACCTTGTCGCTGCCGTACTGGAAATGCGACTTCTGCTTGTCCAGCGTGGCGAAGCTGGTGCCGGCGTAGTTGGCTTCGTAGCCGAGCACGCGGTCCAGCTCCAGCGGGTGGCCGATGGATTCGTGGATGGTCAGCCAGGTGTGCGAGGGGTCGAGCACCAGGTCGTACTTGCCCGGCTTGACCGAAGGCGCCTTCAGCTTCTCCTGCGCCTGCCTGGCCGCGGCGATGGCGTCTTCCTTCATGTCGTAGGACAGGCCGTAGTTCACCACGCCGTTCGGGGTGAGCACCTTGCCCGAGGCGGCGCCGTCCAGGTACTCGTAGCCCATGCCCATCGGCGCGGACAGGCCCTCGCGGGTGCGGAACTTGCCGCTGGCCTTGTCGATGGCGGTGATCGTCATCGGCGCCCAGATGCGGTGCACGTCCTGGTCGATGTACGAGCCGTCGGTGCTGGCGAAGTACTTCTGCTCGTTGACCACGAACAGCATGGAATTGACGAAGCTGGCGCCGGCGCCCATGGCCGCGGCGTTGACGCCGAGCAGCAGGTCGACCTTGTCCTTGATCGGCACTTCCATCGCGTTCTTCCTGATCGGCGTCTTCCACGACACCTCGCCGAAGCCCGGCGCCTTGGCCAGCTGCACCGGCGCGGTCTGGATCTTCGCGTTGGCCTTGGCGATCGCCGCGGCCTGCTGCGCGGCCCTGGCCACGCCCTGGTCGGTCAGCTCGTTGGTGGCGGCGAAGCCCCACGCGCCGTTGGCGATCACGCGGATGCCCACGCCGGTGGACTCGGTGTTCACCACGTTCTGCACCTTGTCCTCGCGGGTGATCACGAACTGGCGCAGGTAGCGGCCCACGCGCACGTCGCAGTAGCTCGCGCCGGCGGCGCGCGCGGCGGTCAGGGCGGTGTCGGCCAGGCGCTTCTTGTGCGCCGGGTCGAGGATGGTCAGCAACTGCTCGGCCGCGATGGCCTTGCCAAAGAAGGACGGCACCAAAAGGCCGCCGGCGGTCAGCCCGCTCAGGGCCAGGAAATCACGTCGTTGCACGGCGATACTCCCCGGAAAACCCGCGACGGGCGCGGAAGGTTGTTGGTTGGACGCGGCCCACTGCCCGCGTCCCCGATTCTTGCGGGACGCGGGGCGGTGCGTCGAGTGACTTTCGACAGGGATCAAGTGGACCGGCGGCACGGCTTGCGCCCACCGGCCTCGTCCTCACCCCAGCGAGCGCGCCGTGTTGATGACGTTGACCCCGTCGAAGCGCGTCGTGGCCGAGCCGTGCGACACCGCCGAGACCTGGCTGGGCTGGCCCTTGCCGTCGAAGAACGAACCGCCGAGGCGGAAGTCGCGTTCGTCGCAGATCGCCGAGACCGAGTTCCAGAATTCCGGCGTGCGGATCTGGTAGGCGCCGTCCTCGACGAGGCGGGTGACCTGGCCGTGTTCGATCTCGTAGATCAGCTGGCCGCCGAACTGCGCGTTGTAGCGCTGCTGGTCAATGGAGTACGAGCCGCGGCCATGGATGTACAGGCCCTTCTCCACGCCAGCCACCATCTTCGCCACGTCCAGCGGCTGCTTGCCGGCCGCCAGCGAGACGTTGGGCATGCGCTGGAACTGCACGCTGGACCAGGCATCGGCATAGCTGCAGCCGTCGGACTCGGTCTTGCCCAGGATGTGCGCCTGGTCACGGGTGCACTGGTAATCCACCAGGATGCCGTCGCGCACCAGGTCCCACTGCTTGGTCTTCACGCCTTCGTCGTCGTAACCCACCGCGCCCAGGCTGCCCGGGCGGGTCTTGTCGGCGACGAAGTTGACCAGCGGGCTGCCCCAGCGGAAGCCGGCGTCGCGCTTGTCGATCGTGGCGAAGCTGGTGCCGGCGTAGTTGGCTTCGTAGCCGAGCACGCGGTCCAGCTCCAGCGGGTGGCCGACCGACTCGTGGATGGTGAGGAACAGGTTGCTCGGGTCGATCACCAGGTCGTACTTGCCCGGCTTGACCGACGGCGCGGAAAGCTTGGCGCGCGCCTGCTTCGCCGCGGCCACCGCGTCCTCGCGCGGGTCGTAGGACAGGCCATAGGCGATGAGGCCGCCGGGCAGGTGGTGCTTCTGCGCGGCGTCGCCATCCAGATACTCATAGCCCATGCCGACCGGCGCGCCGAGGCCGTCGCGGGTGCGGAACTTGCCGCTGGCCTTGTCCACCGCGGTGACGGTGAACGGCAACCACAGGCGATGGACGTCCTGGTCGATCCACGAGCCGTCGCTGCTGGCGAAATACTTCTGCTCGTTGATCGCGAACAGGCGCGAGGCGGCGAAATCCGCGCCGGCGTTCATCGCCGCGGCGTTGACGTCCAGCAGCAGCGCCACCTTCTCGGCGACCGGCACTTCCATCGCATTGCGCTTGATCGGCGTGCGCCAGCTCACTTGCCCGGCCGGGCTGACCGGCGCCAGCTGCACCGGCCGTTCGGCCAGCCGCGCGTTGGCGCGGGCGATGGCGATGGCCTGGCGCGCGGCAGTGGCCACGCCGTCGCTGGTGAGCGTGTTGGTCGCGGCGAAGCCCCAGGCGCCGTTGGCGATGACGCGCACGCCCACGCCGATGGATTCGCCATTGACCACGTTCTCCACCTTCGCCTCGCGGGTCACCACGAACTGGCGCAGGTAGCGGCCCACGCGCACGTCGCAGTAGCTGGCGCCGCCGGCCTTGGCGGCGGCCAGCGCGGCATCGGCGAGGCGGCGGTTGCGCGCGGCGTCGGCGGGGACGAGCAGCTGTTCGGCGGCGATCAGGCGGGTGCTGGGCAGCAGCAGCCCGCCGGCGCCAAGCGCCGAGAGCTGCAGGAAGGTACGACGATCCACGCGGGGCTTCTCCTGGGACGGGCGCGTGCGGCATCCATCGCATTGCGCAAACCCCGAGCGTGGCCGGGGCGCGGAAAGGTGGTCAAGTGACTGCGGTCATGGACGACATGACGGTGGCCGCAATGCCACGCCTGCAGGAGCGGCTTCAGCCGTGACCCAGTGCCCCCAGCAGTACATCCGCCACGACCTTCGGCAACTTCCGCAGCAACGTGCCATTGACCTGCAGCATCGCATTGCCTCCCGGCGGCGGCGCGGCGACGTGCACGCCCTGCGCCTGCGACCGGCGTGCCCAGGCATCGCCATCGGTTCCTTCGGGCAGGAACAGCAGCACGCTGCTGGTGCCTTCCGGCAGCCGCTCGATGCGCAGGCGTCCATCGGCCTTCAGCAGCGCGAACAGCTGCTCGGCCGCCTGCCACGCGCGGGCGTACTGCGCTTCGTAGCCCTCCAGATAATTCAACGCCGGCGCGGCCAGCGGCCATGCATGCGGCAGCCCGCCGCCGAACATTCGCCGTTGCGGGCGCAGCGGCTCGATCAGCGCCGACTCGCCGGCCAGGATCGCCCCGGAGGCTGCATTGAAGTGTTTCCACAGCGAGACGTAGACCGTATCGAAGAGAGCGGCGTACGCGCGCACGTCGTGCCCGGTGTGCTGCGGCAGGTTGAACAGCCGCGCACCGTCCAGGTGCAGGCCGATGCCCTCGCCACGCGCGTACTCGCACAGCGCGCGTACGTCCTCCCACGGCACGTAACGATGGCCGAGGCGACGCACGGGGCTTTCCAGCGAGATCGCGCCGATCCGCATCGGCACCCGTCCGCCGGCCGCGCGCGCGACTTCGCTGCGTACCGATTCCAGCGGCAGCGCGGCGTTGTTCGAGTCCAGCGGCACGAGGTTGAGCGCGCTCAGCACCGAGGTGCAGTCGCCGCTGTCGTTGTAGAGGTGGCTCTCGGCCTGCACGAGCACGCGGCGGTGTTCGCCGGCCAGCGCGCGTACCGCCAGGTGGTTGGCCAGCGTGCCGGTCGGCAGGTAGATCGCGGCGGGTTTGCCGAGGCGCCGGGCGAAGGCGTGTTCGATGTCCTCGATCGTGCCGCCGAGGCTGTAGTAGTCGGCCTCGAAATCCCGCGTGGCGGTGAGCTTCGACAGCTCGGCCGCGTATTGCGAGGGGGTCAGGCCGAGGCCGTCTGTGAGGAAGTCCACGTTGCTGGCGGCAGTCTCCGCGGCGAAGGCCGGTGCGCTGGCGCCCAGCGCGGGCAACGCGGCCGCCAGGCCGCTGGTGGCGAGAAAGCTGCGACGATCCATGCACATCCTTGTGGCCCGTGCGCCGGCCCCAATGGCGGCGACATCGCCCCGAGCATAGCCGCCCGCGCGCGTCAGCCGAAGAACCGGCTCGGCGCCTGCCCGAAATGGCGGCGGAACATGCGGGTGAACGCACTGGCGTTGTCGTAGCCGAGCGCGGCGGCGACGTCGATCACCTTCTCGCCGCCGGCCAGCCGTTCCAGCGCGCGCAGCAGCCTGGCCTGCGAGCGCCACTGCGCCCCTCTCTTATTCACCTCTT
>NZ_LLXU01000130.1 GCF_001431645.1 Stenotrophomonas panacihumi | reverse complement strand
TCCCGAACTCGGAAGTGAAACGCAGCCGCGCCGATGGTAGTGTGGCTCAAGCCATGCGAGAGTAGGTCATCGCCAGGGGCTTTACCCCGCAAACCCCCAGCCAATCGGCTGGGGGTTTGTCTTTTGCGCGAGATAAAATCGGAAAAGTGGAAATTCGCCGTCGCTATCAATAGGCAAGGAGCCCACGGGCGCATATGGCGAAAATGAGAAACGTCAGAATCCACGCGATCGACGGATCGCACGCTGTTAGGTTTCGGACGAGAGATCTTGAGATGTCCTCGGCAAGATCACGAGGAAGAATGGCGCGCCCGGAGGGATTCGAACCCCCGACCAATGGCTTCGGAAGCCACTACTCTATCCGGCTGAGCTACGGGCGCGTTGGCCGATCATTATGCCAGAGCTTCTTGCGACGCGGGCGATTCGGCAGCAATGGGAGGGCCAAGCATCGAACCCTCCCGCTTCACCGCAGTCCCTCAGGGCTTGAGTACCGCGCGTCCACGGATACGCCCATGCCGCAATCGGTCATAGACATCGACGGCCTGTTCGAGTGGGAAAACTTCGACATCGGCGCGAATGCGTCCTTCCTGCGCCAACGCGATGACCTCCATCAGCTCAGGACGCGAACCCCAGTAGGGAATGCTCACCTCGCATCCATAAGGCGGGGAGTTTGCGGCGTAGGCCAGCGTGCCGCCACCCAGGCCCACTACCGTCAGCCGGCTGGCACGACCCACCACCTGTTTGCACAAATCCATGGTGGCCTGCGCACCCACGAAATCGAGCGCGACCGTGGCGCCGCGGGCGCCTGTAAACGCCGCGATCTCTTCGGCAGCGGCCTTTCCGTCTCGCGTGTTGACCGTGTGCTTCACGCCAAGCTCCCGTGCGTGCGCGAGCTTGCTGTCATCGATATCGCCGGCGATCAGGCGGGCAGGCGTCAGCGCCTGGAGCAACTGCACGGCCATGTGGCCCAACCCCCCGATTCCGACCACGACGACGCTGGCTTCCGGCGTCAGGAGGGGCAGTGCGGCCTTGATGGCGTGATACGGGGTGAGGGCGGCATCGCTCAGCGGCGCAGCGCTAACCGGATCAAGCTTGCCTAGCGGTACCAGCAGCCGGGGCGACGGGACGATCATGTACTCGGCCATGCCGCCATCCGACCCCAAACCACCGCCGAAAGTGGGAATGCTGGCGTGGTTCTCGCAGTAGTTCTCCGCGGATTGCTGGCACGTATGACAGCGTCCACAGCCCCAAGGTCCATAGACCGCCACCGGGTCGCCCTCGCGCCAACCTTCCACGCCTTGGCCGAGTGCATCGATCCAGCCGGTATTCTCATGCCCGAGCGTGAAGGGTCCGGCCACGCCGATGCCTTCGTCGAGCACATGCAGATCGGAATGGCACACGCCCGCACCGGCCACGCGAATGCGGATCTGCCCAGGGCCTGGTTCCGGTTTCGGAATGTCGACGATCTCCGGTGGGCGACCGGTCTCGATATAACGCACTGCCTTCATCGCATGATCTCCATGGGGGAAAGTCACGATCAGGCTAGGGCGACCTCGTTTAAAGCCGCCTGACAGGGGCACGTCGATCGCCGTCCAGCGCGCGGTGCTGCTACCCTTTCGACATGAGTTACGAACGCTTCGAGTCCCATCCACCCGCGCAGGCCGCTTCCCGCTGGAAAGAGCGGCTCGGCCAGTACTGGAAGCTGGTTCGGGGTGACCGTCCGATCGGCACGTTGCTGCTCTTGTGGCCCACATGGTGGGCCTTGTGGCTGGCCAGCGAAGGCGTGCCCTCCTGGTGGATCCTGTTCGTCTTTACCGCGGGCGTGTGGCTGACTCGCTCGGCCGGGTGCGTCATCAACGACTACGCCGATCGCTGGCTGGATCCCCATGTCGAGCGCACGCGGCAGCGACCGCTGGCTACTGGCGCGGTGTCAGGACGCGAGGCGTTGGCGGTGTTCGCGGTACTGATGGTGATCGCCTTCGCGTTGGTGCTTACCTTGAACGCGTTGACGATTGGCCTGAGCGTCATCGGCCTGTTCCTCGCCGCCAGCTATCCCTATCTGAAGCGCTACACCCACCTGCCGCAGGTGTATCTGGGCATGGCGTTCGGCTGGGGCATCCCGATGGCCTTCGCCGCGGTGCAGGGCGAGGTGCCGGCGGTGGGCTGGATCCTGTACCTGGCGAACATCCTCTGGTCGACCGCTTACGACACCTGGTATGCCATGGTCGATCGCGAGGACGACATCAAGATGGGCTCCCACTCCACGGCCATCCTGTTTGGCGACATGGATCTGGTGGCCCAAGGCGTGCTGTACGCGCTGACGTTCACCGCGCTGGCGATGGTGGGAACGCGCGCGCACATGGGCCCACTTTACTGGGTTGGCCTGGGCGTCGCCGCAGTGCTCGTGGCGTACGAATTCGTGATCGCACGACGCCGCGAACGCGGGCCTTGCTTTCGGGCCTTCCTGCACAACAACTGGGTGGGACTGGCGGTATTCGCGGGCATTGCGGGCGAACTGGCGCTCCATCACCCCGCAGCCTGACCCTTCGGGCACCTGCGAGCGCAGGTGCCCCAGGCGTCGTCACAACTTGAACTGATTGAGTCGGCGCACCTTGAAGGCGGCAATGATCTGCAGCACCCCGTACACGATGGCAGCCGCGCCGATCCAGATCGTCGTCACCGCCAGGCCGCCGACGGGGTTGAGCACATAGAGCACCCCCAGTGCGATGGCGAGCAGACCACTGAGCGCAATCAGCCATTCGCCCTCGATCTCCTTGCGCACGCGGATGGCAAAGACGATGCGATACACGCCGGCCACGATCAGCCAAGCGGCCAGGAATAGCAGCAGGATGCTTGCCGTCGCCACGGGATTGAACACGGTCAGCAGACCGAAGACGATCGACACCACGGCGTAGACCGCCAGCCAGCCCTTGGAGATGGCGACCTGCTTGTCGAACAGCGCCAGCAGACTCACGAGCCCTTCCGCCAGCGCCATGACACCCAGCGCCCAGGCCAATGCCGCTGCCGCGGCGACCGGACGGGTGACTGCAATCAGGCCAAACAGCACGCCAAGCAGGCCGTACAGCAGAAGCACCCACCAGCTACGTCCCAACGAAGAAAGAATTCCGACCACGCCATAACGCTCTTGCGCGCCCATTACCGCTCTCCTTGATAAGCCGGGATTGCCGACCGGCTGCGATTCGTTCCGCCGGCGATGCTACGCCGGCACCTGGCGCCGAACTTTCACTCCGTCTTCATGGCGCCCGCGCGCATACCCAAGCACCCACTTGTCGCGCGCCAGCTTGGCGCAGGGCCTGCGCAGCCGATTGGAGTGTCGCGCCGGTCGTCATCACGTCGTCGACGAGCACG
This sequence comes from Stenotrophomonas panacihumi, assembly GCF_001431645.1. Lineage (GTDB taxonomy): Bacteria > Pseudomonadota > Gammaproteobacteria > Xanthomonadales > Xanthomonadaceae > Stenotrophomonas_A > Stenotrophomonas_A panacihumi. The sequence goes on along the minus strand of NZ_LLXU01000130.1, from coordinate 26,864 downwards.
AGGTGCGCCGGTACCGGCGCGACACATTGAAACGCGCCCCACACGTTGCGCCTGCGCGCCACCGCGTCCAGCGACGACTGCGCGGCGGTGGCGATGCGGCGCCTCAGGATCGCGCGACATTCCAGGCCGAGCACGGACGCGAGGGGCCTGGCGAGTTCGGCTGCCTGGTCGTAGCCGCGCCCTCTCAGCCTGTTGTCATGCAAGGGCACCGGAACGAGCACGGGATTGCCGACAGATGCCGGGGCGAATCTACAGGCCATCATCTGCGCGAGCATTCGACCCGCGGCCAGGTCGCCATCGAACTTGAAGCGCCGGAGCAGCGTGTCGACCGGCCACTGGTACACGAAGGTGGCGAGGGTCGACTCCAGGATGCCGCGTCGTCGCGAACAGTCGCCGCACGGCGTGCCGCCATCACCCGCCGGGACGGGCATCGCGCAACGCGGGCACGCCGCGAGGCTCCAGGGCAGCGTGGTCTCGCAGGCCCGGCACATATCCAACATGCCGGTGCCCGGCGCATCGCACAGAAGGCAGCGCGACGGCAGGAGCCATGCCTGGGTGTGCAGCAGCCAGCGCCGAGCACTTCGATTGAAGAGGGATGGGAGGTTCTGCATGCCGGGAATGTTCGGCCGCCACGCGCACGCGCGATATCGGCGCACCGGGCGCGCCGCGGTCGTCCCATACCCCGGCGTTCTGTCGGGCAACACTGCGTGCCACGGAGCGTTCGTCCCAGTGGTTTACCATCCGGCCACCACGGAGAAGAAGCGGGGCGAAGATGATCCGGGTCATCCTCTTGCAGGGCGGTAGCCGGTATCGGCGAGAGCAGCGCGACGACGCGCCTGAGCTGGTCGACTACGACGGTGTCACCTATTCGCTGCGTGCCGGTCCGCGCACGCCACAGCCCACGGACCATGCCTGGGAAGCGGTCGCGGTCTACGCGCCCGACGAATTCAACGAAGAAGAATTCCAGGAGATGTACGAGACCGCCCGGCTCCAGGTCGAGGAGCTGAACCTCAAGTACTGAGACCGCGCCGCCGCGGTGACGGTCCGGCGGCCCGTCGCTGCCTTACTATGCGCGCATTGCGGCCTGCCGCGTCTCGATCCACCGCCCCGTGCATCCGTCCCGCAAGCTATCGGCCATCGTCCACCTGTCGTGCCGATTCTGGCTGCTGTGTTGCCTCGCGCTCTTCGCAGGCGCGGCGTGGGGCCAGGCGCAACCGGACACCTCGCTGGCCGATGCCCAGAAGCTGCTCGATGGGGCCGAAGACCGCCTCGCGGACGTCAACAAGAAGCTGCCGGCCACCGAGGCGCCGGAAGACTTCCTCAAGCTCAACGAACAGCTGGCTTCCATCCAGCGCGATACGCAGTCGGCGGCGCAGTCGCTGGATGCGCCCCTGGCCGACGTCAAGGCGCGATTGGAGCAGCTGGGTGCGCCGCCGGCCGCGGGGACGAAGGAATCGTCCGACATCGCCAACCAGCGGCGTGATCTGACCGCTCGACAGCTGAAGCTGGACGACGCGCGCAAGCGGGCGGAACTACTGGGCCTGGATGCCAGCCAGGCTGCCACGCAGCTCGAGCGCATCCGTTCCGAGAAGTTCAGCCAGGACCTCACCACGCGCGACGCTTCCCCCCTCGCGCCCGCCCTTTGGCGCCAGCTGGCCAAGGCTTGGCCAGCCGATGCGACGACGCTGTCGGGGATGGCGCGCGACGCCAGCACCACGCTGCGTGCCGCGGTGTCGCGCGAGGGCTATGGCGCGCTGGTGGGCGGGTTGATCGTGGCCCTGCTGCTGGCCTTTCCGGTACGCATCGCGCTGCGGCGCCTCGGACGTCGCCTGATCACTTCGCGCGGGCCGGGCGGCCGCCTGCGCCGTTCCGCACTGGCGGTGTGGTTGATGCTCGTGGGCACGCTGTCGATCGGGCTGGCGGCATCCGCATTCGCGGGCGCGCTGCAGGCGATCGAGGGCATCCCGGAATCGCTGTTGCCGCTCGTCGAGCCTTTCGTCCAGATCAGCTACATCGCGGCGTTCATCAGCGCGTTGAGCGGCGCCCTGATGTCGCGCGGCCAAGCCTCGTGGCGCCTGTTCACGCTGGATGACGCCACCGCCCGGCGGCTGCTGTGGCATTGCCACGCCGCCGCGTGGCTGGCGTGGCTACGCTTCATGGCCGCGCAGGTCCTGAAGGTCGGGCAGACCAGCGACATCCTCAACCAGGTGCTCGATGCGACCAGCGCACTGCTGTATGTCGCGCTGATCCTGTCGGCGCTGGCCACGCTGACCCGTTCGCTTCGTCGCACCGAGCACGATCCGGCGATGGCGGGCGAGGCGCCCGAGGACAGCGATCCCAAGGCCGTCACCAGCACTGCCAAGGCGCCCGCGCGCAACCTGACGACCCGCGGCGGTGGCGTGGTCGCGCTCGCCCGCATCCTGGGCTACTGCGCGGTACTGCTGGCATTGCTGGCGGTCCTGGTGGGCTACTTCAACTTCGCCGTCTTCGTGACCCGGCAAATCATCTGGGTGGCGCTGGTATGGGGCGCCATCGCGCTGCTGCTGGCATTCGTCGACGACCTCTGCATGTGGATGGTGCGGCCCGGGAACCGGCTCAGCCGTGCACTGGTGGGCATCGGCCTGCGCCCGAGCCTGCTCGCGCAGGCTGGCGCGCTGGTATCGGCGGTGATCCGCGTGTGCCTGCTGGTCTCGGGCGTGACCGCGCTGCTGATGCCGTACGGCTCGAATCTGTCTCTGTTCGGCAACCTGTTCTCGGCGCTGTCCACGGGGTTGAAGCTGGGCAATGTCCGTTTCGCGCCGACCGAAATCTTGGGTGCGCTGGCGACGCTGGCGATCGGCTGGGTCCTGTTGCAGGGCGCCCAGCAATGGCTCAACAAGACCTATCTGCCGAAGACCGACCTGGACGTGGGCGCGCGTGCCTCGGTCAGCGCGGTGGTGCGCTATGTCGGCATCGTGGTGGTGATCCTGTGGGCGCTGGCGGCGCTGGGCATCACTGCTGCCAATCTGGCGCTGGTGGCCAGCGCGCTGTCGGTGGGTATCGGTTTCGGCCTGCAGGCGATCACCCAGAACTTCATTTCCGGCCTGATCCTCATGGCCGAGCGGCCTGTGCGGGTGGGTGACTGGATCCGCCTGGGCGACCAGGAAGGCGACGTCAAACGCATCAACGTGCGCGCCACCGAGATCCAGATCGGCGACCGCTCCACCCTGATCGTGCCGAACTCCGAGCTCATCACCAAGAGCGTGCGCAACATGACGCTGTCCAATCCGATGGGCCGCGTGCAGCTGCAGTTCGCCGTGCCGCTCGGCACGGACATGGCCCGCGTGCGCGAGCTGCTGCTGGCGCTGTATGCCAGTCACCCGAAGGTGCTGGCCACCCCCGCGCCGGCGGTGTACATCGACGCGATCGCCAATGGCCAGGCGAATTTCAACAGCTTCCTCTACGTGGGCAGCCCGCGTGATGCCTACAGCGTGCGCAGCGAACTGTTCTTCGGATTGCTGGCGAAGATGGCCGAGGCGGGTATCGCGCTCAGCTCGCCGCAGGATATCCGTGTCGTGCCGGCGCCCGCCCAGGCGTCATCCGGGCCAGGGCACGAAGAAGCGCGTTCCGATTCGGCGGAGTGACCGGGGACCGTCTCCTTCCGAGCAGGCGGCCCAAACAAAAAGCCCCGCACGAAGTGCAGGGCTTTCTGGTCTCGCCTATGGTGGCTATGGGTGGACTCGAACCACCGACCCCAGCATTATGAGTGCTGTGCTCTAACCGGCTGAGCTACATAGCCATAGTGAGCCGCCAATTTTCGCGGGGTCCGGCCCGGCTGTCAATCTTTTCGTTCTCGGCTTGTGGCCCGACGGCGGCCATGGCAGAGTCCGGGACAGTAGATTTTTTCAGGAGTCCGCATCGTGATCGATCCGGACGGCTACCGACCGAACGTCGGCATCGTGCTGATGCGGCAGGACGGCCAGGTGTTCTGGGCCCGCAGGGTGCGCCGGGATGGCTGGCAGTTTCCGCAGGGGGGCATGAATTCCGACGAAACCCCGGTCGAGGCCATGTATCGCGAGTTGCGCGAGGAGACGGGGCTGCTGCCCGAGCATGTCGAGCTGCTGGGGGCGACCCCGGGCTGGCTGCGTTACCGGCTGCCCAGCCGGGCGGTGCGGCGCAATGAACGCCAGGTCTGCATCGGCCAGAAGCAGGTCTGGTTCCTGCTGCGCCTGACCGGCGATGAAGCGCACGTCGATCTCACTCATACTGAGACGCCTGAGTTCGACCACTGGCGCTGGGTGGATTTCTGGTATCCGGTTCAGCACGTCGTCGTGTTCAAGCGGGGCGTATACGCCCGGGCGCTGCGCCACCTGGCCCCGTTGGCGCGGGGTATCGCTGGGGAAGCTGCGGTGGGCGCGATGCCCGCGCCGGCCCAGGAAGCCTGGCTGCCGGGCAGCAGTGCCGGGCACGACAGGCCCCGGAAACGGTCCCGCGGGCGCGGCGGAAGCCGGCGCTCGCGGACGGGCAGCGTCGATTCATGAAACCGAATTGACAACAATTCGCATTTGCGATGGAATGCATATGCCCCGCCTTGGGGCGTTCCAGGCATTGCGATCGTGTACGTCTGCATCTGCAACGGGGTTACCGACCATCAGATCCGTGAAGCGGCCGCCAGCGGCTGCACCAGCGTGTCCGAATTGACGATGCGCACCGGCTGCGGTTCCAACTGCGGTTCCTGCCTGGACATGGCCGCCGGCCTGCTGGAGCAGGCCCGCATGACGCGCGACCTGCCGCTGCCCGTGCTGGGCCTGGCGGTCGCAGCCTGAGCCTTTCGGCCGGCATGCCGCTGGCCATCTTCCCCAACTGAACACGATTCGCGTTCCTTCATCTGGTACGCGAAGGCGCTAAAGTGCGCCCGCTCAATCAGGGAGACATCGGCATGAAAGGCGACAGCAAGGTCATCGAGTTCCTCAACAAGGCGCTCTACAACGAACTGACCGCCATCAACCAGTACTTCCTGCACGCCAAGATGCTGAAGAACTGGGGCCTGAAGGAACTGGCCGAGCACGAGTACAAGGAATCCATCGACGAGATGAAGCACGCCGACAAGCTGTCGGACCGCATCCTCTTCCTCGAAGGCCTCCCGAACTTCCAGGCGCTCGGCAAGCTGCGCATCGGCGAGAACCCCACCGAGATGTTCCGCTGCGACCTGGCGCTGGAGCGCGAGGCCGTCGTGCTACTGCGCGAGGCGATCGCCTACGCCGATTCCATCCACGACTACGTCAGCCGCCAGCTGTTCGTGGACATCCTCGAATCCGAGGAAGAGCACATCGACTGGCTGGAAACGCAGCTGGACCTGGTCGACCGCATCGGCGAGCCGAACTACCTGCTCACCAAGCTGGAAGACTGACTCAGCCGCCCGCGGCGAGCGGGCGCTGCAGCCGCGCGATCTGTCCCGTCAGGGCCAATCGCGCGCGCGCGTATTCGGCGATCACCAACGCCACCATGACCGCCGGCCGTTCGATCGGCCCCGCACGCGCGGCCAGCTCGATGCGCCGCGCCGCATTGGCCAGCGCGATCGCGCCGACATTGGCGCTGGACGACTTCAGCGTGTGGCTGGCTTCGCGCAGCTCGTCATTGTCGCGCGTGCCCGAAGCGGCTTCCAGGCGCGCGATCAGGCGCGGCGCATCCTCCAGGAACAGCTGCACGATGCTGGCGGTTTCCGCGCCAGCCACTTCGTGCAGTTCGTCCAGCACCTCGGTATCGAGGATCGGCAGTGCGGCGGATTGCATGGCCGGCGTGGCGATTTCCGCCTGCGGTTCGGCGTCGTGGGCGGCGGCCAGCGGTAGGCCGCGACGCGGCAACCAGCGGGCGAGGCAGCTTTCCAGTTGTTCACGCGATACCGGCTTGGGCAGGTAATCGTCCATGCCCGCTTCCAGGCAGCGTTCGCGATCGCCGGCCATCGCGTTGGCCGTCATCGCCACGATCGGCAGCCGCGGCGCGCCGGCTTCCGCTTCCAGCGCACGCCAGCGACGGGTGGCCTCGTAGCCGTCCAGCACCGGCATCTGGCAGTCCATGAAGACCAGGTCATGCCGGTGCTGGCGCAGCGAATCGAGCGCGGCCTCGCCGTGGGTGGCGACCTCCGCCTCGTAGCCCAGCGTCGCGAGCATCTTCTGCGCGACGATCAGGTTCACCGGGTTGTCCTCGACGAGCAGGATGCGCGGCTCCTGCAGGTCGCTGGCGGTGGCCGCCGACGGTGGCGGCAGCTGCGGGATCGCACTGCCGGCATCCTCCGTCTCGGCGGGCACGCGTCGTTCCGGCACCAGGGCGGCGCGCAGCTCGGCGTCGCTGGCCTGGCGCGGGAGGCGGTCGAGGTGATCGTCGAGTTCGTCGGGCAGCGGCTCGTCGCCCACCAGCCAGATCAGCCGCGTGCCGGCATGCTCGGGTGCGCGCGCGATGCCGCGATGCAGGGCGCGCGCGCTATAGCGCAGCTGCTCGTGGTCGGCGATGACCACGTCGAACGCCGCGCCCATGCGCTGCCCCGCGCTGGCGCGCATGCGCTCCAGCGCTTCCTGCGTGCTGTCCACGCAGTGCAGGCCGATGCCCCAGTTGCGCATCAGCATCTGCATGCGCTGGCGCAGGCGGTCGTCGCTGGAAACCAGCAGTACCCGCATCGCCTCGCGCAGCGCGTGGCCTTGCTGCAGGTCGCCGATGACCTTCAGCAGCGGGATTTCGAACCAGAACGTGGCGCCCGCGCCCGGCGCGGATTCCACGCCGATGCGGCCGCCCATCAGGTCGATGATGCGCTTGCAGATCACCAGCCCCAGGCCGGTGCCGCCGTACAGGCGCGTGGTCGAAGCATCGGCCTGGGTGAAGGCGCGGAACAGGCGCGCCTGCTGCTCCGGCGCGATGCCGATGCCGCTGTCGCGCACCTGGAAACGCAGCAGGTGCTGCGCCTTGGTTTCGCCGAGGCGGCGCACGCTGACATCGATGCCGCCGCGCTCGGTGAACTTCAGCGCGTTGCCGATCAGGTTGCCCAGCACCTGGCGCAGACGCACCGGATCGCCGCGCACCGACAGGCGCACGGCCGGGTCGATGGCCACGTCCAGCCGCAGGTGCTTGTCCTCGGCGGCGCGCTGCATCAGCTGCACCACGCCGTCCATCAGCTCGCGCAGGTTGAACGTGGTGATCTCCAGCTCGAGCTTGTCGGCCTCCAGCTTGGAGTAGTCCAGGATGTCGTCGACGATGCGCAGCAGCTGCAGCGAGCTGGCCATGGCCGTTTGCAGCATCTCGCGCTGGTCGGCGGCCAACGCGCCGCGCGAGACCAGGTCGAGCATCGGGATGATGCCATTGAGCGGCGTGCGGATCTCGTGGCTCATCGTGGCGAGGAATTCGCCCTTGGCCAGCACCGCCGCTTCCGCGGCCTGCTTGGCCTGCAGCAGCTGCTGTTCGAGCTGGTCGTGCCGCAGCAGGTCCTGGCGCAGGCCGTCGATCTCCCGCCGCGCGCCCTCCAGCCGATCGCGCAGCAAGGCCTGCTGGTGCCGCGCTTCGGCCAGCCGCTTGCCACGCACCAACGCGAACACCACCGCGACGAGCGCCACGGCGGCCACCGCCAGCCAGAGCCACGCGCCTTGGCCGGACGCCAATGGCATGCCTACAGCACCGCGCTGTGGAAGTCGAAGTCCAGTTCCTTGCCGACCGACTGCACCAGGTTGCCCTGGATCAGGTCCACGCCGCCCATCCACATCGCGGCGGCGGCCTGTGCGTCCTCGATCTGCTGGCCGATGATCAGCAGCCCGTGGCGATGCGCCAGGTTGATCGCATCACGCAGTTCGTCGCGCAGCGCCGGCTGGGCGTGCGCGGCCGCGTACCGGCTGTGCATGCGCACGAAACCCAGCGGCAACTGGCTGAGCAGGGCGTTGTTCTCCTCGCCGGTCTCGAACTGGCTCAGGCAGAACTGTACGCCGTGGGCCATCATCCGCTTGCAGAACTGCTGCAGGGTGACGGTGTGGATCAGTGCATCGTCCAGGCGCACGTCGATCACCAGCGAGGTGCCGGCGACACCGCGTTGCGCCAGCGACTGCTCCAGCCATTCGGCGAACGCCTCGCGTGCCAGCGTGCGTGCCGACTGCGAGACGAACAGGCGCAGCGGCGGGCTGGCGTGCTGGTAGTGCTGCAGCAGGCCGAGCGCGTGGTCGAGCACCTGCTGGTCGAGATCGGCGATGCGCCCGGCGGCTTCCGCGGCGGGAATGACCTGGCCGGCCTGCAGCAGCGTGCCGTCGGGGCGACGCAGGCGCAGCAGCACCTGGTATTGCGCCATGTCGCCGCCGGCCACGGCGACGATGGGCTGGTAGGCCAGCTCCAGCTGGCCATCGACCAGTTCCAGGTGCGCGTCGTCCTGTACCTCGCTGGGCATGTGGACGCGCACGCCTTCCGGCTCCAGCCGCGCCTGCAGGGCGGTCCGTTCGGCGGCTTCCAGCGCGCTGCCGGCTTCGCCGAAGCCATGGTCCAGCGGGGTCACGCCGATGGCGCAGCGCAGGTGTACCGATTCGCCCTCGCGAACCTCGAACGCCTGCGTGGCCAGCTGCGCGCGCATCTCCACCGCGAGGTGGCGTTGCGCGGCGACGTCCAGGCCTTCGACCAGCACCAGGAAGCTGTTGTCGTTCAAACGCGCCAGCGGGAACGGCGTGGCCGCGCGCGCGAGGCGGTGGCCGGCCTGGTTCATCAGGCGCTCGAAGGCGGCATAGCCATAGCGCTCGCGCAGGCCCAAGGCGCTGGCGACCTCGATGAAGAGAATGCCGGCATCGGCGCGGCCGAGATGGTTGCCCAGCAGCTGCATCACGTGCACGCGCGTGGGCAGGCCGGTTTCCGGATTGCTGCGCGCGCCGTCCTCGCCTCCCGACAGCTGCGCCTGCTGGCGCGCGCGGCGGATGCGGTTGGACACCGCAGCGATGAGGTGGCGCGGACGGATCGGCTTGTTGAGGAAATCGTCCGCGCCGCTGTCGAGCACTTCGAACTGGCGCTCCGGGTCCGGGTCGCCGGTGAGGAACACGATCGGCAGCAGCTGGTGCTGCGGCTGCTGGCGGATCAGCGTGGTCAGGCGGATGCCGTCCAGGTCCGGCATGTGCAGGTCCATCAGGATGAGATCCGGACGGTATTCGGCGATGGCCTGCGGCACCGCCGCCGCGCTCATCTCCACCTGCGCATGCATGCCCGCGCCATGCAGCACGCTCTGCGCGAACAGGGCCTGCGAACGGTCGTCTTCGACGATGAGGATGCGATACGGGCTATCGGTGGGTCGCAGCAGCTGGTCGTCGCCGGGCGCGGTGGCCACGGGTGGCGACGCGGTGGCCGCGCGCTGTTCGGCGGGCGGCGGCGTGGGGGTGCTGGCGAGCGGCGCGACAGCGGGCGGCGTCACCACGGGCGCTTGCACCGGTGCGGGTGCCGGCACCGCGGCCTGGCGTTCCTCGAACTGCGGGCGCACGCCGCCGATCTGTTCGGAAATGTCGTCCCAGCGACGCCAGTAGTCGGTCGGTGGTGTTTCCGCGCGCACGCCGCGGGCGCGACCGCGCGCGTCGTCGCGGGCGTTGGATGCCGGTTGTCGAGCGACCATGGAGACTCCCCTGTCAGCGCCCCTGATTATGCGATGAACTTCACGGCAGCGGCGACTGCCCCGGTTCGAACGTCCCGCCTTGCGCCCTCAGTGGCGCGACCAGCCGCTTCATCCCGCGCCACAGGGTCCGCCAGACCCACCACACCAGCAGCGCGCCGAGCAGGCTGGCGCCCACCACCACCAGCAAGGCCAGCCAGGGATGCGCCAGGGCCAGGGCGAGGGTGGTGGTGACCACCGCGTCCTCGGCGATGGACGCCATCCAGTTGCTGGCCGGTTCGGGCGAGGTATTGAGCAGGGCGCGCGAACCAGCCTTGAGCACGTGGCTGGTCAGTGCCACCCCGGCGCCCGCCACCAGCGCGCCGGTTCCCAGCTGCCCGTCGGGCGAGAGCGTGGCGGCGGCCAGGAACGCGCCCGCCGGTACGCGCGCGAGCGTCTGCAGCAGGTCCCACACCGAATCGACGCCGGGAATCTTGTCGGCGAGGAACTCCGCCACCGCCAGCGCGCCGGAGGTACACAGCACCCACCACGAGGTGGTCGCCTGCAACGCGGGCGGCAGGTCCACCCAGCCGAGCGCGCCGGCCAGGCCGATGCCGAACACGGTGAGGTACACCCGGATGCCGGCTAGCCAGGCCAGCAGGATGCCGATGACGAACAGGTGGGCCTCGTTCATGCCGAGTGCTCCGCGGGGATCGCGGCCACTATCGGGCATGCACGCCGGTGGCGCCAGCGCCGCAGTGGCGCCATCTGGCACACTAACCAGCCGTTCCCACAGGACGTCCGCGCCGGCCCCCGGGCCTGTGCCTCCTCCCGATGAATCGACCGGTCCCCCGTATCCAGATCGTCCGCCACGGATCTTCTTCGCCGCACGGCTTCCCGTGGGGAGTGGTGATCGTGGTCGGCGTGCTGTGGCTGCTGTCGCTCGGCGGCATGTGGCTGCTCGCCAGCCGGCTCGCCGCGCCCGAACTGGGCCAGGCGCAGGCCGAGCTGCGCGCCAGCCAGCGCCAGGCGGCCGACCTGCAGGCGCAGATCCAGGGCCTGAAGCAGCGCCAGGTCAACCTCGCCGTTTCCGACCAGATCAGCCGCGCGGCCAACAATGAAGTGCAGGCTTCGCTGGCCGAGCGCGACGAGCAGATCGCCGCGCTGCGTGCCGACGTCGCGTTCTACGAGCGGCTGGTCGGCGCCACCAGCCAGCGCAAGGGCCTCAACGCCCACTCCATCGAGTTCACGCCGGAAGCCGGCGGCACCTGGGCCTACACGGCCGTGCTGACGCAGAACCTGAACCGGGGCGCGATCAGCGAGGGCCAGCTGCGCTTTTCGGTGGAGGGCGTGCGCGCCGGCAAGCTGACCACGGTCAGCTGGAACGAACTGCACCAGAAGGCCGACGTGCCCGGGCAGCCTTATTCGTTCAGGTATTTCCAGCAATTGACCGGCAGCGTGATCCTGCCCAAGGATTTCACCCCGCAACGTGTGCGAATCTCGCTGAGCGGCGGTGGGGCGCCGGTCAACCAGACATTCGATTGGAAGAGCGCCGCCACTGCGGCCTCAGGGGAGTAGGCATGTTCGGCAACAAATCCAACCGGGGCGACCAGACCGTGGTCGACACCCTCATCGGGCCGCAGGTGGTGATCCGGGGCGACCTGGTCTTCAGTGGCGGGCTGTATATCGAAGGCCGCATCCACGGCAAGGTCATCGCCGAGGACGGCAGCCCGGCCATCGTGACGCTGGCCGAGCAGGGCCGCATCGAGGGCGAAGTACGCGCCCCGGTGGTCATCATCAACGGGCAGCTCGATGGCGACGTGCATGCCGCCGAACGCGTCGAACTGGCGCCCAAGGCCCGCGTGCAGGGCAACGTGCACTACCAGGTGGTGGAGATGAGCGCCGGCGCCCAGCTGACCGGCCGGCTGATCCACGCCACCGCGGCGGCCGCGTTGCCGGCGCCAGGCGAGTCCAGCGCGCCGGTCGGCGTCACGCTGGCGGCCGTCAACGGCTGAATCCAGGCAGGTGGCCGGCGCGGCGTCGAACGCTGCGTCCGGCCTGTTGTCTTGAATCGGGGCCCTTGGGGCCCCATCCTGCGCGCATGACCACGCTTGTTTCCCTTCCGGGCGCCGCGCCCGCCCCGGACTACCAGTCGCTGGACCGGCCGTTGAACTTCACCGGTGCCGCCGCGGCCAAGGTGCGCGAACTGATCCAGGACGAAGGCAATGCCGATCTGGCGCTGCGCGTGTACATCCAGGGCGGTGGCTGCTCGGGCTTCCAGTACGGCTTCGAATTCGACGAGAACCGCGCCGAGGACGACCTGGCCGTGGCGACCGATGGCGTCACCCTGCTGGTCGACCCGCTGAGCCTGCAGTACCTGATGGGCGCCGAGGTCGATTACACCGAGAGCCTCACCGGCGCGCAGTTCGTCATCCGCAATCCCAACGCCAAGACCACCTGCGGCTGCGGCAGCAGCTTCAGCGTCTGAGCGTCGCGCCAGCGAACCCGCACGGGGCCGGCATTGCCGGCCCTTTGTTTTTCCGGCGCACGCGGTTGCGGTGAAACGGCTTTGACGGCAGGCTTGCGCAGATGCCTGCATCGATTCCGACCTTCTCCGGCTTCGCCTTCGTCGCCCAGCCGCTCGACCGCGCCGACCCGCTGCGCGATGACGCCGACGCCCTGGCCCGGCACTGGCCCCGTGCCCGCGTGCTGGTGCTGGATGCCGAAGGCCTGGCCTATGCCGACGAACACGGCCAGCCGGCCGCGCTGACCGGCGCGGATATCGGCCCCGCGCCGGGCACGGCGATCTTCCTGGGCCTTGCCGGCGAGCAGGCGTGGTTCTGCGTGGATGCCACGCAGGTCACCGTGGAGGCGCCGGGCCGCATCGACCTGCGCCGCGCCGGCGCCGAATGGCCCGGTGCACTTTCCACCGCCTTCGCCTATGCCCGCGGCATGTCGTGGTGGCAGGCGCGCACGCGCTTCTGCGGCGTGTGCGGCGGGCCCATCGCCTTCCGTCGTGGCGGCTTCATCGGCCACTGCGCGCAATGCGGCAACGACCACTATCCGCGCGTGGACCCGGCGGTGATCGTGGCCGTCAGCGATGGCGCGCGCCTGCTGCTCGGCCGCCAGGCCAGCTGGGCGCCGCGCCGCTATTCGGTGATCGCCGGGTTCGTGGAGCCGGGCGAATCGCTGGAGCAGACCGTCGCGCGCGAAGTGCACGAGGAAACGCAGATCCGCATCGACGCCTGCCAGTACCTGGGCGCGCAGCCGTGGCCGTTCCCCGGCGCGCTGATGCTGGGTTTCCGCGCGCAGGCCGACGGCGCGCAGCCGCCGCAGGTGGATGGCGAACTGGAAGACGCGCGCTGGTTCACCCGCGAGGAAGTCGGCGCCGCGCTGGCCCGCGACGGCCATGACGACGGCGAAGGCCTGCTGCTGGCGCCCTCCATCTCCATCGCCCGCGCCCTGATCGAAGACTGGTACCACCGAGGCTGACGGCGGCGGCGCCTTGCCGCATCATCGGCCCTGCACCACCGGCATCGTCAGGAGACACCCGCCCATGTTCACCGCTCTGGTTGCCGTGATCGTCGCCCTGGCGCTGGGCCATATCGCCCCGGCCCAAGTGGCGCGCCTGCGCCATTTCGGCTGGTTCGAGCATTGGCTGGACTGGCTGGGCGAACAATCGCGCGGCGGCGGTCCGTGGCACGGCCGCTATGGCGTGGCGATGGCGTTGTTGCCGCCGCTGCTGCCGGTGTTGCTGCTGCAGTGGCTGCTGCGTGGCCACGCCTACGGTTTGCCCTCGCTGCTCTACGGCGTGCTGGTGCTGGCCTGGACCTGGGGCCCGCGCGACCTGGACCGCGATGTCGAAGCGGTGATCGATGCCGATGACCCGGCCACGCGCCGTGCCGCGGTCTCGCACCTGCAGGCCGCCGGCGGCAGCCTGCACGAGGACGCGCCCTCGCTGGTGGAGGCGGTGATCCTCAACGGCCTGCGGCGCTGGTTCGGGGTGCTGTTCTGGTTCCTGCTGCTGGGCCCGTTCGGCGCGGTGCTGTACCGCCTGCTCGTGCTGATGGTCGAAGGCCCGCTGAGCGGCAAGCTGCCGCCGGCGCACGAACGCGGCGCGCATGCCCTGCTGGCGGCGCTGGAATGGCCGGTGGCGCAGCTGATCGTGCTGTCGATGGCGCTGGTCGGCAATTTCGACACCGTCTACCGCGCATGGCGCAACGCGCACGGCAACCGCTGGGCGCTGGAGCCGGCCTTCCTCGGCGCGGTGGCGCGCGCCAGCGTGCGCGCCGAACTGCGCGAGGAAGCGCACGACTACACCGACGCCGGCCTGGTGCCGGTATGGCGTCGCCTGCCCGAAGTGCGCGATGCGATGAGCCTGGTGTGGCGCGTGCTGCTGCTGTGGATGGTGGCGCTGGCGCTGCTGGTGATTGCCGGCTGGGTCGGCTGAGCCTGCTCAGCCCGGCGCCAGTGCGGTGAACGGAAACCAGGGCAGGTTGCGCGCGATCCAGTAGGCGGGAATCAGCACCAGCCAGAAGTTCGGGCGCGAGACGACCGAGACGATTGGCGCGAACCATCGCGCGCGCCAACCGAAATGCCAGGCCACCAGCCCCGGCACGAGGGCCAGGCCGGTCATCACCGCCGGGTTCATGCCAAATGCCGTGGCGATGTCCAGGTGCAGCAACGCGTGCAACGCGCGGGTCATGCCGCAGCCCGGGCAGTAGAAGCCGGTCAACGCGCGGAACAGGCACGGCGGGAAAGGGCTTCCCGCCGCGTTCGGATCGAAGTGGTACACCAGCCACAGGCCGGTGGCGGCGAGCGGGACGCCCGCCGCCACCGCGATCCAGTGCCAGCCGCGCAGGGCGGTCACGACATGTGCTGCATCTGCTGCATGGCTTCCATGTAGCTGCTCATGCCGCCGGTGGCCAGCGCCACGATGTTGATGACCAGGCCGACGATCGCCAGCGCGGTGGTCACCCAGCACCAGGTCTTGGCGTTGTTGGAGGCGGCGCGCGCGCCGTCGAGGTCGCCCTGCGCCAGCAGCGAGTTGACCTTGCTGGAGAACACGATGGCCACGATGCCGGTGATCAGCGCCGGGCAGCACAGGCAGAAGCCCAGCACGGTGGAGATGATCGACCAGGCGAGGTAGTTGGGGATGGGCTGCACGGTCGGCGGCGGGGCGACGGGCGGGACTGCGCTCATGCGGGTACTCCTGCGGGTGGTGGTGGGGAATCGATTCGGTTCAAGCGGAACGGAAAAGGCGCACGCATGCGGCAAGCCCGTGTCGGGCCCGTGATGTCGTGCGTGGCGGTGCGAAGCGGCATTCGGTTCCCCCCGGCGGCTTCCGTTCCGCGGTCGCCATGGCGACGACCGCATGGCCGCCAGCGTAGCGGCGGGGCGCCGGCTTGGAAAGCCGGCATGCCCGGTTCAGGCCAGCTCCCCGCGCAGTGCGCGCACCTGCGCTTCGAGCGCCGGCGCGTCCACGCCCTGCGGGTCCAGCGGCGGCCCGGCGGCCACCTGCACGTGCGCGCGGAAGCGCCGCGGCACGCGCATGCGGCCCAGGCGGGTGTCGCGCCGGCTCCACATGCTGCTCCACATGCCGCGCAGCGCCATCGGCACCACCGGCACCGCGCGGCGTTCCAGGATCTTCTCCACGCCGCTCTTGAACGGGGCGATCTCGCCATCGCGGGTCAGCGCGCCCTCCGGGAAGATGCACACCAGCTCGCCCTCGGCCAGCGCGGCGTCGATCTCGTCGAAGGCGCGCTGCATCAGCGCGGGATCCTCGCGCGCGCCGGCGATCGGGATCGCCTTGGCGGTGCGGAAGATCCAGCGCATCACCGGGATGTTGAAGATCTTGTAGTACATGACGAAGCGCACCGGCCGCGGCACCGTCGCCGCCAGGATCAGCGCGTCCATGTAGCTGACGTGGTTGCACACGATCAGCGCGGCACCCTCGTCGGGCACGTTCTTCTCGATGCCGTGCAGCTCCAGCCGATACAGCGTGCGCACCAGCAGCCAGCTGAGGAAGCGCATCAGGAATTCGGGGACGATGGTGAAGATGTAGATCGCCACGATCGTGTTGGCGATCGCCAGCGCCAGGAACACCTGCGGGATCGTCCAGCCCAGCCAGCGCTGCACCGCGATGCCCACCACCGCGGCCACCACGATGAACAGCGAATTCTGGATGTTGAGCCCGGCGATCACGCGCGAGAGCTCCGCGCGCGGCGTGCGGCTCTGGATCAGCGCGAACAGCGGCACCACGAAGAAACCGGTGAACACGCCGATGCCGAGCAGGTCGAACATGATGCGCGCGCTGCCGGGCTGCTTCACGAAGCCGATCACGTCCAGCCCGGCGGCCAGCGCCTGGCCCGGGCGGGCGAAATACAGGTCCAGCATGAAGGCGCTGATGCCGAATGCGCCCAGCGGCACCAGGCCGATTTCCACCGTGCGCCCGGATAGCTTCTCGCACAGCAGCGAACCGCTGCCGGTGCCGATGGAAAACAGCGCCAGCGCGAACACGTACAGCTCCGGCCGCCCACCTAGGTTGAGCTCGGCATAGCCCGGCAGCTGCGCGGTGATCACCGTGCCGACGAACCAGAACCACGACACGCCGAGGATCGCGTTGCGCACCGCCAGCTGGCGGCGGGTCAGGCGCATGATCGCCAGCGATTCGGGGATCGGGTTCCAGTTGATCTTCAGGTCCGGCGCGCCGGCTTCCACGCGTGGCACGCGGCGCGCGACGAGGTTGCCGGTCACCGCGAGCAGGATCACCGCCACCGCGGCCACCACCGTGCCGTGCGCGCCGGCGAAGGTGAAGATCAACCCGCCGAAGATCATGCCGCACAGGATCGAGATCGAGGTGCCCATCTCGACCAGGCCGTTGCCGCCGGTGAGTTCCTCCGGCTTGAGCACCGAGGGCAGGATCGAATATTTCACCGGCCCGAACAGCGTGGATTGCAGGCCGGTGCAGAACAGCGCCACCAGCAGCACGACCAGGTTCTGGGTGAGGAAGCCCACCGCCGCCAGCGACATCACCGCGATCTCCATCGTGGTGGTGATGACGATCAGCCGCTGTTTCTCCAGCTTCTCGGCGATTTGCCCGGCGAGGGCCGAAAACAGGAAGTAGGGCAGGATGAACAGCGCCGGTGCCAGGTTCGTGTAGATCAGCCGCTGCGACTGCTCCACCGCCAGGAAGCCCAGCAGGCCGATGATGGCCTGGCGGTACACGTTGTCGTTGAAGGCCCCCAGGGCCTGCACGGTGAAGAAGGGGAGGAAGCGTCGCTGCTTCAACAGCGCGAACTGGCTGTGGCCCGATGACATGCACGACTCCTTGGCGGTCGCGCGCAGCCTAGCAGGACGCTATGCGGCTCTGGAACCTTGACGGCCCGCGCCGCGCAATGCTGCATGCCGGCCATGGCGGCGACGCTGCCGGGGCGCGCCGTCATACTGTGCGGCCCCCGCGCCGGTATGCCCGATGTCCACCGCCTCGCACTATCCCCGGATCAAGCAGAGCCTGGTGCTGCTGATGGCCGTGGCCACCGGCCTGGCCGTGGCCAGCAACTATTACGCCCAGCCGCTGCTGCAGACCCTGGCGCAGACCTTCGGCGTGGACGTGCGCAGCGCCGGCATGGTGGTGACCGTGGCCCAGCTCTCCTATGCGGCGGGCCTGTTGTTCATCGTGCCGCTGGGCGACCGGCTGGAGCGCCGCGGGCTGATCGTCGGCCTGTACGTGGCCTGCGCGGGCGGCCTGCTGATCAGCGCGTTCTCCTCCAGCTTCCCGATGCTGCTGGCGGGCACGCTGGTCACCGGGCTGTGCTCGGTGTCGGCGCAGGTGCTGGTGCCGTACGCGGCCACGCTGGCCGCGCCGCAAGAACGCGGGCGCGTGGTCGGCATGGTGATGAGCGGCCTGCTGCTGGGCATCCTGCTGGCGCGCACCATCTCCGGCCTGCTGGCCGGCGCCTGTGGCTGGCATACGGTGTACTGGGTCGCCTCCGGGCTGATGCTGGTGGTGGCCGCACTGCTGTATCGCGGGCTGCCGCGCCATGACGGCGATGCGTCGTTGTCCTATCCGCACCTGATCGTCTCGGTGCTCACGCTGCTGCGCGACGAGCCGGTGCTGCGCGGCCGCGCCGTGCTCGGCGGGTTGATCTTCGCCGGCTTCAGCGTGTTCTGGACCACCCTGGCGTTCCTGCTCGCCGGGCCGGATTACGGTTACGGCACCAGCCTGATCGGCCTGTTCGGCTTGATCGGCGCGGCCGGTGCACTGGCCGCCAATCTCTCCGGCAAGTTGTCCGACCACGGCCACGGCATGCTGGCCAGCTGGGGTGGCCTGGTGATGCTGCTGGTGTCGTGGGGCATGCTGTGGGCCGCGCCGCATTCGTTGTGGCTGCTGATCGTCGGCGTGCTGCTGCTCGACATCGCCGTGCAGGGCGTGCACATCAACAACCAGAGCGTGATCTACCAGCTCGATGCCGCCGCGCGAAATCGCATCACCTCCGCCTACATGACCTGCTACTTCATCGGCGGCGCGCTCGGTTCCAGCGCCGGCACCGTCGCTTACGCGCGCGCCGGCTGGCACGGCGTGGTGGTGGCCGGGGCGGTACTCGCGGTGGCGGCACTGGCGTGGATGGGCGTGAGCCAGCGGGCACGGCCGGCGCGCTGAGCCGGCACATTTCGATATTCCCCGGCTGTCAGGCCAGGCCTACTGACCCGCTGGGGCGGGAGTCGTGGTGGCTTGCGCGACGGCGCCCGGCTGCAGCACCACTTCCTGCGCGGCGGCGCGAAGCCGCGGCAGCAATCGCAATACCAGGGCCAACTGGGTGCGCAGCAGGCGCTGCTTCGGCAGCGCGTCCTCGGCGTAGTCGTCCAGCGCCTCGGCCATGGCGGCCTCCACGCTTTCATCCACCGCCGGCAATGGCTGGCGTCGCGCCAGATGGTCGGCAATGCCGCCGAGCGCGCGCTGCAGGTAATCGCCGGCTTCGCGCGTCTGCGCGTCGAGGTCGAGCTTCTCGCGGTGCGCGCCCAGTGCCGAGAGATAACCGAGCAGCACGTTGGACAACGCCAGGAACCTGAAGCCCGCATCGAGGTTGCGGCGCACGTAGCCCGGCTCGCGCAGCATGTTCGACAGCGCCACCGAGAGCGCCGCGTCGGCGTTGTGCATGTCGCGGCGCGCGATGCGGTAGTTGAGGTCGTCGCGCTGGCCCTGCGCGTACTGGCCGAGCACTTCGCGCAGGTAGCGCGAGCCGCTGGCCATCACGTTGGCGATGACCTGGTGCAGGCGCCGTCCCTGCCAGTCCGGCAGGATCAGGAACGAGGCCAGCGCGGCGATCAGGCAGCCCACCAGCGTATCGACCAGCCGCGGCCACAGCAGCACGAAGCCGTCCCCCAGCAGGTTGAAGCACAGCAGCGCCATCACGGTGATCGCGGCGGTGGCGAGCAGGTAGCGGTCGGTGCGGGTGACGAAGAACAGCAGCGCGGCCAGCAACGCCAGCAGCAGCTGCATCTCCACCCCGGTGAACAGCTGCATCAGCGCCCAGGTGGCGCCCAGGCCCACCAGCGTGCCGGCGATGCGCTGCACCAGCCGCAGCCGCGTGGCGCCGTAGTTGGGCCGGCACACGAACGCGGTGGTGAGCAGGATCCAGAAGCCGTTGTGCGCATGCATCAGCTTCATCACCGCATAGCCGGCGAGCAGCGCCACGGCCATGCGCACGCCGTGGCGGAACAGCACCGAACCGGGCGTGAGCTGCGCCAGCAGGCGCTGGCCCATCTCGCGCAGCGTGTGCGGGGAGGAATCGCGCAGGCGGGTGTCGATGCCGTCCAGCGGCGTGTCCGACAACGAGGATTCGGACAGCCGGCGCTCGATGCCTTGCAGGTTGCTCGCCAGCAGCTCCAGCGAGCCGAGCAGGCGTGCTTGCGCGGGGTCGGCGCGCGCGTGCAGGAAATCGAGCGACTGGCGCAGGTCGTCGGTGGCCTGGCGGCTGCTGTCGGCGTACACGAACGGCTGGCGCAACCGCAGCGCCTGGCCCAGCGCGATGCAGGCCGCGCCCTGCAGGGCGAGCAGGCGCCGGCAGCGGTACAGCACGTCGCTGTGGAAGAACGCCTCGGTCAGCGCGTCGTACGGATAGTGCGAGGAACTGGCGCGTTCGTGGAAATCCTGCGCCAGGTAATACAGGCGGAAGTACAGGCCGGATTGCACGCCCGGCCGGCCCGAGCGCCCGAAGCGGCTGAGGATCGCCGCCTTCGCCGCGTTGAGCGCGGCCACCACCTGCGCGTTCTGCTCGGCCAGCGCCAGCCGTCGCGCGTGCAGGTCCTCGCCGCGCACCGGCTCGAACAGGTCGGCCTTGCGCCGCAGGTATTCGCCCAGTACCTCGAACAGCCGTGCCAGGCGCTCGCGCACCGGGCGGTTGGCGAACAGCGCCGACCACACGATCGACAGCAGCCCGTACCACGCCGCGCCGAGCAACAGCAGCACGCTGCCGCGCCAGGCATCGGCCGGATGGCCGCCGATGGCATGGTGCTGGTCGAGCCCGATCATCGTGTAGATCGCCAGTGCCACGGTGGCCTGCGCGATGGAGGCATAGCGCTCGCCAAGCGCGCCCAGCAGCGTCAGCGCGAAGGTGGACAGCGCCAGGCCGGCCACGAAGGCCCATGGATGCGGGAACAGCCATACCACCGCGGCCGAGGACAACGCGAAGCACAGCAGCGACAGCAGCACCGACTTCGTGCGGCCGAGCCAGTTGTCGTCGGTTTCGGCGATGGCGCTGGCGATGATGCCGAGGAAGATCGCCGGCAGCGCGGCGAGCTGGCCGCCGTACCAGCAGCCGCCCATCGCCACGCCCAGCGCGATCAGTACCCGCAGCCCGTAGCTGGCTTTCTCATGGGCCCACAGGCGGCCCAGGCGGGATTCGATCGACGGTTTCGGCACGACGGCTCACGCGGGCGGGGTCGTGGCCATTATGGGCATGCCGCCGTGATCGTGGCGGCCAAAAGCATGCGAGGCGCTCAGTGCCCCTCTTCGCGCGCGATGGCCCGCCAGCCGATGTCGCGGCGGTGGAACTCGTGCGTCCAGTGGATGCGGTCCACGCCACGGTACGCGCGCTGCTGCGCGTCGCGCACGCTGTCGCCCAGCGCGGCCACGCACAGCACGCGGCCACCCGCGCTGAGCACGTGCCCGTGCGCATCGAGCGCGGTACCGGCATGGAACACCTTGGCATCGTCCGGCACGGCGCCCAGGCCCTCGATGACCTCGCCGCTCACCGGCGTTTCCGGGTACGGCCGCGAGGCCATCACCACGCCCAGCGACGGGCGCGGATCCCACTGCGCCTGCACGGTGTCCAGGCGTTCGTCGATGGCCGCCTCGACCAGGTCCACCAGGTCCGACTGCAGGCGCAGCATGACCGGCTGGGTTTCCGGGTCGCCGAAGCGCACGTTGAATTCGATCACCTTCGGCGCGCCGGCGGCGTCGATCATCAGGCCGGCATAGAGGAAGCCGGTGAACGGAATGCCATCGGCGGCCATGCCGCGCACGGTCGGCTCGACCACTTCGCGCATCACCCGTGCGTGCACCTCGGCGGTGACCACCGGGGCGGGCGAGTAGGCGCCCATGCCGCCGGTGTTCGGGCCGGTGTCGCCGTCGCCGACGCGCTTGTGGTCCTGGCTGGTGGCCATCGGCAGCGCGGTGACGCCGTCCACCATCGAGATGAAGCTGGCTTCCTCGCCGTCGAGGAATTCCTCGATCACCACGCGCGCACCGGCGTCGCCGAACGCGTTGCCCGAGAGCATGTCGCGCACCGCGGCCTCGGCTTCGGCCAGGGTCATCGCCACGATCACGCCCTTGCCGGCGGCCAGGCCGTCGGCCTTGACCACGATCGGCGCGCCCTTCTCGCGCACGTAGGACAGCGCGGCGCCCACTTCGTGGTGCACGGCGTAGAACGCGGTGGGGATGCCGTGGCGGGCGAGGAAGTCCTTGGCGTAGGCCTTGCTGCCTTCCAGCTGCGCGGCGGCGGCGGTGGGCCCGAAGATGCGCAGGCCGGCGGCGCGGAAGCGATCGACCACGCCGGCTACCAGCGGCACTTCGGGGCCGACCACGGTCAGCGCGACGGTTTCGTCCTGCGCAATCTGCAGCAGGCGGTCGAGGTCGCTCACCTTGGCCACGATGTTGCGGCACTTGTCCTCGATGGCGGTGCCGGCGTTGCCCGGGGCGACCAGCACCTCGCTCACGCGCGGGGACTGGGCCAGCTTCCAGGCCAGCGCGTGCTCGCGGCCACCGGAACCAATGACGAGGATCTTCATGCGGTCAGGACTCCTGCGCGGCCGTTCGGCCTACGCGATGAAAAAAGCGGGGTGGTAGTCGACCCGTGCCTGCGGCGCGTCGCCGTCGCCGATCAGCAGGGCCTGGAAGTATTCGGCCGGCGCGCCCTCGAAACGCAGCGAGGCGACCGGGCGGAACCCGAAACGCGCATACCAGCCGGGGTCGCCGAGCACCACGCAGCCGCGCGCGCCCAGCGCCGGTAGTTCGGCCAGCGCCGCGCGCACCAGCGCGCTGCCGACGCCGCGGCCCTGGTCGGCGGGATCCACCGCGACCGGGCCCAGGCCGAACCAGCCTGCGCTGCCGTCATCGAGCACCACCGGCGAGATCGCCACGTGGCCGGCGATGCGGCCATCGACGTCGGCCACGCGCGCCACCGCCAGCGCATGGGCGGCGCGCAACGCGGCGACGATGCGGGCTTCATTGCCGCCGGCATGTTCGGCGCCGGCGAACGCAGCATCGATCACGCGGGCAATCGCTTCATGGTCGGCGGAAGTTTCTTCGCGTATCCACATGGCGCGCCTCGCGTGTCCGTTGCTGCGGTCAGTGACGGAAGTGGCGCACGCCGGTGAACACCATCGCCAGGCCATGTTCGTCGGCGGCGGCGATCACCTCGGCGTCGCGCATCGAACCACCCGGCTGGATCACCGCGGCGATGCCCGCCTCGGCGGCGGCGTCGATGCCGTCGCGGAACGGGAAAAACGCATCGGAGGCCATCACCGAGCCCGGCACCACCAGGTGCGCGTCGGCGGCCTTGATGCCGGCGATGCGCGCCGAATACACGCGGCTCATCTGCCCGGCGCCGACGCCGATCGTGCGGTTGTCCTTCGCATAGACGATCGCGTTGGACTTGACGTACTTGGCCACGCGCCAGGCGAACAGCAGGTCGCGCAGCTGCGCCTCGGTCGGCGCCACCTTCGTGACCACCTTCAGTTCCTGCGCGCTCATGCCACGGTTGTCGGAGGACTGCAGCAGCAGGCCCGAGCCGATGCGCTTGCTGTCGTAGTTGTTCAGGCCTTCGCCGTGCGGGATCTGCAGCACGCGCACGTTGGCCTTCTTGGTGGCGTAATCCAGCGCGCCGGGCTCGTAATCCGGGGCGATCAGCACCTCGACGAACTGGCGGTCCAGGATCGCCTTGGCGGTGGCCGCGTCCAGCGTGCGGTTGAAGGCGATGATGCCGCCGAACGCGCTGGTCGGGTCGGTGGCATAGGCCAGCTCATAGGCATCGCCGCAGGCCACGCCCACCGCCACGCCGCACGGGTTGGCGTGCTTGACGATCACGCAGGCCGGCGCGTCGAACTGGCGCACGCATTCCCACGCCGCGTCGGCGTCGGCCAGGTTGTTGTAGCTCAGTTCCTTGCCCTGCAGCTGGCGGAACGTGGCCAGGGTGCCCGGCACCGGGTAGAGGTCGCGGTAGAACGCGCCGCTCTGGTGCGGGTTCTCGCCGTAGCGCAGGTCCATCACCTTCACGAAGGTGGAGTTCATCTGCGCCGGGTATTCGGTGCGCTGCGGCACGGCCTGGCTGGTGTCGGCCACGGCCGAGAGGTAGTTGCTGATCGCCGCGTCGTACTGCGCCACGCGGTTGAACGCGGCCACCGACAGCGCGAAGCGCTGCGCGGCCGACAGCTGGCCGTCGTTGGCTTCCAGTTCGGCGAGCAGGCCGGCGTACTGCGACGGATCGGTCGCCACCGCCACGCGGGCGAAATTCTTCGCCGCCGAGCGCAGCATCGCCGGGCCGCCGATGTCGATGTTCTCCACCGCGTCGGCCAGCGTGCAATCGGCCCGGGCGGTGACCGACTCGAACGGATACAGGTTCAGCACCAGCAGGTCGATCGGCGCGATGCCGTGTTCGGCCATCACCGCATCGTCGGTGCCGGCGCGGCCGAGCAGGCCGCCGTGCACCATCGGGTGCAGGGTCTTGACCCGCCCGTCCATCATTTCCGGGAAGCCGGTGACGTCGGAGACGTCCTTCACCGGCAGGCCGGCCTCGCGGATCGCCTTGGCGGTGCCGCCGGTGGACAGCAGTTCGACGCCGCGCGCGGCGAGGGCACGGGCCAGGTCGACCAGGCCGGTCTTGTCGGAAACGGAAAGCAGGGCCCGGCGGACGGGCAGCAGATCGGAAGACATGGAAGCGGGGGTGGGGATGCGGAGCGGGCCGATATTGTAAACGGCCTGCCTCCCCGGCGTTCCCCCGTGGCCCGTCGCGGACGCCGCGGCGGGAAGGGCGCTTACGACAGCCCGTATTCCTTCAGCTTCTTGCGCAGGGTGGCGCGGTGGATGCCCAGCATGGCCGCCGCGCGGCTCTGGTTGCCCTCGCAGTGGTTGAGCACTTCCACGAACAGCGGAATCTCCATCTCGCGCAGGACGATCACGTACATGTCGTCGGCGTCGCTGCCATCCAGGTCGCGCAGGTAGCGGCGCACGGACTGTGCGACATGCTCGCGCAGCGGCGACTTGGGAGCACCGCGACTGGCGTCGGGACGGGTGGTGGCAGCGTTCAAGGACATCCCCGGGATGAAGAAGCCGGCGGAGTGGCCGCCGGCGAGGGGGAGTGAGTCTAGCGCGTGCGCCGGGCGCCTGCCATCGGCGCCGGCCGCCTCAATGGAAGTCGAAGGTGAACGCCGCGGTGCCGGCCGCCGGCTCGCGGACGCGGAAGTCGATCCGCCCGCTTTGCCCCGGCGCGAGCGTCTCGCCGGGCGGCGGCGCGTGGCCGAGGTAGTCCTCCGGGGCGAACACGCGGCTGCCGATCACCCGGCCGTCGGCATCGGACAGCGACAGCTGCAGGTAAGGCCACGCCTGGTTCCAGCGCGCGTCGTTGCGGAAGCTCGCCTGGATGCGCAGTACGCCGGGCTGGTCGGCGGCGGGACGCACGTCGCGGTCGAGCATGCTGAAGGCGGCTGGCTCGTGCCACACCGGCAGTTCGCAGTGCAGGGCGCCACACAAGGTGGAGAGCAGCGGACGCCAGCGGGCATCGGTGGCCAGGCGCGCGCGGTCGGCGAGCAGGATCTGCAGCACCAGCAGCAGGGCAAGCGCGCACAGCGCGATCCACTGCCAGACCGGCGCGCGTGGTGCGCGCACGCTGGCACGCGGCCGCGCGAAGGTGGGCGCGTGCGGCGCGGCGATCGGCAGCGCGTCGGGTTCGGCGATGGCCGGGGCGTGGGCCTCGGAAGACGCTTCGTCCGGTGTCGCCGTCGGCGTGGCTGCACTGGGCGCCTGCGCTTCGGTGGCGGACGCTTCGGAGGGCGTCGGCGCGGGGGCAGGCGGGGTGACGGGCTCGGCGACCGGCGTGGTTTTGACGACCGGTGAATCGGCCGCCGCCTCGATCACCGGCTCGGTGGCTGGCACGCCGGTGGCTTCTTCCGGCGCGGCTGCTTCTGCCTCGACCGGGGGCGCAGCCGGCGGCGGCGCTGCCGCGGCGGGACGACGCAGGAAGCTGGCCAGGGCACGACGCGGCGGCGGGGTTTCGGTCATCGGGACAGCGGCGTCAGGAGATTCCCTATTCAAGCATGCGGAGTACGCCGGCCGGAACCGCCGCCCTTCGGCGCTTGTTGATCCCGGCCCGCCGGGCAAGCATGACTGGCATGGAAAGCACGGACAGCACCACTGGCTGGCACGCCACGACGCCGCATGCGGGGCGGGCGTCAGCGCCGTCCGCGGCGCGCGGCGGGCGAATGGATCAACTCCAGCAGGCCGGTGCGCTGGCGTGGCCGCAGCTGTTCGAAGCCGGCCAGCAGCTGTCGCTGCTGCTCGCTGAGCGGGTGGTAGCTGGCTTCCTCCTCGGCGATCGCCTCGGGCGGGCCGAAGCTCGCCTCACCGCGGCCGGTCGCCAGGTATTCGAAAGCCAGGCCGCTGCGCTTGGCCAGGGCGATGAGGTTCTCCACCGAAGGCGCCGTGCCTTCGCTCATTTCCCATTGGGCCACCGCGCTGCGGGAGATCCCCAGTTCCGCCGCCAACGTTTCCTGCGTCATCCCGGTCAGGCGCCGGGCCTCGCGAATCCTTTCGTAGAGCTTGCTCACCACATTTCCAATCGACGCACACACAGGTGCGCACATATAGCGTTCGCGGCTGAATGGCGGGCTCGCTCGCCTGATCGGCCGATCCATGTCAGCAATTCTGACCTTGACGGAAAGCTGCAGTACAGCTCCGCAGCCCGGGCGAGAGGCGCGCAGTGACGTCCGTCTCATCCACGCGTCGTCCCCAGGGCGTCCCCGGCGTGCGCCGCTACCGGGTGTGGTGGCTGGAGGGGCGCGCCGAAGTCGTGCCTGCTGGCCGCGCCGTACGCGCGGGGCGTTCGCCGATGGACGCGATGCTGCTGGCGCTTGGGCTCGCCGCGGGTGTGCTGGGCGCCGGGGCGGCGCCCTGGGTGGCATGGGGGGCCATCCCGCTGCTCACCGGTATCGCGATCGGGCTGCGCGCGCGCTGGGCACGCCATCGCACCTGCCGGCTGCGTCGGCGCGGCGCACGGCCGGGGCCGTGGGTCTGGGCGATCGATGCCGAATCGGCCGCCTGCACCGCGCGCATCCGTGTCGACGCGGCCGCGCCAGCGCGTCAGGCGCGGCGGACGCCTTCGATGCGCATCCAGTCGCCGTCCTGTTCGCAACGCAGGTCGTCGAACCACGCGGCGTAGCGGTCCAGCAGCTCGCCTTCCTGGCCATGCAGGATGCCGGAGAGCGCGATGCGCCCGCCCGGCGCGACGCGCTCGGCCAGCGTGGCGGCCAGGGCTTCCAGCGCCGAGGCAAGGATGTTGGCGACCACCACCGGATAGGTGCCCACCGGTTCGTCTTCGGGCAGGTACACCGAGAAGCGCGCGCCGACTTCGTTGCGTTCGGCGTTGTCATGGCTGGCGACCAGCGCCTGCGGGTCGTTGTCCACGCCCACCGCCTCGCCGGCGCCGAGCTTCAGCGCGGCCAGCGCGAGGATGCCCGAGCCGCAGCCGAAATCGAGCACGCGCCGGCCTTGCAGCAGGCCCTCGCCGGCCAGCCCGTCGAG
>NZ_LLXU01000129.1 GCF_001431645.1 Stenotrophomonas panacihumi | reverse complement strand
GGCCCCCCGCCGCGAAGAACGCCACCGCGCCCACCGCCGCGAAGCCGGTGAACGCCGTCCACAGCACCGCCGGCGTCACCCCGATCGTGTAGAGGATCGCCAGCAACGCCGCCACGCTGATCAGCACGCTGCCGGTGCGCCGGATGCCGATGTCCACCTCCGGCGGCAGCGCATACTTGCGCTGCAGGCGACGCACCAGCCGGCGCAGGATCGCCCGCGCCAGCAAGGCCACCGCCACGATCACCACGATCGCCAGCGCCGTCTCCAGCACCCCGGCCAGGCGGCCTTCCATGCGCGGGAACAAACTGCGGATCAGTGCGAACGATGGCATGCGGCGAGTATCCGGAAGCGACGCGTCATTCTAGCCCTTCGTCTGCGCCAGCCGTTCGGCCATCACCTCGCGCATCAGGTACTTCTGCACCTTGCCGGTGATCGTCATCGGGAATTCCTCCACGAACTCCACGTAGCGCGGCACCTTGTAGTAGGCGATGCGCGCGCGGCAGTAATCACGCACCGTCTCGGCGTCCAGTTGCGCGCCCTCGCGGCGGCGGATCCACGCGCACACTTCCTCGCCGAATTTATCGTCCGGCACCCCGAACACCTGCACGTCGGCGATGTCCGGATGCCCGTAGAGGAACTCCTCGATCTCGCGTGGATAAATGTTCTCGCCGCCGCGGATCAGCATGTCCTTCAATCGCCCCACGATGCGGCAATAGCCGTCCTCGTCCAGCGTCGCCAGGTCGCCGGTATGCATCCAGCCTTCCGCATCCAGCGCCTCGGCGGTGCGCACCGGGTCGTGCCAATAGCCGCGCATCACCGAATAACCGCGCGTCTGCAGCTCGCCGGTCTCGCCACGCGGCACCACGCGGCCCTCCTCGTCGACGATGCGCACTTCCACGTGCGGATGCACGCGGCCTACCGAATCCACGCGACGTTCCAGCGGGTCGTCCGGATTGGTCTGGAAACTCACCGGGCTGGTCTCGGTCATCCCGTAGGCGATCGTCACCTGGTCCATGTGCATGCGCGAGACCACCTGGCGCATCACCTCCACCGGGCAGGGCGAGCCGGCCATGATGCCGGTGCGCAGCGTGGACAGGTCGAATTCCGCGAACCGCGGATGCTCCAGCATCGCGATGAACATCGTCGGCACGCCATGCAGCGCCGTGCAGCGCTCGGCCTGCACGGTCTGTAGCGTGGCCAGCGCATCGAAGCCTTCGCCGGGCACCACCATGCACGCGCCGTGGGTCACGCAGGCCAGGTTGCCCAGCACCATGCCGAAACAGTGATAGAACGGCACCGGGATGCACAGGCGGTCCCGCGGCCGCAGGCGCATCTGCTCGCCGATGAAATAGCCGTTGTTGACGATGTTGCGGTGGCTCAGCGTCGCGCCCTTCGGCGAGCCGGTGGTGCCGGAGGTGAACTGGATGTTGATCGCATCGTTCGGGTGCAGCGTGTCCTGCAGTACGCGCACATGCGCCAGCGCGGCCGCGTCGCGGCACAGCGCCACGTCGTTGAAGCGCCACATGCCGGGCAGGGCGGCCTCGTCGCCGAGCAGGATTACGTGGCGCAATGCGGGCAGCCGCGCGCTGTGCAATTCGCCCGGCGTGGATTCGGCCAGTTCGGGTGCCAGTTGCGCCAGCGTGGCGGGGTAGTCGGAACTCTTGAAGCGCTGCGCCATCACCAGCGCGCGGCAACCGGACAGGTTGAGCGCGTATTCGAGTTCATGGCTGCGGTACGCCGGGTTGATGTTCACCAGTACCAGGCCGGCACGCGCGCTGGCGAACTGCATCAGCACCCATTCGGCGCGGTTGAGCGACCAGATGCCGATGCGATCGCCGGCTTCCAATCCCAGCTTCAGCATGCCGGCGGCCAGCCGCGTGACCACCGCGTCCAGCGTGGCGTAGTCGATGCGCACGCCCTGCGCCGGCACCACCAGGGCGGGGTGGTCGGGCCACCGCGCCGCGATGCGCGCCAGCAGCCCGCCGATGGTGTCTCCGAGCAAGGGGGCGTCGCCGTGGCCGATGACATGGCTGGGCGCGGGTTCGCGAATCGGCAGGGACATGGGCGCGGTGCGGGAGAGAGGGCGTCCCGACCATAAAACGCGCGCCTGCTCCTGCCAACTTCCGCGATGCGTCAGGCGGCCTGCGGCGTTCCGGGATCCAGCGGCGTGCCGGCCTGCAGGTGGCGTCGCGCGGCATCCAGGCGGGCGCGCATCCAGGCGGGCCATTCGTCGTCGCACAGCCGCCACGGCGTGGCGGTATCGGCACGCAGGCACCACTGCCAGGCGGAGGCCTGCGCCCGTAGCTCCAGCGCCCCGCCGGGCAGCGGCACCTCGCAGTGGTGGGGGCATACCAGCAGCAGCATGCCAAGCAGGGAAGGGGCCATGGTCGATCCTTCGAGGGACGCGGCGGGGGCGCGTCGGTTGCAGCTTGGATGCGGCCGATGCCCGGAAGGTTTAAAACGAAAATTCCCGCCCGGCGTTTAAACCTTTCCGCGCCCCGGCACATCCAAGCGATATGCTCGACGCCACCGTGCCCCTGACCGCCCCCGCCACCGCCATCGGCCCCGATGACGACAGCCTCGCCCGCGCCGCCGCGGCCGGGGACCGGCATGCCTATGAAGCGATCTACCGCCGGCATTCGCCGCGGCTGTATGCGGTGGTGTGGCGCCTGTGCGGCGGCCAGGCCGCGCGCGCCGACGACGTATTGCAGGACACCTTCATCCGCGCCTGGCGCGCGCTGCCGCAGTTCCGCTTCGAAAGCGCGCTGGCAACCTGGCTGCACCGGCTGGCGGTCAATACCGCGCTGATGGAGCTGCGCGCCCGCGGCAGCGAAGGCGAATCCACGGACGACGCCGTGCTGGCCGACCTGCCGGCGCGCGAGGCCTGCCCCGCGCAGCGCATCGACCTGGAACGCGCGCTGGAAACGCTGCCGCCGCGCGCCCGTGCCGTGCTGGTGCTGCACGACGTGGAAGGCTGGAAACACCATGAAATCGCCGAGGCGCTGGAGATGGCCGTCGGCAGCTCGAAAGCACAACTGCATCGCGCCCGCGGACTGCTCCGCGCGCGCATGGGAGAAGCCGCATGAACCATCCCTTCGACGACCGCGAAGACGACGCCCTGCAGGCCCGCCTGCGCGCGCTGCCGGACCAGCGCATGCCGCCGCCGGCGGTGTGGGAAGGCATCCGGGCGGCGATGGACGAGACGCCCGTGGCCGCGCCGCGTCCGGTGCTCACGATTGCCCCGGTGGCCCGCCTGCCGGCCAGCCGCCGCCGCTGGCACTTGCCGGTGAGCCTGGCCGCGGCCGCCTCGCTGGCCGCGGTGGCCTTCCTGCTGGTGCCTTCGCGGATGTCCGCGCCGGATAGCGCACCGCCGGTGCAGGTCGCGCAGGCGCCGCAGGATATTCCGCTGCTCGCGCAGGCCGATGCCTTGACGCTCGAATACCAGCGCGCCCTGGCCACGCTGCCGCGCGCGCCGGTGCCGGCCGAACTCCAGCCGGCCCTGCACACGCTGGACCAGAGCGAAGCGCAGATCCGCGACGCCCTGCGCCAGCAGCCGGAGGCCGGCTACCTGCTCGGCCAGCTGCGCCGTACCTATGACAAACGCCTCGAACTGACCCGCATGGCGGCCTTCGCCCCGCCGGCCGGCACCACCTGATACCCGACCAGACCGCACCACGATGGAGCCCAAGATGAAAGCCCTGCCGCTCACCGCCCTGTTGTTCGCCGCCGCCTGGGCCGGCCCCGCCGCCGCGCAGACCGCGGTCAACGAAAGCCACCCGCTGTCGGCCGGCGGACGCGTGGAAATCGACAACGTCGCCGGCCAGGTGCGGGTGATCGGCTGGGATCGCAACGAGGTCAGCCTCACCGGCGAACTCGGCGAAGGCCAGCGCCTGGACGTGCAGAGCAGCGCCAATCGCGTGCAGCTGCGGGTGGTCTATCCGCAGAGCCGTCGCTCGGACGGCGCCCGCCTGGAGCTGCGCGTGCCGCGTGGCGTGGACCTGCAGGCGCAGACGGTGAGCGCCGGGCTGGACGTGTCGGGCGTGGACCTGGGCCGGCTGCAGGCGCAGACGGTCTCGGGCAACCTCAGTGCGCAGGGCAAGGCGCGCGAATCGCAGTTGTCCACGGTGAGTGGCGGGCTGACCTCGCGCGTGGCGACCGAGCGCCTGCGCGCCAATACGGTGAGTGGCCGCTTGCGTGCCGAAGGCGGCCCCGGTGGCGATGTCTCGCTGCAGACGGTGAGCGGCAGCATCGGCCTGGAGGCCGGGCAGATCTCGCGGCTGCGCGCGGAAACCGTCTCCGGCGGCATGGACCTGAGCCTGGCGCGTTTCGCGCCGGGCGGCAGCATCGACCTGCAGACGGTGAGCGGCAGCATCGGCCTGCGTTTGCCGAAGGACGTGTCAGCGCAGCTGGGCGTGCAGACCTTCAGCGGCGACATCGAGAGCGATGCCGGCGAAGTGGAGCGGCCGGAGTACGGCCCGGGCCGTCACCTGGACGTGCGCCTGGGCAGTGGCAACGGCGATATCGACATCAACTCGCACTCGGGTTCGGTGCGGGTGCGGCGCGGCGGCTGAGCGCCGCCGCCGCAGGGAAGGCCAGGCGCGGAATCAGTCCGCGTCGTGGTCGTTGGCCGGACGGCCGGGACGGAAGAAGGTCGGCAGCACTTCGATGCGGCCACCGGACTTGCGGAACGCGGCCAGGTCGGCGGCGATGCGCTCGCGGTTGAGCGGCTGGGCCTTGGCGTCGCCGCGCGACACGGTGGGCTGGACCTTCTGCTTGCTGGAACGTGGCATGGAACGATTCTCCTGTGGGGCAGGGAAGCCGGCGAAACAGGCCGGCAAGGGGCGCGGCCGGGCCTTGGGGTGATGCCGGGCCGCCGGCGAAGGCCGGCAGCGGGCGCAAGGCGGGGTCACGCGAGGGGACGCCGGGGCGTCGACGGCACAGGAAGGCGCCGTAGGCCATAGGCTACGCCTCACCCTGTAGAGCTTCGTTAATCTCCACCTGAATGGGCGCCTGGCCGGTCGCGGGCGCGGCTTCAGCTACCCGACGCGGGCGCGACCTCGCCGATCCGGCCCAGATAGTCGAGCTTGCCGATCGACACCCCGCCATGGCGCAGGATCCCGTAGGCCGTGGTGATGTGGAAGAAGAAGTTCGGCAGCGCGAACTCGGTGAGGTAGCGGCCGCTGTCGAAACGCGCCTGCATCGGGCCGAACTTCAGCACGATCTCGCGCTCGGTGGCGAACGCTTCGGCCGGCACCGATTCCAGGTAGGCGAGGGTGGCGTCGATGCGCTTGTGCAGCTCGGCGAAGGTGCGCTCGTTGTCCTCCATGCGCGGCGCTTCCACGCCGGACAGGCGCTGCACGGTGAGCTTGGCGGTATCGCAGGCGCGCTGCACCTGGGCGGAGAGCGGGTACATGTCCTCGGCCAGGCGCGCGTCGATCAGCGTGGCCGGGTCATGGCCATGCGAGGCGACATGCGCCTTGCCCTTGTCGAGCAGGTGGGAGAGCTGGCGAAGGCCGTGCGCGAGCACGGGCACGGAAGCCTGGTAGTAGGACAACGACATGGCGGGCGCCCCGGGGCGGAAGGAAGCGCGCAGCATAGCCGGCCCGCCGTCGCCGCCCCGCGACGCTTTCCGCACACACTGTTGCGGGGCTCAGGCCGCCGCCAGCGCCAGGCCGCGCACCACGCCGAAGGACGGATCGCCCTGCACCAGGCGCGCGCCGGGGAAGCAGGCCATCACGCGCTCGCGCACGTAGCCGGCGCGCGACATGCCGCCGGTGAGGAAGACCACGCCGGGCGCGTGGCCGATGTCGGCCACCACCTCGCGCAGCAGCGCTTCCAGTTCGTCCAGGTACGGGCCGGCCGCGGCCACCAGCGCCGCATCGGCAATGTCCGTGCCCAGCCCGGCTTCGATGAAGTCCAGCGATTCGGCATGCCGCGGCGCATCGCTCAGCGCGATCTTGCTGCGCTCCACCGCGCGGTACAGGCGCGCGGTATTGCCCGCTTCCTGCAGGGCGCGCAGGCGCGCCTCGAACGGATCGGGCACGCCGTCATAGCGGTGCTGGCGGAAATCGCGCTGGCGCGGCAGGTCCTGCACCATCGCCGCCTCGACGTAATGGTGCGCCGGCACGCGGGTGATGCCGCGCCCGAACAGCGGCATGAAGCCGGCCAGGCTCAGTGCCAGGTCGATATCGGTACCGCCGCGCGCGATACCCCAGGCGCGATGCACCTGCGGCACGCTGTCGCCGCCGACGCTGGCGTGGGCGATATCGGTGGTGCCGCCGCCGATATCCACGATCACCGCCTCGTGGCGCTGCGCGCTGCCGGCATGGTGGTGCATGGCGGCCGCCGAGGGCTCCTCGAGGAAGTCGATGTCGTCGAAGCCGGCGTCGCGCGCCGCCTCGCCGAGGATCTCCAGCGCCTGCGCGTTGCCCGCCTCGCCGATCGAACTGCGGAAACGCACCGGCCGGCCGATCAGCGCGCGGCGGATGTTGTGGTCGAACTGGCGCGAGGCGGTCAGGCGGATGTGTTCGAGGATGTGGCTGGCGATGCCGGTGATGGTCTGGCGCGCGCGCGGGTGCAGGCTGTAGCCGAGCATCGACTTCGGGCTCTGCACCAGGTTGCCTTCGTTCTCGAGGAAATAGGCTTCCAGCGCTTCGTCGCCGTAGACCGCGTTCTGCAGCAGCGCCGCCGAACTGGCTGGCTCGCGCACCGAGTGCTCCATCCAGTCGCGGCGTACCACGCGCACGGCGTCGCGGCGCAGCGCGGCTTCCTCGCGCGGGCGGCCGGCGGCGAGCGCATCGCGGCGGCCGGCATCCACGAGCCGTTCGACCTCATGTTCCATCGCCGGGGTCAACGCGAAATCGTTGGGGTCGCGCATCACCTCGGGGAAGTACACCGTGGTGCGGAACTGCAGCGCCTCGCCGTGCGCGGCGGGAAAGCGTACCGGCGCGACTTCGCCGTCGATCACCGCGGCGGCGGCGGAGTTGCTGGTGCCGAAGTCGATGCCCAGGCGCATGGAGGAAATCCGAAAGAACGGCACGGCCACGCCGCGGGCCGCGCATTCTACCGGGACACGCCGCCCGGCGAGGGCGGCGACGTTCAGGGGCGCGGATACACCGCCGACACCGTGCAGCGGTCGCGGATGCTCAGCGGCATGCCGCCCGGCCGCGAGAACATCGGATGTTGCGAGCCGCCGGCCGCGGTCAGCGAGCGCTGCTGCACCACCAGCGCATCGCCCGCGTTGCCGCAGATGATGCCCAGGTCCATGCCGGAGACGAAGTTGATGGTGGTGGCGTTGGCCAGCGCCGGGCAGCTGCTGGCCAGTTCCACCCGGTAGTAGCGGTTGCCGCCGCTGTGTACCGGCGAGACTTCGACCACCACGCCCTGCGGGTCTTCGCTCCACGCGCGCATGTAGCGTGGCGCGAAGCAGTAGCTGGTGGTGCCGCGGAAGCCGCGTTGGCCGGGGCGCTGCTGCTTGCCGCGCACCTCCACCGTGGCCAGTGTGCGCGGGCCGTTCTGGTCGGCCAGGCGTGCGTCGCGGGCGTAGGCGGCGGCGTCGCCGGCCTGGCTGGACACGATCGGGCAATCGCGTCCCGCCCCGCGCGCAAACTCGCGGCCGCCGCCGCAGATCCAGCCCTCGCGGCCCCACAGGGAGGCTTCGCTGTCGCCTTCCAGGCCCGGGCAATCCTGCTGCAGGCCGAGGCGGTAGTAGCGCTTGTCGGTGGTGGCGACGGCCAGCGTGCGCGGATCGGGCTGGCGCATCTCGGCCACCTCGCGCGCATCCAGGCAGTTCGGTGCGGGCGGTGTGCGCGGCGGCGCGTCCTGCGCGGCGGCGGGGAGGGACATCGCGCCGGCGAGCAACGCGAAGTGCAGCATGACGAATCGACGAGTGCGCATTCCCTGGCTTCCCGGTCGTGGATGCGCCGAGTCTAACCGGGGCCGGTGACCGCGCAAGTTTCAGGCCTCGCGCGCGGCGGCCTGCTCCATCGCATCGCGCCGCGCCTGCCACACCTCCGGCGTCTGCGGCTTGACGAACAGCGCGACCAGCTCCGGGTGCGTTTGCCGCGCGGCCTGTTCGATGCGCCCGATGCACGCCTCGATCTGCGGCGTGGTGCGGCTGTCTTCGAACTCGGCGCTGAGCGCGGCCACCACCTGGTTGGGCCCCATCTGCATGGTCAGCACGCCGTTGGCCGCGCGCACGTCGGCATCGCGCGCGGCGATGGCCAGCAGCGATTCGGCCACGCGCGGATACGCCGGCTCGCCGATCAGCAGGCCTTTCGTCTCGCGCGCGAGCAGGAAGGCGGTGACGCCGAGCACGCCCGCGATGCCGATCGACGCCATGCCGTCGAGCTGCGGCATGTCGAACCACTGCGCGGCGAACAGGCCGGCGAAGGCCATCAGCAGGCCGAGCAGCGCGGCGGTGTCTTCCAGCAGCACGGTGAAGGTGCTCGGGTCCTTGCTCTGGCGGAATGCCTCGAAGTAGCCGAGCGCGCCCTTGCGCCGGCGGAACTCGCGCAGCGCCACCCACCACGAGGTGCCTTCGAAGGCGAAGGAGATGCCCAGCACCGCATAGGCCAGCCCGTGGTTGCGCGCCGGCTCCGGGTGGCGCAGGTGCTGCACGCCTTCGTACAGCGACACGCCCGCGCCCATCGCGAATACCAGCAGCGCGACGATGAAGCTCCAGAAATACAGTTCGCGCCCATAGCCGAACGGATGCGTGGGCGTGGGCGTGCGCTCGGCGCGGCGCAGGCCGTGCAGCAGCAACACTTCGTTGATGGTGTCCACCAGCGAATGCACGCCTTCGCTGAGCATCGCCGAGCTGCCGGAGATCGCGGCGGCGGCGAACTTGGCGATCGCGATGCCGAGGTTGCCGAACAGGGCGACGTAGACGACGAAACGGGAACCGTGCGAGGCGCTCACGGCGGGCTCCATGCGGGAGGGGCGAAGGGATGATCGGCAAGCGCGTGTGCCGGGGGTGTGTAAAGGCATGCCCGTGGCGGGCGGGGCCTGGGCCCCGGCGGCCATGCGCATGCTTCCCGCGGCGCGCGATCATCGTCCGTCGCCTTACAATACGGCGCTTTCCCCCGGTCTTTTCGCCATGTCCAGCGTCCCCGCCTGTCCGCAATGCTCGCTTGAAAACACCTATGCCGATGGCGCGCTGTTCGTCTGCGCCGACTGCGGCCACGAGTGGGCCGCCGGCGATGCCGCCGAAGCCGGCGTGGTGGTGCGCGACTGCAACGGCAACGTGCTCGCCGCCGGCGATACCGTCACCGTCATCAAGGACCTCAAGGTCAAGGGCGCGTCCATCCCGCTCAAGCAGGGCACGGTGATCCGCAACATCCGCCTGATCGAAGACGACGCCGAGCACATCGAAGGCCACTCGGACAAGATCAAGGACCTCGTGCTGAAGACGATCTACCTGCGCAAGGCCTGAGCCTGCGCGGCGCCGCTCAGCGCGGCGCTTCCGGCGGGTCGGAGTCGAGCACCTGCACCGGTGCGCCGGTGGTTTCCGGCAGGATCGGCTGGTCGGTCGCCACCAGCACCACGCCGGGCACCAGCAGCGGCAGCACGTCGGCGAGGAAGCCCGGCGGCACCTGCAGGCGGCCGACCGTGGCCGCTTCCAGCGCCGCGCCGGCGTCGGCCTCGCCGGGAATGCCGATGCGCATCCAGTTGGGCATGCGCTGTCCCGAGGGCAGGCCCGGGATCTCGCCCGGCAGGAAGCCCTGGCCAACGATGAAGGCCTGCGTGCCCACCGGCGTGCCGGTGGGGTCGGGCCGCAACGCGATGCGCGCCCGGCCGATCTCCACGCCGTTGCGGAACACCAGCAGCTGTTCGTCCGCCGTGCTCATCACCATCGACACCGGCCCGGTGGGCGAGAGCATCGGCTGCCAGATGTAGGCCTCGCCGTTGCCCAGCGGCAGCAGCGGGCGCTGCGCGCCGGTGAGCGGGTCGATCGGGCTCACCGCGCGCGGATGCACCACGTCCTCGGCGCTCACCCCGGCCTCGGAGACCACCACCACCATGCCCATGTTCGAGTTGTCGAACAGCAGTCGCGCGAACTCGGTGGGCAGGTGCACGCAGCCGTGCGATTCCGGGTAGCCCGGCAGGCCGCCGGCATGCAGCGCCACGCCGCCCCAGGTCAGGCGCTGCTGGTAGGGCATCGGCGCGTTGTTGTACTGGTTGGAGTGGTGGTCCTTGTCTTTCTGCAGGATGGTGAACACGCCGGTCGGCGTTTCGTAGCCCTGCTTGCCGCTGCTGATCGTGCTGACGCCGATGAGGATGCCGTTGCGGTACGCATAGGCGCGCTGTTCGGTGAGGCTGACGATCACCGCCATCGGGCCCCAACCCTTGCTCACGCCTCCCCAGATCCATTCGCCCGGCTTGAGCGATGCCGCGGGCGTCCCGGCGGGGCTGGATTGCAACGCGCCCCAGGTGGGCACGGCCAGCGCGGACGTCGTGGACAGGGCGAGCGCCAGGGAGAGGGCAAGCCGGGGCAGTGGGGGCATGGCGGATCCTTCGCGGGGGATGCGTCGATCCTAGCAAGCGACCTCTTGCTGCGTGTGCACGCCGGATTATGATTCCACCCGCGCGGCCGGGGATGGCAGCGTCCAGGGGATGAGGGAATGACGGGGAAAATCGGCGGTCATGTCGCGCGCACGCTGTGCGCGTTGTTGTGTGTGTTCGCGTTCGTGGCGCCGGCGATGGCGCGCATGCAGCTGGTCAAGCCCGGCGAGGTGCCGGTGCTGGCGCCGGACGAGGGGCTGGTGCTGATGGCGGTCGATACCAGCCAGGAGCTGGCGCGCGTCACCTTGAACAAGGATGGCCAGTATTTCGGCGCAGGCGTGATGACGCAGATCCAACCGGGGCGCAGCTATCGGCTGTACGTGGCGCCGGTGGGCGACTACGCCTGGAAGAAGGTCACCTTGGCATCGAACGCCTCGGTCTGGTACGGCTACAACCTGGAGGATTCGGACGAATACCGCTTCCATGTCGAGGCTGGCCGGATCACCTACCCGGGCGACCTGCTGATCCGTCCCCACGGCTGGTGGCGCTCGGAAAACGGCATGGTCAACCGCGCGCTGGCCGCGATGGACTGGCTGCAGGCCCAGCATCCCGGGCTGGGCAAGATTCCCTTCGCCTACTCGGGCCACTATCCCGATCCCTTCCCGGCGTTCTACCGCCAGGTGCAGGCCACGCACAGCGTGCCGGCCAGCGAGCCGGTGCTGGCCGAGCCGCCGGCGCCGGGCAAGCTGCCGGTCGCCGCCGACGTGCTGCTGCGCCCGGGCCGCCTGCGCGCGGCCTACCTC
Organism: Stenotrophomonas panacihumi; assembly: GCF_001431645.1. Lineage (GTDB taxonomy): Bacteria > Pseudomonadota > Gammaproteobacteria > Xanthomonadales > Xanthomonadaceae > Stenotrophomonas_A > Stenotrophomonas_A panacihumi. The sequence continues at coordinate 22,239 of NZ_LLXU01000129.1, read as the reverse complement.
AACCCGCGCGGCGACCTGCTCGCGATGGAGACCTGGGAAGGCAAGGACAAGTGGCAGATCGAAATGGTCGACCTGGTCGACTCGACCCGCGTGGTGCTGGCCACCAGCGTCACCCCGTTCGATGACGTGCAGTGGTCCGGCAGCGACGCGCTGCTGTTTTCCGCGCAAGTGGTCGGCGGCCACCTGGAGCGCGTGCTGCGCACCTCGCGCGACGCCGGCGGCAAGCGCCGCTGGTCGGTGATCGAACTGCCCAGCGGCGGCACGGTGCTGGACGTGCTCGACGACCAGCCCGACCTGGTGCTGTACGTCAGCTACGTCCATGGCGACCCGCTGGTGCATTACCTGCCCATCGGCAGCCAGGCGCTGGTGGATGCCGACAGGCCGCGCATGCGCGAGCGCCTCAACATCGGCCTCACCGACGACGTCAACTGGATGGCCGACGGGCGCGGCCGCCTGCGCCTGGCGACGGTGAAGCGCGACGACGATTACGCGTTGATGTACCGCCAGGGCGGTGAATACACCGAGGTGATGCGCTTCGGCGACATGCAGGATTTCGAGCCGGTGGCGCTGTCCTACGAGGGCAACGAGATCTACGCCATCACCGACAAGGAACGCGGGCAGCGCGACCTGGTGGTGTACGACATCGCCAGCCGCAAGATCAGCCGGACGCTGTTCTCCAAGCCCGGCGTGGACGTGAGGTCGCCGATCTTCGGGCCGCACCGCGAAGTGGTCGGCGTGCGCTACTACCGCGACGGCCACCTGCTCAGCGAGTACTTCGGCGCCGGCGATGCGCGCCTGGCCGCTTCGATCAGCGCGGCGATGCCGGGCAGCAACGTCATCGTGGCCGACCGCAGCGTCGATGGCAGCCAGGCGGTGGTGTGGGTGGACGCCGGCGACAAGCCCGGCCAGCTGTACCACCTGGACGTGGCCAGGCATTCGATGTCGCTGGTGGCCGAGGACCGTCCGTGGCTGGAGAAGATCGACCTGGCGCCGGCGCAGGTCATCTCCTACCGCAGCCGCGATGGCCTGCCGTTGCAGGCCTTCCTCACGCTGCCGCCGGGCCAGGGCAAGCGGCCGCTGGTGGTGATGCCGCACGGCGGGCCGATCGGCGTGGCCGACAGCCTGCATTTCGATCCGGAAACCCAGTTCCTCGCCTCGCTCGGCTATGCCGTGCTGCGGGTCAACTTCCGCGGCTCCGACGGCTATGGGCGTGCGTTCCGCGAAGCCGGCAAGGCCGGGTTCGGCACGTTGATCGAGGACGACATCGATGCGGCGATCAACAAGGTCGTCGCCGAGCAACCGGTCGATGCCCAGCGCATGTGCGTGGTCGGCGCCAGCTACGGCGGCTATTCGTCGTTGGTGATGGCGATGCGCTGGCCCGAGCGCTTCCGCTGCGTGGGCTCCATCGCCGGCGTGGCCGACCGCATCCTGTTCTACACCGCCAGCGACGGCGGGCAGGAGGCCAAGAGCCGCGAGCGCCTGGAGCGGGTGCTCGGCGACCCGCGCACCGAAGCGGCGCAGATGCAGGACACCTCGCCGCTGTACCACTACGACCGGATCAAGACGCCCGTGCTGCTGGCCCATGGCCTGGAAGACCGCCGCGTGGACTACGAGCACATGCGGCGCATGCAGCGCCTGCTGGTGGCCGCGGGCAACGTGCCGGTCGGCATGACGTTCAAGGACGCCGGGCACGGCTTCGAGGAGGACGACGAGATTCGCCTGTGGACCGGCGTGGCCGGCTTCCTGCAGGCGCACCTCGACCCGCAGGCACCGACCAAGCCAGCCAGCGGCGCGCCCTGAGGGCGCGCCGCGACCGGTTTACTTCCCGGCCTGCGCCAGCGTCGGGTAATCCGTGTAGCCCTTCGCGCCGCCGCCGTACAGCGTGGCGGCATCGACGGGGTTGAGCGGCGCATCCACGCGCAGGCGCTCCGCCAGGTCGGGGTTGGCGATGTACGCGCGGCCAAAGGCCACCGCGTCGGCGTAGCCGGAGGCGATCGCCTGTTCGGCCATCGCCTTGTCGTAGCCGTTGTTGGCGATCCACGGGCCGCGGAACTTCGCCCGCAGCGCGGCGTAGTCGAACGGCGCGACATCGCGCGCACCGCCGGTGGCGCCTTCGATCACGTGCACGAACGCCAGCCCGCCGATCGCATCCAGCCGCTCCACCGCGCGCTCGAACAGCGGCTGCGGGTTGGAATCGTGCGCGTCGTTGACCGGCGTCACCGGCGACAGGCGCACGCCGGTGCGGCCGGCGCCGATCTCCCCGGCAATGGCCTGCGTCACCTCGGCCAGCAGGCGGGTGCGGTTCTCGATGCTGCCGCCGTAGGCGTCGTCGCGGTGGTTGCTGCCGTCGCGCAGGAACTGGTCGATCAGGTAGCCGTTGGCGGCGTGGATCTCCACGCCGTCGAAGCCGGCGTCGATGGCGTTGCGCGCGGCGCGCACGTAGTCGGCGACCAGGCCGGGGATTTCCTCCAGCGCCAGCGCACGCGGCGCGGAGACATCCTCGAAGCCCTGCGCGGTGAAGGTCTTGCCCTTCGCGCGCAGCGCGCTCGGCGCGACCGGCACTTCGCCCGGCGGCAGCAGGCTGGTGTGCGAGATGCGGCCCACGTGCCACAGCTGCACGACGATCTTGCCGCCGCGCGCATGCACCGCGTCGGTGACGTGCTTCCAGCCTTCGACCTGGGCGGGCGTATGGATGCCGGGTGTATCCAGGTAGCCCTGGCCCAGCGGGTTGATCTGCGTGCCTTCGGCAATCAGCAGGCCACCGCTGGCGCGCTGCGCGTAGTACTCGACGGCGAGCGGGTTGGGCACCTGGCCGGCGACGGCGCGGTCGCGCGTCAGCGGGGCCATCACGATGCGGTTGGCGAGGGGGATATCGCCCAGCTGCGTGGGCGTGAACAATTGCTGCGCGGGGGCAGTGGGGGAGGAATCGGCCATGGTGGGGGAAGCGAGTGAAAGAACGCCCATCATGCCCACGCGTGGCACGGGCGTCGCGTTGCAGCGGCGGGAAAGTGTTTCCCGCCGCGGCGTGGCCGCTCAGCGCGAGGGGATCGCCCCGGCGCGTTCCAGCCGCTGCAGGCCGTCCAGCTTGGCCTGGTAGCGGGTGCGGTCGTTCTCCGGGCCGAGGTCGCGCGCGCGGCGCATCTCGCGCTCGGCCAGCCGCGCGTTGCCGCTGAGGAAGTAGACCCGCGCCAAACCGAAGTGGAACTGGTGCGCCGCCGGGTACAGCGCCACCGCGCGGCGGTAATGCGAGATCGCCCCGGCGTAGTCGCCACCGCTCTCGGCCTGGCGTCCCATCATGAACTGGTAGAACGGATCCACCGCGCGGATCTGCTCCAGGTACTTGAGCGTGGCGTCGGCGCGGGCGTTGTCGCCGAGCCGGCGGTACAGGTTGATGGTGTTGGACAGGCTGGCCACGTGCGCAGGATTGAGCACCAGCGCCTGCGCGTAGTCACGGCCCGCCGCCGGCAGGTTGCCCTCGCGCGATTCCAGCACGCCCAGGTTGTTCCAGATGTTGGGCAGCGTGGCATCCATGCGCAGCGCCTGCTGGTAGTAGGCGCGCGCCGGGCCGTTCTGGCCGGCGGCCATCAGCTCGCTGCCGCGGTTGTTGTAGTAGTGCGCGAACAGACGCTGGTCGCTGATCACGCGCGGGCCGCGCCGGTCCATCAGCACGCTGGCGTCCAGGTCCACGGTGCCGTTGCGCCCGTCGATGCGCACCTGCGCGTTGACGTGGCCGAAGTTGTAGATCGTGCGCTGGTCCTGCCACCAGCTCAGCACCTGGCCCACTTCCTGCGGGCGCGCGGTGATGCCGGCTTCGCGCGCCAGCGCCACGAAGAAGAGGGTGAAGGACAGGCAGTTGGCGCTGCGCAGCTGGTAGGTCTCGGCCACGCTGTGGGTGGCCTCGGTGGAGTAGCGCAGTGCCAGCGCGTCTTCGTCGAAGATCAGGTGCACGAGCGCCTGCACGCGATCTTCCTGCGCGCCGAAGTGGGTGACCTTCTGGCGCAGCAGCTGCTTGAGCTCGGGCGGAATCGCCAGCAGCGTGTCGGGCGAGGGCGGCGGCAGCACCGACGCATCCGCGGTTGGCGCGGGCGCTTCATCGGCGGCAGCCGAGAGGGTGGGCGTCGCGCCGGCCACCGACAGTTCGGCGGCGGGCGGGGGGGACGGCACGCTCGCCGTCGCCGCGGCGAGCACGAACGAAAGCAGGATGCCCATTGCAGTCTCCCGCGACGGTCAGGCCGTCGCCCATGTGCTGCGGCCAGTGTATGCCTGTTTCGGGTGCATGGCGCACGGTGCGATGGTGCGGCGCGGCAAAGGCCTGCTCTGCTAGTATCCGCGCCCTCCCACGCGGCGGCGCAGTGCCGGCATGACCCGATGAACCGGCAGTTCCTCTACTTGTCTTCCGCCGAAGCGCAGCTGTCGCTGGGGTTCGGCGACGCGCGCCCGACCGAGCGCCTGTTCTTCGCGCTGCTGCCGCCCGTCGCGGTGGGCGAGGCGGCGCATACGGTGGCGCAAACACTGCGCGACGAAATGCCCGGCGCACGCCTGGTGGCCCGCGAACGCCTGCACGTCACCCTGCATTACCTCGGCGAGTACGCCGGCCTGCCGCCCTCATTGCTGGCGCGCGCCCAACGTGCCGCGCAGGCGCTGCGCATCGCGCCGTTCGCGCTGGCGTTCGACCGCGTGGGCAGCTTCGGCGGGCAGCGCCGCGAGCGGCCGGGCGTGGCGCTGGGCGATGCCGCCGGAACCGCCGGCGCGCACGAGCTGCATCGGCGCCTGGCCCTGGCTTTGGCGCAGGAAGGGCTCTCCGGCGATGCGCGCTTCACCCCGCACATGACGTTGCTGTACGCCCCGCGCGGCGTGCCGGAGCGGGCACTGGCCACGCCATTGGCCTGGCAGGTGGACGAACTGGTCCTGCTGCGCAGCGTGCGCGGCGAGCCCCGCTATCGCGAGGAAGGGCGCTGGCCGCTGGCCGGCTGAGCGCGCTTGGCGCTTCACGCGCCCGGCGCTAGGCTGCGCGCATGGTGAGTTCGCTGATCCAGGCCATCGTCCCGTTGCCGCTGCGGCCCGCGCAGTGGGCGCAACTGCAGGCCGCCTATGCCACCCCGCCGCGTGCCTACCACCACTGGGGGCATATCGAAGCGGTGCTGGAGGGCTATGCGGAAGTCGCCGCCGGCCCGGGCTGGGAGCAGCCGCGCGAGGTGGCGCTGGCGCTGCTGTTCCATGACGCCATCTACGAGCCCGGCAAGCGCGACAACGAAGCGCGTTCGGCCGACCTGGCGCGCGAGACGATCCCGCGCTGGTGGCCCGGCGCCGTCATCGATATCGCGCGCGTGGCGCAGCTCATCGAGCTGACCGCGCGGCATGGCCAGCTCACGCCGCGCGACGTGGATGCCGACGCGGCGTTGATGCTCGATTGCGACATGGCCATCCTCGCCGCGCCGCCGGCGCAGTTCGAGGCCTACGACCACGCCATCGCCGAGGAATACCGCGACCACGTGCCCGGCTTCCTGTATCGCATCAACCGCCGGCGTTTCCTGCGCGGCGTGCTCGCCCAGCCGCGCATCTTCCTCAGCGACTGGTTCCATGCGCGCTGCGATGCGCAGGCCCGTGCCAACCTGCGCCGCGCCATCGGCTGAACGTCGGCGTCGCGCCGTGACGCCCGCCGCGGCGCGGCCGGGGCGACTGGCTAGAATGGATGCCTGTCGTTTCCCGCTTCCGCCATGCCCGATCCCGTTGCAGACCCCGCCGACGATCCGCGCCCCGAGGCGCCCGTCGAGCCCGCGCCCAACGAATGCTGCGGCAGCGGCTGCCCGCTGTGCGTCTACGACCTCTATGCGGAGGAAGTGGCACGCTACCGCGAGAAGCTGGCGCAGTGGCGCCAGCGCCATCCCGATGCCGAATGAGTCGCGCCGTGGCCGCGTGCCACGTCCTTCCACCGCCCCTGACGAAACTTCCCATGCCGCTTCGTGACCTGACCCGCGTCCTGCCCGCCGCTTTCGCGCTGTCCCTTGCCGTCGGCAACGTCCTGGCCGCGCCGGCCACCCCTGCCGAGCCCGCCACGGAGAAGGTCTCCCACGGCCGGTTCGAGAACGTGCCGGTGCTGCGCCCGCAGGGCGAGCCGCAGCGCGTGGTGGTGTGGTTCGCCGGCGCCGCGCGCGAGGCCGCCGCGCGCCAGCGCCAGGCCGAGGCCCTGCGCCAGGACGGCGCGCTGGTGGTGATGGTCGATACCGCGCACCTCTACCAGGTGCTCGGCAAGGACACCGGCAAATGCGTGTTCGGCTCCGGCGACGTGGAGAACTTCTCGCGCTACGTGCAGGCCTACCTGCACATCCCGACCTACCGCCTGCCGCTGCTGGTGGGCGACGGCGAGGGCGCCGCGCTGGCCTACGCGGTCGCCGCGCAGGCGCCGGCCAACGTGCTGGCCGGCGTGCTCACCGACGACCTGTGCCCGGCCAGCGTGCCGGAGCGGGCGATCTGCGGTGCCGGCGTGGCGGCCGGTGGCGCGCTGCAGCCCACCAAGCTGCCGGTGCCGTGGCTGGCCGGCAAGGCCGCGCCGGGCGCGCGCTGCGCCAAGCCGGCGCCGGAGGGGTTCGTGGCCGGCGTCGCGCAGGCGCGCGTGCTCGAACGCGATCCGCAGGGCGATTTGCTGCCGGGCCTGCGCGCGGCGGTGCGCTCGCTGGGCAGCCAGCGCGGCGTGAGCCTGCCGGCGCCGCCGGCCGACCTGCAGGGCCTGCCGATCGTCGAAGTGCCGGTGTCCGGCCGTGCGAACGGGCCGGCCGATACCTTCGCCATCTTCGTCTCCGGCGACGGTGGCTGGGCCGGCCTGGACAAGCAGGTGGCCGCCAAGCTGGCCGACGCCGGCATCCCGGTGGTGGGCGTGGATTCGCTGCGCTATTTCTGGAGCGAGCGCACGCCGGAGGGCTTCGCCACCGACCTGGACCGCATCGCGCGCTTCTACGCCCACCGCTGGCAGCGTCCGAAGGTGGTGCTGATCGGCTTCTCGCAGGGCGCCGACGTGCTGCCCGCCGCGATCGCGCACCTGCCGCAGGCCACGCGCGAGAGCCTGGCGCTGACCGCGCTGCTGTCGGTGGGCAAGCTGGCCGATTACGAATTCCACGTCAGCAACTGGCTGGGCGCCAACAACGACGGCCTGCCGATCGCCCCGGAGATCGCCAAGCTCGATCCGGCGCGCACGCTGTGCATCTATGGCCAGGCCGACAAGGACACGCTGTGCCCGCAGCTGCCGGCGAACGCGACGCGGCGCTTCGCGCTGCCGGGCGACCACCACTTCAAGGGCGATTACGCCACGCTGGCGCAGACGGTCCTGCGCGAGTTGGGGAATACGCCGGCGCGCTGAGTGGCGGGGGTGAACGCCCCGCCGACGCTCAGTCCGGATCCCGACGCTTGGGATCCAGCGAGATCAGCCGCGTCACGTCCAGCAGCGCCGCCGGCAGATGCATGCCGCCCGGCGCGGCCAGGTAGCGCGGCCGCCACTGCGGCATGAACTTGGACTTGAAGCGACGCAGCCCGCTGAAGCCGTAGAAGCGTTCGCCATGCCGCGCGACGACGTTGGCGAAGCGGCTCCAGCGCCCGGCCAGCCGGTGCTGCGCCAGGCCCGACAGCGGCGCCATGCCCAGCGAGAAGCGCTGGAAGCCGTTGGCCGCGCCCCACAGGAACAGTTCGACGAACAGGTAATCCATCGTGCCCTTGGGCGCATCGTCGGTGTGGCGCATCAGGTCCACCGACAGTTCGCCGCCGGCCGGCGCGCGCCACACGTTGGCGAAGGCGACGATGCGGCCTTCGAACTCCACCACCGCCACCGGGAAGCGCACCAGGTAGGACGGGTCGAAGCTGCCCAGCGAGAAACCCTTCTCCTCGCCGGCCTTGTCCTCCAGCCACTGCCGCGACACTTCCTCCAGCCGCGGCAGGGCCGGTGCCACGTCCTCGGGCATCAACATGCGAAAGCTCAAGCCGCTGCGCTTGCCGCGGTTGAATGCCTGGCGCAGTTCCGCGCGCTCCTTGCCCTCCAGCTGGAAGCCGGCGATCGGCACCACGGCTTCCTCGCCGAGCTTGACCAGGGTCAGGCCCATGTCCAGGTAGGTCTGCCAGTGCTGGTCGCCAACCTGGTAGAACACCGGGCGCAGGCCGAGCCGGTCGGCTTCCTCGCGGAAACGCCAGATCAGCGCGCGCGCCACCTCCGGCGGGCCGACCGGGTCACCCATCGAGATCAGCGAGCCGCCATAGCGCTGCATCATCACGAAACCGCGCTGCGCTTCATCGCGCAGCAGCGCCTTGTCGCCGGTGAGCACCAGCGAGGCCTGGGTGTCGGCGCCGCCGGCGAGGATCGGCGCCAGCGTGTCGAGCTCGGCGTCGGTGGCCGGGTCGAGCGGGCGCCGCGTGCTGTGCAGCAGCCGCGCCAGGCCGAAGGCGATCACCGCCACCGCCACCAGCAGCAAGGCGCGCAGGGCGCGCGGCGCATTGCCGGAGATGGCGAACTGCCACCACAGCTCGCGCTGGTATTCGACATGGCTGTACACGAAGAACAGCAGCCACACCGTGGCCACCAGCACCAGCCCGAGGTTGCGCAGCCACGGCCACGACCAGGCTTCGTCGAGCAGCGCGCCCTCGCGGTAGAACTCGCGGCGCGACACCCACAGCGCCAGCGCCACCAGCAGCGCGCTCAGCGCCACCGGGATGTGGCCGCCGCGCAGCCACGCCGGCAGCGGCAGCGCGATGCAGATCGCCAGCGCCAGCACCCATGCCGCATGGCTGCGGCGCTGCAGGCCCTGGCCGATCAGCAGCAACGCCACGCCGCCCAGGCTGGAGAGCAGGTGCGAGGTTTCCACCAGCGGCAGGGGCGCCACGCCCTCCCAGCGGTGCGGCATCGGCAGCGTGCCTTCGATCACCAGCGCCGCGCCGATGGCGAACACCGCGATGGCGATGATCTGCGGCAGCCACGGGCGCAGCGTCAGCCACGCCGCGCGCGCGGCCACGGTGCCGCGCGACACCGGGCGGCGCAGGCCGGTGGCCGCGGCCATCAGCAGCGCCAGCAGCATCGGGAACACGTAGTAGGTGATGCGGTACACCAGCGCGGCGGCGAGCAGCGCGGCGGGCGCCACGCCAGGCAGCAGCTTGAGCAGGCTCCACTCGAACACGCCCAGGCCCGCCGGCACGGTGGAGAGCAGGCCGGCCACCACCGCCACCAGGTACAGGCCGACGAAGCCGATGTAGTCGGTGTTGGGGATCGGCGGCAGCAGCACGTACAGCGCCGCGCTCGCCAAGCCCAGCTCGATCACGCTCAGCACGGTGACGCCGAGCACGGTGCGGTAGTCCGGCAGCCACAGCGCATGCGAGCCGATGCGCAGCGTGCGGCCCTGGCGGCCCACCGCCACCAGCATCACCCCGAAGCCCACCAGCAGCGCCGCGCCCGCGATCTGCACCGCGCCCACGCTCAAGGGCAGCGCCAGCGCGGCGGCGGCCGGTTCCAGCAGCAGGGCGAGCCCCAGCAGCACCCACGCGCCGAACGCGAAGCCCAGCGTGCTCACCAGCACCACCTGGCCGATCTCGCCCAGGTTCAAGCCCACCTGCCCGTAGCCGCGCAGGCGCACCGCGCCGCCGGTGAGCGCGGCGAAGCCCAGCGTCTGCCCGACGGTGTGGGCGAGGAAGGCGGTGATGGCGATGCGCGCCGGATGCAGCTGGCGGCCGCTGCGATGCAGGCCGATCGCATCGAACAGCACCAGACAGGCGTAGCTGCTCAGGCCCAGCACCAGCGTGAGCACGACCTGGCCCAGGCTGATATCGCGGAAGGCATGGCGGATGGCCGCATAGCCATGCGTGCTGAACTCGGCCGACAGCGCGCGCAGCGCCATCGCCAGGATCACCAGGCTGATGACGACGGGCAGGGCGCGGCGCCAGCCGCTGTGCGGTGCTGCCGCGTCGGCGGCTGCGGGGTCCGTCATGTGCGGGAATCTCGGCGGGGGAGGGGAGCGGCTGCCGTCAGCCTGCGCAGCGGAAGCAGTTCACGCATCCGGCCTTCCTCGAACGGGGTTGCGGGCATCGTGGTCTTCGCGGCGCGGGCGTGGGGTGAAGAAACGGCCGGCGAGGTGGCCTCGCCTGCGACAGGCGCGCATCATAAGGCCATTGCCCGCGCCACGGACGCCCGTGGCGCGGCCGTTTCGTGGGGAAGCCACATGTCGTTGAGCGTCTTGTCAGACTCGCCCGCACCCGCGCGCTGGATCGCGCGCAGCGGCGCGCTCGCCGTCGCCACCGGCGGCGCCTTCCTGCTGTGGGTGCTGGTGTTGCAACTCCTGCGCGGCGACCTGTCCTGGACGCGGGCGCAGCTGAGCCTCTACCTGCATGGTCCCTATGGCCTGTCCCTGCGCGTGGCGTACTGCCTGCTCGCCCTGTCGATGTCGCTGCAGGCGATTGCCCTGCAGGCGAGCCTCTCGCCGCGCGCCCGCAGCGGCGTGGTGCTGGGCCTGTTCTGGGCTTCGGCGCTGGGCCTGGCGAGCGTGGCCATCGGCGACAGCTACTTGCCGCAGTACGCCCCGAACCTGGCGCCGGCCGTGCACCTGCTCTCGGCGCAGGCCGCGTTCCTGTGCGTGATCGCCGCCATCTGCCTGCAATCGTGGTACTTCCGCCGCGATGTGCGCTGGCAGGCGCATGCGCGCCGGGCAGGCTGGCTCGCCGCCGTGGCCTTCGCCGTGCTGTTCGCGCATGTCGTGCTGCGCTGGGGCCCGCGCGGACTGGGACAAAAGAGCGCGATCGTGTTGATCGTGGCGTGGCTGATCGGCGTGGGCGTGCAGCTGGCCCGTGACCCGGGGGCTGCGCCCGTCGCGCGATCGCGTGACAATGCCAACGAACCAACAAGGGAGGAACCCTAGATGCTGCAGCGATACGAAACCGGCCCGCGCATGTCGGAAATGACCCTGCACCATGGCGTGTGCTATCTCGCCGGGCAGATCGCCGAAGACACCACGCAGGACATCAAGGGCCAGACGCGCCAGGTGCTGGCGGAGATCGACCGCCTGCTCGCCCTGGGCGCGAGCGACAAGACCAAGATCCTGCGCGCCGAAATCTACCTGGCCGACATCGGCGATTTCGCCGCCATGAACGAAGTGTGGGACGAATGGGTCGCCCCGGGCTTCACCCCGGCCCGCGCCACGGTGGAGGCCAAGCTGGCCTGCCCGGACTGGAAGATCGAGATCGTGATCACCGCGGCGATCTAAAAGGTCAACGCTTTCCGGAAGGCCGCACGCTTTCCGATCCGCGTGCATGGAACGATCGGGCGTCCGGGGGCAGGCCCTTTCCGGGACCGTAGGCGACATGGATGTCGCCTACGAGCCTCCATGGAAGGATTCACGGCGTGTCCCGGAAAGGGCCTGCCCCCGGGTGCCGCGCGACCAAAACAAAAGCGCCGCCGATCAGCGCCAAGAATCAGACCGCATGCAACTCGATGCAGTCCACGGGACACACCGGCACACACAACTCGCACCCGGTACACAGCGGCGCGATCACCGTATGCATGTGCTTGGCCCCGCCGACGATCGCATCGACCGGGCACGCCTGGATGCACTTCGTGCAGCCGATGCAATCGGCTTCCACGATCCACGCCACCTGCGCCGCCTTGTGCTCCCCGCGACTGCGGTCGTACGGCAGCGCAGGCACGGCCAGCACGGCGGCCAACGCCCGCGCCCCCGCATCCCCGCCCGGCGGACAGTGATCGACCCCGGCTTCCCCGCGCGCCATCGCCTCCGCATACGGCCGGCAGCCCTCGAACCCGCACTGCCCGCACTGGGTCTGCGGCAACAGGCGGTCGAGGCGTTCGACCAGGTCGGGAAGCGGGGAAGTCATGGCGTGGCGTCAGGCTGCGCGGTGGGGAGTCAGGCGATGCGACGCCCGCGATACCAGCGCTCGTGCGCCAGCGCGAGCATCGGCCGGTCCTCGCGGCTGTCGCCGTACGCATGGATGCGTTCGTAGCGCGACAGATCGTAGCGCGCCCGGATATCGGCCGCCTTGTGGCCGCCGCGGTCACCGCCCGCATAGCGACCGGTCAGCCGGCCCCCGGCGCTTTCCAGCCGGTTGCAGATCAATCCCAACCCATGCCGCTCGCACCACGGGTGCAGGTAGCTGTCCAGCGAACCGGACACCAGCGCCACCTCATGGCCTTGCGCCTGGTGCCATGCGATCCGCTGCATCATCTCCGGCCGCAACACGCCCGGCAGCACCTCGTCGGCATAGCGGCTGCCGGCGGCAAGGATCTCGCCTTCGGCGCGGCCCATGAAGGCCATGCGCGTCGCCCGCACCCGGAGCGCGCTTGGGGACACCATGCCGGCGCGATAGCCCAGCACCCACGGCCCCATCGTCCAGCGCGCCCGCGCCAGCTGCGCCGGCGTGGCGATCCGGCGCAGGAAACGCGAGTAGGTGTCGCACACCGTGACGGTGTGGTCGAAATCGAACAGCGCCAGCTGCACGGCGTCAGCGCACCGGCATGCCCGGCTGGGCGGCGCTGTCGGCATCCAGCAGCGCCAGCGCGCCACCGTCGAAGCCGGCCGAGAGGATCATGCCCTCGCTCAGGCCGAAGCGCATCTTGCGCGGCGCGAGGTTGGCGATGAACACCACGTTGCGGCCGACCAGCTTTTCCGGCTCGCCGTAACTGGCGCGGATGCCGGAGAAAATCTGGCGCTTGCCCAGCTCGCCGGCATCCAGTTCGAAACGCAGCAGCTTGTCCGAGCCTTCGACGAATTCGCAGGCCAGCACCTTGCCGATGCGCAGGTCGAGCTTGGCGAAGTCTTCGATGCCGATGTGGGCGGCGCCCTCGGCAGCCGGCGCGGCAGCGGCCGGCTTGGCTTCCTGCTTGGCGGGCTTGCTCTCGGTCTTGGCGGGCGCGGCCGGGGTGGCAGCGGCGAGGGTGTCCTTGGAGGCTTCGGTCATGGCGTCGATCAGTTTCGGGTCAATACGGGTGAACAGGGCGGTGTACGGCTGGATGACATGGCCATCGGCCAGCGGCGCGGCGATGTCTTCCCAGCTGGTCATCGGTGCGGACAGGAACGCCTCGGCCTCGGCGCTGGTGCGCGGCAGGATCGGCTTCAGCGCGGCCACCAGCACGCGGAACAGGTTCAGGCCCTGGGTGCACACCGCCTGCAGCTGCGCATCGCTGCCTTCCTGCTTGGCGATCACCCACGGCTTGGTCTCGTCGATGTACTTGTTGGCCTCGTCGGCCAGCGCCATCGCCTGGCGGATCGCGCCGGCCGGGTCGTTGCGCTCGTACGCTTCGCGGATCGGCGCCAGTGCGGCGACGAAGCGCGCGTACTGGGCGGGATCCGGCAGCACGTCGGCGAGCTTGCCGTCGAAGCGCTTGCTGATGAAGCCGGCGCAGCGGCTGGCGAGGTTGACGAACTTGCCGACGAGGTCGGAGTTCACGCGCGCGATGAAGTCGCCAAGGTTGAGGTCGAGGTCATCCACGCCGCCGGAAGACTTGGCGGCGAAGTAATAGCGCAGCGCTTCCGGCTCCAGGCCGACGTCCAGGTAGGTGCGCGCCATCACGAAGGTGCCGCGCGACTTGGACATCTTCGCGCCATCCACGGTGAGGTAGCCGTTGACGTGCAGGCGCGTGGGCGCGCGCTGGCCGGTGCCGTGCAGCACCGCCGGCCAGAACAGGCCATGGAAATTGACGATGTCCTTGCCGATGAAATGGTGCAGCTCGGTATCGGAGCCGGCGGCGAGATGGCGTTCGAAGTCCTCGCCGATCTCGGCGCACAGGTTCTTGAAGCTGCTCAGGTAGCCGATCGGCGCGTCCAGCCACACGTAGAAATACTTGCCCGGGTGGCCGGGAATCTGGAAGCCGAAGTACGGCGCATCGCGCGAGATGTCCCACGCGCGCAGTCCACCCTCGGCGTCCAGCCATTCCATCAGCTTGGCCTTCACGCCGGGCAGGGCGACATCGCCGGCCAGCCATTCGCGCAGGAAGGATTCGAAGCGGCCCACCTCGAAGAAGAAATGCTCCGAATCGCGGATTTCCGGCGTCGCTCCGGAGATCACCGACTTGGGTTCCTTCAGGTCGGTCGGCGCGTAGGTGGCGCCGCAGACCTCGCAGTTGTCGCCGTACTGGTCCGGCGTGCCGCAGTTCGGGCAGATGCCCTTGATGTAGCGGTCCGGCAGGAACATGCCCTTGGCCGGGTCGTAGAACTGCGCCACCGAACGGCGGGTGATATGGCCGTTGGCCTCCAGGCGCTGGTAGAACGCCTCGGTCAATTCGCGGTTGGCCGGCGAGTTGGTCGAATCGTAGTGGTCGAAGGCCACGCCGAACGCGGCGAAGTCGCGCTCGTGGCTGGCCTGCACACCGGCGATGAACGCTTCCGGCGTCACCCCGGCCTTCTCGGCGGCGAGCATGATCGGCGTGCCATGGGTGTCGTCGGCGCACACGAACCAGGTCTTGTCGCCGCGCAGGCGGCGCGCGCGTACCCAGATGTCGGCCTGGATGTAGCCGACCAGGTGGCCCAGGTGCAGCGGACCGTTGGCGTAGGGCAGGGCGGTGGTGACGAGGGCGGTGCGGGACATGGCGGGATGACAGCCTGGCGGGACGCGGGGGACCGGGGATTATCGCATGGCGGAAACGAACGACCCGGCCGGAGCCGGGTCGTGGGGGACGCAGGTGCGGGAAACGCTTATTCGCGCACCCAGGTCTGCGCCCGGCAGATGAACATGATGCAGCCGGAGACATCCAGCTTCTGGCCGCCCGGCTGCAGTTCCAGCTTGGACTTGTAGGTCTTGCCGTTGGCCGGGTCGAGGATGGTGCCGCCGGACCAGTGGCTGGCGTCGTCGGCCTTGAGGCTCCACAGGATGGTCATGCCCTTGACCGGCTTGTTCTTGCGCTCGCCGTCGCACTTGTCGCAGACCGGGTTCGGGCCGCGGTCGGACTGCAGGATCTCGACGACCTTGCCCGACAGCGTGCCATTGGCAGCCGGGGTGATCTCGACGATGGACTTCACCTTGCCGGTCTTGTCGTCGATGGTCTTCCAGCGGCCGGCGGCCGAATCGGCCGCGCTGGCGGCCAGGCTCAGGCCCAGCAGCGGCAGCGCGAGCAGCAGGGCGTGACGGAGTTTGCGCATGTGTCCCCTCCCAGGGCATTCGAGGCGCCCGGCAACGCGCCGGGCGATGCGCCGACTTTATACCCATTCGCGCGGGTACGGAAACCGCCGGGGACGGGGCCAGCGCCCCCGGCGGTGCCGGTCAGTAGCGGTACGACAGGCTGGTGAACAGATACCGGCCGGCCGGGTCATAGCCGCCGGGCGAGTTGCCGTTGCCGCTTCCGGACAGGGTGGTGCCGACCAGCGGCGGGGCGCGGTCGAACAGGTTGTTCACGCCCACCGTCCACTCCCAGGCAGTGGCGAAACGCATCGAGCCGCTGAGGTCGAAGTAGTTGGCCGCGTCGATGCCGCCGGCCTGCGCCACCAGCTTGTCGGTGGTGCCGGCGGTGCCGTCGGTGTTGGTGTAGTCGACCTTGCCGACGTAACGCCAGCGCACGCCCACCGAGTAATCGTCCCAGCTGTAGCGGGCGTTGGCGATGTGGCGCCATTCCGGGTTGTTGCACGATTCGTTGATGACGCCGGCGCAATCATACGTGGCGCTGGACACGCCCGGGATCGGCTCGTTCTTCTGCTCCAGCGCATAGCTGCCGACCAGGTCGGCCACCAGGCTGCCGGGACCGATGCTCCAGCGGTAGCGGGCGCTGAGGTCGATGCCGCGGTAGTAGAAGTTGCCGAAGTTGTCGAACACGTTGGTGACGTAACCGGCGGCGGGGCGTTCATCGCCCACCCACAAGTCGCCCGTGGTCGGGTTGCGGTGCACGCGATCGCACAACGCGGCGATGCCGTTCTGGCCGCAGCTGCGCAGGATCGTGCTGGCGCCGATGGTGGTGATCGCGTTGCGCACCTCGATGTCGTAGTAGTCCACGCTCAGGTCGAGGTTGCGGATCGGGGTGAATGCCGCGCCGAACGTCCAGGTGTCGGCGGTTTCCGGCGCCAGTTCGCGGCTGCCGCCATAGAGCATGTTGTACTGGCCGGCCGGGCTTGCCAGCACGTGGCCGTATTGCGCGGCGGTCATGCCAGTGCGTGCGCACTGCGCGGCGGTGAACTCCGGCTTGCTGCCGGCGCACGGGTCGCTGCCGTTCCACAACGCGAGGGTCTGCGGGCGGTACAGCGCCGAGACGCTGGGGCCGCGGATCGCGCGGTTCCAGCCGCCGCGCAGGTGCAGGCGGTCCTCGAACAGGTCCGCGGTCAGGCCGACCTTGTAGGTGCCCACGCCACCGGAGGTGGAATAGTCCGAATAGCGCACGCCGAAATCGGCATTGAGGCGGTCGAGCGCGCCGGCCCCGGCGACGATCGGCAAGCCGCCTTCGAGGAAGGCCTCGGTGACGTTGTACGCACCACGCACGTCCGGGCGCGGGCCGCCGGCGCCGGAGAAGTTGCCGGTGCGGGTGTCGTTGTCGGCGGTGGCGCCGTAGCGCTGGTCGCGCCATTCCATGCCGGCCACCAGCTTGAACGCATCGTCCGCGGCCCACGGCAGGGCCCAGCCGGTATCGCCGCTGACATAGGCCGAGAGCACCTTCAGCGTGGTGTTCCATTCCTTCAGGCTGGTGCCCGCCAGCGCCGCCGCCGCGGCCGGCGTCACGCCGCCCGGCACCCACACGTTGTACGGCACGCAGCCCTTGAACGCGCCGGCGGGACATCCGCGCAGCGCATCCATCACGCGGTCCTTGAGGAAGTCGTTGTGACCGGTCTCGCTGGTGTCGTTGCGCGCATACAGGAAGTAGGCGTCGTAGGACCAGCGCTCGTTGAGGTCGCCGTTGCTGCCGACCACCAGGCGGAAGCTGTTGGTGTCGGTGTCGGTCACGCGCTGCCCGCCTTCGACGTTGCGCTTGCCCACGCTGACCGTCACGTCCTGGCTGGCGACGCCGAGGTCGCCGCACAGGCTGCCGATGAGCGGGTCGTTGCACGCCATCTCCAGGTTGTCGCCGAAGAAGGTGCCGCTCGGGGCGAGTTGCGACGTGGATTGGTGATTGACGAACTGGCCTTCCATGTACGGACGGAACTGCGGGTTGATCTCGTACTTGAGCGAGAAGCCGCCGGTGAAGCGTTCGTCCGGGCGCTGGTAGAAGCTGCCGGGCGCGTAGTTGTACAGGCCCGCCTGGCCCGGCGCCCAGCGGCCGTCCGGTGCGAGGTGCGCATAGCGTGCGCGGCCGCTGGCGTCGGTGACGAGGAAGTTCGGCGGATCGGAAGTGCCCGAGCCACCGCAGCCGGTGCCGCTGCTGTTGAGCGCGCAGGCCGAGTAGTCGCGGTCGCCCTGCACCAGCGCATCGTTCTTGCGCCAGCCCAGCCAGCCCAGCGCGTGGCCGCTTTCGCCGAACTTGCCGCCGAACGCCAGGTCGAGGTTGCGCGCGATGCCGCCGAACCCGGAGTTGCCCTCCGGATACGCATAGCCGGACTTCCCGGCGAGTATGCGCATGTAGTCGTTGTCGTTGTCGTGCTGGTAGGCCGAATAGCCGATGTTGGCGGCCACGCCTTCGAACTCGTCGTCGAGCATGAAGTTGACCACGCCGGCGACCGCATCGGAGCCATACACCGCCGAGGCGCCGCCGGTGAGCACGTCCACGCGCTTGAGCAGATAGGAGGGGATGATGCTCAGGTCGGTGGTTTCGTCGGTGCCGATCGGCAGGCGGCGGCCGTTGAGCAGGGTGAGCGTGCGCGAGGCGCCCAGGTCGCGCAGGCTGACCGTGCCGTAGCCGGTCGCGCCGTTGTTCTGGAAGCCGTCGAAGGTGGCGCTCATCTGCGGGAACTGGTTGACCAGGTCTTCCACGCGCGTGGCACCGCTCTGCTTGAAGCGTTCGGCGTCGATCTCCATCACCGGGCTGGCCGCGGTCATGGTCTGGCTCTTCAGGCGGGTGCCGGTGACGCTCACCGCCTCCAGGGTGGTGGCCTCGGCGGGCGCGGTGGGGGGCGTGTCCTGCGCCTGCGCGGCGGCGATGGCCAACAGCGCGGTGATCGCCAGGGTCAGTCGGGCGCGCCGGGCGCGCGGGTTCTCTCCATGCATTGCGTGCTTCCTCTCGAACGGGGGTGACCGCTCGCCGCAGGAGCGCGGGGGCGCATGCGGCGGCGTGCCCGCATGACGCCGTTCGTGAGGATTTCGTTCAAGCGAAGTTCTGCATGTATTGCGCGAAATGCCGCGCCAACGAGAACAACCGTACAACTCGTTGGATTTTTCGCATGCGTCAGGCCGCGTACAACTCCAGCGGCAGGTCGTCCGGGTCGGCGAAGAAGGTGAAGCGCTTGCCGGTGTACTCGTCCACGCGGATCGACTCGCAGGCCACGCCGGCGGCGGTCAGGCGGGCGACGGCGGCATCGAGGTCGTCGACACGGAAGGCGAGGTGGCGCAGGCCCTGCGCTTCGGGGCGACTCGGGCGCGGTGGCGGCGCGGGGAAGGAGAACAGTTCGACCTGGCTGCCGTCGGGCAGGGCGAGGTCGAGCTTCCAGGAGTGGCGGGTGTCGCGATAGACCTCGTGGATGACGCGCAGGCCGAGGATCTCGGTGTAGAAGTGGCGCGAGCGCGGGTAATCGGAGGCGATGATCGCGACGTGGTGGATGCCCAGGAGCATGTCGGCGTCCATTGGTGGGGGAGCGCGCGATGATCGCATGCAGGCGCTGAACTGCCCGAATCAGGGCGTGCCGTAGAGGAAGCGGTGGGCGATCTTCAGCGCCAGCGGATACGGCTCGGGCCCGTCGCGGTTGGTGAGCACGATGACCGTGAAGTGGCGTTGCGGATAACGCACGATGACATTGCGAAAGCCGATGCTCTCGCCGCTGTGCCATGCCGTTTCGCCATTGAGGCGCCAACCGAAGCCGTAGAACGGCACGTCGGGCTCGGGCGTGGTGGTGGCCGGCGTGAACGCCTGCTTCAGCCAATCGGCCTTGAGCAGGCGTTCGTCGTACAGCGCCGCGTCCCAGCGGGCGAGGTCCTCGAGCGAGGAATAGATGCCGCCGTCGCCGAGCACCGCGCTGGTCGGGCTCTGGTCGGTGCGCTGCCAATGGCCGCCGACGCGGCTGTAGCCGTACGCGCGATTCGGCACTTCGTCCACGCCGTCCTGGTGGGCGAAGGTGTCGTGCATGCCCAGCGGCAGGAAGATGCGCTGGCGCAGGAAGCTGGCGAAATCCTGCCCGGATGCCTGGCCGACGACCAGCGCGAGCAGCGCGTAGCCGCCATTGCTGTAGCGGTAGCGCGTGCCGGGCGGGAAATAGGTGCGGTCGGAGCTCTCCAGCAGGTGCAGTACGTCGATGTCGTGCAGCTGGGCCTTCTGCGTGGCGGGCATCAGGTCTTCGTAGTCGACCAGCCCACCGGTGTGCGAAAGCAGGTGGCGGATCGTGATGGCATCGGCGGCGGCCGGCAGCGAAGGCAGCCAGCGTTTGACCTTGTCGTCCAGCGAAAGCTTGCCGTCCTGCGCGAGCAGCAGGATCGCCGCGGCGGTGAACTGCTTGCTGATCGATGCCAGCCGGAAGTTGGTCTGCGGCGTGACGCTCGTGGCGTCCTCGACCACCGCCAGCCCGTAGCCGCGGCGGAACACCGGCTCGCCATCGCGCAGCACCAATACGGCGGCGCCGGGCTGCATGCCGTCGTAGTCGCGCATCAGTGCGTCGATGCCCGCATCCGGTGGCGTGATGACCGGCGCGGCGCCCGCCATGCCGATGCTCCAGCCCCACAGGCACAGCAACAGGCAGGCGAGGCGCATGGGCGATCTCAGGGTTTGGCGGGTGTGGCGGGCGCGGTGGCTGCCGCGGGATTCTGCTGCGTGCGGATCCAGCGCTCGATCTTTTCCTGCAGGATATCCAGCGGCACCGAACCGTCCTTGAGTACTTCGGCGTGGAAGGCGCGGATGTCGAAGCGCGGGCCGAGCGCGGCCTGCGCCTGCTGGCGCAGCTGCATGATCTTCAGTTCGCCGACCTTGTAGGCCAGCGCCTGGCCGGGAATGGCCATGTAGCGCTCGGCTTCGGCGACGGCATCGGTCTGGCTGGAAGCGGAGTTCTCCAGCATGTAATCGATCACCTGCTGGCGGCTCCAGCCCTTGGCGTGCAGCCCGGTATCCACCACCAGGCGGATCGCGCGCCACAGCTCGTTCTGCAGGTAGCCGAAGTAGTTGTACGGATCTTCGTACAGGCCCAGGTCCTTGCCGAGCGATTCGGCGTACAGGCCCCAGCCCTCGATGAAGGCGGTCTCGCCGCCGAAGCGGCGGAAGTCCGGCAGCTCGCCCAGTTCCTGTTGCAGGCCGAGCTGGTAATGGTGGCCGGGGATGGCTTCGTGCAGGTAGAGGTCTTCGGCGTCCCACGTCTTGCGCGAGGGCAGGTCGTAGGTGTTCACGTAGAAGATGCCCGGGCGCGTGCCGCCGGGACGCATGTACGAACCGCCGGCCGCCGACTGCGCGCGGTACGGCTCCACCGGGCGGATTTCGAACTTCGCCTTCGGCGTCAGCGAGAACAGCTGCGGCACGCGCGCGTCCACCTTGGCCTCCAGGCCGCGGTAGTAGGCCAGCAGCGCGTCCTCGCTCTGGAAGGTGAAGCGCTTGTCGGTCTGCATGTACTTGAAGAACTTCTGCATCGACCCGCGGAACTTCACCTGCTTCATCACCGCCTGGATCTGCTCGTGGATGCGCGCCACTTCATCCAGGCCGATCTGGTGGATCTGCGCGGGCGTCAGGTCGGAGGTCGTGCTCTGGCGCACGTTGTTGGCGTACCACGCCGCGCCGTTCGGCAGGGCGGCCATGCCATCGGTGGTGCGCGTGGCGGGCATGTACTCGGTGGCGATGAAGCCCCGCAGCTCGCGGTAGGCGGGCATGATCTTGAAATCGATCATGCGTTTGTAATCGGCGGTGATGCGCTGCTTGTCGGCGTCGCTGAAGCTGGCGGGGAAGTTGCGCACCGGCGCCCAGAACAGCGTTTCCTCGGCGGTGGGCCGGATGATCGCATCGAGCTGCGGCAGCACCTTCTCCATGAGCGCGCGCGGCTGCACGACGCCGGCCTTCATGCCTTCGCGCATGTTGGCGATGGCCTGGTCGAACAGTGCAGGCAGCTGGTCGGCGCGACGGGCCCAGTTGTCGTAATCCTGCACGGTCTCGAACGGCTGCGCGCCGGTGCCCGAGCCGAGCATCGCGGCGATGCTGGAGATGTTGTAGAACTGGTTGACCGGCTGCATCCAGGTGGGGAACTGTTCGGCGGCGAGCGCGCTGCGTGCATCGCGCACGAAGATCTCGTAGCTGAGCAGGTCCTGCCCGGTGAGGCCGTCGGCGCCGATGGCTTCGATCTTGGCCAGCCACTGGGTGGTGAAATCGTGGCTCTGTTGGCGGAAGGCCGGCGAGAGGTAGTTGGGCAGCTGGTCGTCGTAGCGGTGATCGCCCTGGAAGGTGGCCTGCAGCGGATTGAGCTTGAGCGAGGCCTGCCAGTAATCGGCGTAGAGGCGATCGAGCTGCTGGGATTTGGTGAGTGCCTTGGCGGGGGCGGCGGCGCGCGGCTTGGCGGCGGCCTTCTTGCCCTTGGACTTGCTGGTGGACTTGGCGGGTGCCTTGGCCTTGGCCTTCTGCGACTGGCTGGTGGAAGCCTTCTTCTTCTGCGTCGCCGCCTCGCTGTGGGGCGCCATCGCCAGGGAGACGGTGGTGGCCAGGAATAGTGCGAACAGGCGGGCGAGGCGGGACGGCATCAACGGGCTCCGACGACAGCGTGGGTTTGGGAGAGTGCCCCATCTGGGAGATTTGGGCCAGTCGGGGGTTTATTGGCTGGGGCGGACGGTCGTAGTGCTGCCTTACGTTGCGGGCACCGCCCTGGCGGGTATGGGCGTCACGGCTTCGGGCGAACGTCCTGTTCGACTCGCCGCACGCGGTCCATCCATGGACGCGGCTAATCCCGCTTTGCGGGCTTAGCCCCCAAAGTTTGCTGCGCAAACTTCGGGCCCCAGCTCCTGCCTTGCCTATCCCCCGCGGCTTCGCCGCGCCCCCCTTAACAAAAGGGGGGCTCTTCTCCGATCACTTCACTGCTATCTGGGCGGGCGGCGCGCTGTGAGTGCGCGGCTTTGGCTTGTGTCGTCCGGTCGAGTTGATCTGGAGGGTCTGCGAGGGCGGGGCCCTTTCGGGACCGTTGGCGACATGGATGTCGCCGACGAGCCCCCATGGATGGGTTCACGGCGTGTCCCGAAAGGGCCCCGCCC
>NZ_LLXU01000128.1 GCF_001431645.1 Stenotrophomonas panacihumi | reverse complement strand
GGACTTTTTCGTTTCGTCAACACCTCGTTTCCGAGGAAGTTGACCGCTTCGTCTCCGTGACCCGAAGGTCGTTTCGTCGAAGCGAGCCGCACATCTTAGCCGGCTTTTTCATTCCGTCAACACCCTGTGAAAGCGAAGTTGGCGTCGTCTGCGTTTCCGCCGAAGCGTTGTCGTTGACGAGGTGGCGCAGTGTAGCGATACAGCGCAATGCGTCAACTCTTGTGTGTGTCATTGACCACATGCGATACGCGCGCACATGCATGCGCGCATGCGCTGCATCAGGTCGCTGCGCGCTCCGGCGCGGCTGCGCGCCACCAGGCCACCCACCAACCACATGCGAGCAGCAGACCCGCCAGCAACCAGGGCGCGCCCGGCACATGGATTGCCGCATGGCGGTCGATACCCCAGGCGAATACGTTGGCGAACAACAGCGGCCCCGCCACGCCGGCCAGGCTGATGAGGCTCATCAACGCGCCCTGTATGCGCCCTTGCACTTCCGCGCCCACGCGTCGGGTGATGAGCGCTTGCGCGGCCGGTCCCGCGACTGCCCAGAGCGAACTGATGGGCACGCCGATGAGGAACGCGCGGCCACTCCCGGCCATGCCATAGATCGCGAAGCCCACGACCCCACACCCCAGGCCAAACAGCAACGCGCGCCGTTCTCCCAAACGCGCCACGATGCGCCCCACCAGCAGCGCGTTGACCACGATGCTGCACACCCCCACCAACGCGAGTACCCAACTCACTTCGCGCGGCCCCCAGCCGTAGAGGTAGCCAGCAAACAGCACGAATATGCTCGGATACACGTAGTGCGCGAGGTTGGCCAGGAAGATCACCGCCGCCAGGCCAAACACCGAGGGATAGCTGCGCAGCAGCTTCAGCGCGCCGAACGGGTTGGCATGGCTCCAGTCGAAACGCGGGATGCGCTTCTCCGGCGGCAGCGATTCGGGGAGCACGAACCAGCCATAGAGGAAATTGGTCAGCGACAAGGCGGCCGCGAACCAGAACGGCCAGCGCAGTCCGAAACCCCCCAGCCATCCGCCGATCAACGGCCCGGCGACAAACCCGATACCGAACGCGGCCCCGAGCATCCCATAAGCCTGGGCCCGCTTCTCCGGCGAGGTGACGTCGGCGATGTAGGCGTTGGCGGTGGAAAAGCTCGCCGAGAACACCCCGGAGAACACACGCGCCAATAGCAGCAGCGGCAATGTGTGCGCGACGGCCATCAGCAGGAAATCCATGCCCAGGCCAAAGCACGACAGCAGGATCACCGCGCGCCTGCCGTAACGGTCCGACAGCGCGCCCTGGATCGGCGAACAGAAGAACTGGATCGCGGCGAAGAGGAAGCCGAACCAGCCGATCCAGTGCGCCGCATCAGCGTAGTCGCCGCCGGTGAACTGCCGCACCAGGTCCGGCAGGACCGGAATCACCACGCCGAACGACAGCACGTCGATCAGCACGGTGATGAAGATGAAGATCATCGCCGCGCGGCGCGGCCCTGGAACCGGAAACGAGGCAGGCATGGTGCGGACCCCAACACGGAAGTCCGCAGTGTAATGAAGCGCGCCGCCGGCGGGCGGCGCGCCGCGCGGTTACAGCGGCGTGCTGTCGATGGTCTGGCGCAGGACGTGGCGCGCGCCCGGCGCCAGCTCGATCACGTCTGGCCCCGCGTTGGCCGCTTCCAGGCACACGTATTGCCGCCACCCTTCGCGCACGTCGTCCATCTTCGCCGCGCCCGCTTCGCCCGGGTTCCAGGCCACGAGGGTCTTGCTGCCTTCGGTTCGCAGCTCGATGCGGCGACGCAGCACCGGGTCCACCAACCCGTAGCGGCCGCCAGCTTCCAGGTAGATGCGATCGCTGCGGCCGGGGTCGCGCGGATCACGCAGGCTCCAATCGCCCTGCTGGCGGTGGGCGACCGCATAGTTCTCGAACTTGTCGAGGTAATCCAGGCCATCGACGCCCTCCGTGCTGACCTGCAGCGCATCACCGACGTGGAAGTAGTTGTGCAGCGCCTGGGTGAAGCGCACGGTCTCGCGGCCCACGTTCTCGGTTTCCAGCGACTGCTCCAGCGTGCGGCCGATGCGCACGGTCATGCGCAGGCGCAACGACAGATCCTCCATCACGGGCGGCGCCATGTGCAGCACCACGGTGCCGTCGGCTTCGCGACTCGCATCGACCAACTGCCACGGCACGGTGCGCACGAAGCCGTGCGCGGGCACGTCGCCGGTCTGGTCCTGCCGGCCGAAGTACGGCCAGCACACCGGCGTGCCACCGCGGATGGGCGTGGGCGTCGGCTTGGCCAGCGGCGACAGCCACATCACGTCCTCCTGCCCGGCCGGCACGAAGGACAGCAGCTGCCCGCCGAACAGGCTGATGGCGGCCGTGGAATGCGGCGTGCTGACCAGCAGCGAGGGGAAGCCGTGGAAATCGCCTGTGCTCAGGCCGGGGACGTCTTTCATGGCGCGGTGCTTGCTCACGATGGGGGATTGGACGAAACGAGGATAGGCGGCCGGCAGTGTGAAGGCCGTCCCCTTCAGCGCGACAGGGGCCGGTGCTTCGGCTTTCAGTGCGACCAGGATGGACTGCCCCGCCCTGCCGTCGGCGGGCTGCAGGCCAAGCCGCTGCTGCTCGGTCTGGATGGCGCGCCGCGTGGCGGTGCCGAGCATGCCGTCGGCGCCGCCGAGTTCATGCCCGCGCGCGATCAACAGGCGTTGCAGTTCACGGCGATGGGCGCGATCCAGCCCGGGGTCCGGCGTCGGCCAGGCGGTGGCCAGCCCCGGCTCGCCGC
Source organism: Stenotrophomonas panacihumi (assembly GCF_001431645.1). Taxonomy (GTDB): domain Bacteria; phylum Pseudomonadota; class Gammaproteobacteria; order Xanthomonadales; family Xanthomonadaceae; genus Stenotrophomonas_A; species Stenotrophomonas_A panacihumi. The sequence continues at coordinate 52,629 of NZ_LLXU01000128.1, read as the reverse complement.
GCAGGCGATCGGAGAGCAGCGCGATGGCCAGCGCATAGCTCTCCGCGGCGTTGTAGGCGTAGATCGCATCGTAGTTGGCGAAGACGAGGAACGCCGGGCCCTGCGCGCCGGTGGGCAACAGCACGGCCGCCGGGGTGTCGTCGGTGATGCGGGACAAATGCGAAGGCCGGCCTTCCACCTCGCGCACGCCCAACGCGCGCCATTCCCGCCAGGGCCGGCGCTGCTTGCGGCCGGTACGCGTGGCATCGAAGCCTTCCGGCAAGATGACCTCCTCGCCCCAAGGCTGCCCGCTTTCCCATCCCGCGCGCGCCAGGTAGTTCGCCGTGGACGCCAACGCATCGGGCACGCTGGCGACCAGATCGCGGCGCCCATCGCCATCGCCATCCACCGCGATGCGCCGATAGGTCGTGGGCATGAACTGGGTCTGCCCGAACGCGCCGGCCCACGAGCCGGTGGGCGCAGCGGCCAGGTCGCCGTCCTGCAGCAGTTGCAGCAGCGCGAACAGTTCGCCGCGGAAGAACGGTTGGCGGCGGCCTTCGCACGACAGCGTCGCCAGCGACACCAGCAAAGGGCGCTTGCCGGTGACCCGGCCGTAATCGCTCTCCACGCCCCACACCGCCACGACGGTCTCGGCATCCACGCCGTACTGCGCGGCAATGCCATCGAGCAGGCCGCGGTACCGCGCCAGGAACGCCTTGCCGTCGGCCACGCGCTCCTCGTCGACCAAGGCGGCCAGGTAATCCCACAGCGGCGTGGTGAATTCCGGTTGCGCGTCGAGCAGGGCCAGCACGCTGGCGTCCGGCTGGACCTGTGCCAGATGCTGGTCGAACGTCGCGGCGTCGATACCCTTTGCCTGCGCGCTCTCACGCAGGCTCGTCAGGCAACGCGTCCAGGCCGCATCGTCAGCGGCAAAAGCGGGCGCGCAGCCCAGCAGGCCGCATGCAAGCAGCCCAACGCGCACCGCGCGCCACCGCTCAAGCCAGATCGCGGAACACCCCGGGACCACGCGCCAGCTCATCAGGCCGCTCCGACCCGACGACCATCGGTCGCGCGCTCGAACGGCGGGGAGGCCAGCGGATCATCCAGGCGGCCAGGGCACCTGGCACGAGGACACCGAATACCACGACCCCGATCAACATCCATAACCAGAGACTGAGGTTGCCCATCGCCGTCCCTTTGCCGAACCACGGCCCTGCCTATCCCGGAAGCCAGCATAGCCAGCGCGCGCGAACGCGGCGTGCAGACCGCCTTCACGGGGGGCCGGCTCACACCGCGTCCAGGTAGAACCACTGGCCGTCCTCGCGGACGAAGCGGCTGTGCTCCTGCATCCGCACGGCGCTCCCGCCGCCCACCCGGTACCGGGCGCGGAATTCGACCTCGGCGCGGTCCGGGCCGGTGTCGGCGGCGCGCAACACGTCCAGCCCCAGCCAGATGGTGCGCGCGCCCGCCGGTTCGTCCAGCGACAGCGCCGGCGGGCGCGTGGTGGCGTGCCAGGTGCGCAGCAGGTAGTCGGCGTCATGGCGGACATAGGCGCTGTAGCGCGAACGCATCAGCGACTCGGCATCCGGCGCCGGCGCGCCGGCGTGGTAACGGCCGCAGCAGGTGGCGTACGACAGGGGGCGTCCGCAGGGACACGGATCGGCGGGTGGACGGCGCGAAACATTCATGCCCCGATTGTGCGGCCTGCGCCCGCCCGGCGCACCCGCCTTCCGGCGCATGGGCAGGCCGGCAGGCAGCGCGTATGCTGGCGCGCCCTCGCCCGCCTGCCACGCCCGTGCTCGACTTCCTGCCTACCGAACTGCCGTGGCTGCTGTGCATCGCCTTCGCCGCCGGCCTGGTCGATGCGGCGGTGGGCGGTGGCGGGTTGATCCAGCTGCCCGGGCTGTTCGCCACGCTGCCGCGCGAAGTGCCGGCGGTGCTGCTGGGCACCAACAAGTTCAGTTCGATGTTCGGCACCGGCATGGCGACCTGGCGCTACGCACGCAACGTGCGTTTCCCATGGCGCCCGGTGCTGTATGCCGCGACCACCGCCTTCGCGTTCTCCTTCCTCGGCGCCACCGCGGTGAGCCTGCTGCCGCGCGAGGCAGTGCGTCCGCTGATCCTCGTCCTGCTGGTGGCGATGCTGGCCTACACGCTGGTGAAGAAGGATTTCGGCGCGCTGCACCGGCCACGCGAGATCGGCCGCAGGGAACTGGCGATGGCACTGGGCATGGGCGCGGCGATCGGTTTCTACGACGGCTTCTTCGGCCCGGGCACGGGCAGCTTCCTGATCTTCCTGTTCATCCGCTTCTTCGGCCTGGACTTCCTGCGCGCCTCGGCGGCGTCGAAAGTGGTGAACCTGGCGACCAATGTCGCCGCGCTCGCCTTCTTCCTGCCCAGCGGCAAGATCCTGCTGGCCGCGGCGATCCCGATGGCGGCGGCGAACGTGGCCGGCGCGTTCACCGGCACGCGGCTGGCGCTGCGCGGCGGCACGCCGCTGATCCGGCAGCTGTTCCTGGTGCTGGTGATCGTGCTGATCGCGCGCATGGGCTGGGACACCCTGCGCGGCTGAGTCCGGGGCGCCTGCCTGCGCCCCGTCGATGGATCATTTCTTCGGCTTGGCCGGCTTCTTCGATGCGGCCGGCTTGGCGGCGGCCTTCGCCCTGGCAGGCTTGGCCGAAGCGAGTGCCTTCTTCGGCGCGGCCACCTTCCTTGCGGGCTTGGTGGCCGCAGGCTGCTTCGCCTTCGGCTTCGCTTTCGCCGGCGGCTTGGCCACTTCGACGGCCGCCGCCAGGGCGGTCTCCACGACCGGCTCTGGCTGCGGCGGCACTTCAACCGCCCCGCCGCGCGCCCGCTCGGGCAACTTCAACCGGTTCGCCTCGTCGTCGTACTCCACCAGCAGCACGCCGGAAGTGTGCCGCCCGCTGATCTCCACGAAACACGCGCCGCCGATGAACGGCTCCAGCGTCATCACCGACTTCAGCGGCGTCGCCACGATCATCTGGAAACCGAAGTTCTCGAAGATGTTCATCGCCAGGGCGGTGAATTCGTTGTCGGCCTTGTCGAACGCCTCGTCGAGCACGACCGCGCAATAGCGCGGCAGCTCGCCATCCTCGCCGCCCAGCTGGTAGCGCAGCGCCGCCGCCAGACAGGTGGTCGCCAGCTTCTGGCGCTGCCCGCCGGACTTGCCGGCGCCGCTGCGGTAGATCTCGATCTGCGCGCGGGTGAGCGCATCCAGCTCCACGCCGACGAACTCCACGTGCAGGCGCACGTCCAGCACCTGCTCGCGCCAGCGCCGCTGCTCGTTGTCGTCGGCGCCCAGCCGGGCGACCAAACCGCGCAGGGTGTCGAACTGCGCCTCGGCCAGCGCGCGGTCCTCGGTCTGCTGCTGCGCCAGCACCGAGCGCAGCTGCTGCTGGAACTCCTGCACTTCCGGCAGCCGGCGGTCGCTCACCTCGATGGTCAGCACGGTGCCGCGGTTGAACGGCACCTGCTCCAGGCTGGCGTTGACCTCGTCCATGCGCTGGCGGATACCCTTGTGCGCTTCGGCAGCATGCCGCTGCAGCGCCAGCAGGTTGTTCTTGCTCTGGGTCTGCAGCAACTCGAAGAAGCGGTTCTCGTGGCGCGGCAGGCCGTCGCTTTCCAGCCGGTCCAGGCGGGCGAGGAAATCGTCCGCGCTGGCCACGCTCACGGTGAAGTCGCCGCTGTCTTCCGGCCACTGCTGGCAGTACTTGCGGAAACAATCGACCAGCAACTGGCTCAGGCGGCTGTCGCGGCCCTGGCTTTCGGCCAGCTGTTCGGCCAGGCCCCGCTCGACCACGCGGAAGTGCGCTTCGAGGTTGTCCAGGCCCAGCGTGGGCAGTTCCGCCAGGCGTTGCTGCAGGCCTTCCAGCTGGGTGGGCGTCAGCGAACCGCCGACCCGGCCCTGGCTGGCCTGCTGCAGGTGTTCCAGCCGGCCGCGCTCGCGCGCCAGCTGCGCGCGCTCCAGGCGCACGTCCTCGTAGGTGCGGCGCGCCTGGTCGCGCAGGCCGCGCGCGTGTTCCAGCGCCTGGCCCAGTTCGCGCAGGCCGGTATCGCCTTCGCGCAGCTGGCGCAGCTGCTCGTCGATATCCGTCAGGCGCTGCAGCTTCGGGGCGACGTCGATCTCGTCCCAGTCGCGCTCCACCAGCGTATGCGCGGCGAGGGTGCGTTCCTGCCCCTGCTCGCGCTGGGCGCGCAGGGCGGCGACATCGGCATCGCAAGCAGCGATGCGCTGCGCCAGCTGCTGGCCCTCGCGCTCGAAGACCTTGAGCTTGTCGCGGTTGTCGTAGCCGAGCAGCCAGCGCTTGCGATCGCCCACCGCGTGGCGGTCGTCCTTCTCGTAGCGATCGCCCGGATGCTTGACCTGGCCCTCGCGGGTGATCGCCTTGTCGGCGTTGCGCAGCGCGGAGGCGTTGTCCACGCAGTCGTAATCGAAGCGCCGCGCCAGTTCATGGCGAAGCCAGTCGGCGTGCGCGTGCTCGCGCAGCAGCAGCTTGCCGGGCAGGCTGCGCGCGGACGCTTCGCGCGGCTGCAGGTTCTCATTGCGGCGCACGCGGAAGTAGACCAGCCGGGTGCCCAGGTGGGTGCGGTTGGCCCAGTCGGCGACCTGCGCATGGTGCCGCTCGTCCACCAACAGCGACTGCGCGAAGCCATGCAGCACGCGCTCGATGGCGCCGCGCCAGGCGATCTGGTCTTCGCGCACCTGCAGCAGTTCGCCCACGAACGGCAGCGCCGCTTCGCTGAGCCCGGTGTCCTCGCACAGCCGCGCGCGCAGCGCCTGCATCGGCGCCGGGATGCTCGACGGCGCCTTCTTCAGTGCCTCGATCTCGGCACGGATGACGGCAAAGCGGCGTTCGTCCTCACGCCGCTCGGCCATGCGTTCGGCGATGGCCTCGTCCACCGACCCGGCCTGCTCGCGATTGCCGGCCAGCAGCTCGCGCGCATGCGCGACCTGTTCGGCAAAGCCCACCGCGCTGCCCGCCAGCCCCGTGCCAAGCTGACGGCACGCCTGCTCGATCTGGCTGCGCCGGCGCGAACGCTCGTCGCGCTCGCGCTCGATGCGGGTACGCTCACGCTCCAGTGCCTCGATCTGCTCGCCGCCCTGCGCCCGCTGCTCGCGTTCGAGCCCGGCCAGCTTCTCTTCGTGGTTGTCGAGCGACTCGCGGCGCTGCCCTTCCTCGCCGGCAAGGCCGCGATCCTGCGTATCGAGTTCGATCAACCGCGCCTGCAGCAGCTCGGCGCGTCGCTGTTCGCGATACCCATCCACGCCCAGCTGCAGTTCGCGCAGTTCGCCGACGCTGCGGCGCAGGGCCATCAACGCGGCATGGTGCTCGCGCGCGGGGGAAAGCGTTTCGACCTGCCGCCGCGCGGTGACCACCGCCTGGTGCGCGCCATCGAGCTCGGCGAAATCCTCGACCAGCCGGTCGGCGGCCTCGAAGGTACGCGGCTCGTCGAGCATGAAGCCGCGCAGGAAGGCATTGAGGTCGCCCAGGTTCTTCGCCGACTGCGTCTTGTGCAGCAGGCGCAGCGCCATCTCGTTGCCGATGCCGAGCAGTTCGCGGAAATGCTCGGCATAGCCGGCGAAGCTGTCGAAGTGCTGCACGTCCTCGCCCAGCCGCGCGCGCAGGCGGCGCAGGTCCAGGTCGAAGCCTTCCAGTTCGGTGGCGATGTCGAACGGCCGCTTCGCCACCAGGTAATGCCGGCGCACGTCGGCCGCCGCATTGCCGCTGCCGGCAATCCAGAACAGCCGCACCAGGCTGACCACCTCGCCCAGGGCGTTGTGGTACTCCAGCACCAGCGCGGTCCAGGTAGCGCCGGCGCGCAGGTACTGGGTGGCGATCTCGCCGGAGCTGCTGTCCTGCTGGTCGGCCCAGGCGCCGCGCACGTAGGAGACGAGGTTGCGGTCGCGCCCGCTGCGCTCGGCTTCGCGCGCGGCGGCGTTGAAATCCACGATGCTCGGTGGCGTCAGCAGCGCGGACATCGCATCCAGCAGCGTCGACTTGCCCGAACCCGAGCGGCCGACGAACAGGAAGCCGCGCTCGGCGATCGGCACGTCGGTCAGGCCACTGAAGGTGCCCCAGTTGTGCACCTGCAGGCGGCGCATGCGGAACTGCCGCGCGCGCGGGTCGAGCGTGGCGTCGTTGAACAGGCCGGTGGGCTGCAGCGCGGGCGAACGGGTCAGCTGGTTCATCGGCTCATTCCTCGTCGGCCGCGGCCAGGGCCAGGCTGGCGTTGCCTTCGCGCAGCTCGCGGTAGGCCTGCGAGAGCGCCTGCACTTCTTCAGCCGAGAACAGCAGCTTGAGCACCGGCGAGACCTCGTAGCGGTCCTCGCTGCCGCGCAGGCGCGCCAGCAGCTGGTGGTCACGCATCTTGGCGATGGCCGTCAGCACGCGGCGCGCATAGCCGGCGCGGTCGGTGGACACATGCCGCTCGTATACCGACATCGCCTCCACCAGCTGGGCTTCTTCCACCACGGCGCGCTCGCCGCGGGTATCGGCCTCGGCCAGCCGCTGGCGCAGGTGCAGCAGCAGCGCCGATTCGATGAAGGTCAGCGGCGCGGCGCGCAGCAGCGTGGGCGATTCCAGCTCGGCGGTATCGGCCTGGCGGGTGAAGGCCACGCCGCCTTCGCGGTCGAGCACCAGTTCCATGAACAGCTCGCACAGCACGCGTCGGATATCGTCCTCGTGGCGCAGCAGGGCGGGCCACAGCGCGCCGTGCCGCTGCGCGTCGATGCTCGGGCCGGCCAGCAGCTGGCACAGCGCGCGCCGCGCGGCGAACGGCAGGCTGCCGGTGTCGCCGACGAACAGCGGCTGGCCGGCGGCGCTGGCGGCTTCGCCGATCAGCAGGGCCTGGCGTTCGCGATCTTCGGTGTCGGGGTCTTCAGACCAGTTCATCTCGTTTCTCCCGGGTGAAGCGCACCAGCGGGATGCGCGCGCGCCGCGCGCTGCCGTCCCCGCCCTGCCACTCCACGATTTCCCATTCGTCCTCGCTCAGCACGCCATGGCGCGTGCCCAGCGAGAGGTAGCCGATCACGGTGCCCAGGCCCTGCACGGCGGGCCGGTGCCGCAGCGCTTCGCCGATGCTCAGGCGCAGGTGCTCACCGAGCAGCTCGTGCAGATCGCGGCGCAACCCGCGCACGTCGATCTCCGACTGCGCGACCAGGTCACCCACGCTCTCCAGCGAGATCGCCGCCACCTCGGCGGCCTGCACGCGGCCATCCACGCGCACGCTGCGCGGGTCATGCAGCCGCCACTGCGACAGCGAGCGCAGGCGGCTGCCGCTCAACGCCAGCGTATATCCGGTCTGCGTGGTGGCATGCAGGCGCTCGCGCAACTGCAATGCCTCGCCCTGGGCTTGCCGCAGCAGCTGGTGCAGGCGGCGCTGTTCCAGGTAACCGCGGCTCTGCACGAAGCCGCGCAGGCTGCGGGCGAAATGCTGCATCACCGCGTGCACCTCGCCGCCGCGTTCGAGCAGCGTGCCGGTGAGCCCGCGCAGGAAGGCGCGCTCGTCGCGGCCGAGCCGGCGGGCGAAGCCACGCGCCAGCAGCGCTTCCAGTGCTTCGTCCAGGCGGCCGGCCTGCTCGTGGTCGTTGAGCAGGTTCCAGAACGCCTGGAAGCTGCGGCCGGCCTCGCTGTCGGCGATGACGTCCACGCCTTCGAACAGGCGCTCGAGCACGTCGCCGCGCGCGCCTTCGTCGTCGATGATGCGTTCGCGGAATTCGCGGTTGAGGCGCTCGAAGTCGTCGCGGACGCGGTGGAAGTCCTCGGCGAGTTCGTCGGTCAGGTGGATCAGGTCGCGGGTGCGCTCCAGCGCGCGCTTGCCGTCCAGCGCGGCCAGCTGGCCGGCCTGCACGCGGGCGATTTCCTCGTCCAGGCGCGCGCGTTCGGCCTGCAGCGCGGCCAGGCGGGTATCGGGGTCGGATTCGGTCTGCCCGGCCAGCTGCACCAGCTGCTGGATCACCAGCGACAGGCGGCTTTCGGTGGCGCGGCCGGCATGGCCATCGCCGAGGCTGGCGATGAAGCGGATCGCCTGGGTCGCCGCGCGGGAGAGTTCGTACTCTTCTTCTTCCGCGCCCTCCGGCAGCCGGCGTTCCAGCCAGCCCTGGGCGAGCCAGTGCGCCACATAAGCCTGGGCGGTGCGCGGCAGTTCGCGCGAGAGTTCGTCGGCGCGCAGGACATCAAGCTGGCGCTGCAGGCGTTCGTGCAGCACCGCCGAAGGCAGGCGCCGCTCGTGGTCGAGCAGCAGGCCCTGCAGCAAGCCGATCAGTTCCGGCGCGTGGTCGGCCGCCAGCAGCTTCCACAGCGGGCGTTCGCGCAGCAGCCGGTAGGCGGCGATCCGTTCACGATGCTTCATGCAGGACGGCGGCGCGCGGCCAGCGCTCTCAGCGCTTGCCGCCGACTTCGATGAAACGCAGGAACTCGGCGCGCGTGCGCGCATCCTCGCGGAAGGTGCCGAGCATCTTGGAAGTCACCATGCTCACGCCGCGCTTGTGGATGCCGCGCGTGGTCATGCATTCGTGCGCGCCTTCCACCACCACGCCGACGCCGCGCGGGCCCAGGACGTCCTGGATGCACTGGGCGATCTGCGCGGTCATCTTTTCCTGCACCTGGAAGCGGCGCGCGTAGGTTTCCACCACGCGGGCCAGCTTGCTGATGCCCACCACCTTGCCGTCCGGCAGGTAGCCGACATGCACCTTGCCGATGATCGGCGCCATGTGGTGCTCGCAGTGGCTTTCGTACTCGATGTCGCGCAGCACGATCAGTTCGTCGTAGCCGGCCACCTCTTCAAAGGTGCGGGCCAGGTATTCGCGCGGGTCGTCGCGGTAGCCGCTGAACCAGTCGCCATAGGCCTCGGCGACGCGGCGCGGGGTATCGAGCAGGCCTTCGCGGGCCGGGTCTTCGCCCGCCCAGCGCAGCAGGGTGCGCACGGCCTCTTCGGCCTGGGCCTGGGTGACGTCGGAATCGGGGGTGTTCTTGGAAGCGGACATGGGTACTGAGTGCCCGTGACGGGGGATGCATGGTACCCGAGGAGGGGCTGCGGCCCCTACCGGGGGCGACGGCGGGCGGCCCGCCTCCATTAATAAAGAGGCGGGCCGACTGCGGCCGTGGGGTGTCAGTTGCGGCGGGTGCCGTGCCGGCGGTGCATCTCGTGCTCGTGGTCGAGCCAGTTCGAGCCCTTGTTGGTCAGGAAGAAGATGTAGACGAACAGGGACACGGCGATCACGGCGGTGGCGTAGATCACGAAGTCGTCCACGCGGTCCGAATGCAGCGCGGCCTGGTACAGCAGCGGCGCGGTGCCGCCGAAGGCCGAGTTCGCCAGCGCATAGCCCAGGCCCACGCCCAGCGCGCGCACGTGGGTCGGGAACAGCTCGGCCTTCACCACCGCGTTGATGGAGGTGTAGCCGGTGAGGATCACGAAGCCCACGGTGAGGATGGCGAAGGCGGTGAGCCAGTCGCTCTGCTTCGGCAGGTACAGCACCAGGAACCAGGTGTAGAGCACGCCGCCGATGCCGAAGAACACCAGCAGGGTCTTGCGGCCGACGATGTCCGACAGCCAGCCGCCGACCGGCTGCATCAGCATGAGCACCACCAGCGCGGCGAGGTTGATCCAGGTGCCGGCCATGACGTCGTCGCCGGCGAAGGCGGTCTGGATCATCTTCGGGCCGGTCACCGAGTAGGTGTAGAACGCGATGGTGCCGCCGGCGGTGATCAGGAAGCACAGCAGCAGCGGGCGCCACTGGTTGACGAACAGCTCATGCAGCGAACCGGACGAGCGCGCCTTGCCTTCCTTGGCCGCGGCGATGGATTCCGAGCCCAGCGACTCGTCCATCGTGCGGCGCAGCCAGAACACCACCAGCGCGCCCACGCCGCCCAGGGCGAAGGCCACGCGCCAGCCCCATTCGGAGATGTGCTGCTTGTCGACCACGTGCAGCATGATCAGCAATACGGCCTGGGCGATGACGTGGCCGCCCACCAGGGTGACGTAGTGGAAGGAGGACAGGAAGCCGCGCCGCCCGGCGATCGCCGCCTCGGACATGTAGGTGGCGCTGGTGCCGTACTCGCCGCCCGTGGCGAAGCCCTGCACCAGCCGCGCGAGCAGCAGGATGATGGCCGCCGCCGCGCCGATGGAGGCCACGTTGGGGGTGATCGCCACCACGAACGAACACGCGGCCATCAGCGACACCGAGACCGTCAGCGCCAGGCGGCGGCCGTAGCGGTCGGCGAAGCGGCCGAAGTACCAGGCGCCGATCGGGCGCATCAGGAAGGTCACCGCGAAGATCGCCCACACGTAGAGGGTGGCGTTCTTGTCTTCCTTGGAGAAGAACTGGGATTCGAAGTAGCTGGCGAATACCGAGTAGACGTAGACGTCGTACCACTCGACGAGATTGCCGGCCGAACCCTTGAGGGTGTTGGAGATGGAGCGGCGCAGCGCGCCGGGTGCGGGGGTGGCGGTGTCGAGCGGTGACGAGGGGGAAGCGCTCATTCAGGGCAAGCCTTCTTTCGTGGATCTACCCCCGAGTATAGGTGGCCGGTTGTGTTCGTCCCGCTCACCCGCTGCATGGGCCCCGGGCGGCCAGCGGATTGCACGGTTTCCGGCATGGGCTGCCAAACGCGCGACGCTTCATCCGCGCTACGATGCCGCTCCCCCACCGCCGCACGCGATCCCCGCCCCCATGAAGGCCCGCTCCCTCGACGCACCCACGTGGGCATGAGCCAGGCGTCGCGTCGCATCGATACCCGGAAAGAACCGAGGATCGACCGCCTGCAGCCGTGGATCGCCGCGCTCGTCAGCGCGCTGCTGCACCTGTTGATGCTGCTGGTGCTGCTCTACTCCTCCAAGCCGGTCATCTCCACGCCGCAGGGCGCCTCCGGCGGCAGCCGCATGAAGGTGGATTTCCTCGGCGAGCCGCGCGAGACCCACCCCGGGCCGCCGAGCCCGCCGCCGCCCGCCGCGCCGGTGCGCAAGCGCAAGGCCACCTCGCAGGTGCGCACCACGCTGGTGGTGACTTCGCCCGACCCGGTGCCGCCGGAAGACCTGCCCGAGCCCGAGCCGCAGCGCGAGGTGCCGCAGCCGCCGCAGCCCAGCGCAGCCGACGACGACTGGTCGCGGCTGACGCGCCGACCGGCGGCCAGCCCGCCCACGCCCCGCCGTACCCAGACCTGGACCGGCCATCCCCCCGGATGGGCGCCGCAGGACACCGCGCTCGACAACCAGGGCATGGACGCCGGCCCGGGTTACACGCGCGGCCAGGGCAACGACGCCGGCGGCCAGCCGAGCATGGAAGTGGGCGGCTACCAGGTCTATTACGACACCCGCAGCGAGACCCTGCTGCGCACCTGGAAGGACCAGGGCATGAAGGAGCTGGCGATCCCGCTGCCCGGCACGTCCTACCGCATGGTCTGCGAGCTGGACATCGCGATCCGCCGCGGCTCGGGCAAGTGCCGCCTGCTCGATCCCTCCTCGCCGGAGCTGCAGGCCATCGGCGATGGCCGCGAGGTGATCAACATGATCCAGGTCTACAAGCAGGGCGAGATCGTCTGGCGCGGCCCCGGCCCGTACCGCTGACGCCGCTTTAGAACAGGCTGCCCTGCGCCGGTGCCAACACGGGGGCGGGGGGCGGGAGCGCTTCGCGCCCGCCCAGCCGCCAGGCCAGCCCGGAGATGCGTTGCGCGTGCCGGGCCAGCGCGGCGCGCAGGACGGCCTCGCTCCCGGCCAGGTGCAAGCGACGCCGCGCCCGGGTCAGGCCGGTATAGACCAGCTCGCGGCTGAGCACGCGCGCGTCGCGTGCCGGCAGCTGCAGCCACACCTCGTCGAATTCAGAGCCCTGCGCCTTGTGCACGGTCATCGCGAACGCGCTTTCGTGCGCCGGCAGCGCGGAGGGGTGGAAGCCGCGGACGTCGCCCGCGCCATCGGCGAACCAGGCGACCAGCGCGCCGCCGGCATCGCGCAGCACCACGCCGACATCGCCGTTGAACAGGCGGTGGCGGTAGCTGTTTTCGGTGATGAGCAGCAGGCGGCCCGGGAAGTACGCCGGCGCGGCGCCGATCGGGTGGCCGCCGAGCTGCGCCTCGATGCGCGCATTGAGGCCGCGCGATCCCTGCGGCCCTTCGCGCACGGCGGTGAGCAGGCGCAGGCGGCCGGCCCATTGCAGCGCGGCGTGGGGATCCGGCGCCTCGCCCAGCGCGCGCCAGTGGGCGAGCAGCCCGGCCTGCGGCACTGCGAGGGGGTCGAGCACGGTCTCGTGGTATTCCACGCCGGCCAGCGGGTCGCCGCGCAGCAAGGCCAGGGCCCCGGTGGCGTCGCCGGCGCGCACGGCGTCGGCCAGCGGCGCCAGTTCGAAGTCGGCATCCTGGCGATAACCCCGCAGCAGGTGGACGCGATGCCCCGCCAGCGGCGCGGACGCCACGGCGCCACCGGCGCGCGAACCCACCAGCGGCGCCAAGGCCGCCGCGTCGCCACGCGCAAGCGCATCGCCCTCGCCGGCGGCGGTGAGCACCGCGGCGAGCACATCGCCCGCCTCGACCGAGGGCAGCTGGTCCGGGTCGCCCAGCAGGATCAGCTGCGTCCCGTCGGCCACCGCCTCGACCAGCTTGCACATCAGCGGCAGGTCGACCATCGAGGCTTCGTCGACCACGACGATGTCCGCTTCCAGCGGGTTGTCGGCGTGGTGACGGAATTGCGGGCGGTCGGGCACGGTGCCGAGCAGGCGATGCAGCGTGCTGGCACTGTCGGGCAGCGCATCGGTGATGTCGGCCAGCCCGCCTTCGGCGCGCAGGCGCAAGGTGGCCGCGCGCAGGCTTTCGGCCATGCGTTCGGCGGCGCGCCCGGTGGGTGCGGCCAATGCGATGCGCGGCGGCGCCTGGCCCGCCTCGCGCGCCTGCGCCACGCGCAGCGCGAGCAGGCGGGCGATGGTGGTGGTCTTGCCGGTGCCGGGGCCGCCTGTCACCAACAGCAGGCTGCGCCGCAGCGCGAGCGCGGCCGCCCAGGCCTGGCGGTCCTCGCCCTGGCGGGCCTGCGGGAACAGGCGCGCGAACACGTCGGCGAGCGCGGCGGGATCGCCCGCGCGCACCGGGGAGGCGGCCAGGCGAAGCAGGCCGGCCGCCAGCCGGCTTTCGTATTCGCGGTAGCGGCGCAGGTAGAGCAGGCCGCCTTCGTGCACGAGGGGCACGTCGGCGGGGCTGGGCGCGAGCGAATCGACCGGCGCGGCAATCCATGGCGAGCCGATCCACGCGGTTTCCCACGCGGAGGGCGACGGCCAATCCACCTGCGCATCCACCAGCAGCGAAGGCCGCGCGGGATCGAACGCCGCATGCCCCTGCGCCACCGAGAGCGAAGCCAGCGCGGCGCCGAGCAGCACCGGTTCCGGCGTGAGCGGATCCAGCCGGCGCAGGCTCTGCGCCAGCGCATGGTCCAGCGGGCGCAGCAGGCCGGCGCGCAGCAGTTCGGCGAGCAGGCTCATGCCAGCGCCTCCCGCACGGCGGGCCGGCCGAACAGGGCATCCAGCCCTTCCACCAAAGCCGGCGCGAAACGCTGCGCGTGCACGCCGGGCGATGACGGGTCGGCCGCATCGAGCCCGCGGCAGAACAGATAGCGGATGCCGCCGAAATCGCGCGCGTAGTCGTAGGCCTCGCCGAGGCGGAAGCGCAGCCAGCGATGCAACGCCAGCGTGTAGATCAGCGCCTGCAGGTCGTACTCGCTGTCGCCCATGGCCTGGGCGATGCGCGCGCTGCCGTAGTCGGGCAGGCGGTTGGATTTGTAGTCCAGGACGTACCAGCGGCCGTCGTGGAGGTAGGTCAGGTCGATCAGGCCGGTCATCAGGCCTTCCAGGCGGCGACGCAGGCCGAAGCCGTGGCGGTCGGCGACCACGCCGTGCGCGTGCAGCAGCGCGATCAGTTCCGGCACGGCGGTCGGGCGCAGCGCGAAGTGGAATTCCATTTCCGCGCGGCGCGCGTCGGCCGGCAGCTCGCACAGGCGCACGCCCTCCGGCAGCGCGACGGTCAGGCTGTGGCCCACCAGCGCGGTGAGCACGGCCACGCCATCGTCGCGCTCATCGGCGGCGTAGCCGCCGCCATCCAGCGCGGCGCCCAGGACGGCGCCCTGCCCGGCCGGTGCGGCCGCGCCCGGTTGCCAGTCACGCCAGGCATTGAAGTCGACCTGCTCGAACGCCTCGTGCATCACCACGCCGAAACGGTTGCCGACGAAGCGCGGATCCACTTCGGCCAGGCGCTGCGGCGCGAGCGCGTCGACCGGCGCGGCGGCGGGTTCGTCGAGCCCGCCGGCGGCTTCCACCGTGGCGCTGGCTTCCGGCTCGCCGCCGGCATCGGCGTTGGCGAGCTGGGTGAAGCTGTACACCCACCAGTCCGGCGCGACGACACGCTGCATGGCGCGCGCGCGCTGCACCTGGCCCGCTTCGGCGGGCGCAAGGCGCGGCAGCGGCGAAGGCGGCACGCGGGCATCGACCACCACGCCGGGGGTGCGCGCCAGCGCTTCGATCTCGCCCAGCATCGGCCACAGCGCGGTGCCCTGCTGCTGGTAGAAGTCGCCGCTGGCGATCCACAGCGCATGCTCGGCGCGGGTGAGGCCGACATACAGCAGCCGGGCGTCCTCGGCGCGCGCTGCCTGCGCGGCGGCGGCGGTGGCGGCGGCCCACGCGGGGTCGTCGCCGGTGATCTTCCATTGCAGGTGGCGCCCGTCGGCCTCGGTCACCTGGCAATGCCGTTCGGCCGCGTGCGGGCGGCTGCCGATGCCGACGAACGGCAGGAAGACCAGCGGGTATTCCAGGCCCTTGCTCTTGTGCAGGGTGACGATCTGCACGCGGTGCGCGTCCGATTCCAGCCGCAGCAACTGCGTTTCATCATTGCGGTCGGCTTCTGCGATGCGCCGCGCGAGCCAGTCGACCAGCCCGTGCAGGCCCAGCGTGCGCGCCTGCGCCTGCTGCAGTCCTTCGGCGAGCTGCAGGTAGTTGCTCAGGCGGCGCTCGCCATCGAGCAGGGTGAGCAGGCGCGGACCCTGCGCGGCGCACAGCTCGGACAGCAACGCCAGCGGGCCACCGCGCTGCAGGCGTTCGCGCCAGGCCAGCGCCTGCAGCTGCCATTGGCGATGCACCGGCCCGTCATGTTCCAACGCGTCGATGGCGGCGGCGTCCTCGCCCACCAGCACGGTGGCGAGCGCGGCGCGCAGGCGTGCGTCATCGGCGCCGTGCAGCAGCGCGAGCAGCAACGTGAGCACTTCGCCGGCCTGCTCGGTTTCGTACAGGCTCAACCGGCCGGCGGCGACGGCGGGAATGCCAGCCGCCGACAGCGCCTGCTGGATGCGCGTGGCCTCGCCATGCTTGCGCACCAGCACGGCGATATCGCCCGGGCGCACGGGCTGGCCATCCAGCAGCGCGCGGCCGGCGCGGGCGTCGGCGAGCACGTCGTGGATCGCCGCCACGCAGGCCGCGGTGGCCCACTGCCGCGAGACTTCGGCGGCGTACGCGCCGTTCTCGGCCGGTGGCGCGCGCCACAGCGTCAGCGCCGGGGCCGGCTCGCCTTCGCGCAGGAAGTCGTCGTCCTGGCGCTGGCCGCCCGGCGCGACGGCATGGAAGCGGATCTGCGGATCGACGAACGCCAGCTCGCCCGCCCGTGCATACAACGCGTCGATCGCCCCCAGCACCGCCGGGCGCGAACGGAAGTTGCGATCCAGCAGCGGCGCGGGCGTGGCCTCGCGCGCGGCGGCCAGGTAGGTGTGCACGTCGCCGCCGCGGAAGCCGTAGATCGCCTGCTTCGGATCGCCGATCAGGAACAGCGCCGGCGGCAGGCCGCCCGCCTCGCCGCGCAGGCCGAACACGCGGTCGAAGATGTCCCACTGGCGTTCGTCGGTGTCCTGGAATTCGTCCACCAGCGCGAAGCGATACTGCGCGCGCAGGCGGCGCGCGAGCTCGGCGCCATGCGGGCCGGTGAGCGCGGCATGCACGTCGTCGATCAGGTCATCGTAGGTCTGCACGCGCTGCTGCACCTTCAACCTGCGCAGGCGCGCCTGGCCCTCTGCACGCACGCGATGCAGCAGGTGGACGCGGCGCTGGCGCAGCCATTGCTGCACGCGTTCGTCGGCCTCCACCCAGTCGCGCAGGGCGTCGAACAACGCACACGCGGGCACCTCGTCCACCCGGTTGTCGTAGCAGAAATAGCGCAGGCGCTCGGGCAGCAGCTTGTCGATGTGCAGCTTGTCGCCGCGCGGCCAGTCGCGCGTAGCCAGGCCCTGCCGCAACTCGGCGAACGCCTTCTCGAAACTGCGCCGCTTGGCGCGGCCGCCGTGCAGCACCTTGCGTTCGAACGCGCCGGCGATGAGCGCCTGGGCATCCTCGAGATGCGTGTCGATGGCCTGCGCGAGGATCTCCGCGGCTGTAGCGCGCGCGGCTTCGGGTTCGGGGCCGGGGACTTCGTCGGCCGGCCGCAGGTCGGTGGCGCGCAACAAGGCGGGCAGGTCGGCGGCCAAGGCGTCCGGGCCACCGGACCACAGGCGGGGAAGATCCTCGGCGCCGGCCACGGTGGCCGCTTCGGCGCGCCACAGGTCGGCGGCGAGCGCGTCGTGCAGCTCGCGCGTGTTGGCGAGCAGCTCGGGCGGGGCGAAGGTCTGCCCGCTCTCCAGTGCGTGCTCGCGAAGCACGCGCGCGCAGAAGCCGTGGATGGTGAAGATCGCCGACAGGTCGATCTCGTCGGCCGCCGCCACCAGCCGCTGGCGCAGCTTTTCCACCGGCTCGCCGCTGGCGGCCAGATGGCGTTGCAGCAGTTCGGCGGTGAGCGCGACCTCCGGCGAAGCGGCTTGCGTGTCCACCGGCGTGCCGACCAGCCGCGCGGCCAGCGCCAGCCGCTCGCGGATGCGCTTGCGCAGCTCCTGCGTGGCCGCTTCGGTGAAGGTCACCGCCAGCAGTTCGCCGACGCGCCAGCCATGCTCGACCACCAGCCGCGTGGCCAGCGTGGCCAGCGTGAACGTCTTGCCGGTGCCGGCGCTGGCCTCGATCAGGCGCAGGCCTTCCAGCGGCAGGTCGAGATACGGATCGACGACGCTCATGCCACCTCCGCCGGTGCGCGGCCGGTGACGGCGGCGAAGACGGTGTCGCTGATGCGCGCGAATTCCGCGAACGCGGCGTCATCGGCAAAGGGATCACGCCCGCGCAGGGCCAGGCGCGGCGCATCGCCGTTGCCTTCGCCCCATTGGCGGTCGTTGCCCTGCCAACGCTCGGCGGCCTTGCGGCGGCGCACGTGCGCGTCGCCGTCGGCATTGAAGAACTCCCAGCCGCTGTAGGCACCGAACGGCAACGGCGCGCGCAGGCCGGCGCTGCGCAGGTGCAGCAGCTCGGACAGGCGCGCGCGGGCTTCGGAAGGCGATGGCGGCGGCAGCGGTTCGGGCGGGCCGCCGCCCTCCTCGGTGAAACGCAGCAGCGGGCGCGGGTCGTCGGCGGCGCTGGCGAGCAGCCAGTCCAGCCCGTGGGCGATCACCGCCGGCCCGTTGAGCGCGCCGGCGCGCAGGCGCGCCATGCCCGGCACGTACAGGCCGCCGACGCGGCCGTGCAGGCGCACGCCGTCGATATCCACCTCGTAACGCTGGGATTGCGCTTCGGCGTGGCCGCGCCAGTCGTTGAACGCCTGCGCCAGTGGCGCAAGCGTGCGGGTCAGCGCGCGCAGCTGTTGTTCGCCGGCCGGGCCGGCCGGCAGCAATGCACGCGCGCGCAAGGCCGCGGGCAGTTGCGCGATGTCCGCGCCAGCGAGCAGCGCGTCGAGCACCACCTGGCGCAGGACCTGGCCATCGCGCCCGCCCGGCAGGACCAGCGGCTCGATGTCCGGCGCGGTGTCGGCGGCATCGGGCAGGCGCAGGCCCAGGCGCTGGCGCAGGAACTGTTCGCTCGGCGAGGTGAGGAAGCGACGCAGCGATTCCAGCGGGAGATCGTCTTCCGCCTCGAAGGGCGGCAGCATCCCCGCCGCCCAGGCATCGAGCGCGCCGCGCGCATTGCCCAGCGCGGCCGCGGCCGGTTGCCACTGCGCGCGGTAGCTGAAACGACGCGGTTCGGTGGCGTCGCCGAACGCGGCCGGCGCGAACGGCTGCAACGGCTGCTGCACTACCAGCGCACGCGCGGCCTGCGCCGGGTCGGCATGGCAGGCGGCAGCCGCGCCGAGCAGTTCGCTCACCAGCACGGAAGGCTCGCGCGGGCTGCCGTCGCGCGGATCGGCCCCGAGGTAGCTCAGGTAGAAGACATCCTGCGCGGAGGCGAACAGCTGCAGGAACAGGAAGCGGTCGTCCTCGCGCAGCGAACGGTCGCCCGGCCGGCGCCGCTCGCTGCCGAGCTCGGCGGTGAGGCGGTTGAGGCCGGCGGCGGGATCGCGGCGCGGATAGTCGCCGTCGTTCATGCCGAGCAGGCAGATGACGCGGAACGGCAGCAGGCGCATCGGCACCATGCGGCCGATGCTGACGCCGCCGGTGAGCAGCGGCGCGCGGGTATCGGCTTCGGCCAGGGTGGCGGCGAAGTGGGCGCGCACGACCTCCGCGGCCACCGGCGCGTCGAAGCCGGCGCGCGCGGCATCGGCGGCGAAGGTGTCGATGAGGTTGCGCAGGCGATCCAGCGCGCGTTCGCCGGCGGGCGTGGCGGGTGCTTGCGGCAACAGCGCATCGAGCAGGGCAAGCAGGCGTTCGCGCCATTGCGCCGGCGTGAGCGCCTCGGCCAGGGCCTGCTGCTGGCGGGCGAGGATGCGCAGCAGGCGCACGAGGGTGTCGAGCGCGGCGAGCGCGCCGCCTTCCAGTTCCGGCCAGGGCGCCACGCCGGCGATGGTGTCCTCGGCGCCGCTGGCATGGCCGAGCAGCAGGCGGTCCAGCGCGAAGGCCCAGGTATAGGCGTCCTCGCGCGGGGCGTCGTGTTGCTGGCGATGCGCGGCATCCAGGCCCCAGCGCGCGCCGGCGGCCTGCAGCCATTCGTGCAGGCGGTCGAGGGCGGCGGCGTCCAGGCCGGCGGCTTCGGCCACGGGCGGGCTGGCGAGCAGGTCGAACACCTCGGCCAGGCCAAAGCGCGAGAGCGGCAGGCCGAGCAGGCGCACGAACACATCGGCCAGCGGTTCGCCGGCCAGCGGGCTGGCGTCGGCCAGCGCATAGGGCACGGCTTCGTCGCGGCCTCGCGCACCGAACACCGCGTCCAGGTACGGCAGGTAGGGGTCGATGTCCGGCGCCAGCACGGCGATTTCGCGCGGCTGCAGCGGCGGGTCGAAGCGCGCGTCGTCGAGCAGCGCGCGCAGCTGGTCGTGCAGCACCTGCAGCTCGCGCAGGCGGGTGTGGCAGGCGTGAACCTGCACGCTGGGGTCGTGGCGATCCACCTCCGCGCGCGGCGGCAGGCCCGGCGCGGCGCGGCGGTGGAAGAGGTCGCCCTGCAGGCCGCGCAGCAGCGAGGGCTCGCCGCGCGCATCGGCTTCCGGGTCCGCATAGGCGGGGAAGTCGCCGGAGGGATGCACGACCTCGTAGCTGCCCAGCACCGCCATGAAATCGCGGCCGGCGGCGCCCCAGGCCTGCAGCAGGCGGTTGTCCGCGCCGGTGGCGTCCTCGCCGGCGCGGCGTTGCTCGCCGCGGGTCTGCAGGTCGCCCCAGTAACTGCGCGTGGGGCTGGGCATATAGAAATGGAGTGTGCCCACGCGCGCCTGGGTGGCCAGCACGCGCAGCACGTCCGGGGAAATGTTGAGCGTGGCGAAGGCGAACAACCGCGGCGGCAGGCCTTGCGGCAGCGCGGCGCGGTCCTCGCCGAAGCGGACGAGGTAGTCGTGGATGCGCCGCGCGCGGTACGGCCGGCCTTCGGCGACGCGGCGCCAGAGGATCGCCTGCGGGTCTTCCGCGTCGGCGCCGGCTTCCCAGCGCAGCAGCCAGTCGCGACGCCAGGCCTGGTACTTCTCGAACACGTCGCCCAGCTCGCCGGCCAGCGCCCAGGCCTTGAGCGGGTCGCCATCGGCGAGGTAATCGGACAGCGCGCGCAGCGGCGGGCGCGCCATCAGGCGGGGCTCGCCCAGCGCGGCATACAGGTGCCAGCGCAGCGCGGCGGCGTCGAGGTCGTCCGCGCCGCCGCCAACGTTGGCGGCCAGCGCGCGCGAGACGAACTCGCCCGGCGTCAGGAATTCGAGGTTGGCGGCCACGCCGTGCTCGGCGGCGAGCGAGGCCTGCAGCCAGCGGCGCATCGCCACCTGGGGGATCAGCACCAGGTCCGGCACCAGCAGCGATTGTCCCGGCGCCGGCTGCCGCAGTTCCTCGGCCAGCAGGCCCGCGAGGACTTCCAGCGAGTTGGAGTGGTACAGGCGGAAGTCGGGAACGGCCGGCGTCATGCCGTCATCTTGCCCGAGCGGCACGGGCCGGACGAGCCCTCGCCACCCGGCACCGTGGCCTGTGGCACGTGCGATTGGCCCGCACCAGGGACACGCTGTTTCGACGCGGACGCACTTTCGGACTTTGTGCCGGGGGGACGCGGATGCGACAATACTGCACGGTCCAGTTCGGTTAAGTTCAGCCGCCGCGACCAATTCTTCCGCGGATTCCCTTGTCCAAGAAATGTCGGTGAACGATACCCCTGTCGTCCAGTTGTCCGGTGTGCGCATCGATCGTGGCGGCCGGGCGATCCTGCGCGACGTTTCGCTCGACGTGCCGCGCGGCAGCATCACCGCCGTGCTCGGCCCCTCGGGCAGCGGCAAGTCGACGCTGCTGGCCGCGCTCACCGGCGAGTTGCATCCGGTGGCGGGCAGCCTGCGCCTGTTCGGCGAGCCGGTGCCGCGCGATTCGCGCGCGCTGCTGGAGATGCGCCGCAACATCGGCGTGCTGCTGCAGGGCAACGGCCTGCTCACCGACCTCACCGTGGCCGAGAACGTGGCGCTGCCGCTGCGCACCCACACCCGCCTGCCGGCGCCGGTGCTGCGCCGCCTGGTGGAAATGAAACTGCAGGCCGTGGGCCTGCTGGCCACCGCCGATGCGTGGCCGCGCGAGCTCTCCGGCGGCATGGCCCGCCGCGTGGCGCTGGCGCGCGCGCTGGCGCTGGACCCGCCGCTGATGATCTACGACGAACCGCTGACCGGGTTGGACCCGATCGCCAGCGGCGTGATCATGAGCCTGATCCACCGCCTCAACGAAAGCCTGGGCCTGACCAGCGTGATCGTCAGCCACCACGTGCACGAGACCCTGCCGATCTGCGACCAGGCGGTGGTGATCGCCAACGGCGGCATCGTCTTCGCCGGCACCCCGGCGCAGCTGCGCGAGAGCACCGACCCGCTGGTGCTGCAGTTCCTGCATGGCCAGCCCGATGGCCCGATCCCCTTCGACGCCGTGCCGCGCACGCCCCAGCGGAGCGCTGCCTGATGCCCGTCGTGTCCTCGATCCAGTCGCTCGGCCGCGCCGGCCTGTTCTCGCTCAGCGTGCTGCGCCGTTCGGTGCCCACGGCGGACTTCTTCGCCGAGCTGACCCGCGAGATCTACAAGGTGGGCGCGCGTTCGCTGCCGATCATCGCGGTGGGCGGCGCCTTCGTCGGCCTGGTGCTGACGTTGCAGGGCTATCGCACGCTCACCACCTATGGCGCGTCCGATGCGCTGTCCACGCTGCTCGGCCTGTCGCTGTACCGCGAGCTGGCGCCGGTGCTGACCGCGCTGCTGTTCATCGGCCGCGCCGGCAGCTCCATCGCCGCCGAGCTGGGCCTGATGCGCGCCACCGACCAGATCAAGGCGCTGGAGCTGATGGCCATCGACCCGGTCGCCAAGGCCGTGGCCCCGCGCTTCTGGGCGGCGGTGCTGACCGTGCCGCTGCTTACCGCGGTGTTCTGCTCGCTGGCGATCAGCGGCGGCTACTTCGAGGCCGTGCACGTGCTGGGCATCGACAACGGCACGTTCTGGTCGGGGCTGCGCGGCAGCGTCGACCTGTGGGACGACTTCGGCGTGGCCCTGCTCAAGTCGGCGATCTTCGGCGGCACCGCCGCGCTGGTCGCCGCGTATGTCGGCTTCCATGCCGAACCCACCATCGAAGGCACCTCGGTGGCGACCACCCGCGCGGTGGTGAACGCCTCGCTGCTGGTGCTGATGTTCAACTTCGTCCTCTCCGCGATGCTGTTCCAGTGAGCATGCGGAAGGATCCCGACCTGTCAGGACTGTAATGGCCATGCGTGGACCGAGACTCGAATTTTCCGTTGGCGCGTTCCTGCTGCTGACCCTGGCCTCGCTGCTGGTGCTGGCGGTGGCTTCCACCAACCAGCGCTTCGGCTTCGGCCACAGCGAATACCCGCTGGTGGCGCGCTTCACCCAGATCGGCCAGCTGCGCCCGCAGGCGCCGGTGCGCATCGGCGGCGTCAACGTCGGCCGCGTGTCGGACATCAGCCTGGACCCGAAGACCTTCGAGTCGGTGGTGACGCTGGCGCTGGACGACCGCTACAAGGACCTGCCCGCCGACACCTCGGCCGGCATCTTCACCAGCGGCCTGCTCGGCGAGAGCTACATCGGCCTGCAGCCGGGCGGCGACCCGGAAGTGCTCAAGCCCGGCGAGGAAATCGCCTTCACCCAGCCGGCGGTGGATCTGCTGCAACTGGTCGGCAAGTACATGTTCAGCGGTGGCGGCACCGGCGGCGGCGACAAGGCCGCGCCCAGCGATGCCACCGACACCCCCGCTCCCACGGAACCGCAACCATGAAGATCCGTCTGATTCCCTCGCTTCTCGCCGTCGCCCTGGCCGCGGCCACGCCCGCACTGGCCCTGGCGCAGACCGCGCCGGCCGCCGCGGCCGCCACCTCCAACGGCGCGGCCACCCGCACCGTGATCGACACCAGCACGCGCATCCTGGGCACGCTGGAACAGCGCCGCGCGGAGTTCCGCAAGAACCCGGCCACGCTGCGCCAGTTCATCGACGGCGAGCTCAACAAGTCCTTCGACCGCGATTACGCCGCCCGCCTGGTGCTCGGCCTGCATGGCCGTGGCGCCTCCGATGCCGACATCAAGCTGTTCGCCGATGCGATGGCCGACAACCTGATGCAGCGCTACGGCGACGCCCTGCTGGAGTTCGAAGGCAAGCCGACGTTCCGCGGCAAGTCCGAAAGCGCGCTGCCGGGCAACCGCGGCGTGGTGGTGGCGACCGAGCTGCTGCGCCCGGGCAATGACCCGACGCCGGTGGACTACCTGATGCGCAACGTCGACGGCGTGTGGAAGATCTTCGATGTCCGCATCGAGGGCATTTCCTACGTGCAGACCTTCAAGACCCAGTTCGACGCCCCGCTGCGCCAGAAGGGCATCGCCGAGGTCGCCAAGGAACTGCGCGACGGCACCCTGCAGGCCGGCCAGCAGGCCGGCGGCAAGCGCAGTGGCCAGTAACGCCGCCCTGCGTCGCGAAGGCGAGGCGCTGGTGCTGACCGGCGCGCTCGACCGTGCCGCGGCCACCGCGCTGTGGCCGCAAGCCAGCACCTCGCTGGCCGGCGTGCGCACGCTGGACCTGCGCGGCGTCGAGCGCGTGGACAGTGCCGGCGTCGCGCTGCTGGCCGAACTGGCCGCGCGCCTGCGTTCGGCCGGTGGCGAACCCCGCCTGGTCGGCTCGCCCGCCGGGCTGGTCGAACTGGCGGCCGCCTACCGCCTTACCCCCCAACTGGATTTCCAGGCATCCCCTCTGCCTGTCGCGAGCTGACATGAACGTCCTTCGCTTCCCCCTTCTCGTCGCCGTCTCCCTGTTGGCCGCCTGTGCCAGCCAGGGCCCGCGCAATGCCGCCACGCCTTCTCCTGGTACGCCGGTACCGGCCCAGGCCGCTGCCCCCGCGCCGATCGCCGACACCGTGCCGCCGGTCGACACGTCTGCGCCGGTGGCGCCCGTCGCCGATACCTCGACTGCGCCGGCCGCGGCGCCGCAGGCCACCGCCGAAGCAGGCGCCAGCGCCCCGACCCAGGCCGAGGACGACTTCGCTGCCCTGTACGGTGGACCCGCGCCGTCGGCCGACGCGACCGACGCGACGGGCGGCAACACCGCGGCCACCTACGACCCGTGGGAGCGCTACAACCGCAAGATGCACCGCTTCAACCTGGCCATCGACCGCGGCATCGCGCGCCCGCTGGCCACTGCCTACGTCAACGTCACCCCGCAGCCGGTGCGCCTGGGCGTGAGCAACTTCTTCGAGAACCTGCGTTCGCCGCTGACGATGGTCAACCAGCTGCTGCAGGGCCATCCGGTGTTCGCGCTGCAGACGCTCGGCCGCTTCGTGATGAACTCCACGCTGGGCATCGGCGGCCTGATGGACCCGGCCAGCGCGGCGAAGGTGCCGCGCCGCACCGAGGACTTCGGCCAGACGCTGGGCGTGTGGGGCTGGCAGAACTCGCGCTACTTCGAGCTGCCGCTGTTCGGCCCGCGTACCGTGCGCGATACCTTCGGCCTGGCCGGCGACGTGCCGCTCTCGCCGCTGCGCCAGGTGGACGACAGCGCGGTGCGCTTCGGCCTGCAGGGCCTGCAGCTGGTCAACACGCGCTCGCAGCTGCTGGCCGTGGACGCGCTGCGCGACCAGGCGGTGGACGAGTACGCGCTGACCCGCGATGCGTGGCTGCAGCGGCGCAATTACATGATCCAGAGCGATCGCCGCGGCAACCGCGATGCGCAGGATGATGGCCGCGACACCACCGTGCCGGTGGATGCGATGCCGATCCCGAACTTCGGCAACTGATCGCCGCGAGGGAATACGAAAAGGCCCGGGTTTCCCCGGGCCTTTTTCGTGGCCGCGCGTGCGGGGATCGCAACCCCCGACGCCGTGGGCTCAGGCCGCCAGCGCGCGCTCGATCGCGGCCAGCAGGCCGGCGTCGTCGGGCTTGGTGTTCGGCGCGAAGCGGGCGATGACTTCGCCGTCGCGGCCGAGCAGGAACTTCTCGAAATTCCACACCACGCCCGGCGCCGGATTCGGCTCGATGCCGTAGCCCACCAGCTGCTGGCGCATCGCCGCCTCGCCCACCGACTCCGGCTGCGCGGCGATCAGCGCGCGGTACAGCGGATGGGTCTGCGCACCGGTGACCTCGATCTTGGAGAACATCGGGAAGCTCACGTCGTAGGTGAGCTGGCAGAACTGCTGGATCTCGGCATCGCTGCCAGGCTCCTGGCCCTTGAAGTCATTGGCCGGGAAGCCCAGCACTTCCAGGCCGGCGTCGTGCTTGGCGCGGTAGAGCTGTTCAAGCCCTTCGTACTGCGGGGTGAGGCCACATTTGGAGGCGACGTTGACCACCAGCAGCACCTTGCCGCGGTAGTCGGCCAGCTGGGCCGGCTGGCCGTCGATGGTGTTCAGGGGAATGTCGTAAAGCGACGTGGCCATGAGGGGTGTTGCTCCTTGTTGCGGTGTGCCGCGCGGGGGGAATCCAGCGTGTCCACGGGGCGGTCGGCCGTGGGCATACCCTGGCACAGGAAGCCAGGGGGGATGTCGGAAATCAGTCGGTGTCCTCGCCGCCGTCCTCGTCGGGCGTGCCCAGCGCATCCAGCGCCGCGTCTTCGAGCAGGTCGCGCGAATCTTCCACCGACAGCGATTCCACGCCGCGCAGGCGGCGCTCGATGGTGCGGGTCTTGCGGCTGGCCTCGCCCAGGCTCTTGCCGACGGTGTTGATCTGCTTCTCGGCCTTTTCCAGAATGCCGGCGAACTTGCCGAACTCGCTCTTCACCGCGCCCAGCAGGCTCCATACCTCGCTGGAGCGCTTCTCGATGGCCAGCGTGCGGAAGCCCATCTGCAGGCTGTTGAGCAGCGCGGTCACCGTGGTGGGGCCGGCGATCACCACGCGGTGCTCGCGCTGCAGCAGGTCCACCAGCCCCGGGCGGCGGATGGTCTCGGCGTACAGGCCTTCGGTCGGCAGGAACATCACCGCGAAGTCGGTGGTGTGCGGCGGCACGATGTACTTGTCGCCGATCGACTTGGCCTGGATGCGGATGGCCCGCTCCAGCTGCGCGCCCATCGCCAGCACGAGCTCCTGTTCGCCCTGTTCCTGGGCGTCGAGCAGGCGCTCGTAGTCCTCGCGGGGGAACTTGGAGTCGATCGGCAGCCAGACCGGTGCATCGTCCTGCGCCCGGCCGGGCAGGCGGATGGCGAAGTCGACGATCTCGCCGCTGTCCGGCCGCACGCGCACGCCGCGTGCGTACTGCTCGGCGGTGAGGGTCTGCTCGAGGATGTTTTCCAGCTGCACTTCGCCCCAGCCACCGCGCGTCTTGACGTTGGTCAGCACGCGCTTGAGGTCGCCCACGCCGGTGGCCAGCTGCTGCATCTCGCCCAGGCCGCGCTGCACCTGCTCCAGCCGCTCGGACACCAGCTTGAACGAGGCGTCCAGGCGCGTGTTGAGGGTGGTCTGCAGCTTTTCGTCGACGGTGGCGCGCATCTGTTCGAGCTTGGCCGCGTTGTCGGCCTGCAGCGCCTGCAGCTGCTGGTCCAGCGTGGCGCGCATTTCGGTGATGCGCTGTTCGTTGCGCTGGGTGAGCTCGGCCAGGCGCTGGCCCAGCTGTTCGGCGAAACGCTGCTGCGACTGCGCGCTTTCGTTGCGACCGGTGCGCGCGTCTTCGACCAGCGACTGGCGCAGCGCCTGCAGCTGGGTGTCGGTGCGCGTGGTGAACTCGGCCAGCTGTTGGCCGAAGGCGTGGATGCGCGCTTCCTGCTGCTGGCCGAAGTGTTCGAGCTGGCCGCGCAGTTCGCCCAGCCGCTGGGCCTGCATGTCGGCGGTGCGCTGCTGCGCCTGGCCGCCTTCCTCGCGGGCACGGCGCGCTTCTTCGCCGAGGGTGTCGCGCAGCTGGTCCAGGCGCTGCTCGGTTCGGCTGGAGAGGTCGGCCAGCTGTTCGCGCAGTTCGCCGCGGCCCTGGCGTTGTTCCTCGCGCAGGGTCTGTTCAAGGGCGCCATGGGTTTGGCGGCGGAGCAACGCGGCCAGCTGCAGCACGATGACCGCGCACAGCAGGCCGGCGAGAAGAAGGGTTTCTGCGGACATGGGCACAGTGTAGCCGCCCGCGTCTCACCGGCTGCGTCCGCGGCTAAGCTGGGGGCTGTCCTCCCCGGTGAACCCGTCCATGCTCGAGCTGTTCGGAAAGGCCGCGTCGATCAACGTGCGCAAGGTGCTGTGGACCCTGGACGAGCTGGGCTTGGACTACACGCGCCATGACGTCGGCAGTGGCTTCGCGCCTACCGACACGCCGCAGTTCCGGGCGCTGAATCCCAATGCGCTGGTGCCGGTGCTGCGGGACGGCGCGTTCGTGCTGTGGGAGTCCAACACGATCTGCCGCTACCTGGCAGGGCGCAGCGGGCGCGAGGACCTGTTGCCTATCGAACCGCAGGCGCGCGCCCGGGTGGAGCAATGGATGGACTGGCAGGCCACCGAGCTCAATACCGCGTGGCGCTACGCGTTCATGGCCCGGGTGCGGCACAGCGCGCAGCACGCGGACCCGGCGGCGATCGCCGACAGCATCGCCCGCTGGAACCACCTGATGGGCCTGCTCGACGCGCAGCTGGCGGCGACCGGCGCACATGTCGCCGGCGATGACTTCACGCTCGCCGACGTGGTGATCGGCCTGTCGGTGCAACGCTGGCGCCAGACACCCATCGAACGCCCCGCCCTGCCCGCCGTGGCGGACTACTTCGCGCGCCTGCAGGCACGCGAAGCCTTCCGCCGCCATGGCGACAACGGCGTGCCATGACGCCTACAACCAGGTGAACACCTGTCCACGCGGCAGGCGGGACTTCGGCAGCGCCGCGTTGAAGTCGCTTTCGCCGCGGTGGCCGAGCGCCACCAGCACGACACTGCCGAGTCCACGCGCGGGCAGGTCGAGGGCTTCGTCCACCGCCGCCGGGTCGAAGCCTTCGATCGGCGTGGCGTCGATGCCCATGGCGCCGGCGGCGAACAGCAGCCCGCCCAGGGCGAGGTAGACCTGCTTCTCCATCCAGTGGCGCGTGTCGTGCAGCTGCTCGCGGTGCAGGTCGACGAAGCCGGCGCAGCTTTGCGCGCGCTGCGCACGCGCCTCGTCGGTGGCGAAGCGGCCGTCGGCCTGCTCCTGGTCGAGCACCGCGGCGATGTGCGCGTCGGTCAGCTCGCGGCGCGCGGCCAGCACGAGCACCAGCGAGGCGTCACGCAGCTTGGGCGCGTTGTAGGCATACGGGCCCTGGGTGCCGGCGGCCACTCGCGCACGCGCCGGGGCATCGGCGGCGACAAGGAAGTGCCACGGCTGCGAATTGATCGACGAGGGCGACAGGTGCAGTACGTCGAGCAGTTCCTCCACCTGGGTGGCGGTGAGCGGGCGCGCGGGGTCGTAAGCCTTGGTCGTGTAGCGGGCGCGGGCGATCTGCGCCGGCGTGCGGGTGACGGACATGTCCATGCTCAGAAGCCCTCCAGCACGATCTTGCCGCGCGCGCCGTGCGATTCCAGCGCGGCGTGCGCGCGGCGCAGGTTGGCGGCGTCGATGCGTCCGTAGTGTTCG
This sequence comes from Stenotrophomonas panacihumi, assembly GCF_001431645.1. Taxonomy (GTDB): domain Bacteria; phylum Pseudomonadota; class Gammaproteobacteria; order Xanthomonadales; family Xanthomonadaceae; genus Stenotrophomonas_A; species Stenotrophomonas_A panacihumi. Next base: position 24,204 of record NZ_LLXU01000128.1, on the reverse strand, counting down.
CCCAGCGTGGTCTTGAGCACGCCTTCGTCGACCAGGGTGGCCACGCGCTGCAGCAGGTCGTGCTGGGCCTGCATGTCCGGCGTGGCGAACAGCGGGCGGGTGAACATGAATTCCCAGTGCAGCGAGAGCGACTTGCGCTTGAGCGGCACGGCATCGAGCGTGGCCGGGTCGTCGATCACCGCCAGGTGGCCCTGCGGCGCGAGCACTTCCACCAGCTGCGGGTAGTGCTGCTCGGTGTGGGTCAGGCTGGCGACGTGGTGCACCGCCTCGATGCCCAGCGCCTGCAGCTGCGGGGCCAGCGGCTGGGCATGGTCGATGACGTGGTGCGCGCCCTGCGCCAGCACCCATTCGCGGGTCTCGGCGCGCGAGGCGGTGCCGATCACCGTGAGGCCGGTGAGCTGGCGCGCCAGCTGCACGAGGATCGAGCCCACGCCGCCCGCCGCGCCCATCACCAGCAGGGTCTGGCCAGCGCCGCCACCCTCGGGCACGCCGAGGCGGTCGAACAGCAGCTCCCAGGCGGTGATCGCGGTGAGCGGCAAGGCGGCCGCCTGCGCGGGCGAGAGGCTGCGCGGCGCATGGCCGGCGATGCGTTCGTCGACCAGGGTGTACTCGGCGTAGCTGCCCGGGCGGTTGATCGCGCCGGCGAACCAGACGGTTTCGCCCGGACGGAACAGCGTGACCTCGGCGCCGACCGCATCGACCACGCCCACCGCATCCCAGCCCAGCACGCGCGGGCCGTCGGTGGGGGCGTTCATGCGCACCTTGGTGTCGGCGGGGTTCACCGCGATCGCCTGGACGCGCACGCGCAGGTCGCGCGGGCCCGGCTGCGGCTGCGGCAGATCGATGTCCTGCAGCGCGCGCGGGTCATCGGCAGGCAGGCCGTGCTGGAGATAGGCGATGGCTTTCATGGCATCCGGCTCATGGGGAAGAGAGGCGCATGCTGCGCTGGCGCCGGATTCCCGGAAAGCGGCAAAATCGGTCAACACTTTCCTTCAGGAAGGGAAAATGATCCGGCTCGAAGACCTCGCCCTGTTCGTGCGCACCGCGGCGCTGGGCAGCTTTTCCGCCGCCGCGCGAGAGACCGGGCTGACGCCGGGCCAGGTCAGCGCGGCGGTGGCGCGGCTGGAGCGCGAACTGGACCAGCGCCTGTTCGCGCGCACCACCCGCAGCCTGCGGTTGAGTGGCGAGGGCGAGCGCTACCTGCCTTACGCGCAGTCGGTGATGGCCACGCTGCGGGAAGGTACCGACGCCCTGCACGGCGCCGAAGCCGCCCTGCAGGGCCGGCTGCAGATCGCCGCGCCTTCGGATCTCGGGCGTCATGCCTTGCTCGGCTGGCTGGCCGAGTTCCGCTGGCTGCACCCGCGCCTGGACTGGCGGCTGCACCTTTCCGACCAGGTCGCCGACCTGTTCCGCGACCCGGTGGACGTGGCGATCCGGCTGGGCCGCCTGGACGATGCGGATTACGTCGCCCTGCCCCTGGCCAGCGAGAACCGGCGCGTGCTGGTCGCCGCGCCCGACTACCTCGCCCGGCGCGGCAGGCCGGTCTCGCTGGAAGCTTTGCGCGAGCACGACTGCCTGCTCTACCAGCTCGGCCCGCGCGCGCATGACCGCTGGGCGTTCCAGGTCGATGGCCGCCGCCAGGTGGTGACCGTGCACGGCACGCTGGTTTGCGACGATGCCGAAGTGGTGCGGCGCTGGGCGGTCGCCGGCGAGGGCATCACCTACAAGTCGTGGCTGGATGTGTGCGACGACGTCGAGCAGGGCCGGCTGGTGCTGCTGTTCCCGGAGCTCGGCGAACCGCTGCCCTTGCAGCTGGCCTGCCCGCATCGCAAACAGTTCTCGCCGGTGGTGCGCGAGCTGCACCGCTTCCTCGCCGAGCGCTGCGGCGCGCGCGCGGCCCGACTGCAGGCGCATCTACCCTCGCCTTGACCGGCACCGTGCCGGACAATGGCGCCCCTCGCGCACAGTGGATACCGGCCTCATGCCGTGGATGGGCATCCAGGATGTTTGGACTTTCGTGCTGGCGGTGCTGGTGTTCCTGGCGTTGCCCGGGCCGGGCACGTTCACCCTGCTGACGGCGAGCGGGCGCAGCGGCATCCGCGGCGGTTACACGGCATTGGCCGGCCTGCTGGTCGGCGACCAGGTGCTCATGTGGCTGGCGGTGGCCGGCGTGGCGGCATTGCTGCAGGCCAACCCGCTGCTGTTCCGCGGCGTGCAGTACCTGGGCGCGCTTTACCTGGTGTGGGTAGGCATTGGCTTGCTGCGTTCGCCGCGGCCGGGCGGCGCCAGCCCGATCACGCTGCGCCCCGGCCACTATTTCCGCCAGGGCGTACTGATCACCCTGCTCAACCCGAAGGCGATCATCTTCTACATGGCGTTCTTCCCGCTTTTCATCGACCCGGCGCGGCACCAGGGGCTGGCGACGTTCGCCACCATGGCCGCGCTGATCGCGCTGCTGGGCGTGGCCTACTGTTCGTTGCTGATCTTCATTGGCCATGCGATGGCGCGGCGGCTGGCGCAGCATCCGCGTGCAGGGCTATGGCTGCGGCGATGCGCGGGCGTGGGCCTGGTGGGCTTTGGCGTGCGTCTGGGCGTGGGGTGAGGATCGCCCAAAAAAGTTGGGGGGCCGCCCCCCACGAGCGGCCCCCCGGGTGGTCCGGCTAACGCCGGTCCTGAGTGGTCTGCAGGCCGCTGCCGCGTTGCGACACCCGTGATCCTGCAGTGGGGCCACTCTAGGTCGCGTCCGAATTCCGCGATATGCGACAAATCAAATTCAAAGACGGATCGGAAGGACGGAACGCCGCGCGGCATACTCAAGGCATGGATATCCGCCCCGGCGACCTCGACCACCCTGCCGTGATCGGCCTGCTCGAAGCGCACCTGCGCGACATGCACGCGATTACCCCGGCCGAAAGCGTGCACGCGCTGGACCTGTCGGGCCTGCGTTCGGCGGACGTGCGATTCTGGTCGGCGTGGATCGACGGCGAGGCCGTAGGCTGCGGCGCGTTGCGCGACCTCGGCGAAGGCCATGGCGAGCTGAAGTCGATGCGTACCTCCGACACGCACCGCAACCAGGGCGTGGGCACGGCGATGCTGGCGCACCTGCTGGCCACGGCGCGGGCAGACGGCTATCGCCAGCTGTGGCTGGAGACCGGCGCCACCACGCCGTTCTTCCCGGCGCACCGGCTTTACGAACGCGCGGGCTTCGTGGCCTGCGGACCGTTCGGCGACTACACCGACGACCCGCACAGCGTGTTCATGACCCTGCGCCTGTAGCCCATGGGGGGACTTCCGGGCGTGGCTTTGCTGCACCGCGTTCGGCGAAACTCGGGTTTTCTTACGCACCCATGAGGTCCGCATGCAGTCCTGGCTCCGGCGCAAGCCGTTGGATATGGTCACCGTCCACGAGGAAGGGCGGCGGCTGATCCCCACCCTGAGTTGGCCGCACCTGGTCGCGCTGGGCATCGGCGCGATCGTCGGTACCGGCATCTACACGCTGATCGGCGTGGGTGCGGACAAGGCGGGCCCGGCGGTGCTGCTGTCGTTCGTCGCCGCCGGCATCGTGTGCGCCTGCGCGGCGCTGGCCTATGCCGAGATGGCCACGATGATGCCGGCCGCCGGCAGCGCCTATACCTACAGCTATGCCGCGCTGGGCGAGACGATCGCCTGGGTGGTGGGCTGGAGCCTGATCCTGGAGTACTCGCTGGTGGTGAGTACGGTGGCGGTGGGTTGGTCCGGCTATTTCGTCGGTTTCCTGCAATGGGTGCAGCAGCAGACCGGATGGAACGTGACCCTGCCCGCCGCGTTGGCCGCGGGCCCGCATGCCGGCGGCATCCTGAACCTGCCGGCGGTGGTGATCACCTTCCTGGTGGCCGGTGCGCTGATCGCCGGCACGCGCGAGAGCGCGACGATCAATGCGTTCCTCGTGGTGTTCAAGCTGATCGCGCTGGGCATCTTCGTCGCGGTGGCGCTGCCGGCGTTCAATGCCGAGAACCTGCATCCGTTCATGCCGTATGGCTTCTCCAAGGCGTTGGGCCCGGATGGCGTCGAACGCGGCGTGATGGCCGCGGCGGCGATCATCTTCTTCGCGTTCTACGGCTTCGATGCGATCTCCACCGCCGCGGAGGAAACCAAGAATCCGGGGCGCGACCTGTCGATCGGCATCGTCGGCTCGATGATCGGCTGCACGATCATCTACGTGCTGGTGGCGCTGGCCGCGGTCGGTGCGATGAGCTACACCGTGTTCGCGCACAGCGCCGAGCCGCTGGCGCTGATCATGCGCCAGCTGGGGCATGGCACGGCGGCGCTGGCGATCGGCATCGTGGCGATCATCGCCCTGCCGACGGTGCTGCTGGCGTTCTTCTACGGGCAGAGCCGCATCTTCTTCGTGATGTCGCGCGACGGCCTGCTGCCGCGCGGGCTGTCGAAGGTGAACCAGCGCACCGGCACGCCGGTGACGATCACCGTGTTCACCGCGGTGCTGGTCGCCGCGCTGGCGGGCGTGGCGCGCCTGGACGAGATTGCCGCACTGGCCAACGCCGGCACGCTGGCCGCGTTCACCGCGGTGGCGGCGTGCCTGTTGGTGCTGCGCAAGCGCGAGCCGAACCGCGAGCGCAAGTTCCGCACGCCGCTGGCATGGGTGGTGTGCCCGCTGGCGATCGCCGGTTGCGCCTACCTGTTCTGGAGCCTGCCAACGCGCACGCAGCTGTGGTTCGCGGCGTGGAATGTGTTCGGGCTGGTGGTGTACGTGCTGTACAGCCGCGGTCGCGCGGTGCTGGCCAAGCAAGGCTGAGGACCGTCGGGCCACCGGCATGATGCCGGTGGCCCGGAGTGGCACACGTTCAGTGCGCCGCGGCGTCCTGCCTGGCCGCGTACGCCTCCGCCTGCCGCAGCACGCGCATCACGTTGCCACCCCAGATGTCGGCAATCTGCTTCTCGCTGTAACCCTTGCGCAGCAGCCACGCCGTGATCTTCGGCAGCTGGCTCACGTCCTCCATGCCCTGCACGCCGCCGCCGCCATCCCAGTCCATGCCGATGCCGGTGTGTTCCGGGCCGACGACATCGAGGATGTGGCCGAGGTGGGCGAAGAAATCGTCCAGCGTGGCCTGCTTCACCGGATAGCGGGCTTCGAGTTCCTTCAGTGCATCGCCATAGGCCTGTGCCTGCGCCATGCTCATGGCGTCGTATTCGCCGAAGCGGGCTTCCAGCGCCTTCTCCGCTTCCACGCGCTCGGGCGATTTGGTGATCGCGGTGAGATAGCCGCCATAGGCGTTGACCTGGATCACCCCGCCCTTGGCCGCCAGCTGGCGCAGGCGCGCGTCGTCGAGGTTGCGCGGGTGGTCGAATACCGCGCGTGAGCCGCTGTGCGACAGGATGAAAGGCAGCTTCGATGCCGTCAGCAGGTCATCGAAGACCGCATCGGAGGCGTGCGATTCGTCGAGCACGATGCCCAGCCGGTTCGCCTCCTGCACGAGCGCGCGTCCCGCCGGGCTCAGGCCCTTCCACTCCGGCCCCTTCGGATCGGTCGCCGAATCGGCGAATTCGTTGTTCTTGAAGTGCGCCAGGCTGAGCATGCGCAGGCCGGCCTGCTGGTAGAAGCTGAGCAGGCTCGGGTCGGCGACCAGCGGGCTGGCGTTCTCCATGCTGATGAACACCACGCGGCGGCCACTGGCCTTGATGCGGTCGGCCTCGTCGGCGCTGCGGGCGAGCGCGAATTTGTCCGGATGCGCGGCGACCATCTCGCGGATTTCCACCAGCCGCGCCAGCCCGGCATCGCGGTCATGCAGGTGCGCCGCTTCGCTGCGATCGCCCTGTTCGGTGTAGATCGCCCAGAAGCCACCATCCAGCGCGCCTTCCAGCATGCGCGGATAGTCCACCTCCGAGACCGCGCTGCCGCCATGCCGCTGCAGGATGTCGAAGCCGTCGCGGGCCAGGTTGGCCGGCGTGTCGAGGTGGGTATCCAGGGTCAGCAGGCGCTGCTGCAACGCCTTGGCGCGCGCGAGCTCATCGGCACTGAAATCGACGGCGGCCGCCGACAGCGGCCATGAAAGCAACAGGGACACCAGCAACGGCAGGGTGCGACGCTTCATCGGATCTCGCCTTGGAAGACAGATCGCACCCTAGCGCCCGGCAGGGCGCGCGAACAGTGACCTCAGTCGAGCACCCGGCAGAACACCGCCTTGAGGTAGCGCGATTCCTGCACATGGGCCATGAACGGGTGGTCCGGGCCGGCACCGGCGACCTTGAGGATCTGGATCGTGCGGCCGGAGTAAAACGAGGCGCGGCGCAGCATGTCCAGGAACTCCTGCTCGGACACCAGGCCCGTGCACGAGAACGTGGCGAACAGGCCACCGGGCTTGACCACGCCCAGCGCCAGCTTGTTCATGTCCAGGTACTTCTTGAGCGCGGTGATGACCTGGTCGCGATCGCGGGTCATCTTGGCCGGGTCGAGGATGACCACGTCGTACTGTTCGCCGCGGTTGGCGGCATCGCGCAGCCACGGGAAGATGTCGGCCTGCACGAACTTCGGCCGCACGTTGTTGAGCTTGGCGTTGCCCTTGGCGATGGCGATGACGTCCTGGTCGATGTCCACGCCGAGCACTTCCTCCGCGCCGCGCGCGGCGGCGTACACCGCGAAGCCGCCGGTGTTGCAGCACAGGTCGAGCACGGTCTTGCCCTCGACCTGCTCGCTCAGCCACTGCCGGTTCTCGCGCTGGTCGGCGAAGAAGCCGGTCTTGTGCGCGCCGGCCGGGTCGGCGCGGAAGCGGATGCCGTGTTCGGTGATCACCGCCGCTTCGGTGCCGGTGGTGTTGTGGAAATCGAAGCTTTCCTGCTTCTGCACGTGTTCGTCGGCGAAGCTGTGGAAGCGGCAGCCCGGGAACTGCTCGCGCAGCGCCTCGTAGATCCACTCGCGGTGGCGGAACATGCCGGCGGCGAAGAACTCCACCACGACCAGGTCGCCGTAACGGTCCACGACCAGGCCGGACAGGCCGTCGCCCTCGCTGTGCACGACGCGCCAGGCATCGGAGACCTGGTCCAGCTTTAGCACCTCGCGGCGCAGCTCGACGGCCTCGGCGATCTTGCGCGAGAACCAGCCGGCGTCGACCGGCACTTCCTGGCGGGTTTCCAGGATACGCACGGCGATACGGGAATGGCCGTTGTAGAAACCCCGGCCGATCCACTCCCCGTCCACGCCGACCACCTCGACGATGCTGCCCGGCTTGGGCCGGGCGGCCGGCTTCTCCACCAGCTTCTGGAAAATCCACGGGTGGCTGGAGCGCCAGGCGTTCTTGAGGCGTACGACGGGGTTGGGGGTATTCATATGCCTATTGTACCGGCGGTTTGACGCCCTCCCCCGGCTGCCGGCAGAATGGCCGCCAAGAAGGGGAGTAGCTCCCAAGCGTTGTCGCCGTCAATTCGAGCCCAGGCCATCCGGCCGCCGGCTCCGGTGCAACGGCAGCCGGTTCACCGGCTGTGAGCGAGACCTTCGCCGCGATGGCGAAGGTCTGTATTCCCGGAGAAGGATTCCGTGTGCAGCGCCTCGACCGTCCGGCTCGAGGCGTTTTCACATTCTCAACGGGACTCTCTCATGCAAACCATCGGCAACATCTGGCTCTGGGGCGGCTTCGCGATCGTGGTGATCGTGGCGCTCCTGGCCGACCTCGTCCTCATGCGCCACGGCGGCCCCCACAAGGTCACCTTCAAGGAAGCGCTGTGGTGGAGCATCGGCTGGATCGCCCTGGCCCTGGCCTTCAACGCCGGCCTGTGGTGGTACCTGCACGAAACCGCCGGCAGTGTGCTGGCCAACCGCATCGGCCTGGAATTCCTCACCGGTTACCTGGTGGAGAAGTCGCTGGCGGTGGACAACATCTTCGTGTTCCTGATGGTGATGACCTACTTCGCCGTGCCCGAGGAACAGCGCCAGCGCGTGCTGGTGATCGGCGTGCTTGGCGCCATCGTGCTGCGCGCGATCATGATCTTCGCCGGCGCGGTGCTGCTGACCAAGTTCCACTGGCTGCTTTATGTGTTCGGCGCGTTCCTGCTGCTGACCGGCGTCAAGATGTGGTTCTCCGCCGGCAAGGAGCCGGACCTGGAAGCCAACCCGGTGCTGCGCTGGATGCGCGGGCACCTGCGCATCAGCCCGCAGTACAACGGCAACCGCCTGGTGACCGAGAAGGACGGCGTCCGCTGGTTCACGCCGCTGTTCGTGGTGCTGATCCTCATCGCGGTGACCGACGTGATCTTCGCGGTGGACAGCATCCCGGCGATCTTCGCCATCACCACCGACCCGTTCATCGTGCTGACTTCCAACGTGTTCGCCGTGCTGGGCCTGCGCGCGATGTTCTTCCTGCTCGCCGGCATGGCCGACCGCTTCCACCTGCTGCCGTATGGCCTGGCGGTGGTGCTGGTCTTCATCGGCGTGAAGATGCTGGCCATCGACCTGGTGAAGCTGCCGGTGTGGGTCTCGCTGGCGGCCGTGGCGCTGATCATCGGCACGACCGTGGTGCTGAGCCTGCTGCGCCCGGCCAAGCCCAAGGCCGCCTGAGCCTGGTGGCCCGGCGGGATTGTCCCGCCGGGCTACCGCATTCTCCCGCGCGTTCGACCTTGCAATCGCCCGGCGCGACGCCATCCGCTCCCTATGGACACTTTGAATCCTCTCCACGACCCGGCCACCGACGCGCGCGAGCAGCGCGGGCGGGTGATCCGTGCGTTCAACATCAGCCTGGGCGCCGTACTGGTGATGGTGGCGGTCCTCGCCAGCCAGGCGGGGTTCGACTGGCGCCCGTTCGCGGTGCGCCCGCATGAGTGGGAAGGCCTGTGGGGCGTGCTTACCGCGCCGCTGCTGCATGGTTCGCTGGAGCATCTGGGCGCCAATTCGTTCGCGTTGCTGATCCTGGGCACGCTGGCTGGCAGCGTGTATCCGAAGGCGACGAAGTGGGGCCTGCCGCTGATGTGGCTGGGCTCCGGCCTCGGCGCGTGGTTCCTGGGCGACGTGGGCACGTTCCACCTCGGCGCCAGCGGCGTGACGCACGGCTTGATGTTCCTGCTCTTCGTGCTGGGCCTGATCCGCCGCGACCGCGCGGCGATCGCCACGAGCATGATCGCGTTCCTGTTCTATGGCGGCATGCTGCTGGCGATCCTGCCGCGCGAGCCGGGCATTTCCTGGCAGTCGCACATGGGCGGCGCGATCGGTGGCGTGGTGGCGGCGATCCTGTTCCGCCACCTCGACCCGCTGCTGCCGCGCAAGCGCTACAGCTGGGAGGACGAGGAGGAAGCCGAAGCCGCGGGAGGGGATGATCCGGAAGGCATGGAGCCGCCGCGCCCGCGCGAGGTGCCGGTGCTGTGGGCGCGCGAACCGGAAGACCCGAACGGCGTGGTGATCCGCTTCAGGCCGCGCACGCCATCGCAGGACTGAGCCGGTTTGCGCGGGCCGCGCAAAGGGTCTAGAACTGGACGCCCTGCCCCTCCGGGGCCCGCGGGGTCATGCCATGGAACCGCAGTTCAGCGTGTTCGGCCATGTCGGGCAACCGGTCGCCGAGGTCTATGAGGCGGTCGCCGATCCGGCGCAGCTTTCGCATTACTTCACTACGGGCGGTGCGCGCGGACGCGTGGCGACCGGTGCGACCGTCTATTGGGATTTCCACGACTTCCCCGGCGAATTCCCGGTGCAGATCATCGAAGCCACGGCGCCCGAGCGCATCGTGCTGGAGTGGGATTCCAACGAGCCGGTGCCGGAAGGCGAGTCGCCACGGCGCACGCGGGTGACGTTCGCTTTCAGCGCCACCGACGATGGGCGTACGCGCGTGGAGATCACCGAAACCGGCTGGGCCGCGACCGATGACGGGTTCCGCGCCTCGTATGGCAACTGCATGGGGTGGTCGCAGATGCTGTGCGCGCTCAAGGCGTGGCTGGAGTACGGGATCAACCTGCGCGAAGGGATGTATCGCTGACAGCCGCGCGGTGGCGGCTTGCGTTACTTGCCGATGCAGAAGCTGGAGAAGATGCGGCCGAGCAGGTCGTCGGCGGTCATGCGGCCGGTGATCTCGCCCAGCGATTCGTGCGCCAGGCGAAGTTCCTCGGCCGCCAGTTCCAGCTGTTCGTGATCGAGCTGTGCGAGCGCGGCGGCGAGATGCTCGCGGCTTTTCGACAGCGCCTCCACGTGCCGCGCCCGTGCGGTGAATTCGCCCTCCACGGTTTCGCCCGCGTCGGCCCCGGCGATGTGCGCCAGCCGCTCATGCAGTTCCGCCAAGCCAGCGCCGGTCGCGGCGGATACGGCGATCGCGTTCGGCGCCAGCGTGGGCGCGTCTGCGAGCAGGTCGGCCTTGTTGTGGATCCACAGGCTGCGCGGCACCTGGGCCACGTCGGCGGCGACGGCGGCGTGGCCGGCTTCGGGTTCGCGCGCATCGATGACCACCAGGGCGAGGTCGGCGCGCGCCAGTTCGGCGCGCGCACGGCGCATGCCTTCGCGCTCGATCGCATCGCCGCTGTCGCGCAGGCCCGCCGTGTCGACCAGCGTAAGTTCGAGACCGGCGATGCGGATGGTTTCGCGCAACGTGTCGCGCGTGGTACCCGCGACGTCGGTGACGATCGCCCGTTCGCTGCCGGCCAGCGCGTTGAGCAGCGAGCTCTTGCCGGCGTTCGGTGGACCGATCAGTACCGCATGCAGGCCATCGCGCAGTTTGCGGCCGCGCTCGGCATCGCGCAGCAGTTCGGCCAGCGTGGCCTGCGCGGCGGAGAGTCCCGCGCGAACCTGCGCGCCGCCCAGGGTCTCGATGGGTTCGTCGGCGAAGTCGATGGCCGCTTCAACGTGGATGCGAAGAACGGTGACCTGTTCGGCCAGCGTTTCCACGCGGCGCGAGAACACGCCGTCGAGTGAACGGCGCGCCGCGCGGGCTGCGCGGGTGTCGCCGGCGGCGATGAGGTCTGCGATGGCTTCGGCCTGCGCGAGATCGAGCTTGCCATTGAGGAATGCGCGCTCGCTGAACTCGCCCGGCCGCGCCTGTCGTGCGCCGAGCGCGATGCAATGCGCGAGCAGCTGGCGCAGCACGACCGCGCCGCCATGGCCTTGCAGTTCGACGACTTCTTCGCCGGTGAAGCTGTTCGGCGCCGGGAACCAGAGGACGATGCCGTCGTCGATGACCTCGCCGGCGTGGTCGCGCCATCGCGCGTAATGCGCGTGGCGTGGCCGGAGGCGAGGCGCGCCGAGTTCGGCGGCAATCGCGGCGGCCTTCGGCCCGGAGAGTCGGATCATGCCGACGCCCCCGGCCCCTGCGGCGGTCGCGATGGCGGCGATGGTGTCGGCGTGGGTCATGCGGGAAGGTTACAGCGTGGCAAAGCAGAAGGCCCGCCGGGTGGCGGGCCTTCTGCCGATCACTGGTTGTGCAGGTTGGACTGGACGATCTTGCTCGGCGATTCGCCGTGCTGCTTGATCATCCACCACTGGATCAGCAGGCCCAGGCCGCCGTTGACGACCCAGTACAGCACCAGGCCGGCCGGCATGAAGGCCATCATGACGCCGAACACCAGCGGCATGAACTGCATCATCTTCGCCTGTACCGGATCCATGCCCGGGGTCGGGGTCAGCTTCTGCGTCAGCCACATGATCACCATGTTGATGATCGGCAGGATGAAGTACGGGTCACGCGCGGTGAGGTCCTGGATCCAGCCCAGCCACGGCGCCTGGCGTAGTTCGACCGACTCCACCAGCACCCAGTACAGCGCGAAGAAGATCGGCATCTGGATGAGGATCGGCAGGCAGCCGCCCATCGGATTGATCTTCTCCTTCTTGAACAGCTCCATCATCGCCTGCTGGTACTTCTGGCGATCCTCGCCGTAGCGCTCCTTGAGCTGGGCCAGGCGCGGCTGGAACTTGCGCATCTTCGCGCCGGACTTGTACTGCGTCGCCGACAGCGGATACAGCGCCAGGCGCAGCAGCACCACCAGGCCGATGATCGACCAGCCCCAGTTGTGCAGCAGCGTGTACAGGTGGCTCAGCACCCAGAACAGGCCCTGGCCGATGATGGCCATCACCGAGAAGCGGCTGTAGTCGACCACGCGATCCAGGCCCGGCACCTGTTCCTTGGCGATCAGGCTGACCAGCTTCGGGCCGACCCACAGGCGCGCTTCGGTGGTAGCCGTCTGCCCCGGCGCGACGGTGAAGCCCGGGCCGCGCAGTTCGAGCACGTCGGCGCCGTTTTCCTGCGAGAGCTTGAGCAGCGAACTGCTATCCGCCTGCGGAATCCAGCCGGTGAAGAACTGGTGCTGCAGCATCGCGATCCAGCCCCCCTGGATGACGCTGTCGACGCTGCCATCCTTGAGGTAGTCCTGGAACGCGCGGCGCTCATAGCTCTTGTCGGTGGTGAACCAGGTCGCGCCGTTGAAGCTCAGGCTGTCCGGATTCATCATGCTGCGGCTGAGGATCGTCGGCACGCGGCTGAGCTTGCGGTAGACGTAGGCGTTCCACGTACCGGTGCCGGCGTTGGTCACTTCGTCGCGCACTTCGATCGCGTAACGGCCGCGCTCGAGCGTGAAGGTGCGGCGGATGGTGACGCCGTCCGGGCTGGTCCACACGAACGGCACGACCAGCTTGTCCTGGCCCTTCGGCAGCACGAACTCGGTGCCCGGCTGTTCCAGACGGAAGCCGCCGACGCCCGGCACGGCCGAACCCTTGTCGCTGGCCCAGCCGCTGATGGCGTTGTACGGATGCGCCGGGTCTTCGGTGAGCAGGCTCACCGGCGGCGCGCCCGCCTGCTTGGTCTGCGGGAACTGCAGCAGGTCCGCGTCGAGCACGCTGCGGCCATCGAGCTTAAGGCGCAGCACGTCGGTGGTGACGGTGACGACCTGCGCCGGCGCGGCGGGGGCCGAAGTGGTCGGCTGGCTGGCAGCGGCGCCCGGCACGTTGGCCTGCGGCACGCCGTTCGCGCCGGTGGCGGCCGGCACGTTCTGCGTGGCCGCGGTGGTCTGCGCGGGTTCGGGGGCAGCCTTTTCACGGCCCCACTCCATCCACAGGAAGGCGGCTACCATCAGCCAGGCAAGCAACAGGATTACGCGGGTCTGGTTCATCAGGCAGCAACTCGGCTCAGTCGGAACGACGTTCCGGCTCGGTCAATGGAGAGGATGAAGGGTGGGCATCCGGGCGCGGCGGCATTGTGACGCCCGCCGCAGGCACGGGCAATGCGCCCGCACGGCGCAACACGCGCAGGAAGGCATCGCGGATGTCCGGGTGGCTGGCGCGTGCGGCCGCAGAACGGGCGACCACGACGTAGTCCCCGCCCGCCAGGTCCGGCGGCAGGTGACGGAAGGTCTCGCGGAGCACGCGCTTGATGCGATTGCGCCCGACGGCACGCTTGTCGACCTTGCGCGAGACGGCCATGCCCAGGCGGGCAGGCCCTTCGTGCGGGCGCCAGTGCAGGCTCATCAGCGGGTCGGAGCAACGACGGCTGTTGTCGAAGACGACAGCATATTCCGCGCGCGAACGAACCCGCGCAGAGCGAGGGAATCGCCTGCGCGGGTCGGTGTCGATCACGGACGGGATTGCCTGGGCCGCGTTCAGCGGCGCGGCAATCAAGCGCTCAGGCGCTTGCGGCCCTTGGCGCGGCGGCGAGCCAGCACCTTGCGGCCATCGGCCGTCTTCATGCGGGCACGGAAACCGTGGTCGCGCTTGCGCTTGAGGTTGCTGGGCTGATAGGTGCGCTTGGTGGCCATGGGGGCCTCTGTAGGTAAAGGGGTACGAAAGAACCGGAAATTCTAGGGGGTCACCCCGGGGCGGGTCAAGTCGTTGCTGCGCGTGGACATGGCGGGCCTGTGGATGTGCCTGTGAATAAATATGGGAAAACCTGCCCCCCGGTGGTAGTCTGGCCCATCCGTTTTCTGCCTCCCGTGCCGATGCATGGCGGATGCCTGCGCGCCCGGAAGGCCCATGATGAATACACTTTGATGGATGCTTGGCCCCGTTGCCTGGAACGTCTCGAGGCGGAATTCCCGCCCGAAGATGTCCACACCTGGTTGAAACCCCTGCAGGCCGACGAGCGCGCCGACAGCGTCGTGCTGTACGCCCCGAACGCCTTCATCGTCGAGCAGGTGCGCGAACGCTACCTGGCGCGAATCCGCGAGCTGCTGAACCATTACGTCGGCAACGGCGAGGTGGCGCTGGCGGTGGGTTCGCGGCCGAAGCCGATCGAGCCGGTGGCGCCGGCCACCCCGCTGGCAGCCGCCGTGGCCCAGGTCGTCGCGCCGCAGGCCGCGCCGGTGCCGTTCGCCGGCAACCTCGATACCCATTACACGTTCGACAACTTCGTCGAAGGCCGCAGCAACCAGCTGGGCCGCGCCGCGGCGCTGCAGGCCGCGCAGAAGCCCGGTGACCGCGCGCACAACCCGCTGCTGCTGTACGGGAGCACCGGCCTGGGCAAGACCCACCTGATGTTCGCCGCGGGCAATGCCATGCGCCAGGCCAATCCGAACGCCAAGGTCATGTACCTGCGCTCGGAGCAGTTCTTCAGCGCGATGATCCGTGCGCTGCAGGACAAGGCGATGGACCAGTTCAAGCGCCAGTTCCAGCAGATCGACGCGCTGCTCATCGACGATATCCAGTTCTTCGCCGGCAAGGACCGCACGCAGGAGGAGTTCTTCCACACCTTCAACGCGTTGTTCGACGGTCGCCAGCAGATCATCCTGACCTGCGACCGCTACCCGCGCGAGGTCGAGGGCCTGGAGCCGCGGCTGAAGTCGCGCCTGGCCTGGGGCCTGTCGGTGGCGATCGACCCGCCGGACTTCGAGACCCGCGCGGCGATCGTGCTGGCCAAGGCGCGCGAGCGCGGCGCGGAGATCCCCGACGACGTCGCGTTCCTGATCGCCAAGAAGATGCGCTCCAACGTGCGTGACCTGGAAGGCGCGCTCAACACGCTGACGGCGCGCGCCAACTTCACCGGCCGCACCATCACCGTGGAGTTCGCCCAGGAGACGCTGCGCGACCTGCTGCGTGCCCAGCAGCAGGCGATCGGCATCCCGAACATCCAGAAGACCGTGGCCGATTACTACGGCCTGCAGATGAAGGACCTGCTGTCCAAGCGCCGCACCCGTTCGCTGGCGCGCCCGCGACAGGTGGCCATGGCGCTGGCCAAGGAGCTGACCGAACACAGCCTGCCCGAGATCGGCGACGCGTTCGCCGGCCGCGACCACACCACCGTGCTCCACGCCTGCCGGCAGATCCGCACGTTGATGGAGACCGACGGCAAGCTGCGCGAGGACTGGGACAAGCTGATCCGCAAGCTCAGCGAGTAAGCCGGAACGCGAAGTTCCGGCCAGCGCGCACACGCGGGAAAATTCAGTGCATGATTTGCGCGCAAGGCCGGTAGAAACTGTGGATAAGATTCGCCGGGGACGAGCCTGAAAAATTATCCACAGGTTTTACCCCAGGTGCCGGGCCAGTAGTCCATAGGGTTTCGGCGCCAATAAGCCTTTATAGAACAACAGGTTAAGGTAGTTTTCCGCGAAAAACGCGCCTACCATCACCACAAAGCTTTTGATTTATTCCACATCTTTAAAAGCATAGGGGCACGGAACCACATGCGTTTCACACTGCAGCGCGAAGCCTTCCTCAAGCCACTGGCCCAGGTGGTCAACGTGGTCGAACGCCGCCAGACACTGCCCGTGCTGGCGAACTTCCTGGTCCAGGTGCAGAACGGCCAGCTCTCGCTGACGGGCACGGATCTGGAGGTCGAGATGATTTCGCGCATCGCGGTCGAGGATGCGCAGGACGGTGAAACCACGATCCCGGCGCGCAAGCTGTTCGAGATCGTGCGTGCTCTCCCCGATGGCAGTCGGGTCACGGTGTCGCAGTCCGGCGAGAAGGTCACCGTGCAGGCTGGCCGCAGCCGCTTCACGCTGGCCACGCTGCCGGCCAACGACTTCCCGTCGGTCGATGAAGTGGAAGCGACCGAACGCGTGGCGGTGCCGGAAGCCAGCCTGAAGGAGCTGATCGAACGTACCGCGTTCGCCATGGCCCAGCAGGACGTGCGCTATTACCTCAACGGGCTGTTGTTCGACCTGCGCGATTCGACCCTGCGCTGCGTCGCCACCGACGGCCACCGCCTGGCGCTGTGCGAAACCGAACTGGAAGGCAGCAGCGGGACCAAGCGCCAGATCATCGTGCCGCGCAAGGGCGTGACCGAGCTGCAGCGCCTGCTGGAAGGCGGCGATCGTTCGCTGGAGCTGGAAGTGGGCCGCAGCCACGTGCGCGTGAAGCGCGACGATGTGACGTTTACCTCCAAGCTGATCGATGGCCGCTTCCCGGATTACGAAGCAGTGATTCCGATCGGCGCGGATCGTGAGGTCAAGGTGGATCGTGAAGCCCTTCGTGCGTCGCTGCAGCGTGCGGCCATTTTGTCCAACGAGAAGTACCGCGGCGTGCGCGTCGAGGTATCGCCGGGCCAGCTGAAGATCAGTGCGCACAATCCAGAGCAGGAAGAGGCGCAGGAAGAGGTCGAGGCGGACACCAAGGTTTCCGACCTGGCTATCGGCTTCAACGTGAATTACCTGCTGGACGCGCTGTCGGCGCTTCGCGATGAGCACATCGTGATCCAGCTGCGCGATGCGAACTCGTCGGCGCTGGTGCGTGAGGCGAGCAGCGAGAAGTCCCGGCATGTGGTGATGCCGCTTCGTCTCTGACGTCGTGTTTCACGTGGAACAGAAAGCCCGGGCTCAAACCCGGGCTTTTTTCTTCCTGCTACTGCTTTTATAGAAGATATAAATCAAAAGCTATGTGGTGCTTGGTAGGCCAGATTTCGTTGGAAAACCACATAACTCTTTGTAATTGAAGGGGAATGTTGTCACGAAACCCCCTTGAGAAGTGGGGTTCAAGGCTGGGGATTCGTTGTGGACAACGTAGGTGCCAGGCGCAAGGCGCTATT
This sequence comes from Stenotrophomonas panacihumi, assembly GCF_001431645.1. Taxonomy (GTDB): domain Bacteria; phylum Pseudomonadota; class Gammaproteobacteria; order Xanthomonadales; family Xanthomonadaceae; genus Stenotrophomonas_A; species Stenotrophomonas_A panacihumi. Next base: position 7,297 of record NZ_LLXU01000128.1, on the reverse strand, counting down.
TTATCCACAGGTTGCCCCCATATCGTCCAACATGAGGCTCGGCAATCGCTGCAAGCCGGGTGGACGACAATCTCCCGTATCCTCAGTGTCTGGATGCCCACCTCAGGGCAATCACGCTATCCCTGCGGTCCCATGCTGATCAATCGACTCACCCTTCACCGCTTTCGGCGGTTCGACACCGTCGAGTGGCACCCTGCCCCCGGATTGAACCTGGTGAGCGGCGATAACGGCGCCGGCAAAACCAGCTTGCTCGAGGCGCTCCACCTGATGGCCTATGGGCGCAGTTTCCGTGGCCGTGTTCGCGATGGACTTGTGCGGGCGGGCGCGGAGGATCTCGAAGTCTTCGTGGAATGGCAGGAGCAGCCGCAGCCAACTCCGGCTCGTAAGCGCCGGGCCGGTTTGCGGCACAGTGGCCAGGCTTGGAAGGGGCGGCTCGACGGGCAGGACGTCCAGCAGCTGGGCAATCTCTGCGCGGCGTTGGCCGTCGTGACATTCGAGCCCGGGAGCCACGCCTTGATCAGTGGCAGCGGTGAGTCGCGCCGTCGTTTCATGGATTGGGCCCTGTTCCACGTGGAACCGGACTTCCTGACCCTGTGGCGGCGGTACTCGCGGGCGTTGAAGCAGCGCAATGCGCTGCTGAAGCAAGGCGGCGCCAACGCGACGCTGGATGCGTGGGATTACGAGCTAGGCGAATCAGGCGAACTGCTGACCCTGCGCCGACGCAGCTATCTGGAGCGTCTACAGGACAAGGCAGTGCCGCTGGCTGCGGATATTGCCCCGCTGCTCGGCCTGCAGGGGCTCGCCTTCCAGCCCGGCTGGCGCCGCCACGAGGTATCGCTGGCGGACGCGCTGTTGCTGGCTCGCGAACGTGACCGGCAATACGGCTATACGTCCGTGGGCCCGCATCGCGCCGACTGGCAGCCTGAATTCTCGGATCTGCCGGGGACGCAGGCACTCTCTCGCGGGCAAGCAAAGCTCACGGCGCTCGCCTGCCTGCTGGCCCAGGCTGAGGATTTCGCGGACCAACGCGGCGAATGGCCGGTCATCGCCCTGGACGACCTCGCCTCGGAGCTGGATCGCCATCACCAGCAGCGGGTGCTGGCGCGATTGATGGCCGGGCAGGCACAGGTGCTGATCACGGCCACCGAGCCACCCGCGTGGCTGGAAAGCCGCCAACCCACCCGGTTCCACGTGGAACACGGGCAGATTTCACCTTCAGCATGAATGGGCTGCCCCGCCATTCATCCCAGCCAGGCCACCAAGGCCCGGCTGCTATAATCGACCCGCTATCCCCCTATCTCCGGAGCGGCGCGCCTCCTGCGTCGCCGCCCGCGCAGTGGAGCCCACGGCAAAGCGCATGACCGACGAACAGAACACCCCGGCCAACAACGGCAATTACGACGCCAACAGCATCACCGCCCTGGAAGGCCTGGAGGCGGTCCGCAAGCGTCCTGGCATGTACATCGGTGACGTCCACGACGGCACCGGTCTGCACCACATGGTGTTCGAGGTCGTCGACAACTCCATCGACGAAGCGCTCGCCGGCCATGCCGACAACGTCACCGTCACGATCCACGCCGACGGCTCGGTTTCCGTGTCCGACAACGGTCGTGGCATCCCGGTCGGCAAGCACGAGCAGATGAGCAAGAAGCTCGATCGCGAGGTCTCCGCGGCGGAAGTCGTGATGACCGTGCTGCACGCCGGCGGCAAGTTCGACGACAACAGCTACAAGGTATCCGGCGGCCTGCACGGCGTGGGCGTCAGCGTGGTGAACGCGCTGTCGGAGAAGCTGCTGCTCGATATCTACCAGGGTGGCTTCCACTACCAGCAGGAATACAGCAACGGTGCTGCGGTCACTCCGCTGCAGAAGCTCGAGCCCAGCACCAAGCGCGGCACGACCGTGCGCTTCTGGCCGTCGGTGAAGGCGTTCAACGGCAACGTCGAGTTCCATTACGAGATTCTCGCTCGCCGCCTGCGCGAGCTGTCGTTCCTCAACTCCGGCGTCAAGATCGTCCTGACCGACGAGCGTGGCGAGGGCCGCCGCGACGATTTCCACTACGAAGGCGGCATTCGCAGCTTCGTGGAGCATCTGGCGCAGCTGAAGACCCCGCTGCACCCGAACGTCATCGCGGTGAGCGGCGAGCACAACGGCATCACCGTCGAGGTGGCGCTGCAGTGGACCGACTCCTACCAGGAGACGATGTACTGCTTCACCAACAACATTCCGCAGAAGGACGGCGGTACCCACCTGGCCGGCTTCCGCGGCGCGCTCACGCGCGTGTTGAACAACTACATCGAGCAGAACGGCATCGCCAAGCAGGCAAAGATCTCGCTGACCGGCGACGACATGCGCGAAGGCATGATCGCGGTGCTCTCGGTGAAGGTGCCGGACCCGAGCTTCTCCTCGCAGACCAAGGAAAAGCTGGTCAGCTCCGACGTGCGCCCGGCGGTGGAAAACGCCTTCGGTGCGCGCCTGGAAGAGTTCCTGCAGGAAAACCCGAACGAAGCGCGCGCCATCGCCGGCAAGATCGTCGATGCGGCCCGCGCCCGCGAAGCCGCGCGCAAGGCGCGCGACCTCACCCGCCGCAAGGGTGCGCTCGACATCGCCGGCCTGCCCGGCAAGCTGGCCGATTGCCAGGAAAAGGATCCGGCGCTGTCGGAGCTTTTCATCGTCGAGGGTGACTCGGCGGGTGGCTCGGCCAAGCAGGGTCGCAACCGGAAGAACCAGGCGGTGTTGCCGCTGCGCGGCAAGATCCTCAACGTGGAACGCGCCCGCTTCGACCGCATGCTGGCGTCCGACCAGGTCGGCACGCTGATCACCGCGCTGGGCACCGGCATCGGTCGCGACGAGTACAACCCGGACAAGCTGCGCTACCACCGCATCATCATCATGACCGACGCCGACGTCGACGGCGCGCACATCCGCACCCTGCTGCTGACGTTCTTCTACCGGCAGATGCCGGAGCTGATCGAGCGCGGCCACGTCTACATCGGCCTGCCGCCGCTGTACAAGATCAAGCAGGGCAAGCAGGAGCTTTACCTGAAGGACGACGCGGCGCTCAACGCCTACCTCGCCAACAATGCCGTCGAAGGCGCCTCGCTGGTGCCGGCCGCGGAAGAACCGCCGATCGAGGGCGTGGCGCTGGAGAAGCTGCTGCTGGTCTACTCGAATGCGAAGGACGCCATCGCCCGCAACGCGCACCGCTACGACACGCGCCTGCTCGAGGCGTTGATCGACTACGTGCCGCTGGACCTGGAGCACCTGCGCAACCCGGCGCCGGGCGAGGGCCTGGATGCGCTCAGCGCCAGCCTCAACCAGGGCAGCCTGGGCACGCCGAACTACGCCATCACCCTGCAGGAACCGAACGACCAGCGCCCCGCCGCGCTGGAAGTCGTGCGGCGCCACATGGGTGAGGAAGCGCGCATCTTCATCCCGCTGTCGGCGTTCGAGAGTGGCGAGCTGCGTCCGCTCCACGAGGCCGCCAAGCTGTTCCATGGCTTGATCCGCGAGGGCGCGCAGATCGTCCGCGGCAGCAAGTCGCAGCCGATCGAGTCCTTCGCCCAGGCCCAGGCCTGGCTGCTGGAGGAAGCGAAGAAGGGCCGGCAGATCCAGCGCTTCAAGGGCCTGGGCGAAATGAATCCTGAGCAGCTGTGGGATACCACGGTCAATCCGGATACGCGCCGCATGCTGCAGGTCCGCATCGAGGACGCCGTGGCCGCCGACCAGATCTTCAGCACGTTGATGGGCGACGTGGTCGAGCCGCGCCGCGACTTCATTGAAGACAACGCGTTGAAGGTCGCCAACCTCGATATCTGACATCATCGAGCTGACCGCCGCATCGGGGAGCGATGCGGCGGATGCCCTTCCGCCGCGCAGGAATTCGATGAACGATCTCCCCGTGTCCCCGCCTCCCGCCGTGGAGGCGTTGTCCACGCCGGTGCCGTCCGCGCCCGCCGCGGACCGCTCGCCGCTGCTGAACTTCTTCCTCGACGCGTTGATCGCCCTGGTCATCCTGCTGGTGGTGAGCATCGCCGCCGGCATGGCATGGGGCGTGATCCGGGGCTTCCAGCTGGTACTTGAAGCGCGCTCGCGCGGCGTGGAAATCGATCCGGCGCAGGTCGCGCACCAGCTCGGCCAACCGGGTGCGATGGCGCAACTGTTGATGGCGTTGGTCAGCACGGGCGCCGCGGCCCTGGTGGTCTACTTCTGGCGCCGTCGCGCCACCGCCGCCGAGCGGCGTGAATCCTGGGCCGCCCTGCGCCATCCTGGTACCTGGGGCCTGGCCGCCCTGGTGGCAGTGGGCGTGTTCTGCTTCAGCACTGCCACCGGGATGCTCGCCGACCGCCTGGATATCAAGCCGGTGCCGACCAACCTCTCGCTGATGAGCGATCTGCTCTCGCAGTGGCCACTGTCGGCCGTGCTGTTCGCCGTGGTATTGGCCCCCGCCTACGAAGAACTGCTGTTCCGCCGCGTGCTGTTCGGGCGCCTGCTGGCGGCCGGCCGGCCCGTGCTGGGTATCGTCCTGAGCAGCCTGGCGTTCGCGCTGCTGCATGAAATCCCCGGCCTGAGCGGCAACGGCGTGCTCGCCATCTGCCAGCTGTGGCTGGTGTACGGCACGATGGGCGCCGCCTTCGCATGGCTCTATTGGCGCACCGGCTCGCTGTGGGCGGCGATCCTCGCCCACGGCCTCAACAACGCCATCGCCATGGCGGCCCTGTATTGGTTCGGATTGCAGTAGTTTGCTTGACGAAAAGTTAAGCCGCTCCTGCCAGAATTCCCCCGAACCCACGGGGGATCCGAATGAACAAACTCGTGACATGGGGTGCGATGGCGGCGCTGGCGTTGAGCGCCTGCGCGACCACCACCTCGCCGACCGGCCGCAAGCAGATGGTCGGCGGCGTCTCGCAGCAACAGCTTGACCAGCTGGGCGCGCAGGCGTTCGCCGAAACCAAGTCGAAGGAAAAGATCAGCAGCGACGGCAAGCAGATCGCGTACGTGAAGTGCGTGGTCAACGCGCTGGTCGCGCAGTTGCCGCCGCAGTGGCGCGGCACGGCGTGGGAAACCGCGGTGTTCGTGGACGACGAGCCGAACGCCTTCGCGCTGCCGGGCGGCAAGGTCGGCGTCAACAGCGGTATCTTCAAGGTCGCCAAGACCCAGGACCAGCTGGCCGCCGTGCTGGGGCACGAGATCGGCCATGTCATCTCGCGCCACCACGAAGAACGCATCACCCGCCAGATGGGTGCGCAGACCGGCTTGTCGGTGCTCGGTGCGTTGGCGGGCGCGGCCTATGGCGGCAACGCCGCCAGCGCGGTCAACCAGATCGGCGGCATGACCGCCCAGACCGCCTTCCTGCTGCCCGGTTCGCGTACCCAGGAGAGCGAGGCCGATATCGTCGGCCAGCGGCTCATGGCCGAGGCGGGGTTTGATCCGTCACAAGCGGTCAACCTCTGGCAGAACATGATGGCTGCGGGCGGTGAGCGTTCGCCGCAGTGGTTGTCCACGCACCCGGATCCTGCCAACCGGATCCGCGAGTTGCAGCGGGATGCCCCATCGCTAATGCCGGTCTACGAGCAGGCCAAGCGCGAAGGGCGGAATCCCCGTTGCGGCTAGACGGTAGCGTATTGCTGCACCCCAGCATGGAAAGCGTTTTCTGTGCGTGAAACTTTCTGCTAAGTTTGCCGGCTCGGTTTTTTTGTACGGCCAGTGTTTCCTTCCAGCGTCGCCATGGCGATGCCCGACTGAGGTGATCATGAAACAGCCCTATCGCAACAAAGCTCTGCTGACCCTGCTCATTGCCGCTGCCTTGGGCGGTGCCGTTGTCACGGACGCGATGGCGCAGTCGGATTCCGGTCGCAAGAGCTCGCGCTCGGCCAAGGCCGAAGTGCTGTTCCCGAACGCGACGCGCGAGGAGCCGAAGGAGAAGACCTCGGCCAAGCTGGGCAGCAAGCTGCAGAAGCTGATCGACACCTACAACAAGGGCGAGGATTACGCCGCGGTGCGCGCCCAGGCCGATGAAATCATCGCCAACCCGGCCGCCAACAACGCCGACAAGTCCATCGCCTCGCAGCTCGCCGCCCAGGCCGCCTACAACCTGGACGATGCCGCCGCTGCCAAGACCTACCTGCAGCAGGCCGTCACCCTCAACGGCCTGGACAACAACGGCCACTTCCAGTCGATGCTGATGCTGGCCCAGCTGCAGCTGCAGGACAACCAGTACACCGAAGGCCTGGCCACGCTGGACAAGTACCTGGCCGAGACCAAGTCGCAGAAGCCGGAGGACCTGATCCTCAAGGGCCAGGCGCTGTACCAGGCCGAGCGCTACCAGGAAGCCATTCCGGTGCTGAAGCAGGCCATCGCCGCCTCGCCGGAGCCGAAGGACAACTGGAACCAGCTGCTGATGGCGGCCTACTCCGAAGCCGGCCAGACGGGTGAAGCCGTCGCCTCGGCCGAGCAGCTGGCGGCCAAGAACCCGAACGACAAGAAGGCCCAGCTCAACCTGGCGAGCATGTACATGCAGGCCGACCAGATGGACAAGGCCGCCGCGGTCATGGACAAGCTGCGCGCCAGCGGCCAGCTGACCGAAGAGCGCGAGTACAAGCAGCTCTACTCGATCTACGCGAACACGGACAACAAGGAAAAGGACGTCATCGCGGTCATCAACGAGGGTATCTCCAAGGGCATCCTCAAGCCGGACTACCAGACCTACCTCGCCCTGGCGCAGTCGTACTACTACACCGACCAGCTGCCGCAGGCGATCGAGAACTGGCAGAAGGCCGCTCCCCTCTCCAAGGACGGTGAGACCTACCTGAACCTGGCCAAGGTCCTCAAGAACGAGGGGCGTACTGCCGAAGCCAAGCAGGCGGCCCAGCAGGCGCTGGCCAAGGGCGTGAAGAAGCCCGACGACGCCAAGAAGATCATCAACGGTAAGTAAGGCCGCAAAAAAACGCCCGGAACCCTGTGCATAAGTGGCTACAGGGGCCGGGATTGGTATAAGCTTGGAGGTTCCTGCGGTGTCAGAGCCGCCCGATCAGGGGATCACGACAGTGGTCCAGGCCCCCACAGAAAGAGTCATTGGCGCATGACGGAACAATTTGTTGTCCACAGGTATGACCAGGACGCCGGGAACCAGGGTTTGAGCTGGCCCCGTATCGTTGGTATTGCCTTCGTAATCGCTTTGCATCTGGCTGCCCTGATGCTGCTGCTGATTCCCGCCGTCGCGCCCAAGGCCGTCGCCGAGAAGGAGCGCAACGTCATGGTGACGATCGTCGACGCTCCGCCGCCGCCGCCGGAAGCCCC
>NZ_LLXU01000127.1 GCF_001431645.1 Stenotrophomonas panacihumi | reverse complement strand
ATGGGGGCTCGTAGGCGACATCCATGTCGCCCACGGTCCCGGCCACAGGCCGCCACCGACCGCCCGACCGTGTGCCGTGAACGGATCGAACTTCAAAAGCCAGGGCGCTCCGTTTTTGAATTTCCCGCCGCTCGCGGCGCAGCGTGGGGTGACCGGTGGCAGTGGCTTGCCGGGACCGTTGGCGACATGGATGTCGCCGACGAGCCTCCATGGATGGATTCACGGCGTGTCCCGGCAAGCCACTGCCACCGGGCGCCGCGCGTTGAACATTGGGAGTAGGGGCTTTCGCAAGGCATAAAGCCGCAAGCAAAAAAAGGGGCCGCATCGCGGCCCCCTCTCCCCACAACGCTTAGAACGTTTGCCAGTGTCCGCCGCCACGCTCGGTGCGCGGCGCGGCAGCGGCGGTACGCGGGGGCGCTGCCGGACGTAGCGCGATCACCGCCGCGCTCGCCGGCGTGGCCTGCGTGGTGCGGAAGATCGACACCGCTTCGGACAGATGGCCCGCCTGTTCCTCCATCGCACGCGCCGCGGCGGTGGCTTCCTCCACCAGCGCGGCGTTCTGCTGCGTGGTTTCGTCCATCTGCGTGATCGTCTGGTTGACCTGCTCGATGCCGGCCGACTGCTCCTGCGATGCGGCCGTGATCTCGGCCATGATGTCGGTCACGCGCTGCACCGAGGCGACGATCTCGCCCATGGTCGCGCCGGCCTTGTGCACCAGCGCCGAACCATCGGCCACCTTGCCCACGGAATCGTCGATCAGCGTCTTGATCTCCTTCGCCGCATTGGCCGAACGCTGCGCCAGCGTGCGCACCTCCGACGCCACCACCGCGAAGCCACGGCCCTGTTCGCCCGCGCGGGCGGCTTCCACCGCCGCGTTGAGCGCCAGGATGTTGGTCTGGAAGGCGATGCCGTCGATCACCGAAATGATCTCGGCGATTTTCTTCGACGACGCCTCGATGCCCGACATCGTGTCCACCACCTGGCCCACCACCGCGCCGCCCTGCGAGGCGACCGTCGCCGCGCCCTGCGCCAGCTGGTTGGCCTGGCGCGCGTGCTCGGCGTTCTGCTTCACCGTGGAGGTCAGTTCCTCCATCGAAGCGGCGGTCTCTTCCAGGTTGGCCGCCTGCTGTTCGGTACGGCGCGACAGGTCGCTGTTGCCGGCGGCAATTTCGCCGGCCGCCAGGTTGATGCTGCCCGAGGCGGCCTGGATGCGGCCCACGATGCCGGTCAGCTGGGCGACCGTGGCGTTGGCGTCATCGCGCATCTGCGCGAACACGCCGTGGAATTCACCCTGCATGCGCGCAGTGAGGTCGCCGCGGGCCAGCGCGTCGAGCACCGCGGAGATCTGCGCGATGCTGGTGGCGTTGGCGCCCAGCAGGCCGTTGAGCTGGCGCGCCAGCAGCAGGTAGAAGCCGCTGCGGCCTTCGGTTTCCACGCGCTGGGAAAGGTCGCCGTCGACGGCAGCCTGCACGATGCGCGCCACTTCCGCTTCCACCTTGGCTTCGGTGGTGCGGTCGCGCCATTCGCACACGGTGCCCAGCAGCTGGCCGCGCTCGTCGCGCACCAGCGAGATGTTCTGGTCGAAGCACACTTCGCCGAAATGGACCTGGCGGCGCACGGTGCCTTCGCGCTGCAGCTGCGCGACCAGTTCCGGCGCCAGCGTGCCGCCCGGCTCCAGCACGGCCAGCGCCTGGCCCACCAGCGGGCGGTCGGTGTCGATGTCCGGCAGCGCACGGGCGATGTGCTCCGCGTAGCCGTTGAGCATGGTGCGCAGGGCGGGGCTGGCGTAGATGACCTGCATCTGCGGGTCGGTGATCAGCGTACCGGTGGAGGCGCTGTCCAGTGCAATGCGCACGCGCAGGTTTTCCGCGGCGACGGCCTGGTCGCGCTCGATGCGCTCGCGCAGGTCGCCCTGCATGCGCTGCATCGCGCGCAGCAGTTCACCCACTTCGTCCTGGCCACCGGCCGGGATATGGCCATCAAGCTTGCCGGCGGCGATGTCGCGCGCCACGCCGCAGGCGCCGGCCAGCGGCTTGCTCACCATGCGGCGCGTGGCCACGAATACCAGGGCCGCGATCAGCGCGATGGCCAGCACCGACAGCCCGATCATCACCTGCATCATGTGGTGCAGGGTGGCGGTCAGCGCGGTGCGCGGCTCCACGCCGACCAGCGTCCACTTCCAGCGCGGGAAATGCTCCACGCTCACCGTGGCCGGCACCGCTTCGGCCTTGGCGTCCGGCGCGATGCCGAGCACGGCGACGGCGGCTTCTTCCGAAGCGCTGTCCACCAGCTTGTTGAAGGCCTCGCGGTCTTCGGCGGCGACCAGCGCGGCGGCATCCTGGCCTTCGCCGTTGGGATGCACGACGAGCTTGCCATGGGCGTCGCCCTCGGCCTCGTCCACCACGAAGAAGTAGCCGTCCGCGCCGATCTTCAGCCCGCGCATGCGTTCCTTCAGCGTGGCCAGGCCAGCGCTGTAGTTGACGCCGACGAAGGCAATGCCGATCACCTGGCCCTGGGCATCGACCAGTGGCTGGTAGTGGGTCATGTAGTCGTTGCCGAACAGCTTGGCGCGGCCGGTGTACGGCTTGTTCTCCAGCACCAGCGCGTAGGCCGGGTGCTTGTGGTCCAGCGCCGTGCCGATGACGCGCTCGCCCTTGTCGTTGGTGAGCGAGGTGGAGATGCGCACGAAGTCGTCGCCGCTGCGCGAGAAGATCGTCGCCACCGCGCCGGTGCCGGCGGTGAAGCGGTCCACCAGCTGGTCGTCGGCGGCGAGCGCCTTGCCCCCGAACGCCAGGTTGCCGACGTCGAACTCGCCGCGCTTGAGCGGCTTGCCGCGCGCATGGCTGGCTTCGCCGGCGGGGAACAGCGCGGTGAAGCCGCCGCTCAGGCGCTCGGTGTCCTGCGTGAGCGCGCGGTCATACAGGGCGATGGTGTCCTGCATGACGTGGGTGGCGGTGGCCAGGCCCTGGCGGCTCTTGGTCTCGTAGGCGGCGGCCGATTGCTCGTACACGCGCCAGGTGAGGGTGAGCAGCACCAGCGTCACCGCGAGGGTAACCAGCAGGCTGAGGCGGAGTCCGATCGAGAGGCGGGAGAGGATCTTCATGGGCGTGAGGGTTCCGGAAGCTCAGTGCGCGAAGGCTTCCGTGCCTCGCGGTGGGGGGGGAAGGGTGCCGGCGTGGGCCGGCACCCGGTACATCAGAACTCCTGCCAGTCGGCGTCGCTGGCAGTGGCCGTGCTGGCCACGGCCACCGGCTTGCGCGACGGCGCCGGGCGCGGGGCCGCGGCCGGCGTGGCGGCGGCACGCGCCGGCGTGCGCAGCTTCACGACCGCCGCGCTGGCTTGCGTGGCCTGGGCGGTCTTGAAGATGGCCACGGCCTCGGAGAGCTGGCCGGCCTGTTCTTCCATCGCACGGGCGGCGGCGGTGGCTTCTTCCACCAGCGCGGCGTTCTGCTGGGTGGTTTCGTCCATCTGGGTGACGGTCTGGTTGACCTGCTCGATGCCGGCCGACTGTTCCTGCGAAGCGGCGGAGATCTCGGCCATGATGTCGGTCACGCGCTGCACCGAGGCGACGATCTCGCCCATCGTTTCGCCGGCCTTGTGCACCAGCGCCGAGCCATCGGCCACGCGCTCGACGGAGTCGTCGATCAGGCCCTTGATCTCCTTGGCCGCATTGGCCGAACGCTGGGCCAGGGTGCGCACTTCGGAGGCCACGACCGCGAAGCCACGGCCCTGTTCGCCGGCACGCGCGGCTTCCACCGCGGCGTTGAGCGCCAGGATGTTGGTCTGGAACGCGATGCCGTCGATGACCGAGATGATCTCGGCGATCTTCTTCGACGACGCCTCGATGTCGCCCATGGTGGTGACCACCTGGCCGACCACCTCGCCACCCTGCGAGGCCACCGACGCCGCGCCGATGGCGAGCTGGTTGGCCTGGCGGGCGTGTTCGGCGTTCTGCTTCACGGTGGAGGTCAGTTCCTCCATGGAAGCGGCGGTTTCTTCCAGGTTTGCGGCCTGCTGCTCGGTACGGCGCGAGAGGTCGTTGTTGCCCTGCGCGATCTCGCCGGCGGCCAGGTTGATGCTGCCGCTGGCGGTCTGGATGCGGCCGACGATGCTGGTCAGCTGCGCGACGGTGGCGTTGGCGTCATCGCGCATCTGCGCGAACACGCCGTGGAAGTCGCCTTCCATGCGGTGGGTCAGGTCGCCATCGGCGATGGCCCGCAGCAACGCCGAGAGCGAGTGCAGGTTGTCGTCGGCCGTGGACATCAGGCGGTTGAGCGTTTCCACCATCGAGCGGAAGTCGTGCTGGAACGATTCGGCATCGCCGCGCACGCTGAAGTCGCCGGCCGCGGCCGCCGCGCCCAGGCGCTGGATTTCCTGGTTGATCGCGCCGAGGTTGCGCTTGACCGCATCCATCGTCTCGCTGATGACGGCCTTCTCGCCCGGCAGGCGCGGCATGTCCTGGCTCAGGTCGCCGATCGCGTAGCGCTGGGTCAGGGCGATGACCTGCATCTTCACTTCGATGTGTTCGGCGACCAGCTGGTTGGCATCGTGCACCATGCGGCCGTAGTCGCCCGGGAAGCGGCCTTCGTCCATGCGGAAGCTGATTTCGCCGGCCGCGTGGCGGCGCGCCATTTCTTCCTGCGCTTCCAGCACCGACTGCAGCTGCTGCTGCATGTGGCGCATGCTGTCCAGCAGCTGGCCGGTTTCGTCGCGGCTCTGTACGACGATGGCGTTGTCCAGCTTGCCGCGGGCGATCTGGCCGGCCACGCGGGTGGCTTCGCCGAGCGGGCGCGAGATCGCGCGGGCAATGGCGTAGCCCAGCCCCACGGCCAGCAGGGTCACCAGGGCCAGCACCGCCAGCATCATCGCCACGGTGCGCTTGTGCGCTTCGTTGGCCTTGGCCACGGTCGCGTGCAGGTGGTCGAGATTGTAGGTGCTCAGGTCCTTGAGGCCGGCGAACAGCGCGCGTCGCGCGTCGCGCGATTCGGTGGCGGAAATCGTGCGGGCGGTTTCGAAGTCACCGGCCTCCACCGCCGCGGCGACCTTCTTGTGCGCGGCGAAGTAGGCTTCGCGATCCTTCTGGACCTTCTCGTAGATCACGCGCTCGTCCGGGTCGGCGTCGGTGGAGACGTCGGCGTAGCCTTTCTCCTCCTTGGCGATCGCGGCCTCGGTGTCGGCCATGCGCTTGACGTAATCGGCGACCTTGGCCGGATCGTCCTGGCTGTAGATCTGCGAGATCTCGTAGGTGCGGTATTCGCCCAGCTGCGAGCGCATTTCGCCCAGGTGCTGCACCGAAGGCATCCAGTCTTCGCTCAGCTCCACGAGTTGGGTGTTGCCCGTGCCCAGGCGCAGCAGCGCGAACGCGCCCAGGGCGAGGGTCATCACGGTCGTTACGGAGAAGGCAAGCGCCAGTTTTCTGGCGATCGTCAGATTCTGGAACCACTTCATGTCGATATCTCGAATGCTCGGCACGCAGCCGCGGAATGGGAGGGCGCCACGACGACGGATGGATTTCGCCTTGACACTCGGGTTAGCGGCGCGACAGGTTCACCCTTTAGGGCGAATCGACGTCACAATTTCAAAGCCGTTAATAGTCCCAGCGAATAGTTGATTCCCGGTGTTGGAAATTTGGGAATAACTGCCCGATACGGGCGCTGCGCAACGCGTGCGACATGAAAAAACCCCGGCGCGAGGCCGGGGTGGGGGACATGACCCGAAAGCGACGCCAGCGGCGCCGCATGAAAAAACTCAGGCGGCCTGCGGCAGCGCGCGCAGCGAGCGCACCAGTCCACCGATGTCCACGATCAGCGCGACGCGGCCGTCGCCCAGGATGGTGGCACCGGAGATGCCGGCGATACGGCGGTAGTTGTTCTCGATGTTCTTGACCACGACCTGCTGCTGGCCGACCAGTTCGTCCACTTCCAGCGCGATCTTCTGCCCATCGCCTTCCACCACCACCACCAGCGGATCCTCGCTGCGCTGGCCGGCATAGCCGTAGTACTCGCTCAGCGACAGGATCGGCAGGTATTCGCCGCGCACGCGCAGCACGCGGCCTTCGCCGGCCATGGTGCGGATGTCCACGGCCTGCGGCTGCAGCGCTTCGAGCACGTAGGCCAGCGGCAGGATCAGGGTTTCGCCGGCGACCGAAACGGTCATGCCGTCGAGGATGGCCAGGGTCAGCGGCAGGCGGATCAGCGTGCGCGTGCCGTGGCCGGCGCTGCTTTCCACCTGCACTTCGCCACCCAGCGCCTGGATGTTGCGGCGGACCACGTCCATGCCCACGCCGCGGCCGGAGAGGTCGGTCACCGCGTCGGCGGTGGAGAAGCCCGGCGCGAAGATGAGGTCCCACACCTGCGAATCGGTCGGGTTGTCCGGCACGCTGATGCCGCGCTCGGCCGCCTTGGCGAGGATCTTCTCGCGATTCAGGCCGCGGCCGTCGTCGCTGACTTCGATGACGATGTGCCCGCCCTGGTGCGAAGCGGCCAGGGTGATCGTGCCGGTCTCGTCCTTGCCGGCGGCGCTGCGCGCCTCGGGCAGTTCCAGACCGTGGTCGATGGAGTTGCGCACCAGGTGGACGAGCGGGTCGGCGATCTTCTCGATCAAGCCCTTGTCCAGTTCGGTGCCTTCGCCCAGCGTGCGCAGGCGCACCTGCTTGCCCAGGCGGGTGGAGAGGTCGCGTACCAGGCGCGGGAAGCGGCGGAACACCGCGTCCACCGGCAGCATGCGCACGCCGATCACCGCTTCCTGCAGGTCGCGGGTGTTGCGTTCGAGCAGGTCCAGGCCGGCGGCGAGGCTTTCGGCGTGGGCGGCATCCAGCCCGCCGGACACGGCCTTGAGCATGGCCTGGGTGATGACGAGTTCGCCGACCAGGTTGATCAGTGCATCGACCTTGTCGACGCTGACGCGGATCGAGGTTTCGGCTTCATGCGCGGCGCTGTTGGCAGCCGGCGCGGCGCCCGCGGCGGCGGCGGCCGGTGCGGCGGCGACCACCGGGGTGGCGGGCGCGGCGTCTTCCACCGCCAGGCTCGGCGGCGGCGCCGGCACCGCCATCGGGCGGATCTCCAGCTCGCAGTCGTCCACGACCCAGGCGAAGGTGTCTTCGATCTTGCTGCGCGGCACCTTGCCGATCAGGCCCAGGTCCCACGCCAGGTAGGCCTCCATCGGGTCGATCTGCTCGAAGCCGGGCAGGCGTTCCAGGCGCGCGGCGATCTGCAGCGGGCCCAGGTGTTCCAGCTCGCGGATGATGCGCAGCGGGTCGTTGCCGCTCATGAACAGCGACGGCGCCGGGGTGAAGCCGATGTGCCAGGCCTCGGGTTCTTCTTCCTTCTTCGCGGTGGCGGCGGGCGCGGCGGCGGCCTGGCCGGACAGCACGGCGTTCAGGCGGCCCAGCACGGCCTGCACGGCGGCCGGGTCGGCGGCCTGGCCGTGCTCGGCCTCGCGCAGCAGGGCGCGCAGCACGTCCACCGAGCCGAGCATCGCGTCCACCGCGGCGGCCTCGACCGCGCGCTTGCCGGCGCGCAGTTCGTCGAGCAGCGTTTCCAGCACGTGGGTCAGGCCGGCGATCGACTCGAAGCCGAACGTCGCCGCGCCGCCCTTGATGGAGTGCGCGGCGCGGAATACCGAGTTGATGGTTTCCGGGTCGCGGTTACCTTCCTCCAGCGACAGCAGGCCGGCTTCCATCGCGTCCAGCCCCTCGCGGCTTTCCTCGAAGAACGTGGCGTGGAAACGTTGCAGGTCCATGCTCATGGCGGGCGGTCCGGAATCGGTCTGGGGGAGGGGAAGGG
>NZ_LLXU01000126.1 GCF_001431645.1 Stenotrophomonas panacihumi | reverse complement strand
CATCCATGGGGGCTCGTCGGCGCCATCCATGGCGCCAACGGTCCCGAAAGGGCCCCGCCCCCGCAGACCCCACAGATCACCACGACCGGACGACAACATCCAAAGCCGCGCACCCCAAGCGCGCCGCCCGCCCACTCCTCTACTGGAGCGGCATCAGCCGCGACCGGAAGAGCAAAGGCAAGATGAAATTTGGAGAGATGAAGAAGGATCAGAGCAAGGCTTTTGCTTTTGCTCTTCTCCCTTCCAACTCTCCGCGCGTGCCTATCGAAGTGGGATCAATGATGCGCCTAGCGCCGGGCTGGCCTATAGGGGCGTCAGCGGGCCATGGATGGCCCGCGTGCGGCGAGTCAGACAGGATGTCTGCCCGAGCCGTGACGACCCTATAGGCCAGCCCGGTGCCCGCACCGTAAGGCAACACAACTGACCGCACACCCCGACCGCACCACCAAAAAAATCCAAACCGCCATCCATCAGAGCCGACATAAAAGGCAGGAACCTAGATCACGCGCCCCCCCGCCGCCCATCCCTCGCATACCGCTGCGCCACCACCGCACACACGATCAGCTGTATCTGGTGATAGATCATGATCGGCAACACGATCGCCCCCAAACTCCCCGCCGAAAACATCACCTTTGCCATCGGCACGCCCGTCGCCAGGCTCTTCTTCGACCCGCAGAACACGATCGGAATCTCGTCCTCGCGCGAAAAACCCAACCGCCGCGCTATCCACGTGATCAACGTCATGGCCACGGCGAGCAGCGTCACCGCAAACCCCGCCACCGCCAGCAGCGCCGGCACCGGCGTCTTGTGCCACAACCCCTCGTTCACCGCCGCGCTGAAAGCCGTATAGACCACCAGCAGGATCGTGCCCTGGTCGGTATAGCGCAGGATCGCCCGCCGCCGCTCCACCCAACCGCCGATCCACGGCCGCAACAGGTGGCCCGCCACGAACGGCACCAGCAGCTGCAGCAGGATTTTGCCGATCGCCTCCAGCGGATGCGCCATGCCGCCCTGCGCACCCACCAGCACGCCCATGATCAGCGGCGTCAGGAACACACCCAGCAGGCTCGACAACGAAGCGCTCACCACCGCCGCAGGCACGTTGCCACCCGCCATCGAAGTGAAGGCGATCGACGACTGCACCGTCGACGGCAACGCGCACAGGAACAGCACGCCGATGAACAGCTCCGGCGTCAGCAGCGAATGCGCGAGCGGCTTCGTCAGCAGCCCCAGCAGGGGATACAGCACGAACGTGCAGGCCAGGATCGTCAGGTGCAGGCGCCAATGCAGCGCGCCGGCGCGCACCGCTTCGCGCGAGAGGCGCGCGCCGTGCAGGAAGAACAGGGCGGCGATCGCCAGGTCGGTCGCGTCGTCCATCACCGCGGCGGCACCGCCGCGCACGGGCAGCAGGGAGGCGAGGGTAATGGTGCCGAGCAGGGCGAGGGTAAACGGATCCAGGCGCAGGCGCGCCAGCCATGACTTCATCGTGATACCAGCAGCGTGGGGGAAAAGAACATCTAGATGACTATCGGCGCGCGTCTTGCAGCTGCGCGCGCACCGCCGGTTCCAGTGAGCCCAGGCCGGCGGCGTGGCCTTCGGCCAAGGCTTCTTCGTCACTGGCGCCGCGCGCGTGCGCCGAGAGCGCCAGCAGCGCGCCGACCCGGTTGCCCGACGCGCAGTGCAGCAGCACCGGGCCTTGCGCGGCATCAAGCGCGTGTTGAAGCGCGGCGGCCTTGGCGGGCGTGATGTCCTGCGCGCCCGTCACCGGCAGCGCGACATAGTGCAGTCCCAGTTGGCGGGCGGTGTCCGCTTCCGCATAGCCACGCGCTTCATCCGCGCCACGCAGGTCGATCACCGTCGTCACGCCCTGCGCAGCCAGTGCGCGCAGTTGCGCTTCATCCGGTTGGCCGCCGGCGTACAGTCCGGGGCGCAGTAGTTGCACTTCTGCACAAGCGCCGACTTGATGTGCGACAGAAAGGAGAATGGCAAGAAGGAGTCTGGGCACTATAGCGGTCATCTCTA
The DNA here is from genome assembly GCF_001431645.1 of Stenotrophomonas panacihumi. Classification (GTDB taxonomy): domain Bacteria; phylum Pseudomonadota; class Gammaproteobacteria; order Xanthomonadales; family Xanthomonadaceae; genus Stenotrophomonas_A; species Stenotrophomonas_A panacihumi. The sequence continues at coordinate 53,744 of NZ_LLXU01000126.1, read as the reverse complement.
CGTCCGCTTGCGTGTGGCGCCGGGCGCGGCCTTCAGAAGTTCACGCAATTCAAATCGCGCTACTGGGTCAAGCTCGCTCCAAGGCTTGGATTTCAGTTCCTCGATGCGTTGTTGCACAAGCTGTTCCTCCAGCTGCACGGCGACGTCATGCAGCTCCTGCGCCCAGATCTGTGCATCGCCCGGCAGTTCCTGCGCGGCCAGCTTGTGCAGCGCCGCCTGCTCCTCGCGCTCGGCGTAGTGTTCGAGCAGGGCGCCGGTGGTGATCTCCGGGCGCTGGCGCACCAGTTCGATCAGCTCCAGCAGCAGCTCCACGCCCGGCAGGCGCAGGCCGGCGAAGTCGTGGTGGTTCTCGATGCCGGCGGCGAGCGAGGGCTGCTGCAGCAGGATCGCGATGGCACTGCGCACCAGGCTGCGCTTGTGGGTGGGCGTGACGGGGCGCGGCGGCGCGGCCACGGCCGCCGGGCTGTTGGACGCGCCCGCACCCACGCCGGTCATCCGGGCCAGCTGCTGGCGCATCAGGTCGCCGAAGGCGCCATCGGGAATCTGCGCCAGCATCGGGCGCGCGCGCTCGGCCAGCCGCGCGCGGCCGTCGAGCGTGTTGAGGTTGATCTCCTTCGACATCTCGTCGAAGAAGAACTGCGACAGCGGCGTGGCCTGCTTCAGGCGCGCGTCGAACGCTTCGGCGCCTTCCTTGCGCACGATGGTGTCCGGGTCCTCGCCGTCGGGCAGGAACAGGAAGAACGCCTGCCGACCATCCTTCATGCGTGGCAGCACCGATTCGAGCGCGCGCCAGCCGGCCTTGCGGCCCGCGTTGTCGCCGTCGAAGCAGAAGTAGACGTCCGGGGCATTGCGGAACAGCAGTTCGGCATGCTCCGGCGTGGTCGCCGTGCCCAGCGTCGCCACCGCCTGGGTGACGCCGAACTGGAACAGCGACACCACGTCCATGTAACCCTCGACGACGATCAGCCGCTCGATCTTCTGGTGCGCCTGGCGCACCTGCCACAGGCCGTACAGTTCGCGGCCCTTGTGGAACAGCGCGGTTTCCGGCGAGTTGAGGTACTTCGGGCCGTCGTCCTTCTCCAGCACGCGGCCGCCGAAGGCGATGACGCGACCACGGCGGTCGAAGATCGGGAACATCACCCGGTCGCGGAACTTGTCGTAGACGTGGCCGCGGTCGTTCTTGGAGAACAGGCCGGCGCGGTCCAGCAGCTTCATGCGGCGCTCGTCGGTGCCCAGCGCGTCCTTGAGCGCGCTGTAGCCGTCCGGCGCGTAGCCGATGGAGAAGCGCGCGCGGTTGTCGGCATCCACGCCGCGGCCATCGAGGTACTCGCGCGCCTTGGCATTGCCTTCCAGGTGCTTCTGGAAAAAGCGCGTGGCGGCATCGAGGGCGGCGTAGAGGTCGCGGCTGTCGTCCTGCTGGGCGGCGTTGCGCTGCTGGGTATCGCGCGGCACTTCCATGCCGGCGCGCTTGGCCAGTTCGTCCACCGCATCGAGGAACTCGAGGCGGTCGTAGTTCATCAGGAAGCTGATCGCCGTGCCGTGCGCGCCACAACCGAAGCAGTGGTAGAACTGCTTGGTCGGCGAGACGGTGAACGAGGCCGAGCGCTCGTCATGGAACGGGCAGCGTGCCGAGTATTCCTTGCCCTGGCGCTTGAGCGGCACCCGACCGCTGATCACCTCGACGATGTCCGTCCGGGCAAGCAGGTCGTCGATGAAAGCGTCGGGAATGCGGGCCATCCGCATAGGATGCCACGGGCGGCGCGCGCGGGGCGGGCCGGGGGCTTCAGGTTTCCGGCGAAGGGCGGTGTGGCGCGGGTACGGTGGCCGGGTCGATGCCGGCGGCGGCGAGCTTGTAGCGGGCCCGCGTGCGTTCGTCGATGACGGCGGTGATCAGCGCGCCCACGAAGAACACCACGCTGGCGTAGTACATCCATACGAGCAGCACGACCAGCGCGCCCATCGAGCCATACGCACTGCCCGGCGCGGCTTCGCTGATGTACAGGCCGATGCCGTAGCGGCCCAGCGCGAACAACGCGGCGGTGATGATGCCGCCCAGGATCGCCTGCCGCCATGACACCAGCCGGTCAGGCAGGTAGCGGTAGAGGAAGGCGAAGGCCAGCACGTACACCAGCAGCGTGGTCACGTAGCCCACCGCCGGCAGTACCGAGGGCAGGCGCGCGAAGGCGACCTGCAGCGCGGTGGTGGCGATCATCGACACCAGCAGCAGGAAGCCCAGCGCCAGCACCACGCCGAAGGAGAACACGCGCTTCTTCAGCCACGGCACGATGCCGGCCAGGCGCTGGCGGTCGGTGTGGAAGATCAGGTTCAGCGCGTTCTGCAACTGCGCGAACACCGCCGTGGCGCCGACGAACAGCAGCAGCGTGCTCCAGCTGCCGGCCATGGTGCCCATGCCCGGTTGCGCGGTGGCGTTGTCGATCACCGTCTGCGCCACCATGGCCGAGCTGCCACCGGCCAACTGGCCCACCTGCGTCACCAATGCCTCCTGCGCCGGCGGGTACAGCGAGGCGGTGAGCCACAGCAGCAGCACCAGCAGCGGTGCCAGCGAGAGCAGGGCATAGAACGACAGCGAGGCGGCCTGGGTCATCACGTCGATCTCGACGAAACGGTTCGCCAGGGCCATCGGCAGGCTGTGCTGCACACGGTCGATGTATTTGCGCAGGTGCGGGTCAAGATCCATGTGGGGGCGTTATCATCGGCTCGGGGATCATCCGAGGGAAAGACAGCCCGCGCAGGCGCGGGCCGTGGCGGATGGGCTTTCGGAGTCAATTAACGCAAAGGAGATGTGATCGTGAAGAGAACTCTGTTGGCGGCCGTGTGCCTGGGAATGGCGTGGACGGCGCAGGCAGCGCCCACGTGCGAGGACAACTTCAAGTCCGTCGGCGATCCGCGCAACGGCCAGGCGTTCCTTTCCAGCGTGACGGTTGCCGGCCTCACGCCGCGCAGCGCGCTGGGCCAGGTGCGTCGCTACGCCAAGGACGAAGGTTTCGAAACTGGTGGCGAGGTCTACGACGCCAAGGGCAATGGCGAATTCTTCTACGTGCAGACCGGGCTGCGCTTGCCGCTGGTGTTCATGGCCAATGCCGAGAACGGCGGCAATGTCGCCATCACCGTGAAGCTGGCCCGCGGCCAGGCGGTGAAGGAAGAGGACGCGCGCAAGGGACTGTGCGACATCCTGGGCAAGGTCAAGGGCGGCAAGGAAGGCGAGTCGATCGCCAACGCCGCGCGCGAGGCCGATGGCGTGGACCGCTACGAGAGCGTGGACGCCACCGAGCTGTCGGCCAAGCTGGAGAAGGAAGCCAGGAAGACCGCCTCGGCCGGTGCGGGCACGCTGTCGTTCAAGGACATGATGCTGGGCGGCAGTTCGAGCCGTGAATCGAGCGAGCAGGTCGCGCAGGCGCTGCTGCCGTTCTACGCGCGCTACATCGGCAAGAAGTACCGCGTCGACGGCCAGCTTTATACGGTCTCGCACAACCAGTACAGCGGCGCCGACCAGGTGGCGTACCTGGTGACCAAGAGCCGCGGCATCTTCAACGTGCGCGACGGCGCGGACATGAACGGTGCGCGCTTCCAGATCCAGTGCAACCTGGCGCCGGACCAGAAGGCGTTCTTCAGCACCTTGAAGTCGCAGGACTACGCCACGCTCGAGGGCACGGTGATGAACGTCACCGGGAGCAGCATCGAGATGAAGGACTGCCGCCAGGCGCGTCGCTGAGCGCCTGACGGGGAGCGGTCGGGCGATCGATGATCGCCCGGCCTGCCGGATCAGCCGGCGAGCTGCTGCTTCACCAGCGTGGACACCAGGCCCATGTCGGCCTGGCCGGCGAGCTTGGGCTTGAGCACGCCCATCAGCTTGCCCATGTCGGCCGGGCCCTTGGCACCGGTTTGCGCGATGGCGGCCTGGATCGCGGCGACGATCTCCGCCTCGCCCATCTTGGCCGGCAGGTAGCGCTCGATCACCACGATCTCCTCGCGCTCGACCGAGGCCAGGTCTTCACGGTTGGCGGCCTCGTACTGGGTCACCGAGTCCTTGCGCTGCTTGACCATCTTGTCGAGCACGCCGACCACGGCGGTGTCGTCCAGCTCCACGCGCTCGTCGACTTCCTTCTGCTTGATGGCGGCGTTGATCAGCCGGATCACGCCCAGGCTGTGCTTGTCGCCCGCCTTCATGGCGGCCTTCATGTCTTCGGTGAGCTGCTGCTTGAGGGTCATGGAGCACCTGATTGGATGAATGGGCGGGGCATCCCGCCGGGGAAGGGCGCCGGTGAGGGCGTCCAAAGCAAAAAGCCGGCGACGCTCGCGCGTGCCGGCTTCAGGCCCTGCAACCCAAGCCGCGCCAGAGGCGCCGCCCGGGTCAGGTGAAAAGCGCTATCAGTACAGGCGCTGACGCTTGGTGACGTCGCGCGACGAACGGCGCAGCTGGCGCTTCACCGCAGCGGCGGCCTTGCGCTTGCGCTCCTGGGTCGGCTTTTCGTAGAACTCGCGCTTGCGGGTCTCGGCCAGCACGCCGGCCTTCTCGCAGGTGCGCTTGAAACGGCGGAGCGCAAACTCGAAGGGCTCGTTCTCGCGGACTTTGACGCTGGGCATGGAATCTCCGGGACTATGATGACCGGGTTCGTTCCCGGTGAGCCGCGCATTATAACGGCTTGCCGACGACGCGCAACCCCCGGGCTTGCCTCCTGCGCTGGCGGGGCCACAATGGGCCCCATGAAAGTCCTTGGCATCGAATCGTCCTGCGACGAGACCGGCGTGGCCGTGTACGACACGGGCCTTGCGCCGGACCAGGCCCTGCGCGCCCACCACGTCTACAGCCAGATCGCTCTGCACGCCGAATATGGCGGCGTGGTGCCCGAGCTGGCCAGCCGCGACCACGTGCGCAAGCTCCTGCCGCTGGTCCGCCAGACCCTGGCCGACGCCGGCCTGGCGCCCGGCGAGCTGGACGGCGTGGCCTACACCGCCGGCCCCGGGCTGGTCGGCGCGCTGCTGGTCGGCGCCGGCGTGGCCCGTTCGCTGGCCTGGGCGCTGGATGTCCCGGCCATCGGCGTCCACCACATGGAAGGCCACCTGCTGGCCCCGCTGATGGAAGACGACCCGCCCGAGCCGCCGTTCGTGGCCCTGCTGGTCTCCGGCGGGCATACCCAGCTGGTCGCGGTGGACCGCATCGGCGCCTACCGCCTGCTGGGCGAGACGCTGGACGACGCCGCCGGCGAAGCCTTCGACAAGACCGCCAAGCTGATGGGCCTGCCGTACCCCGGTGGCCCGCAGCTGGCCAAGCTGGCCGAGCAGGGCACCCCGGGGCGATTCCGTTTCGCCCGCCCGATGACCGACCGCCCCGGCCTGGATTTCAGCTTCTCCGGCCTGAAGACCCAGGTGCTGCTGGCCTGGCGCGACAGCGACCAGAGCGAGACCACCCGCGCCGATATCGCCCGCGGCTTCGAGGACGCGGTGGTCGACACCCTGGCCATCAAGTGCGAACGCGCGCTGGACGCGGCCGGCTGCGACACCCTGGTGGTGGCCGGCGGCGTCGGCGCCAACCGCCGCCTGCGCGCCAAGCTGCAGGAAATGGCGCAGCGCCGTGGCGGGCGGGTCTGCTTCCCGCGGCCGTCGCTGTGCACCGACAACGGCGCGATGATCGCCTTCGCCGGCGCCCTGCGCCTGGAAGCCGGCCAGCACGACGACGCCTCCGTGCACGTCACCCCGCGCTGGGACATGGCCACGCTGGCCCCGCTGGCACCGGACAAGGGAGCCCCCGCGGCCCATGGATAAGGTTTTCATCGAAGGGCTGGAGATCGACGCCCTGATCGGCATCTACGACTGGGAACGGCGGATCCGCCAGACCCTGCGCTTCGACCTGGAAATGGGCTTCGACAACCGCCGCCCCGCCGCCAGCGACGACATCGCCGATACCCTCAACTACAAGGCCGTGAGCAAGCGGCTGGTGGAGTTCGTGGGTCAATCCGATTTCGGGCTGGTCGAGACGCTGGCCGAACGCTGCGCGCAGATCGTGCTGGACGAGTTCGGCGTGCGCTGGCTGCGGCTCAAGCTCAGCAAGCCCGGCGCGGTGCGCGGCGCGCGCGCGGTGGGCGTGATCATCGAGCGCAGCCGCGACTGACCTTCCCGCGGGCGTGATCCGCTTTCCCGACCAGGAGACCCCTCGCCTGATGACCGCTTTCGCCATCGACACGTCCCTCCGGAACCTGCAGCGGGTCCTCGACCCGTATCCCTGGGCCTACGACGTGCTGGTGGTGGCGGGGCTGGTGCTGGCGGCCTGGCTGGCGAATTTCCTGACCAAGCGCGTGCTGCTGCGCGGCCTGCGCCGCGTGCTGCGGGCCAGCCCGCTCGGCGGGGTGCAGCACGATCACGAGGTCAAGCTCACCGTCATCCCCCGGCTGGCCAACGTGATCCCGGCGCTGGTGTTGTACTGGGGCGCGGCGGCGGTGCCGCACCTGCCGGCGGAGATCGTCGCCGGCATTCGCGCGATCTGCCTGTCCTTCATGGTGCTGACCGTGGCGCTGGCGATCGGCCGCGCGCTGGACCTGGTCAATTACGTCTACGAGCGGCGCCCGGAGGCCGGCAGCCGGCCGATCAAGGGCTACCTGCAGCTGCTGAAGATCATCATCGGCGTGATCGCCGTGGTGCTGGTCATCTCCGTGCTGGTCAATCGTTCGCCGCTGCTGCTGCTCTCCGGCGTGGGCGCGATCATGGCGGTGCTGATCCTGGTGTTCCAGGACACCCTGCTGTCGCTGGTGGCCAGCGTGACCATCGCCTCCAACGACATGGTGCGGGTGGGCGACTGGATCGAGATGCCGCAGCAGAACGCCGACGGCGAGGTGATCGACATCGCGCTGCATACGGTGAAGGTGCAGAACTGGGACAAGACCATCAGCACCATCCCGACGAAGAAGCTGATCAGCGATTCGTTCAAGAACTGGCGCGGCATGAGCGACGCCGGCGGGCGCCGCATCAAGCGCTCGATCTACCTGGACCAGCACAGCGTGCGCTTCCTGGAGGAGGCGGAGGTCCAGCGCATCGGCCAGTTCACGGTGCTGCGCGACTACCTGGACGACAAGCACCGCGAGATCGCCGAATGGAACCGCGGCCTGGCCGAGCGTGGCATCGCGCCGGTCAACGGGCGCCGGGTGACCAACCTGGGCACGTTCCGGGCCTACGTGGAGCAGTACCTGCGCGCCAATCCGCGCATCCACCCCGGCATGACGCTGCTCGTGCGCCAGCTGCAGCCCACCTCCACCGGCCTGCCGCTGGAAATCTACTGCTTCACCAACGACATCCGCTGGGCCGCCTACGAACAGATCCAGGCCGACATCTTCGACCACCTGCTCGCCACCCTGCCGGTGTTCGACCTGCGGGTGTTCCAGGAATCCAGCGACGCCATGCTCATGGCCGGGGCCCGCGTCGGCGGGTCGCCGGCACCGGAGCCGTCCGCCGCCGGCTGAGCGGCCGCCGGGCCGCCGTTGCCTCGATTCGCTGGCGAATGGAGAATGCCCACTTCACCCTGGACGGCCCGTCGGAAGCTATGATGGGCGGCCATGTAAACGTTTTCTCAAGGACTCCATGGCCGCCGACCGCCTCTCCGACCTGATCGCCCGCATGACCCTCGAGGAGAAGGTCGGCCAGCTGGGCGTCTTCGCCGACATGGTCCGGCCCTTCGCCCCCGACGTGAACCCCGACGCGAACGTGCGCAATGCCGAAGAGGTGCTGGCGCAGGTGCGTTCGGGCCGGGTCGGCACGCTGTTCAACGGCGTGGGTGCCGCCCTGGGCCGGCAGATCCAGCAGGTGGCGGTGGAGGAAAGCCGGCTCGGCATCCCGGTGCTGCTGGCCGCCGACGTCATCCACGGCATGCGCACCGTGTTCCCGATTCCGCTGGGCGAGGCCGCCAGCTTCGAGCCGGACCTGGCCGAGCGCACCGCGCGCGTGACCGCCATCGAGGCCACCGCCGCCGGCCTGCACTGGACCTTCGCCCCGGCCGTGGACATCGCCCGCGACCAGCGCTGGGGCCGTGGCGCCGAGGGCGCCGGCGAGGACGTGGTGCTGGGCTGCGCGTTCGCCGCCGCCCGCGTGCGCGGCTTCCAGGGCGCCGACCTGAAGGCCGCCGACAGCCTGCTCGCCACGCCCAAGCACTTCGCCGCCTACGGCGCGGTGGCCGCCGGCATGGAATACAACTACGTCGAACTCGCCCCGCAGACCCTGCGCGACGTGCACCTGCCGCCGTTCAAGGCGGCCTTCGAGGCCGGCGCGCTCACCGTGATGTCCTCCTTCAACGACATCAACGGCGTGCCGGCCAGCGCCAACCACGAACTGCTGACCGGGATCCTGCGCGGCGAATGGCAGTTCCCCGGCGTGGTGATCTCCGACTACACCGCCGACATGGAGCTGGTTGCGCACGGCTATGCCGCCGATGACCGCGACGCCACCAAGAAGGCTTTCCTCGCCGGCCTGGACCTGAGCATGCAGAGCGGCTTCTACGCCGCGCACCTGCCGGACCTGGTGGAAAGCGGCGAGGTGCCGATGGCCGTGGTCGACGCCGCCGTGCGTCGCATCCTCGAACTGAAGGAGGCGATCGGCCTGTTCGACGACCCGTACCGTTCGCTCGACCCGGCGCGCGAAGCCGATACCTCGCAGCTGGCCGCGCACGATGCACTGTCGCGCGAGGCGGCGCGGCGTTCGATCGTGCTGTTGCGCAACGAGGGCCACGTGCTGCCGCTGCGCAAGCAGGGGCAGAAGATCGCGCTCATCGGCCCGTTCGCGCGTGACCGCGACAACATCGAAGGCTGCTGGACGCTGTTCGGCGACAAGTCGCGTTACGTCGCGTTCGATGACGGCCTGCGCGGCGCGCTGGCCGATCCGGCTTCGCTGGTGGTCGTGGACGGCTGCCAGCTGGAAGCGCCGCTGGAAGGCGGCATCGAGGCGGCCGTGGCGGCCGCGCGCGCCGCCGACGTGGTGGTGCTGGCCGTGGGCGAGCCGCAACGCTTCAGCGGCGAGGCGCAGTCGCGCACGGAGATCGTGCTGCCGCCCGCGCAGCAGGCGCTCGCCGAAGCCGTGGCCGCCACCGGCACGCCGGTCGTGGTGCTGTTGCGCAACGGCCGCGCGCTGGCGCTGCAGGGCGCGGTGCGCAACGCGCAGGCGGTGCTGGTGACCTGGTTCCTCGGCACCCAGACCGGTACCGCGGTGGCCGATGTGCTGTTCGGCGACTACAACCCGTCCGCGCGCCTGCCGGTGAGCTTCCCGCAGGTGAGTGGGCAGCAGCCGTATTTCTACAACCACCCGCGCACCGGACGGCCGGAGCTGCCGACGATGTCGGAGTTCAAGGCGCGCTGGCGCGAGATCCCGAACGAGGCGCTGTATCCGTTCGGCTTCGGCCTGAGCTACACCACGTTCGCCTACGAGGCGCCGCGCCTGGATACGCCGGCGCTGGGCTGGGACGACACGCTGACCATTCGCACGACCGTGCGCAACACCGGTGCGGTGGCGGGCGAGGAAGTGGTGCAGCTGTACGTGCACGATCGCGTCGCCAGCCGCGTGCGGCCGGTGCGCGAACTGAAGGGCTTCCGCAAGATCGCGCTGTCGCCGGGCGAAAGCGCCGAGGTGGTGTTCACGCTGGACCGCGAAGCGCTGGCGTTCACCAACCCGCGCGGGGAATTCGGCGCCGAGCCGGGGCTGTTCGATGTGTGGGTGTGCGCGAACGCGACCGCCGGTGAGGCGGTGCAGTTCGAGCTGTTGGCGCGTTGAGGGGGTTGGCGCCCCACCTTGCCGGTCGCCGCTGAAGCCGCTCCCGCAGGGTGGGGTTACGCAGGGGTGGGTTTGACGGGCGTGGCCGCCTGCTTGCCCACCACCGTCGTCCAGGGGCGCACCTTCCATTCGCGCACCAGGCCGGCACGCACGTACGGGTCGTTGCGCGCGAACTCTTCGGCCACCGAGGCGTCCTCGCCCTGGAACAACAACACCGCGCCATCTACCGGCGCATCGAGCGCGCCGCCCAGCACCAGTTCGCCACGCGCGGCCGCCGCCCAGGCCAGCCGCAGGTGCTCGTCACGGAAATCGCCCCGCCGCTGCAGGTAATCCGGCGCGGCGTCGTAGAACAGCAGGAAATGCGCCATCGTCGTGTGCCCCTCAGGTGCGCGGCGCGAGCCGCAGCAGGCGGCCGGCGCCCGCGTCCTTGCCATCTTCCAGCAGCCAGATGGCGCCATCCGGGCCTTGCTCCACCTCGCGGATGCGCTCGCCCATGTCGTAGCGTTCCACTTCGCGCGCCTGCTCGCCCTCGAGTGCCACCCGCACCAGCGTGTGCGACGACAGCCCGCCGATGAAGCCATTGCCGCGCCACGCCGGAAACTGATTTCCGCTGTAGATGATGAAGCCCGCCGGCGAGATGACCGGGTTCCAGGTGATCTTCGGTGCAGCGAATTCCGGCCGCGTGTCGTGGTCGGGAATCGGCGTGCCGTCGTAGTGGTCGCCGTTGGAGACGATGGGGTAGCCGTAATTCGCGCCGCGCTCGATGAGGTTGAGTTCGTCGCCGCCCTTCGGGCCCATCTCGTGTTCCCACAGCCGGCCCTGCGCATCGAAGGCGATGCCCAGCGCGTTGCGATGGCCCAGCGTCCACGCCTGCGCCGCCACGCCACCCTGTTTCGCGAACGGGTTGTCGGCCGGCACGCTGCCGTCGTCGTTGAGGCGAATGATCTTGCCGAGGTTGCTGGCCATGTCCTGCGCGGGGTCGAACTTCTGCCGCTCGCTGGAGGTGATCCACAGCTTGCCGCCCGGCCCGAACGCGAGCCGGTGCCCGTAATGCCCGCGCCCGCTGACCTTGGGCACCTGCCGCCAGATCACCTGCACGTCCGACAGCGCGCCGCCGCCGCGCGTATCGAGCACCAGTTTCGCGCGCGCCACCGCGCCGCCGCGCGTATCACCTTCACCGGCTTCGGCGTAGCTCAGGTAGACCCAACCGTTGCGGGCGAAATCCGGATGCGGCAACACATCGCCGAAACCGCCCTGGCCGCCGTAGTCCACCCTCGGTACGCCGGAAACGCGGCCCTTCCGCCCGGTGCGCGTATCGATGCGCTGCAGTTCGCCGCGCTTCTCGCTCACCAGCGCGGTGCCATCCGGCAGGAAGGCCATCGCCCACGGCTCGTCGAACTTCGCCACCTCGGTGGCGGTGAACGGCCAATCCGCGCGCTTCAATGCGGCGGGTGCATCGGCCGCCAGCGCGGGCAACGGCAGGGCCAGCGCCAGCGCGATGGCGGAAGCCCACCAGGTGCGGGCCGGACGATGGAAGGACATGGGCGAACTCCTTGGATCGTGGTCCCGCACCTTAACCCGGGAAAGGATCAGCCGTTCTGGCGGCCCCAATGGCCGGCGCTTTCCCAGGCGCGGCGCACCGCATGGCGCGCCTTGCTCCAGGCCAGGCTGTCGCTGCCCTTGTCCGTTTCCCAGCGCTGCCGCAGCTCGGCTTCGACCTGTTCGTAGGCCTGCTCGAAGTTGCGCACGCGCGCCTCGTGGCCGGCGAGGTAGGCCGGCTCGTAATCCTCGTAACGCTCGCCTTCGGCGTAATACGGCTCTTCCGGGAACTGGTCGCGCCAGTAGCGCGATACCGCGTCGCGCTCGTTCTCTTCCGGCGCGCGCCCGGGAATCTGGTAACTCACGTTCATGCTGTCGCCTCCTCTTGGACGCCCCCACCGTAGGCCGCGGGCCGTTAAGGGCGGCGGCAGGCGCGGTGACGGCGCCATTAACGCGGCGTGTGCTTGCGGTTACGATCCAGCTTCCATCCAGGGGGAATGCCGCATGGCCGTGCAGACGCTGTCGCCGTTGATGCCCTATCTCACCGCCGCCGGCATGGGGCTGCTCTATTACCGGCGCATGCGGCGTTACTTCGGTCGCCAGCCCTGGCAGCCCAAGCGCACGATCGCGCGGGTGGTGTTCCTGTCGATCATCGCCGCGATGCTCGTGCTGCTGGCCTGCGTGGTGCCGCACGTGGCGCTGGGCATGGCCGGCGGTGGCGTGGCCGGCGTCGCGCTGGGTTTGTTCGCGCTGCACCACACGCGCATCGAACTGGATGACGGCGTGGCCAGCTACACGCCCAATCCGTGGATTGGCGGCGGCCTGGCCGTGCTGCTGGTGGCGCGGCTGGCCTGGCGCTGGAGCCAGGGCGCGTTCTCTTCGGGCATGGGCCAGACCACGCAGCAGGCCAGCCCGCTCACGTTGGCGATCGCCGCGGCGCTGGTGCTGTATTCGCTCACCCAGGGCGTGGGGCTGATCCTGCGGATGCGCGCGCTGCACGCCCGCACGTAAGGCATCAAGTGGCGGCGCTGGTCGCCTCGTAAGGCAGCGGCACCGCACCGGTCGCGAGGATCGCGTGGTCGGCCCGCGACAGCTCGGGCTCTTCGGCGTCGAGGACCAGCAGCACGCGGCCGGCCGCGATTTCGTCCTCGAAACGCCTGCGCACGGGATCCGGCACGCTGGCGCCCACCAGTGCCGACGACCACGAGCCCACCAGCGCCCCGGCCAGCGTCGTCACTGCCACGCCGGCGAGGGTGATGCCGAGCGGCGGTATGGCCACGGCAATCAGTCCACCGAGCAGGCCCGCCGCGCCGCCGCCGGCTGCACCGCGTGCGATGGCGGGCAGGAAATCGGTCTTCGCTTCCTTGCGGTCGTCGGGAATATCCTGCAGCTCGATGTCCGAGCGTGCGATCAGCGACAGGTCGTCGTTGTCCACGCCGCTGTCGCGCGCGGCCTGCAGCGCGCGCTGGGCATCTTCCACGTGCAGGGTGCTGTAGACATGACGCGTCTTCATCTTCGCTCCGGGCCGACGAGTGTGCGGCCCAGCGTCGGCAGCCGGCGGTTATGCGCCGGTGAGCAGGGTGAGAACCCGGCGCGAATGCCTACCGGCGCTCGCGCGGGAACAGGTAGATGCCCGCGCCGATCAGCAGCGCCACGCCGGTCGCGGCGAGGTTCTGCCAGCTGGCGCTGGCCAGCAGGGCCAGCGAGAGCAGCAGCGCCGCCAGCGGGATGAGCGGGCCGCCGGGCAGGCGCAGCACGTCCGGGCGGTCGCGGAAGCGGCGCGCCAGCACGAGCACCGCCGCCGCCGTGCCGATATAGGCCAGCAGGCGCGTCACCATCGACAGCAGCGCCAGCTGCACGAACGAACCGGAGAGCGCCAGCGCCAGCGAGATCACCCCCTGCGTCAGCACCGCCGCGGCGGGCGTGTGGTAGCGCGGGTGCACCTGGGCGAGGAACGCCGGGCCGTAGCCGTCGCGCGCCAGCGCATAGAGGAAGCGCGGCCCGAGCATCACGGTGTTGCTCGTGGTGCCCAGGATGGAGATCGTCGCGCCGACGGTGAGCACCAGCGCGAGGAACTCGCCGCCGAACCGGCTGGCCGCGTCCGCCAACGGCGCCTGCGAGGTCGCGATGCCCGGCAGGTTGCCCTGCGCCACCAGTTGCACCAGCGCGTAGATCAGGGTGACGGTGATGATCATCGTGGCCAGCGCGAACGGCAGGTCGCGGCGCGGGTTGTGGTACTCGCTGGCGGCGGCCGGGATGTTTTCGAAGCCGGCGTAGGCGAACAGCAGCAGCAATGCGGCCTGGCCGAGGTTGCTGGCGTTGTGCAGGTCCGGCGCCTGGCCGGAGAACGCCCACGACCAGTCGATGTAGAACACGCCGATGCCGATGAACAACAGCAGCGGCACCAGCTTGCCGATCGCCAGCGCCACGCCGGTGCGCGCGGCCGAGCGCACGCCGATGACATTGATGCCGGTGAGCAGGGCCAGCGAGCCGGCCACCACGGCCACGCGCGCCAGCCCCTCGCTGCCGGCGGCCGGCCAGAAGCGCGCCACCGCGTCGGCCAGGCCGTTGCTCAGCGCCGCCGCCGAGCTGATGCGGGTCAGCCAGATCATCCAGCCGATCTCGAAGCCGATGAACGGGCCGAACGCTTCGCGTGCGTAGAGATAGCTGCCGCCGGGCTGGTCGAAGCAGCTGGCCGCCTGCGCGTAACAGGCCACCAGCAGCGCCACCACGATGCCGGCCAGCACCACCGCCCACAGGCTCATCGGCCCGAGCAGCGCGGCGGTGGCGGCGGGCAGCAGGTAGATGCCGCTGCCGATGACGTCGTTGATCGACAGGCCGACCAGCTGCCAGCGGCCGACCGCGCGGATCAGTTTGGGTTGCGGTGCGCTCATTTCGCCTCCGGCAGCTGCCAGTCGGCCTGCAGGCGCGCGTACTCGGCACGCGGCAGCAGCACGAATTGCGGATGGGCGTCCGGCCGCAGCCAGCGCAGCAGCCGCTGCATGTCGGCCGGCGCCATCGCGGTGCAGCCGGCGGTGGTTTCGCCGGGCGTGCGCCACAGGTGGGCGAAGATGCAGCTGCCAGCCTGCGGCACGTTGCCCGGGTTGTTCTGGATGACGAAGCCTTCGCGGTAGCGGCGGTCGCCGTCGTGGTGCAGGTCCAGGCGCATCGCTTCGGTGGAACCCTTCACCGCGTCGGCCCCGACCTCGCGGGCGTCGACGATGCGGTTGTAGAGCGGCGAGGCCGGCACGTCGATGCACCAGCTGTCGGCCTGCATCTGCTGGTAGGGCATCGCGCTGTCGATGCGGGCCTCGTAGCCGAACGCCGGCCCGATGGCGAACATGCCGGCCGGGCTGCGGCCATCGCCCTCGTGCTTGCGCGGCTCGCCTTCGCTGCTGGCCAGGCCCGTGCCCCATGCGCTCCCGTTGCGGCCAATGGCCACGGCAAAGCCCGGCCCGCTGGGCTGCCAGCCTTTCTGCGTGCGTGCGTAGGCCTGCAGGTGGCCCTGGTTGGCGTCCCAGCCCTCGGTGACGACGACCACGAGCTGGTCGGCCGTGGCGGTCGCGGCGGGCGCGGCATGTGCGCCGCCGGCAAGCGCGAGCGCGGCGAGCAGGACGGTAGCGGTTCGGAAGGACACGGGCGGGCTCCGGGATCAGGACGCGAGCAGGTGCTGCACCCGCTCCAGGTTATGCGCGAGCTGTCGATGCCGTTCCGGATTGCTCTGGCACAGCAGCACGAAGACGAAATCGAGCAGGTACTGCAGGGAGGAGCGGTAGAGCAGCTGCTCGATGTGCGGCGCCGGGTCGTGCGCGGAGATCGCCAGCGAGGCGTCGGCCATCGCGCGCAGCGGGTTGGCGGTATGGCGGGTGATCGACACCAGCTTGCCGCCGGCGCCCTGGAATTCGCGTGCCGCATGCCCGAGCTGAGGCATCTGCCCGAACTCGGAGAACATCAGCAGCACGTCGCCGGGCCGCACCGCCGAGAGGTTGGAGATCAGCAGGATCGGGTCGGCATGGTGCACCGTGAGCACGCCCAGCAGCGAGAGCCGCATCGCGAACTCGCGTGCGTACACGCCGTCATCGCCCAGCCCGCAGACGAACACCTTGGGGGCCTGGTCGAGCAGGCCGACGATGGTTTCCACGTCCGCGCGCGGATTGAGCAGGCGCGTTTCCTCTTCGGCGGCCGCCTTGCTGGCGCGCAACGACGCGTCCAGCGCGGCGTAGGCGTCGTCGCCGGCCGCGGGCTGGCGCGCGGCTTCGGCCTGGCCATTGCCCGCGCGCGCCACCGCTTCGCCCACCGAGTATTTCAGGTCCGGGTAGCCCTTGAAGCCGAGCTTCTGGCTGAACTTCACCACCGAGGACTGGCTGATCCCCAGCGCGCTGGCCAGCTGCTGCGAGGAGTAGTCGCGCAGCAGGTGGGCGTTGTCGAGGATGAAGTCGGCGATGCGGCGTTCGATGGCCGACATGCTGTCGCGTTCGGAGCGGATCTTCAGCAGGGGCGGCATGGAGGGCGGTGCTGGGCCTGTGGGTGCTTTCGGTGGAATCTAGGACGCGCCGGACGACAAAGCAAAGGCTTACAGGTCGAGCAGCTCGAGCCCGCGGATTTCGCGGATGCCCAGCCCCGGCGCGTCGGTGATGGTGATCTCCGATTCGTTGAAGATCACCCCCCCCTCGACCGGGTTGAACAGGCCCAGCGAGGGGCCGTCCAGGTCCACCTTGGTGATGGCGTCCGACTTGGCCACCGCCAGGTGCACCGCGGCGGCCACGCTGATGCTCGACTCGATCATGCAGCCGATCATGCACGGCACGCCATACAGCTGGGCGATGTCGGCGATGCGGATCGCGTTGGCGATGCCGCCGGTCTTCATCAGCTTGATGTTGATGATGTCCGCGGCGCGGCGCTGGATCAGGTCGAACACCTGCGAGGGCGCGAACACGCTCTCGTCGGCCATCACCGGCGTGTTGACGCGGTCGGTGACGTACTTCAATCCGTCGATGTCGGAGGCCTTGACCGGCTGCTCCAGCAGTTCGAGCACCACGCCGGCTTCTTCCAGCGTGCGCATCGCGTGCACCGCCTGCTTGGCGGTCCAGCCCTGGTTGGCATCCAGGCGCAGCAGCGCGCGGCCCTCGACGGCGGCGTGGATCGCCTTGACCCGCTCGATGTCCAGCCCGATGTCCTTGCCCACCTTGATCTTCAGCGACTCGAAGCCGCGGTCGATGGCCGAAAGCGAATCGGCCACCATCTTGTCGATGTAGTCCACGCTGATGGTGATGTCGGTGGTGATCACCGGGTCGCCGCCGCCGAGCATCTGGTAGAGCGGCGCGTCGTGCAGCTGCGCCCACAGGTCGTAGACGGCGATTTCCACCGCCGCCTTGGCGCTCGTGTTGCGCTCCATCGAGGACTGGATGAGCGTGCTGAGGCGGTTGAGGTTGGCCACGTCTTGGCCGATCAGGCGCGGGCCGATGAAACGGTGGATCGCCTCGATGATCGAGCCGAGGGTGTCGCCGGTGATCGGCGCGGTGGCCGGCGCCTCGCCGTAGCCGGTGTGGCCGGTGTCGGTATGGATCAGCACCACCACGTCCTCCACCGTCTCCACGGTGCGCAGCGCGGTCTTGAACGGGGTCTTCAACGGCACGCGCAGCATGCCGAGCTGAATATCGGTGATCTTCATTCGGGTTTCCGCGGGCGGATGCGCTGGATGTTGGTGATGCGGTCGACGTAGGTGACGGTGTCGCTGGCGAGCATCGGCTCCAGCGGCGTGACCGACACGCCGTTGAGGTGGGCCGACAGGCGCTTGCCGTCCGGGCCGGCCCAGCCGCCGCCGGCGGTGTCGTGGATCATGTAGGCCAGGCCCTGGTCGTGGCCCAGCGTCACCATGACGTGGCCGGGGATGTAGACCAGGTCGCCGACCTGCAGTTCGCGCACGGCGGCCAGCCGCCTGGCCGCGCTGTCGCCCTTGTCGAAGGCGATGCGGTCCAGCGCCGGGCTCACCGCCTGCGCGCTGGTGTTGCGCGGCATCAGCACGCCGAAGCTGCGGTAGATCTCCGAGACGAAGCCGCTGCAGTCGCGGGTGTCATAAGAGTGCCCCCAGCCATAGCGCTCGCCGAGGAACTTGAAGGCCTGGGTGATGAGGTGGCGCGGGGTCAGCGGCAGGTAGTCCGACGCGGTGTCGGCGGTGCGCGGCAGCAGCGCCGGCACGAGGTCGAGGCTGCCGTCGGCCTTGCGGATCGGCAGCTGGATCACCCAGGCGGTGTACGGATGCTGGCCGTTCACCGCGTCGCTGGGTGGCCATTGGGCGAGCAGCGGCACGCGCACGCCCATGTCCAGTTGCAGGCGCGAGACCTGCGGCTGTTCCGGCGTGTAGGTGGTGAAGGCGGTGGCGCCGGTGACCACGCGATAAGGGCCGTGCGCGCCGTAACCGAACACCTGCTCGGCCGGCCCGGTGGCCACGGCGGTCTTCTCGATCCAGGCGTTGTAGCGCTCGCTGGCGACGAACAGCCAGTGGCCGTCCGCGCTTTCGTGCAGCACGGCGACCGCATCGCCCGGGAACAGCGCCGATTCCTGGAAGCGGTCGATGTCGGTGTCGTCAGTGCTGCTGAAGACGCGCGTATCGGTGGGGAAGGTGCGCAGCGCGGCGCGGCGCGTCACCAGTCCGTATTGCAGCGGGCGCTGGGCGGGGATCGCGCCGAGGGCGAGGTTGGCGCCGAAGGCGTCGAGCCGCGCGGCGTCGATCGGCTGGCCCTGCACGTCGTACAGCGGGCGCTGCGGGCGAACCGAAAGCTGGTCGATCTCCCCGCGCACGAAGCTGGCCGGCAGCGGCGAGGGCAGGGCGTGCAGGTCGTGGATCGCCTTGTCCTGCGCGCGCATCCGCGCGTTCTGCGCGGCGATGCCGGCGGTATCGAGGATCACGCGGTCCGGCTGCGACTGGCGGGCAATCCAGTAATCGGGCGAAAGCTGCTGCGGCTGCACGCCGACCACGCCGGTGACCGGGTCGGTGGCGACGACGGGCGGGGCGGCGAAGGCCCCCAGCGCGATGACGCACAGCGCCAGTACGGCGCCGGCACGCAGCGGCGCAAGGACACGACGCGCTGCGTCGCGCGGAAAGACACTCATCGGCGGACTCCCCGGAGAACGTTCAAGAATATTTATTCCTTTGGCTCGTCTTTGCAAGAATAAATTATTGACCCTCTGCCACCGGCGTGTTACACAGCGATGACCCACCTTCACCCGGGAAGTGTCGTTGTGGATGTGCGCCCTGACCAGCCTCGATCGCCTGACGCCAGCTTCGCCCGTCTCCATGTGGCGCGAAAGCCCGTGCGCGTGGCGGGCCTGCTGGTCGGGTGGCTGCTGACCTTTCCCGCCGCGGCGCAGGCCCCAGCGTCGGCCGCGCAGGTGGGTGCCGAAGTCGATGCGGGCCGGTTCCGCCAGGCCGAAGCCGACATCGCCGCCGCGCTCGCCGCGCCGGGTCTGGACGCCAGCACGCGCGAGGCCTACGCATTTGAACGCGAGCGCATGCGCCGCATGCGCCTGGACTTCAGCCTCGACGCCGAAGCCGCCCGACAGAAGCTGCGCCGCACGATCCCCGACCTGCGCGAAGACGAATTCGCTGCCTGGGATCAGGCCGGCCTGCTCGAACACCTCGACATCGACGGCACGCGCTACTACTTCAACCGCGCGCCTTCCAACCTGTTCCGCCTCAGCGCCGAGGCCGCCGCGCGCCAACGCCCCGGCACCCCGCCGCCGAAGGATGGCCCCTACGAGAACCTCGGCCCGCACCACCGCGCGGTGATCGCCGCCGCGCAGGCGCATCCGGGCCAGACCAGCCTGCTGCCGCATCGCGTGCGCATCACCCAGTCGCTCACCGTCAACGCCGATGCCGTGCCGGCCGGCGAGAGCGTGCAGGCGTGGATTCCCTATCCGCGTGCCATCCCCGGCCAGCAGGAAGACATCCGTTACCTGGGCAGCGTGCCGTCCGGCGCGCAGGTGGCGCCGCCTTCCACGCTGCAGCGCACCGCCCACCTCGCCCGCAAGGCCGTGGCCGGCAAGCCCACCGAGTTCTCGGTGAGCTACGAAGTGACGATCTACGCGCGCCATTTCGATATCGACCCCGCGCGCGTGCAGCCCACGCCGAATGATCCCGCGCTGGCGCCATACCTGGCCGAGCGCCCGCCGCACATCGCGTTCACCCCGGCGATGCGCGAATTCTCGCGGCAGGTGGTCGGTGACGAAACCAACCCGTACCGTATCGCCCGCAAGCTGTTCGCCGCGGTGGACCGCATCCCGTGGGGCGGCGCGCGCGAATACGCCACCATTCCCAACATCAGCGATTACGCCCTGCACGCCGGCCATGCCGATTGCGGCCAGCAGACCCTGCTGTTGATGACCCTGCTGCGCATGAACGGCATTCCCGCGCGCTGGCAGTCCGGCTGGACGTTCTCGGACAACGACGTCGGCTACGCCAACCTGCACGACTGGGGCTGGCTGTACCTGGCGCCGTACGGCTGGGTGCCGATGGACGTGACCACCGGCGCGCTCGACAGCAGCGAGCCGGCCCTGCGCGACTTCTACTTCGGCGGCCTCGACAGCTACCGCATCGTCTTCAACGACGACTACGCGCAGCCGCTGGTGCCGGCGAAACAGCATTTCCGCTCCGAGACGGTCGACTCGCAGCGCGGCGAAGCCGAATGGCGCGGCGGCAACCTCTACTTCGACCAATGGGACTACCACTTCGACTGGCAGATCCTGCCGGCCGCCGACCGCCGGGAGGGCGCGTCGAACGCCGCACGCCAGCCCTAGCGGATCCACCACCACTTCAACGAACTGCAGGAGAGAGCAGGGGATGAACGGCAAGCATGTGAGGAAGGCGGCGCTGTGCGTCGCGTTGGCGGCGTGTCTGGGATCGATCGCGCCGATGGCCCTGGCCCAGGATGGCGCCGTCACCGGCCGCCTGGTCACCGAGGGCGGGCAGAAGCTCAGCGGCGCCACGGTCACGGTACGCAACCCGCAGACCGGCTTCGCCCGCTCGACCACGGTCAATGCCGATGGCAGCTACCGCATCCCGCTGCTGTCGCCGGGCACCTACCAGATGGAGCTCAGCGTGGGCGGCGGTGCGCCGACCCCGGTCGGCGAGGTCGTCGTCACGCTGGGCAACGCCACCACGGTGAACGTGCCGGTGGGCGCGATCAACACGCTCGGCGCGGTGGAAGTACGCGCGCCGCAGGTGGTGTCGATGGTGGACGTCACCTCGACCGAGTCGGCGATGAACATCAGCCGCCAGGACCTGGCGCGCATGCCGGTGGACCAGGACCTGAAGTCGGTCGCGATGCTCGCGCCGGGCGTGGTCTCGGGCAAGTCGTCGCTGGGCGGCCAGGGCATCTCCTTCGGCGGCTCCTCGGTGGCCGAGAACGCGGTATACATCGACGGACTGAACGTCACCGACTTCTACAACCGCGTGGGCTTCTCCTCGGCGCCGTTCGCGTTCTTCCAGGAATTCCAGGTCAAGACCGGCGGCTACTCGGTCGAATATGGCCGCACTACCGGCGGCGTGATCAACGCGGTGACGCGCTCGGGTACCAACGAGTTCCATGCCGGTGCCGAACTCACCGCCGAGCCGAGTGCCTGGGGCGCGAGCGGCAAGGACTACTACCTCGCCAATGGCGACCCGTACATCATCTCCAGCCACGATGGCGGCACGCATAACAAGCTCAACGTCTGGGGTTCGGGCGCGATCGTGAAGGATCGGCTGTTCTTCTTCGGCATGTACGAGGCACGCGACAACCGCGCCTTCAGCACCAGCAACGACGGCTCCACGTTCAACAACGGCAAGGCCGATGACGGTTTCTGGGGCGGCAAGCTCGACTGGCAGATCACCGACAACCACAGCCTGTCGCTGCTCGGCTTCTCGGACAGCAACCAGAACGTCGCCGACGTCTACCGCTACGACTACCTCACCGGCACGCGCGGCAGCCAGACCAACACCATCTTCACCGATACCGGCGGCGACAACTACGCGCTGACCTACAACGGCCACCTCACCGATACCTTCGCCATGAAGGCGATGATCGGCCGCAACACGCGCGACTACGCCAACTACAGCCAGACCGACATCGAGTGCAACCGCGTGGTCTCCGAGGCCGGCATTGCGCCGGCGGGCATCCCGCTGGGCTGCACCACCAACTCGGCGGTGGAATCGCGCGAGGACGAACGCAAGGCCGGCCGCCTGGACTTCGAATGGACCCTGGGCGACCACCTGCTGCGCTTCGGCCTGGACCGCGAGGAGAACACCTCCGACTACGAGCGCATGTATCCCGGCCCGGGCGGCTACTACTACAACGTCTACAAGACCACGCCGGGCGCCACGCTGGTCAACGGCGGCCAGGTGCCGGCCGGCACCACCGCCTACGTGCGCGCGCGCCGCTACGAGATCGCCGGCACGTTCGAAACCGACAACTCGGCCTATTACCTGGAAGACAACTGGTCGGTCACCCCGAACCTGCTGCTCAACCTCGGCCTGCGCCTGGAAGCGTTCGACAACAAGGATTCGGAAGGCCGCAGCTACATCAAGATGGACGACATGGTGGCCCCGCGCTTCGGCGCCTCGTGGGACATCAAGGGCGACGGCACGATGAAGCTGTTCGGCAACGTCGGCCGTTACTTCCTGCCGGTGGCCAACGTCATCAACATCAAGCAGGCCGGCGGCCTGCTCGACGAGCGCACCTATTACGCGCTGGCCGGCTGGGAAACGCGCGAACTCAACGGCTCGCAGTACCAGGTGCCGGTGCTCGGCGCGCAGATCGGCCCGGTGGACGACTCGCAGGGCGACGGCACGGTCGGCGACCTGCGTTCGGAAGTGGACCGCGACATGGACCCGGTGTACCAGGACGAGGCGATCCTGGGCTTCCAGCAGTCGATCAACGAAGCCTGGTCGTACGGCGTGCGCGGCATCTACCGCAAGCTGCACAACGCCATCGACGACATGGAGATCAGCGCCACCGGTGCTTGCGGGCCGGACGGCTACATCGGCTGGGTGATGGCCAACCCGGGCAAGAAGGTCACCGTGTGGGGCGACACCAACTGCGACGGCGACGCCGATGGCTGGGTCACCGTGGACACCGCGAAGGAAGGCTGGGCGATGTACCGCCAGGACGGCGTGGATGCCGATGGCGACCCGATCATGACCTACATCGGCCAGCGTGGCTGGGAGAAGCCCAAGCGCGACTACAAGGCGCTGGAGCTGCAGCTGGACCGCGCGTGGGACGGCAAGTGGTCGATGAACGCCTCCTACACCCTGGCCTACGGCCGCGGTAACGCCGAAGGCCCGGTGAACTCGGACACCGACTTCTCCGATACCGGCCGCACCGAGAACTTCGACGACCCGTGGGTGAACTACAACGGCTACGGCTACCTCGCCAACGACCGTCGCCACCAGGTCAAGCTGCGCGGCGCCTACGCCATCACCGACAACTGGCTGGTCGGCGCCACGCTCGATGCGCGCTCGGGCGGGCCGATCACCGGCTTCGGCGTCGGCAACCCGTATGACGCCACCGCCTACCACAGCTACTACGTGTGCGTGGAGAACTGCGATTCCGAATTCTCCGGCGAACGCGTCTACGCGCACAACTCGCGCGGTGGCTATGGCCGTCTGCCGTGGAGCTACGAGCTCGGTGCGAGCGTGACGTGGCTGAAGTCCTTCAACGAGACGAACCTGAAGGTGAAGTTCGCCGTGTACAACCTGACCAACCAGCAGAAGAAGCTGTCGGTGAACCAGGAGTACGAAGGGGCCATCGGCAGCCCGAACGACCTGTTCCTGTATCCGGAAAGCTTCCAGGCGCCGCGTTACGCGCAGCTGGTGGTTTCGCTGGACTACTGATGGGGACGCGGGGCCGGCGGGCGCGTTATCGTCCGCCGGCCCTGCCTTTGTCGCGGAGATCGCGTTGAAACTGTCCGCTCGCGCCGCCTGGCTGGCGCTGCTCGTGATGCCCCTCGCGCATGCCGCGGCGCCGGCGGGCGATACCGCCGCCTACGACCACCTGTTCGAGCAGGCAATGGCGCAGTACCACCTGCCCGGCCTGGCGGTGGGCGTGATCGAGGATGGCCAGGTGGTGTACCGGCGCGCGGCCGGCGAACGCAGCGCCGGCAGCGGCGAGGCGATCGACGCCGATACGCTGTTCAAGATCGCCTCCAACAGCAAGGCGATGACCACCGGCCTGCTCGCGCGGCTGGTGGACCAGGGCAAGCTCGCCTGGGATGACCCGGTGACGAAGTACCTGCCGGCGTTCCGCATGTACGACCCGTGGGTGACGCGCAACATCCAGGTGCGCGACCTGCTGGTCCACAACAGCGGCCTGGGCCTGGGCGCCGGCGACCTCATGCTGTGGCCCGAACCGAACGATTTCACCCGCGCCGACATCATCGCCGGCCTGGCGTATCTCAAGCCGACCCACAGCTTTCGCGCGCATTACGCCTACGACAACCTGCTGTACGTGGTGGCCGGCGAAGTCGCCGCGCGCGCGAGCGGCAAGCCTTACGACCAGCTCGTGCGCGAGCAGGTCTTCGCGCCGCTGGGCATGGCCCGTTGCCAGGTCGGCGCATGGCGGCCACGGGAGGTCGGCAACATCGCCCAGCCGCACATGCGCCAGGACGGCGGCAACGTGCCGGTGCGCGAGGATGGCGAGCGCGTGGCCGATGTGCCCTCGATGGCCGCCGGCGGCATCCGCTGCAGCCTGGACGACATGCTGCGCTGGATGGACCGCGCGTGGCTGCAGCCCGATCCGAAGCAGCCGTGGCTGTCGGAAGCACAGCGCCGCGCGGTGTGGTCGCTGCACACGCCGATGCCGATCAGCCAGCGCATGCGCGATTGGGACGGCACCCGCCTGTATGGCTACGGTTACGGCTGGCGCCTGTCCGACGTGGACGGGCAGTGGAAGGTCGCGCATACCGGCACGCTGATGGGAATGTATTCCTCGCTGGTGTTGCTGCCGGATCGCCGCAGCGGCTTCGTCATCCTGATCAACGGCGAAGGCGAGGCCGCGCGCACCGCGCTGGGCGAGGCCTTGCAGAAACACCTGCTTGGCGCCGATCCGAAGTTCGACGTGGCGTACTACGCCGCCGCGATGGCGCGCGACGAGGCCAAGCCCAAGCCGCCCGCCGCGCGCAAGCCCGATACGTCCCGTCGCCAGCCGGTGGCGTCGCAGGCGGCTGCCGCGCGCAGTGGCGTCTATCAGGACCCGTGGTTCGGCGAAGTGCGGCTGTGCCCGGTCGATGGCGCCCTGGCCTTCACCGTTGCGCGCTCCCCGCTGCTGCGCGGCAAGGTGATGCAGTCCGGCGGGCGCTGGCTGGTGGACTGGGACGATGCCAGCGTCGATGCCGAACCCTGGCTCGATTTCGCGCCCGATGCGCAGGGGCATGCGACGATGCGCCTGAAGGCGATCGATCCCGATGCCGACTTCAGCTACGACTATGGCGACCTGGCATTCCTTCGCAGCGGCGACTGCCCTTAGCCTCGCCGCGGCATCGGCCCTTGCGGCGGCGCCGGCGGTGTCGCCCGCGCGCGATCCCGGCGAAGCGGGCATGGTGGATGTCGCCACGCTCGCGCCCGGCATCGAGATCGACATGCGCTACGCGGGCGCGGACAACTTCACCGGTCATCCGGTCGAGGGTTACGACGCACCCAGCTGCCTGCTGTTACGCCCGGTGGCCGAAGCGCTGGCGCGCGTCCAGGCCAGGCTGCATGCAGAGGGCTACACGCTGCACGTCTACGACTGCTACCGCCCGGTGCGCGCCGTGCAGGCGTTCGTCGCCTGGGCCGGCGACCTGCAGGACCAGTCCACCAAGGCGGTGCACTATCCGCGCGTGGAGAAGTTCGCGCTGATCCCGGATTACATCGCCGATCATTCGGGCCACAGCCGCGGCGCCACGATCGACCTCACGCTGGCCCAATGCCGCGCCAGCGCCTGCAAGCCGCTGGACATGGGCACCGATTTCGACCTCTTCGACACCCGCGCCCATACCGATTCGCCCGAGGCCACGCCCGCGCAGCGCGCCCATCGCCAGCGCCTGCGCGACGCGATGGCGGCGGAGGGCTTCGCCAACTACCCGATGGAATGGTGGCACTTCACTTTCCGTCCGGAGCCCACGCCTGATACTGCGTACGACTTCCCGGTGAGGTAGCGGCGTGAGCGACCTGCAGCATTTCGTCGATATCCCTTGCCCGTATTGCGGCGAGTGGATCGGCATCGTGGTGGACGGCTCGGTGGACCAGCAGTCCTACGTGGAGGACTGCCAGGTGTGCTGCCGGCCGATCCAGATCCACGTCAGCGTGGGCGAGGATGGCGAGCCCGAGGTACGCGCGCTGTCGCAGGACGAGGGCTGAGCCGGCGGCGGGCCGCGCCACGGCCCGTCTAGAATGAAGGGACCCCATCGCCCTTGGAGCCCCATGAACCTCCCGCTGCATTTCGGCCTGCTCGGCTCGCTCGAAGCCGGATTGATCGCCCTGCTGGTCGGCCTGGGGGTCTACTGGGTCTCGCAGGCGCTGTGCCGCCGGGCGGGCCTGTCGCTGGGGCATGCGATCGGCTGGGCCTGCCTGGCCGGTGTCGCCCTCGGCGCGGGCTGGGATATCTGGAATCTTTTCTATACGAGCATCGTGCGGCTGGAGTCGCCGCTGTATGCGCGCCTGGCGCTGCAAAGCATCCACGATCCGGACCAGTTGGGGGGCCGTGTCGTGCTCGAAGTGGCCGGTGCACTCGCCGGCGTCGGCCTGGGTTGGCGTTTGTTCAGCGCCGAACACGCGGCCGACGACGTTGCCGAATCGTAAAGCGGCGAACGCAGTTCTCGCTTTTCCACGCCGCTGAACCGATGCCTTACAGGCTCGTGATGTCGCGTTAATCAATGCCAAGCGCGTCTGGACGCGGCGTAGGTTAACGCCGCGTTGCGTGTGCGATTGCGGGGCAATCGCGGTTCATCCGCGCGGACTAGGGTGGCTTCCGTGCGCGGCGATACCGCGTATTTCCCCGAATCAGGAGAACCACCCCATGAAGAACCGCAAGCCCCTGGTGATCGTGTCCACTGTCCTGGCCGCCGCGCTCGCGCTGCCGGCCTTCGCCCAGAGCGCCCAGTCCGGCGCTGCCGCACAGCAGGGCGGGGGCGGCGGTGGACAGACGTGGGCCAGCGTGGACACCGACAGCGATGGTTCGATCAGCAAGCAGGAGGCGCAGGTCAACGCCGGCCTCTCGCAGATCTTCGATGCGGCCGACGGCAATGCCGACGGCAAGCTGACCCCGGACGAGTACAAGGCGTTCGTCGCCAAGCAGCAGGATGGCGCCAACAGCGCCGCCCCGCAGCAGCAGAACTGAGCCCCCCGCCGCGACGCGCCTGTCGCGGCATCCCGGGCGGGAGCCTTCGGGCTCCCGCCTTTCCTTTGCCCGCTACAATGCGGGCATGGCTACTCCGCATACACGCGACACCGGCATCGGCCTGGTGGGTTTCGACGGCGACGACACCCTCTGGAAGAGCGAAGACTATTACCGCGCGGCCGAGACCGAATTCGAATCCATCGTCGGGCGCTACATCGACCTGGCCGACCCGCGCACCCTCGGCCACCTGCTCACCGTGCAGCGGCGCAACCTGAAGATCTTCGGGTATGGCGTGAAGGGCATGGTGCTGTCGATGATCGAGGCCGCCATCGAGATGACCGACCGCCGCGTCGAGGTGCGGGACATCGAGCGCATCGTGGAGATCGGCCGAGACACCCTGCAGCACCCCGTGGACGTGCTCGGCGGCGTGCGCGAGGCGGTGGAGGAGATCGCCCGCGACTACCACGTGGTACTGATCACCAAGGGCGACCTGTTCCACCAGGAACGCAAGATCGCCCAGTCCGGCCTGGCCGACCTGTTCCCGCGCATCGAGATCGTCTCGGAGAAGGACCCGGGCACCTACGCGCGCGTGCTCGCCGAGTTCGACCTGCCGGCCTCGCGTTTCGCGATGGTCGGCAATTCGCTGCGCTCGGATGTCGAGCCGGTGCTGGCGCTGGGCGGCTGGGGCATCCACACCCCCTACGCGCTGACCTGGGCGCACGAGGCCGAGCACGGCGTGGATGCCGATTCGCCGCGCCTGCGCGAGGTCGCGCATCCGCGCGACTGGCCGCAGGCGGTGCGCGCGCTGGACCAGCTCGCGCGCGGCGCGGCGGCCTGAGCGATGCGCGCGGCGGCCATCCTGTGCTTGGCATGGCTGGCCAGCGCGCCGGCCATGGCGCAGGCGCCGGCTTCGCCCGAGGCCGCCACTGCCCCCGCCTATGCCACGGGTGATGCCTGGATAGACCGCCAGCTCGACGACATCGACGCCTATGCGCGGCGCTACCCCGCCAGTTTCGTCGATGAACTCTCGCGCTATCTCGGCGTGCGCCGCGGCTATGCCGAAGCGGTGCTGAAGGCGCCCGGCTGGCGCGCGGGCGACCTGTACTTCGCCTGCGCGTGGGCCCAGGCCACCGACCAGCCGTGCCGCGCGATCGTGCGCGAACGCAGCGGCGATGCGAGCCGCGCCTGGCAGGCCGTGCTGGCCGCGCAGGGCGAGCCGGACAACCTGGCCTATCGCGAAGTGCGCCACGCCATCGTGGCCAGCTACGACCGCTGGGAGCGGCCCATCGTGCTCGATGCCCGCCTGCGCGAGCAGCTCGGCGATGCGGCGCAGCGGCTGGAACGTGCCCGTGCCGCGCATGCGCCGGCCCAGGACGCGCCGTCTCCCTGAATCTCCGCCGCCGGTTTTGCTGCTGTGCGGCTGGCCGGCGCGGGGCTGGCTCGGCGAAAATGCCGGGGCCGGCGACGGGCCGGTGCTTCGTTCGCGCATGCCATGACCGGTAAGTCCTTCGTCAGTTCCGACCAGATCCGCAGCCGCTTCGCCCAGGCCATGTCCGACATGTACCGGCAGGAGGTGCCGCTGTATGGCGAGCTGATGTCGCTGGTGGCGCAGGTCAACGCGCAGGTGCTGGCCGACGACCCCGCGCTGGCGCAGCGGCTGGACCGCAACGACGAACGCGCGCGCCTGGACCTGGAACGCCATGGCGCGATCCGCGTGGGCAGCGCGGAAGAGCTGTCGATGCTGCGGCGCCTGTTCGCGGTGATGGGCATGTACCCGGTGGGCTATTACGACCTCTCGGTGGCCGGCGTGCCGGTGCATTCCACCGCGTTCCGCCCGGTGGAGGCGGCCGCGTTGGCGCGCAACCCGTTCCGCGTGTTCACTTCGCTGCTGCGGATGGAGCTGATCGACGATGCCGCGCTGCGCGCGCAGGCGGCCGGGATTCTTGCCCGCCGCGACATCTTCACCGCCGGCGCGCGTGCGCTGATCGAACAGGCCGAGCGCGAGGGCGGCCTGGATGAAGCGGATGCCGAACGCTTCGTGGCCGAAGCCCTGGAAACCTTCCGCTGGCACAGCGACGCCACCGTGCCGCTGCCCACCTACCATGCGCTGCACGACGCGCACCGGCTGATCGCCGACGTGGTGAGCTTCCACGGCCCGCACATCAACCACCTCACGCCACGCACGCTGGATATCGATGCGGCGCAGCTGCAGATGCAGGAACGCGGCATGGCCGCCAAGGCGGTGATCGAAGGGCCGCCGCGCCGGCAGTGCCCCATCCTGCTGCGCCAGACCAGCTTCAAGGCGCTGGAAGAGGCGGTGCGTTTCCCCGCTGGCAACGGCAGCGCCGAGGCCGGCAGCCACACCGCGCGCTTCGGCGAGATCGAGCAGCGCGGCCTGGCGCTGACGCCCAAGGGCCGCACGCTGTACGACGCGCTGCTGGCGCAGGCCCGCGAAAGCGAGGGCGCGGGCAGCACCGGCGCGGACTACGGCACGCGGCTGCAGGCGGCGTTCGCCGGCTTCCCGGACGACTACGACACCCTGCGCCAGGAAGGATTGGGCTATTTCCGCTATGGCCTCACCGAGGCAGGCCGCGCGAGCCCGGACCATGCAGCCACGTTGCCGACCGAAGCGGCGATCGCCGCCGGGCTGGTGAGCGCCGATCCCATCGTCTACGAGGACTTCCTGCCGGTGAGCGCGGCGGGCATCTTCCAGTCGAACCTGGGCGGTACCGAGCAACGTGCCTATGCCGCCCATTCGCACCAGGCCGCGTTCGAGCAGGCGCTGGGCGCGCCGGTGCGCGACGAGTTCGCGCTGTACGCGGCGATCGAACGCGATTCGCTGGCCGAGCTGGTGTAAGCCGTCCTACAAGGAAGCGGCGCGCGCCTCCAGCAGCGCCTTCTCGCGCGCATTGCGCGCCAGCGCCGCGGCCTGCTCGAACGCCGCGCGCGCTTCCTCGCGCCGACCCAGCTTTTCCAGCAGGTCGCCGCGCACCGTCGGCAGCAGGTGGTACTGCCGCATCGCCGGATGGTCGACCAGGGCCTCCACCAGCGGCAACGCCGCCGCGGGCCCCTCCGCCATCGAGACCGCCACCGCGCGGTTCAACGCCACCACCGGCGAGGGCATGCGTTCGGCCAGGCGGGCGTAGAGCGTGGAAATCTCCGCCCAGTCGGTGTCGTCGAAGCGCCGCGCCTTGGCGTGGCATGCCGCAATCGCCGCCTGCAACGCATAGACACCGTCGCCGCCCTCCAGCGCACGGGCGCGCGCCAGCGCGGTCAAGCCATGCCGGATCAGCAGCCGGTCCCAGCGCCCGCGGTCCTGGTCGGCCAACAGCACCGGTGCGCCCTCCGCGTCCACGCGCGCGCGCTGCCGCGAGGCCTGCAAGGCCATCAACGCCAGCAAGCCATGCACCTCGGGGTCGCGTGGCGCCAACCGGGCCAGCACACGGCACAGCCGCAGCGCTTCATCGCACAGCTGCGGCCGCATCAGGTCGTCGCCGGCGGTCGCCGCATAGCCTTCGTTGAAGATCAGGTACAGCACTTCCAGCACCGAACCCAGCCGCGCGTCGCGCTCTTCGCCGCGCGGCACCTCGAACGGCACCTCGCGTTCGCTCAGCGTGCGCTTGGCACGCACGATGCGCTGCGCGACCGTCGGCTCCGGCACCAGGAAGGCGCGGGCGATTTCGTCCGTCGCCAGCCCGCCCAGCATGCGCAGGGTCAGGGCGACGCGCGCGTCGGTGCCCAGCGCGGGATGGCAGGCGACGAACATCAGCCGCAGCAGGTCGTCGCCGATGTCGTCGTCCGGGTCCACCTGCTGCGCGGCCTGCATGGCCTGCTGTTCGCGCTCGATCTCGTAGCCCAGCGCATCACGCTTGCGCCGCTGCAGTTGCGCGTGGCGCAGGCGGTCGATGGCGCGGTTGCGGGCGGTGGTCATCAGCCAGGCGCCGGGGTTGTCGGGAATGCCGTCCGTGGGCCAGCGCTCGAGCGCGGCGACGAGCGCGTCCTGCGCCAGTTCCTCGGCCAGGCCGACATCGCGGACCTGGCGCGCGAGCGCGGCGATGATCTTCGCCGCTTCCATGCGCCAGACCGCGTTGAGGGTGGAGTGGACATCGCGTGCGCCCATGGCCGGCGATCAGACCATCGCCGGCGCGGGGGAGCAAGCTGCGCCGCAACCACGGCCGCGTCTCCGCCTCATGCCGGCGGCGGCTCGCCGCTGGCGTGGAAGACCTCCCACAGGTGGCCGTCCGGGTCCTCGAAGCCGTGCTGGTACATGAACCCGTAATCCTTGGGCTCGCCGGAGACCACGCCGCCCGCCTGCGCGGCGCGCGCGACGAGGGTGTCGACCTCGGCGCGGCTGTCCACCGCCAGCGCGGTGATCACCTCGGCGGCCTTGGCCGTGTCGCATACCTGGCGCGTCATGAAGCCCTCGAAGAACGGCTTCACCAGCAGCATGGCGAAGATGTTCTCGCCGAGGATGAGGCAGGTGGCGTTCTCGTCGGTGTATTTCGGGTCGAACGAGAAGCCCAGCGCGGTGAAGAATTCCACCGCGCGCGGCAGCGATTCCACGGGAAGGTTGACGAAGATCTGCTTGACCATGATGTGCGGGTTCCTTTCGCTCAGGGCTGCTTGTAGATGCCGTTGATCAGCCAAGGCGTGCCGAAACGGTCGATGACCATACCGAAGCGCTCGGCCCAGAACGTCTCGGCCATCGGCATCTGCACGGTGCCGCCTTCGGCCAGCGCCTTGAACACGCGCTCGGCCTCGGCGTTGTCGTCGCAGTTCACCGCCACCGAGATGCCGCCGGGCTTCTTCTCCATGCCGGGCGGCATGTCCGAGCCCATCAGGAACGCTTCCTGCCCGTGGGCGAGGGTGACGTGCATGATGCGGTCGGCGGCCGCGGACAGGTCGCCGCAGCCTTCCGGCGGCGGGGGCGCGTCGGCCGGCGGCGGCGGGGCTTCGCCGTAGGTCATCTGGAAGGTGTCGCCACCGAAGATCTGCTTGTAGCGCTCGAAGGCCTGGCGGCAGTCGCCATTGAAGCTGAGGTAGGGCGTGGTTTTCATCGGGTGTTCCTCCGGGTCAGGGCTGGCGGTCGATGCGGGCGCGCAGATGGTCTTCCTGGGCACGCAATTCGGGAGTGAAGGCGTCGCCGAAGTCGTCGGCCTCGAACACCGGCCGCAGCTCGACTTCGAATACGTCGCCCTCGGGGTTGGGAATGCGCCGGGCCCATTCGACGGCCTCGGCGAAGGAGCGCACCTGCAGCAGCCAGAAGCCGGCGGCCAGTTCCTTCGTCTCGGCAAACGGGCCATCGACCACTTGCGGGACAGCGCCGCCGAAACGAACCCGCGCGCCGCGGGCGCTGGGGTGCAGGCCTTCGCCGGCCAGCAGCACGCCGGCATCGACCAGCTGCTCGTTGTAGGCGCCCATGGCCGCCAGGACGGCCTCGGCGGGCATCTGCCCGGCCTCGGAGGCGGGGGTCGCCTTCATGATCATCATCACGCGCATGTCGCTTCCTTCGGTACGAAGGCCGGGGCAGTCCCGGCCGCTTGTACAGGCGACGGACGGACAGGCGCCGGATCGACATGGGGTGCGACGGGATTTCGGCCTCCGCCGCACGGCGCCCCAAAAGCGGACGGGGCCGCAAGCGGCCCCGTCGTCTCTTAGTGCTGCGGCTTCACCACCGCCTGCGCCGCGGCCCGTTTGGCCGCCTTCTTCTCGCGCCGCCGCGCGCGCCAGCTTTTCCAGTGGTCGGCCAGGCAGGAGAAGATCACGTACAGCGCCGGCGTGCTGAGCAGGGTCAGGCTCTGCGAGATCAGCAGGCCGCCGATCATCGCGATGCCCAGCGGCCTGCGCAGCTCCGACCCCTCGCCCAGGCCGATGGCCAGCGGCAGCGCGGCCAGGATGGCCACCATCGTGGTCATCATGATCGGGCGGAAGCGCACCACCGAGGCCTCGCGCGCGGCCTCGCGCGGCGACTTGCCGTGCTCGCGCTGCGCCACCAGCGCGAAGTCGATCATCATGATCGCGTTCTTCTTCACGATGCCGATCAGCAGCACCAGCGCGATCATCGAGATCACCGACAGCTCGGTGTTGGTCACGAACAGCGCCAGCAGCGCGCCCATGCCGGCGGCCGGCAGCGTGGAGAGGATCGTCACCGGGTGGATCAGGCTCTCGTAGAGCATGCCCAGCACTATGTACACGGTGAGGATGGCCGCCAGCAGCAGCACGATCATCGAGGTCGGGTTGAGCTGCACGTTGAAGCCGCCGCCGTCGCTGATGCGGATGCCGTCGGGCATGCGCAGGCCCTTCACCGCCGCGGCGATGATCGCGTCCGCCTCGCCCGTGCTCACGCCGGGGGCGAGGTTGTAGCTCAGGTCCATCGTCGTGTACTGGTTGTCGTGCGTGATCTGCGGCGGCGCCAGGCCGGGCACCTGGTAGGCCACCGCGGTGATCGGGATCATCTCGCCCGACTTGCTCTGCACGTACACCTCGTCCAGCGCCGCCGGGGTGGCGGTCTGCGAGGGCAGGGCGTTGACCACCACCGAGTACTGGTTGAGGTCGGAGTAGATGGTGGAGATCGAACGCTGGCCGAAGGCACCGTACAGCGCGCCGTCGATGGTGCCGATGGACACGCCCAGCCGCGCGGCCTTGGCGCGGTCGATGACGATGTTCTGGCGCAGGCCGGCGGTATCCACGTCGGTGCCGACGTCGCGCAGCTTCGGGTTCTGCTTGAGCACTGCCTGCAGCTTGGGCAGCCATTCCTGCAGCTGGGCCAGGTCGTTGCCCTGCAGCGACACCTTGTACTGCGCGCCCTGGCTGGTGCCGCCGCCGCCGTCGCTGGGCAGGTCCTGGATGGCGCGCAGGCGCAGCTCCAGGTCCGGGTAGCGGTCGGCCTTGGCGCTGAGGCGGGCGAGCACCTGGTCGGTGGTCTCGCGGCGGCCCTCGTCGCGGGTCTTCAGCTCGATGTTGAACGAGGCGCTGGAACCCTGGCGGCTGGAACCCAGGCGCGCGCCGACGATCTTCACCGCCGGGTCGGCCATCAGCATGTCGGTGATGCGGCGCTGGCGCTCGATCATGTCGTTGAACGAGACCGTCGCGCTGGAACTGGCGCGGCCCCAGATCAGGCCGGTGTCCTGCGGCGGGAAATTGCCCTTCTTCACCGCGCCGGCCAGGAAGATCGTCGCCACGATCAGCAGCAGCGGGGTGATCGACATCAGCAGCGCGTGGCGCAGCGAGAAGTCCAGCGCCTTGCTGTAGATGCGCAGGCTGCGCTCGTGCATGCGCTCCAGAAACGCACCGACGCGGCCGGGCTTTTCCGGTTCGGCGTGGCCGGACAGGAAGCGGCTGCACAGCGCGGGCGTGAGCGTGAGCGAGACCAGCATCGAGACCACGATCGCCGCCACCAGGGTGACGGTGAACTCGCGGAAGAACGCGCCGATCATGCCGCTGGCGAACAGCAGCGGGATGAACACCGCCACCAGCGAGGCGGTGATCGAGACGATGGTGAAGCCGATCTCGCGCGCGCCGGCCAGCGCCGCGTCCATGCGCGACATGCCCTCGTCGAGGTGGCGCATGATGTTTTCGATCACCACGATGGCATCGTCCACCACGAAGCCGATCGCGATCACCAGCGCCAGCAGGCTCAGGTTGTTGAGGGTGAAGCCGAGCACGTACATCACCAGCGCCGAGCCGGCCAGCGACAGCGGCACGGTGACCGCGGCGATCAGCGTGGGTGCCAGCCGGCGCAGGAACAGCGCCATGGTCAGCACCACCATCGCCAGCGAGATCAGCAGGGTGATCTGCACTTCGGCCAGCGAGGCGCGGATGGTCGGGGTGCGGTCGAAGTACGCGGTCATCCGCGTGCCGGGGTGCAGGTAGGTGCGCAGCTCGGGAATCGCGCCCTTCACCCGGTCCACCGTCTCGACGATGTTGGCGCCGGCGCGGGTGAACACGTACATCACCACGGCGGGTTTGCCGTCGAACCAGGCGGCCTGGTAGGCGTCCTGCTGGCCGTCGTAGACGTTGGCCACGTCGCTCAAGCGAATCACCCGCCCGTTGGACTGGGTGGCGATGGCGAGCTGGGCGAAGTCGGCGGCCTTGGAGACCGAATCGTTGGCGATGATCGCCATCGTGGTCTTGCCGTCGGACAGGAAGCCGGTCGGCGAGGTCACGTTGGCCGCGCGCACCGCGTTGCGCAGGTCGTCCGGGGTCAGGCCGAGCGCGTTGAGCGCGCGCATGTCCACGTCCACGCGCACGGCGGGGGTGGAAGCGCCGGCGATGTCCACCGAGGCCACGCCGTCGATCTGGCGCAGGCGCTGGGCCAGCAGCGAGTCGGCGACGTTGTACAGCTCGTCGGCCGACTGCGTCTGCGAGGTCAGCGCGATGGCGATGACCGGGTCGTCGTTCGGGTTCGCCTTCTGGTACATGGGCGTGCCCAGGCCCGAGGGCAGGTCGGCCTGCGCGGCGTTGATCGCGGTCTGCACGTCCTGCGCGGCCGAGTCGATGTCCACGTTGCTCTGGAACACCATGAACACCATGCTGCTGTTCTCCGAACTGGAGGAGCGCATGCGGTCGATGCCCGGCACCTGGCCGAGGTGGCGTTCCAGCGGCGCGGTGACCGTGGAGGCCATCGTGCTGGCATCCGTGCCGGACTGCGTGGCATGGACGAAGATCACCGGGATCTGGATGTTCGGCAGCGCCGCCACGCCCAGGCGCAGGTAGCACATCAGGCCGATCACGAACAGGCCGCACGCCAGCAGCGTGGTGCCGATGGGACGCTTGATGAAGGGGGCGGAGATGTTCATGGGCGCCGCTCCATTGCCTGCGTCTTCATGCCTGCTCCGTCGCCGGCTTGCCGCCGTGCTTCGCCGCGCGCTGCGCGCGCCAGGCGTTCAGGCGGTCGGACATGCGTTCCATGTACAGGTAGATCACCGGCGTGGTGTACAGCGTCACCAGCTGCGAGAGCAGCAGGCCGCCGACGATGGAGATGCCCAGCGGACGGCGCAGCTCCGAACCGATGCCGGTGCCCAGCGCCAGCGGCAGCGCGCCGAGCATGGCGGCCGCGGTGGTCATCATGATCGGGCGGAAGCGCAGCAGGCAGGCGCGGCGGATCGCGTCGTGCGCGCTGGCGCCGGCGCGGCGGGCCTCGATGGCGAAGTCGATCATCATGATCGCGTTCTTCTTCACGATGCCGATCAGCAGCACGATGCCCACGATGCCGTCCACCGACAGGCTCAGCCCGCACATCATCAGCGCCAGCAGCGCGCCCACGCCGGCCGGCGGCAGGGTCGAGATGATCGTCAGCGGGTGGATGTAGCTCTCGTACAGCACGCCCAGCACGATGTAGATCAGCACGATGGAGGCCAGCAGCAGCCACACCACGTCGGTCTGGCTGCCGGTGAACTCGGCGGCCTTGCCGATGAACTGCGCATGCACCTGCGAAGGCACCTGCTGCTCGGCGGCGACGCGGTTGATCGCGTCCACCGCCTGCGACAGCGAGTAGCCCGGCGCCAGGTTGAAGGAGATCGTGATCGCCGGCAGCTGCTGCTGGTGGCTCACCACCAGCGGCGTGTTGGTGACCTTGGCCTCGGCCAGCGCCGAGAGCGGGATGATGCTGCCCGCGCCGACGGTGATGCCGGTGTTCTGGTTGCCGATGCCGGTGGCGGTGGAGGAGTTGGACGAGGTCACCTGGCCGAAGCTGGTGGCGTTGGTGCCGGTCAGCGCGCCGCTGCCGTTGCTGGCCACGGCCAGCTGGTTCATCAGCGCGGTGCTGGTGCGGAACTCCGGCGCCACTTCCAGCACCACGCGGTACTGGTTGAGCTCGGTGAAGATGGTGGAGATCTGGCGCTGGCCGAAGCTGTCGTAGAGCGTGTCGTCGATGGTCTGCATCGGCACGCCCAGCATGCTGGCCTTGTCGCGGTCGATGTTGATCTCCAGCGCCCGGCCCTCGTTGGCCAGGTTGTTGTCGACATCGGCCAGCTCGGGCAGCTGGCGCAGCGCCTCGGTCATCTTCGTCGCCCACTGCGACAGCTCGGCGCTGTCCACGCTGGACATCGAGTACTGGTACTCGGTGGCGGCCACGCGGGTATCGAGCGTCACGTCCTGCACCGGCTTGAGGTACAGCGCCACGCCCGGGATGCCGGACACGGCCTTCTGCAGGCGCGGCAGGATGTCCTCCAGGGAGTCGCGGTCGCTGCGCGTCTTCAGCACGATCGACAGCTGGCCCTGGTTGAGCGTCGGGTTCATCGTGCCGGCGCCGATGAAGGCGGCCACGCCGGTCACCGCCGGATCCTTGCGCAGCGCCTCGGCCACGGCCTGGGTGCGCTGCTCCATCTGCGGGAAGGCGACGTTCTGGTCGGCCTGCACCACGCCGGTGATCAGGCCGGTGTCCTGTTCGGGCAGCAGGCCCTTGGGAATGACGACGTACAGGATGACTGTCAGCGCGACCGCGCCGACCGCCACGCCCAGTGTCAGCGGCTGGTGGTCGAGCACCCAGTCCAGCGTTCGCTCGTACAGCGCGACCGTGCGCGTCCACAGGTTGGTCTTGCCGGCGGCCGCCGCGCGCTCGTGCGCGTCCTCGCCCTCGGGCAGGGCGTCGGGCTTGAGCAGGTAGGCGCACATCATGGGGGTCAGCGTCAGCGAGACCACCATCGAGATGACCACCGCGATCGACAGCACCCAGGCGAACTCATGGAACAGGCGCCCGGTCACGCCCGGCATCAGGATCAGCGGCAGGAACACCGCCACCAGCGAGACGGTCAGCGAGAGCACGGTGAAGCCGATCTGGCGCGCGCCGGTCTCGGCCGCTTCCTGGCCGTCCATGCCCTGCTCGATGTAGCGCACGATGTTCTCGATCATCACGATCGCGTCGTCCACCACGAAGCCTGTCGCCACCACCAGCGCCATCAGCGAGAGGTTGTCCAGCGACATGCCGGCGAAGGCCATCACGCCGAACGTGCCGGCCAGCGACAGCGGCACCGCGACCGACGGGATGATCGTGGCCCACAACCGGCGCAGGAACACGAAGATCACCGCCACCACCAGGCCGATGGTCAGGATCAGGGTGAACTTCACCTCATGCACGGAGGCGCGGATGGTCTCGGTGCGGTCGGAGAAGACCTCCAGGTGCACGTCGGCCGGCAGCACGGCCTGCAGCTGCGGCAGGATCGCGCGCACCTGCTCGACGGTCTGCACGATGTTGGCGCCCGGCTGGCGGCGGATCTCCAGCAGCACCGCCTGCTTGCCGTCGGCCCAGGCTGAAAGCTGGTCGTTCTCCACCCCGTCCACCACCGCGGCCACGTCGCGCAGCCGCACCGGCGCGCCGTTCTGGTAGCTGATGATGGTGTCCTGGTACTCGGCGGCGTTGGTGAGCTGGTCGTTGGTGCCGATGCTGTAGGACTGGGTCTTGCCGTTGAGCGAGCCCTTCGGCGCCGACACGTTGGTCTGCGTCAGCGCGCTGCGCAGCGACTCCATGGTCAGGCCCATGTTCGACAGCTGCGCCGGGTTGACCTGGATGCGCACGGCCGGGCGCACGTTGCCGGCGATGGACACCAGGCCCACGCCCTGCACCTGCGACAGGCGCTGGGCCAGGATCGCGTCCGCATAGCGGTTGATCTCGCGCAGCGGCAGCGTGTCGGAGGTGAGCTTGAGGGTGATGATCGCCGCGTCGGCCGGGTTCACCCGGTTGTAGACCGGCTGGTAGGGCAGCGAGGAGGGCAGGGTGGCCTGGCGGATCGCCGCCTGCACGTCCTGCGCGGCGATGTCGATGTCCTTGTCAGTGGAGAACTGCAGGATGATCGTGGACAGGCCCGCCGAGGAGTCGGAGGTCATCATGTCCAGGCCGGAGATCTGGCCGAACTGGCGCTCCAGCGGCGTGGTGACCAGCGAGGCCATCGTCGAGGCGTTGGCGCCCGGGTACTGGGTGGTGACCACCAGGCTGGGGGCGTCGATTTCCGGCAGCGCCGAGACGGGCAGCTGGCGGTAGCCGAGGATGCCCAGCAGCAACACGCCCGCCATCAGCAGCGAGGTGGCGATGGGGCGGCGGATGAAGATCGTCGAGAAGCCCACGCGGCTCTCCTGCTGTGGTTCGGTGTCGGTGGAACAGACCGGCGCCCGGTGGGCGCCGGCGAGGCGGGGACGACGGCGGGCCGTCGTCCCGGTCGATCAATGGATCAGCGCGGACCGCCGCCGCGGCGACCGCCGCCACCGCCGCGGTTCTTGCCCGCCGCGGCCTTCAGCTCGGCCTCGGTCGGCGGGGCGGGGGTCTCGCCCGGCGCCAGCGCCTGCACCTTGCTGCCCGGCTTGAGGCGGAACTGGCCTTCGGTCACCACCTTCTGGCCGGCCTTCAGGCCGCTGGCGATCTGCACGTGGCTGTCGTCCACTTCCACGCCCTGCTTGACCGTCTGCATCTGCACGGTGCTGTCGGCCTGCACCACGTAGACGTAATCGCCGTCCGGGCCGCGCTGCACGGCCTGCGCCGGCACCACGATGCCGCCCGGGATGGTGCGCAGCTGCAGGCGCACGTTGACGAACTGGCCCGGCCACAGCGCGTTGTCGGCGTTGTCGAAGATCGCGCGCGCGCCGAAGGTGCCGCTGTCGGCGGAGATGCGGTTGTCGATGACGTCCAGCTTGCCGGCGCCGCTGATCACGTGGGCGTCGCCGCGGTCCAGCGCGGCCACGGGCAGCGGCGCCTGCGCCTGGCCTTCACGCACCGCGGTGAGCTGGCGCTCGGGCAGGTTGAAGGACACGTAGATCGGGTGGATCTGGGTCAGGGTGACGATCGCCGTGCTGGTGCTGACGATGTTGCCCACGTCCACGCCGCGGATGCCGGCGATGCCGTCGATCGGCGCGGTGATGCGGGTGTACTGCAGCTGCACCTGCGCGGCGCGCATGGAGGCATCGTTGGCGGCCACCGCCGCTTCGTACTGCGACACCTGGTTGCGCTGGGTGTCCAGGTCGGTCTTGGAGACGTACTGCTGGTACTCCGGCGCGCTGGAGCGGGCGAAGTTGGAACGGGCGGTGGCCAGCAGCGCCTGGTTCTGGCGCTTGGCCGCGGCGGCCTCGTCATAGCTGGCCTGCAGGGTGCGCGGGTCGATCTGCGCGAGCAGCTCGCCCTTCTTCACTTCCTGGCCTTCCTTGAAATTGATGCTCAGCAGCTGGCCGCCGACCTGCGGGCTCACCGTGACCGTGTTCAACGCGGTCACCGTGCCCAGCGCGTTGGCATAAACCGGCACGTCCTGGGTGGTCGCCGGCACCGCGGTGACCGGCACCGGGCCG
Source organism: Stenotrophomonas panacihumi (assembly GCF_001431645.1). Lineage (GTDB taxonomy): Bacteria > Pseudomonadota > Gammaproteobacteria > Xanthomonadales > Xanthomonadaceae > Stenotrophomonas_A > Stenotrophomonas_A panacihumi. Next base: position 13,821 of record NZ_LLXU01000126.1, on the reverse strand, counting down.
TTGTCCTGGCTGGCGTCGCCGCCCTGCGCCGCATTCGGCCCCCCCTGCCCGCCGCGTCCCTCGTGCCCTCCCCGCAGCATGCGGGCGCCAATGGCCAGCACCACGACCACTGCCACCACGAGCAGCGAGATCTTCCAGAAACGCGACATTCGACAACTCCTGATGCGGTAGGGGGCGGGGGGCTACCCGGCAAGCCGGCAAGCTTATCGCCGGATCGTGGCGATTGGACCATGACTGACGGGCCAGTCAGACCGTGGCCGAACGCTTTGGTTCATGCCGCCGATACCCCCTGCAACGCACGGGGAGGCGTTTGGTTGACCGGTTTGGCGTGTACGCCGGGCCACGCTGCATTAGATTGTGGGTTTCCACCCCTTCGAGGATTCGTGATGCCCCACCCGCGTGTCTGGGCCGGTGCCCTGCTGCTGACGCTCCCCTGGATGGCCGTGGCCGCCCCCGGCGAACGCCCCGAGGTCACCGCCGCCGCCGCCAAGCTGCAGGCCCAGGTGGTGAGCTGGCGCCGCGACTTCCACGAGCATCCGGAACTGTCCAACCGCGAGGAGCGCACCTCGGCCCAGGTCGCCGCGCACCTGCGCAAGCTCGGCCTGAAGCCGCGCGTGGGCATCGCCCACCATGGCGTGGTGGCGATCATCGAAGGCGGCCTGCCCGGCCCGAAGATCGCCCTGCGCGCGGACATGGACGCCCTGCCGGTGACCGAGCAGACCGGCCTGCCGTTCGCCTCCAAGGTGAAGGCCGAATACCGCGGCGAGCCGGTGGGCGTGATGCACGCCTGCGGCCACGATGCGCACACCGCCATCCTGCTCGGCGTGGCCGACGCGCTGGTGGCGATGAAGGCGCAGCTGCCGGGCCAGGTGATGCTGATCTTCCAGCCCTCGGAGGAAGGCGCGCCGGGCAACGAGGAAGGCGGCGCCTCGCTGATGCTCAAGGAAGGCCTGTTCGCCGACTTCAAGCCGGAGGCGGTGTTCGGTCTGCATGTGTTCTCCAGCGTCCAGGCCGGGCAGATCGCCGTGCGCGGCGGCCCGCTGATGGCCGCCTCGGACCGCTTCAACATCAAGGTGATCGGCCGCCAGACCCACGGCTCGGCGCCGTGGAACGGCATCGACCCGATCGTCGCCAGCGCCGACCTGATCAGCGCCGCGCAGACGGTGGTCAGCCGCCAGGCCAACATCGCCAAGCAGCCGGCGGTGGTGAGCTTCGGGGCGATCAAGGGCGGCATCCGCTACAACATCATCCCCGACGAGGTGGAGATGGTCGGCACCATCCGCACCTTCGACGAGGAGATGCGGCAGAAGATCTTCGCCGACCTGAAGAACGTGGCCGAGCACACCGCCGCCGCGCACGGCGCCCGCGCCGAGGCGCAGGTGCCCGACCAGGACGGCAACCCGGCCACCATCAACGACCCCGCCCTGACCGCCAAGATGCTGCCCAGCCTGCAGGCCGTGGTCGGCGCCGGCAACGTCTACGAGCCGCCGCTGCAGATGGGCGCGGAGGACTTCTCCTTCTATGCGCGCGAGGTGCCGGGGATGTTCTTCTTCGTCGGTTCCACCAGCGTCGGCATCGACCCGGCCACCGCGCCCAGCAACCACTCGCCGAAGTTCCTGCTCGACGAGAAGTCGCTGGACATCGGCCTGCGCGCGCTGCTGCAGGTATCGCTGGATTACCTGCACGGCGGGCCGCAGGGCTGAATACCCGTCCGGCCGGGCGCCGCCGTGCGCCCGGCCCGGCCCGCCCGCGGCGACGGGGGATTCAGCGCCCGCGGCGTAAAATGCCGCCATGAACACCCCCGCCGATTCCAGCCTCGGGCGCGAGGTCGCTTACCCGACCCGCTACGACCCCTCGCTGCTGTTCCCGATCCCGCGCCTGCCCAGCCGCGAGTCGATCGGCATTGATCCCGCCGCGCTGCCGTTCGTCGGCCTGGACCGCTGGCATGCCTATGAAATCGGCTGGCTCGACGCCCAGGGCAAGCCGTGCGTGGCCACCGCCACGCTGCACGTGCCGAGCGATTCGCCGAACCTGGTCGAATCCAAGTCGCTCAAGCTCTATCTCAACTCGCTCAACAGCACGCGCTTCAACAGCCCGGCGGCGGTGCGCGAGTGCATCGCCACCGACCTGTCCGCGCGCGCCGGCGCGCCGGTCAGCGTGGAGTTCGGCCTGCCGCCGGTCCTCGATGACGCCGCCGAGCACAGCATCGACGGCCTGGATGTCAGCATCGACGACTACGGCCCGCCCAACGCCAGCCACCTGCGCACGCGGCCCGGTGAGGCGGTGGAGGAAACGCTGGCCTCGGCGCTGCTGAAATCCAACTGCCCGGTGACCGGCCAGCCGGACTGGGCGAACGTGACGCTGCGCTATCGCGGTGCGCCGATCGATGTCGAAGGCCTGCTGCGGTATCTGGTCAGCTATCGCGACCACGCCGAATTCCACGAGCAATGCGTGGAGCGCATCTTCCACGACGTCTCGCGCTGCTGCCAGCCGCAATGGCTGGTGGTGGAGGCGCGCTACACCCGCCGTGGCGGGCTGGACATCAACCCGTGGCGCGCCACGCCGGGCGCCCCGGCGCCTGTCGCACGCCGCGACGCGCGACAGTAACAGCCGCAACCGATGGCATGCGCCGGCTTCACGCTGGCGCGATCCACTCTTAACACGGGCCGTGCAACCGTGATCCCACGATGTGGCATCACGGACCCTGCCCATGACCAGCAACGACAAGAAGGCCGATTTCTCCGGCGTCACCGCCAAGGTCGACAGCACTGCGGAGGTCGTGCCCAAGGCCGATTTCTCCGGTGTGACCGCCACGGTGGACAGCACCGCGGAGATCGTCGGCGAGCAGTCCTACACCGTGCAGAAGGGCGATTCGCTCTCCAAGATCGCCAAGCAGCACTACGGCGACGCCAATGCCTGGCAGAAGATCTTCCAGGCCAACCGCGACGTGCTGGATGACCCGGACAAGATTTTCCCCGGGCAGACCCTGCGCCTGCCAGCCAAATCCTGAGCCGTCCATCGAACAGCGCCTCGCGCACGCCATCGAACCCGGAGGATTTCATGTCCAACGCCAAGACCCTTTCCCGCACGCTGATCATCGGCCTGGCTGCCAGCCTGGCCCTGGCGGGCTGCAAGAAGAAGGAAGACACCAGCGAGATGGCGGCACCGCCGCCGCCGGCCGCCGAACCGGCCGCCACCACGCCACCGCCGGCCACCGCGCCTGCCGCGGCCGCGGTCACCGTCAGCGGCATCACCGTGGGCAACACCGCTGCCGCCGACAAGAGCGTGGCACCGCTCGCCACGCTGGGCAGCAAGGACAAGATCATCGTCTCGGTGAAGACCGAGGGCACGGCCACCGGCGCCAACCTCGGCGTCAAGCTGACCTTCCAGGACGGCCAGGTGGCCGGCGAGCAGAGCGCCACGCTCAATACCACCGGCGCGGAAACGACCAATGTCGAGTTCACCAACGCCAACGGCTGGCCGGCGGGTACCTATACCGCGCAGGCCAGCGTCGACGGACAAGCGGCTGGAATGCCGCAGACGTTCGAAGTGAAGTAAGCAGGGCAAGCGCGCCCGCCGACTCTCTCCCGGCGGGACGGTGCATGTGGGGCGCAGCGCAAGCTGCGCCTCTTTTTATTGGGGAAATCGTTCGCCTGGAAACCATCCCGATGCCGGGCCCACCGTGCGCCCGCGTATCGCCGTGGGACACAGCGGCCCGTACCGCCCGGCTTTGCCCGGGCGCCGCCAAACGGCGACAATGCAGCGATTGCCCGGTATTTCCCGACGTCGTTTCCCGGCATGAGCGCGCAGCGGACAGTGATGCTTCGCGCCTGCCTTCGTCCGGCCCCGGTGCCCCCTCCCGAAGCAGAACCGAGTCACGCTGATCATGTCGAATACCCCGAAGATCCTCTACACCCTCACGGACGAGGCGCCGTACCTCGCGACCCAGTCCCTGCTGCCGATCATCGACGCCTACACCGACACCGCCGGCATCGTGGTGGAAACGCGCGACATCTCGCTGGCCGCGCGCATCCTCTCGCAGTTCCCGGACTTCCTCGACGCCGCGCACAAGACCGCCGACGACCTGGCCGAGCTGGGCGAGCTGGCGACCACGCCGGAAGCCAACATCATCAAGCTGCCGAACATCAGCGCCTCGGTGCCGCAGCTGCTGGCCGCGATCAAGGAACTGCAGGCGCAGGGCTTCAAGCTGCCGGAGTATCCGGACGCGCCGAAGGACGACAAGGAGCGCGACATCAAGGCGCGCTACGACCGCGTCAAGGGCAGCGCGGTGAACCCGGTACTGCGCGAAGGCAATTCGGACCGCCGCGCGCCGCTGTCGGTGAAGAACTACGCGCGCAAGCATCCGCACCGCATGGGCAAGTGGAGCAGCGAATCGAAGTCGCACGTCTCGCACATGGACGGTGGTGACTTCTTCGGCAGCGAGAAGTCGGCCACCGTGCCGGCCGCCGGCGCGCTGAAGATCGTGCTGGTCGGCAACGACGGCCAGACCACCGTGCTCAAGGACAAGGTGGCGGTGAAGGCCGGCGAGATCGTCGATGCCGCGCTGATGAGCCGCAAGGCGCTGGCCACCTTCATCGATGCACAGATCGCCGATGCCAGGTCGCAGGGCGTGCTGTTCTCGCTGCACCTGAAGGCGACCATGATGAAGGTCTCCGACCCGGTGATGTTCGGCATCGTGGTGGGCGAGTTCTACCGCGACGTGCTGGCCAAGCATGCCGAGGCGCTGAAGTCGGTCGGCTTCGACGCCAACAACGGCATCGGCGACCTGTACGCGCGCATCGGCAGCCTGCCGGCGGACCAGCAGGCGCAGATCAAGGCCGACATCGCCGCCGAGTACGCGCAGCGCCCGGGCGTGGCGATGGTCAATTCGGACAAGGGCATCACCAACCTGCACGTGCCGAGCGACGTGATCGTCGACGCCTCGATGCCGGCGATGATCCGCGACTCCGGCCAGATGTGGAATGCCGAAGGCAAGCTGCAGGACACCAAGGCGGTGATCCCGGACCGCTGCTATGCCGGCGTGTACCAGGCCGTCATCGAGGACTGCAAGGCGCACGGCGCGTTCGACCCGGCGACCATGGGCAGTGTGCCGAACGTGGGCCTGATGGCGCAGAAGGCCGAGGAATACGGCTCGCACGACAAGACCTTCATCCTGCCCACCGCCGGCACCGTGCAGGTGCTCGACGAGCAGGGCAAGGTGGTGTTCGAGCATGCGGTGGAAGCCGGCGACATCTGGCGCATGTGCCAGACCAAGGACGCGCCGATCCAGGACTGGGTGAAGCTCGCCGTCGAGCGTGCCCGCCTGAGCGCCACCCCGGCGGTGTTCTGGCTGGACAAGGCGCGCGCGCATGACGCGCAGGTGATCGCCAAGGTCGAGCAGTACCTGAAGGACCACGACACGAACGGCCTGGACATCCGCATCCTGCCGCCGGTGGAAGCGACGAAGGTGTCGCTGGAGCGCATCCGCAAGGGCGAGGACACCATCTCCGTCACCGGCAACGTGCTGCGCGACTACCTCACCGACCTGTTCCCGATCATGGAGCTGGGCACCAGCGCCAAGATGCTCTCCATCGTGCCGCTGATGGCCGGTGGCGGCCTGTTCGAGACCGGCGCGGGCGGTTCGGCGCCCAAGCACGTGCAGCAGTTCACCGAAGAGGATTACCTGCGCTGGGATTCGCTGGGCGAGTTCCTGGCGCTGGCCGCGTCGCTGGAGCACCTGGGCAACCGCTACGACAACGCATCGGCCAAGGTGCTGGCCAAGGCGCTGGACGTGGCCAACGGCCAGCTCCTGGACAACAACAAGTCGCCGGCGCGCAAGATCGGCGAGATCGACAACCGCGGCAGCCACTTCTACCTCGCCCTGTACTGGGCGCAGGCGCTGGCGAACCAGGACGAGGACGCCGCGCTGAAGGCCAAGTTCGCCCCGCTCGCCAAGCGGCTGGCCGATGACGAGCAGAAGATCGTCGCCGAGCTCAACGGCGCGCAGGGCAAGCCGGTCGACATCGGCGGCTACTATCGCCCGGACCTGGGCAAGGTCGCCGCGGCGATGCGCCCGAGCCAGACCTTCAACGACGCACTGGCGACGTTGAAGGCCTGAGCGATGGCGGCGTGAGCCGCGTCGTCCATTCATGAAGCGCCCCGTGTCGAAGGACACGGGGCGTTTTCTTTTGCGCGCCCGTAATCCATATGCAATTCCGGCAAGAAGCCGGGCGATGTGCAATCGATCACTCTTGGCGCGTGCGGCCGTGCCGTAGCCTCGCGCTAAGTCTGAGCGATTCATCACGACAGGGGGCGGGCACATGGCCAGAGTACTGGTCGTGGGAGCGGACGTGCGCGCCGAGCGTGCGTTGCTGGAACGTTTGCAACGATTGGCCGGGCTGCCCGAAGGGCGGCTGAGCAGTTGCCGCGGGCTCGACGAATGCGACCTGCTGGTGGTGCGCGACACGCCGGGCCTGCGCCACGCCGCGTTGCGCATGGCGCTGCAGCGGCCGGGCATGCCGTTCTGGATCGAACACGAGGACGGCGGGTTGGTCGACGGCCACGCGCGCGAAGACATCGTGTTGGAAGACCGGCACATCGAGCGCGTGCTCTGCGCGATCTCCACGGTGTCGCCCGGCGCCGCGGCGGCACACGACAGCGAATGCCTCGCACGCGGCGCCAAGGCCGTGACGCGCGAACTGCGCCGCCGCCTGCGTGATCGCCAGGGCCGCACGCGGCTGGTGCTCGGCAACGGCCAGGACCTGCTGTTGGATTTCGGCGCCGACATCGTCGCCGTGCCCGGTGCGCCCGATGCACGCGAACTTCCCGCATGGCTGGGCACCGGGCTGGACCAGGCACGCCTCGAAATTCCCGCGCCGCCCGCCCCAGAAAATGCGCCGCGCCTGCCGCTGCGCACGCTGCTCTGGCAGGCCGGCCAGCATGGCGACCATTGGCGCGACCTCGACGCAAAACTCGACGGCGGCGCGGTGGTGCGCCTGTCGCGCTGGCCGGACTTCCGCGTGATCGCCCGCCAGCCCGAAGGCTTCCGCCTGTGTTCGCTGCTGCTCAAGCGCCCAGCCAGCCTGCGCGAGTGCGCCAGCATGCTCGGGTTGGAAAGCGAGCTCGTGCGCCACTTCGTGCATTCGGCCTACCTGTGCGGCTACGCCAGCCTGCAAGCGCGGGAAGGGGCCGCCGCGCCGTCGCCGGCGACGCCGCGCGACACCGGCGGCGCCACGATGCTGGCGCGCGTGTGGCGCAGCCTGCGCCAGGCGAGGCATTGAGCATGCAAGAACACAAGATCGTCGTGCTGGGGTCGCCCGGCGCGGGCAAATCGACCCTGGTGCGGGCGATCGCCGATGGCGTGGTGATCGATACCGACGTGGCCAACACCGATGCCGACCTCGGCAAGGCGGCCACCACGGTGGCGATGGATTACGCCGATGTCGCGCTGCCCAATGGCGACCGTTTGCGCCTGTACGGCACGCCGGGCCAGCAGCGCTTCGGCTTCATCTGGCCCATCCTGTTGCAGGGCGCCAGCGGCGCGGTGCTGCTGGCCGATGCGAGCCAGCCTGATCCGGTCGAGGCGCTCGCGGGTCATCTCTACACGCTGCGCACGCATGCGCCGCGGTTGCCGGCGGTGGTGGGGCTTTCCAAGCCGGACCTGGCGCCGCACCTGGACCTGGAACGTTGCGCGGACCTGGTCGCCGCGCGCCTGCGCGCGCTGCCCATCGTGCCGCTGGATGCGCGTGACGGCGAGCAGGTGATGTGGCTGATGGATGCCCTGATGGGCGAGATCGAGGCGCAAGCCTGGGTGGATGTGGATGGCTGACGGACGCCCCGGCGCGATGCTCGCGCCGACCCAACACGCGCTGATCGATGCGCAGCTGCGCGCCTTCGTCGAGGCGATCGACGGCGTGCGCACCGCGGTGCTCGCCACCGTGGACGGCTTCGCGCTGGTGCAGCAGCCGGCCACCGCCAGCGGCGAGCGGCTGGCGGCGATGACCAGCGCGATGCTCGCCCTGGCCGCCGCGGTGGGCCGCGAGCTGGCGCTCGGCGACCTGGAAGTGCTGATGCTCGAAGCGGGCGAGGGCAAGGTGCTGATGCTGGCCCTGCCCGCGCCCGGCGCCCCGCTGTTGCTGATGGCCGCCTGCGATACCCGCAGCGTCATCGGCAACGTGCTGTGGAGCGCGAAGGAATGTGGCCAGAAGATCCTGGCCGGACTCGGCGATTGAGGGCCTGGACGCCGGGGCACACCACAGGCTCTTTCCACTCTTAGGGGAACACCATGGCGGGACTGAAGGATTCGCTCAACGAACTGATGACCATCGACGGCGCGCAGGCGGTGGCGCTGGTCGATTACGAAAGCGGCATGCTGCTGGGCGAGGCCGGCTCGGGCGTGGACATGGAAGTCGCCGCCGCCGGCAACACCGAAGTGATCCGCGCCAAGATGAAAACGGCCGCCTCGCTCAACCTCAACGACACCATCGAGGACATCCTGATCTCGCTGGGCCGCGCGTACCACATCATGCGCCCGGTCGGCACGCGCAAGGGCCTGTTCTTCTACGTGGTGCTGGACCGCAACAAGTCCAACCTCGCGCTGGCCCGCCGCAAGGTGCTGGAAGTCGAAAGCACCCTGGCCATCTGAGCCACCCCGGGGGCGCGGCGGCTCGCCGCGCCCCACCGCATCAGCGGAACGGCGACAGCGCCGTCAGCACTCGCACCAGCCTGGCCTGCCGCGCGCGCACCTGCGCGCGCGGATGCTTGTGCGGATGGGTCGCGCCGCGGGCTTCCGGCGGCGGCGGGAACGCATCGCCGGGCGCCAGCTTGCGGGCCAGTTCCTCATTCGTGACGAAGCCGTGGTGGAACAACAGGTCGTTGAAGATGCGCATGTCCGTGCCTCCACTTGAGTGGAATTGATGTTGGGCGCAATCTGGCGGGGCGAAAAGCGAGTGTTTCGCAAGCCAGGGTTGAATCCAGTTCAAGGCAGGCACCATGTCCAGACCGCCGTTGCACGCCCTGCAGGGCTTCGTTACCGCCGCGCGGCTGGGCAACCTGTCGCGTGCCGCCGAAGCCATGCACCTGACGGTGAGTGCGCTCAGCCACCAGATGCGCACGCTGGAGGAGCGGCTGGGCTATCCGCTGCTGCGCCGCCATCCGCGCGGCGTGGTGCCCACGCCGGAAGGGCAGCGCCTGCTGGAGCGCATCGCGCCACACCTGGATGCCATCGCGCGCGAGGTGCAGCCCTTCGCCGCGCGGCGCGACGACGTGCTCACGCTCAGCCTCACGCCTTCGATGGCCTCGGCGTGGCTGGTGCCGCGGCTGGGGCAGTTCTTCGCCGCGCATCCGAAAGTGGAGATCAGCCTGCTCTCCAGCGAGCGGGTGGTGGATTTCGAGCGCGAGCTGCAGGTGGATGCGGCGATGCGCGTGGGCCATGGGCAATGGCCGGGCGTCATCGCCGAGCCGCTGTTCGACGAATGGCTGGTGCCGATGGCCAGCCCCGCGCTGGTGGCGCGCATGGGTGGCGTGGCGGCCAAGCCGTTGTCGCAATGGCCGCTGCTGGGCGACCCGGACGGGCAGTGGAACAGCTGGTTCGAACTGGCTGGTGAAACGCCGCCCAGCCGCTATGTCGCCTTCCTCGATGATTCCGAATCCCACCACCGCGCCGCACTCGACGGCGTGGGCGTCGCGCTGGGGCGGGTGACGCGCGCGCGGCTGCTCATCGACTCCGGCCAGCTGGTGCCGCTGTCCGCACACCGGCTCAAGACGCACTACTCGCACTACCTCGTGCATCCGGCGCGCTCGGCCACGCATCGCGGCTTCGGCCAGTTCCGCGCGTGGCTGCTGGAACAGGCCGCCGCGCACGTGCGCGATACCGACAAGGCGCTGGCCTTGCCCGCGGCCGGCCGAACACGCCGCGCCCCGCGCCAGCGCTGAGTACACTGCCGGCATGTCCACCGCCTTGCCGTCGCCGCAATCCGAACGCCGTGCCGAGGCCATCGGCCGGTCGATCTTCGACGCATTCGAGGATTACCACGCACGCTTTGCCGAGATTACCCGCCGCGCCAGGCTGCGTTTTGAAACCCGCGACTGGAGCGCCGCGCGCGAGGATGCGGTGGCGCGCATCGCGCTGTACGACCAGTGCATCGGCGAGTGCATGCTGCGCCTGCGCGCGGTGCTGATGGGGCAGGCGCATGACCGCGCGCTGTGGATCCGCGCGCGCGAGCACTACGCGGCACTGCTGTCAGGCCTGATCGACCAGGAGCTGTACAAGACCTTCTACAACACGCTGACGCGGCGGTACTTCCGCACGCAGGGCGTGGACGCGGGCATCGAATTCGTCGCGCTCGACATCGAGCCCACCGATGCCATCACCCATCCGGTGGCGCGCCACAGCTATGCCGTCTCGCCCGGCCGGCTGACCGAGGTGTTGATGCGGGTATTGGGCGACTATCCGTTCGCCGTGCCGTACGCGCATCGCACCCGCTGCGCCGCGGCGATTGCCGTGCGCCTGCACGACGACCTCGCGCACTGGGGCGAGCATGCGGTGCGTGGCATCGAGCTGCTCGATACCGTGTTCTACCGCGAGCGCCGCGCCTACCTGATCGGCCGCGTGTTCGGAGAGCATCGCTTCTCGCCCTGCGTGATCGCCCTGGTCAACGATGAGGCCGGCCTGCGGGCCGAAGCGGTGCTCACCCGGCGCAGCGACGTGGCGCAGCTTTTCAGCAATTCGCGCAGCTATTTCCAGGCCGACCTGCCGACCGTGGGCGACGCGGTGGTGTTCTTGCGCAGCCTGTTGACGCACAAGCCGATCGACGAGCTGTACACCATGCTCGGCCGCGCCAAGCAGGGCAAGACCGAGCGCTACCGCACGTTCTTCCGCCACTTCGAGGCGCAGCCGAACGAACAGCTGGTGCAGGCCGAGGGCACGCCGGGCATGGTGATGGCGGTGTTCACCCTGCCGAGCTATCCGCTGGTGTTCAAGCTGATCCGCGACCGCTTCGCCTACCCGAAGAAGATGAGCCGCGCCGAGGTGGAGGGGAAGTACGAGCTGGTGTTCCAGCTCGACCGCGTCGGCCGCCTGCTCGATGCACAGCCGTACCGCTTCCTGCGCTTCCCGCGCGAGCGCTTCGCCGAGCCACTGCTGCGCGAGCTTCGCGAAACCTGCGCGCTCAGCGTGATCGAGGAGGGCGAGGACCTGATCTTCGACCTGTGCTATATCCAGCGCCGGCTGCGCCCGCTCAACCTTTACCTGCGCGAACAGCTGCCGGAGCCGGCGCGCGCGGCCGCGCTGGATTACGCGCAAGCGATCCGCGACATGGCGCGCAACAACATCTTCCCCGGCGACATGCTGCTGAAGAACTTCGGCATCACCCGCCACCAGCGCGCCGTGTTCTACGACTACGACGAGCTGTGCCTGGTTACCGACTGCGAGTTCCGCGACTGGCCGAAGGCGACCACGTATGAGGAGCAGATGGCGGCCGAGCCCTGGTTCCATGTCGGGCCGCACGACGTGTTCCCCGAGCGGTTCCCGCTGTTCATGGGCCTGCCGGCGCAGATGCTGGAAGCCGTGCGCGTGCATCACGGTGAACTGTTCGACCCGCAATGGTGGCGCGATTTGCAGGCGCGGCTGCGCGAGGACGATTATCCGGATACGCCGCCTTACGCGGACCGGCTGCGGCTGGCGTGAAGATTTGCGCGTGGCCCGGGCCTGCGATGTAATCGGCGCACGGCAACCCCAAGGAGTGTGGTGATGGCGATGAAGGGAATTCGCAGGCTGGCGCTGGTACTCGCACTGGGTGGCGCGCTGGCGCCGTCGATGGCGATGGCCGGTACTGGCGCAGGCCCGGGCAGCGTGCGCAAGCAGATCGAGTCGAGCCTGGTGGTGGCGGGCGATGTCTATATCGAGACCGATGGGTCGGTGTCGCGGCTGGATATCGACCAGGAAGAGAAGCTGCCCAGCGGCGTCGTGAAACTGGTGCGCGACAACGCACTGCAATGGAAATTCCAGCCGGTGGTGCGCGAAGGCCACGCGGTGAAGGCGATCGCACCGATGCGCCTGCGCGTGGTGGCCAAGAAGCTCGACGGCGACCGATACGAGATCGCGCTGCGGGGCGTGAGTTTCGAGCGCTACGATGCCAAGGACCCGCAATCCGTGGCCTATCTGAAACTGGATGCGCCGAAGTACCCCACCGACGCCTTCCGCTCCAATGCGGCCGGTACTGTCTATCTGGTGGTGAAGGTGGGGCGCGATGGCAAAGTCGAGGACGTCGTGGCCGAGCAGGTCAACCTGCGCGTGATCGGCAGCGAAGGCGAGATGGCCCAATTCCGCAAGTTGTTTGCCGACAGCGCCATCCTGGCGTCCAAGCGCTGGACGTTCCGCGTGCCGACCGAGGGCGAGGCTGCGTCCCAGCCCTACTGGAGCGTGCGTATCCCGGTCAGCTATTCGCTCAACCGCGATCCGAGCGAAGGGCAGACCTACGGGCAATGGATCAGTTACGTGCCGGGTCCGCGCCAGGTTGCGCCGTGGAGCAGCACCTCTGACTCAGCCAACTTCGCGCCAGACACCCTGGTGGACGGCGGCGTCTACATGGCCGACAGCCGTACGCCGAAGCTGCTGACCCCGCTGCAAGGCGGCTGAGCCGCGCCCTCGCCAAAAAAAAGAACGCCCCGCGAAAGCGGGGCGTTCCATGTGGCCAGGTCCTGCCGACTCAGCGCTTCATCGAATTGAAGAACTCGTCGTTGGACTTCGTGCTCTTCATCTTGTCGAGCAGGAATTCCATCGCGGCGATTTCGTCCATCGGGTGCAGCAGCTTGCGCAGGATCCAGATCTTCTGCAGCAGCTCCGGCTCGATGAGCAGGTCCTCGCGGCGCGTGCCCGAACGGTTGATGTCGATCGCCGGGTAGACGCGCTTCTCGGTGATGCGGCGGTTCAAATGCACTTCGCTGTTGCCGGTGCCCTTGAACTCTTCGTAGATCACCTCGTCCATCTTCGAGCCGGTCTCGACCAGCGCGGTGGCGATGATGGTCAGCGAACCGCCTTCCTCGACGTTACGCGCCGCGCCGAAGAAGCGCTTCGGGCGGTGCAGGGCGTTGGCGTCCACGCCGCCGGTCAGCACCTTGCCGGAGCTGGGCACGACGTTGTTGTACGCGCGCGCCAAGCGGGTGATCGAATCGAGCAGGATCACCACGTCCTTCTTGTGCTCGACCAGGCGCTTGGCGCGCTCGATCACCATTTCGGCGACCTGCACGTGGCGCGCGGCCGGCTCGTCGAAGGTCGAGCTGATGACCTCGCCGCGCACGGTGCGCTGCATTTCCGTCACTTCTTCCGGACGCTCGTCGATGAGCAGCACGATCATGTGCACGTCCGGGTGGTTGGTCGTGATCGCCGTGGCGATCTGCTGCATCATCATCGTCTTGCCGGCCTTGGGCGGCGAGACGATCAGCGCGCGCTGTCCCTTGCCCTGCGGGGCCATCAGGTCGAGGATGCGGCCGGCGATGTCTTCCGAGGAACCGTTGCCGCGTTCCAGCGTGAAGCGCTTGCGCGGGAACAGGGGGGTCAGGTTCTCGAACAGCACCTTGTTCTTCGACGCTTCCAGCGGCTCGCCGTTGATCGTGTCGATCGTGGACAGCGCGAAGTAGCGCTCGCCGTCCTTCGGGAAGCGGATGCGCCCGGAGAGGTAGTCGCCGGTACGCAGGTTGAAGCGGCGGATCTGGCTGGGCGAGATGTAGGTGTCGTCCGGGCCGGCCAGGTAGCTGGCCTCGGCCGCGCGCAGGAAGCCGAAGCCGTCCGGCAGGATTTCCAGCACGCCGTCGGCGGCGACG
>NZ_LLXU01000125.1 GCF_001431645.1 Stenotrophomonas panacihumi | reverse complement strand
CCCTGCGGGAGCGGCTTCAGCCGCGACAGCGACCAACTGAAAGCAATGGGAAAGACCGAGAGACGTGATGGAGGAGAGCCCCCCTTTGTTAAGGGGGGCGCGCCGAAGGCGCGGGGGATAGGCGAGGTGGAGGATGGGGCCCAAAGTTTGCGTAGCCAACTTTGGGGCTAAGCCCGCCGCGCGGGCTTAGCTTCCCCAACAGTCAGCGAAGCTGACTGTCCTTGCTGCCGCGTCTGTTGTAGGCGGTGAAGGTGTTTTCTTCTTCGTCGTGGGCCTGTTGGCAGGCCACGCACAGGGTGACGCCGGGCACGGCCTTCCTGCGCGCCTCCGGAATCGGGGCATCGCATTCCTCACAGCGCTCACTGCCCGGGCCCTGCTTCAGCTGGCTGCGGGCGCGCTTGATTGCATCGTCGACGGTCGCGTCGATCTGGTCCTGCACGGCGCCATCGCCGGCCCATCCGGTCGCCATGGCCATTCTCCTGCTCGCATGTCAAAGCGGTACATGGGTACGCAATCGCTTACGGGCAAGCCGCCGCACACGCCGCGCTACAACCGTTCAGGCTAGGATTCCTGCCCGTGCCCGCGCGGCGCCCCACCCGGAAACCCTTCATGGAAAAGTCCGTCCACCCGTTCTCCGAACTGTTCGCCCAGCTCGGCCTGGCGTCCGACGAGGCCAGCATCCGCCAGTTCATCGCCGACCACGCGCCGCTGCCCGATGCGATGCGCCTGGAAGAGGCGCCGTTCTGGAATGCGTCGCAGGCCGCGCTGCTGCGCGAGGAGCGCATCGACGACGCGGACTGGATCGAAACCATCGACCAGCTCAACCTGGCCCTGCACGCCTCGCCCTGAAGGGGCTCAGCGCGCCACCGCCTGCGCGTGCTCCAGCATGCCCAGCAGCTGCGGCAGGCGGTAGGGCTTGGGCAGGAAGGTGACGTTCTCCGGCAGCGGCGGCAGCTGCGCGCGCGCATAGCCGGAAGACAGGATGACGCGCGCGTCCGGCTGCAGCCGGGCGCTGTGTTCGGCCAGGTCGATGCCCGACACGCCGTTGGGCATGCTGACGTCGCTGAAGACGAAGTCGAAATGCTCCCCGCTTTCCAGCAGGGCCAGCGCCTGGCGACCGTCCACGACGGTCACCACGCGATAGCCGAAGTCCGGCAATGCGTCGCGCATCAGTTCGCGCAGGCTTTCATTGTCTTCGACCAGAAGGACGAGGGGTTCATTGGACATGCGCTTGCTCCCTGACTAGCGGCAGGCACAGGGCCACGATGCAGCCGCGGCCCGGTTCACTGGTGATGATGGCGAATCCGCCGGACTGGGTGGCAAAGCCGAATACCTGGCTCAACCCCAACCCGCTGCCCTGCCCGACGGTCTTGGTGGTGAAGAACGGTTCGAAGGCGCGCGCGGCGACTTCGGCTTCCATGCCCGGGCCGCTGTCGGCGACCTCGATACGCGCATAGGCGCGCGGCGCTTCCTCCGGTGCATACGGGGAACGCCCTTCCCAGATGGAACTGCGCAACCGCACCGCGCCACCTTCGCGACAGGCATCGCGGGCGTTGACGATGAGGTTGAGGATCGCGGCCTCCAGCTGGCCGCAATCCACGTCGATCTCGCCGGTGCGGCCGAGCTCGTCGTGGAAGCTGATGTGGCCGCCGCAGGCGCGCCGGTACAACTCCATCGAAGCCTGCAGCAGCGACTCGACCGGATGGCGCTCCATGGCCATCGGGTGCCCGCAGCCGAAGCTCAGCAGCTGCCGCGTGAGCAGGGTGCCGCGGTCGGCGGCGCGCTGGGCAACGGAGACCAGCTCATGCATGCGGGCGTCGGCACCGGGGCGGATGTCGATCAGCTCCAGGCAGTTGACCATCACCGCCAGCAGGTTGTTGAAATCGTGCGCCAGGCCCAGGGTGAGCTTGCCCACCGCTTCCATCTTCTGCGCATGGGCGAGCTGGACCTGGGTCTCCTGCAGGCGCAGCTGCGCCTGGTGGCGCTCGGTGATGTCGCGGGTGACCTTGGCGAAGCCGATCAACTCGCCGCCGCGCCAGATCGGGTCGATGACCACGCTGGCCCAGAAGCGCGTGCCGTCCTTGCGTACCCGCCAGCCCTCGCCTTCGAACTTGCCCTGCTCGCGCGCGGCCTCCAGCGCCCGGTACGGCAGGCGGGTGGCGACGTCCTCGGGGGTGAAGAAACGCGAGAAATGGCTGCCGATGATTTCCCCTTCGGCATAGCCCTTGATCCGCTCGCCGCCCGGGTTCCAGGTCCGGATATAGCCTTCCGGGTCGAGCATGTAGATGGCGTAGTCGTTGACGCTGCGGATGAGCAGGGCCAGCTGACGGGTTTCATCCTCCAGCCCGGCCCCATTGACCGGCGCCACGCCGGCCTGCGCGTCCAACACGATGGCTTCCACGAACCGCCCCTCCTGACCCGGCAGCAAGCCTAGGGCGGGGATCGTGAAGGCTGCGTCACCCGCGGCGCAAGCGCCGGGGCGACGGTGCCGCGGGCCCGGTCAGACCTTCTTGGCGATGGACATCCCCACCAGGAACAGGATCACCGCGATGATGATGCCCGCCCAGAACAGGAACTTGGCGATGCCCATCGAGGCACCGGCCAGGCCGCCGAAGCCGAGCACGCCGGCGATGATGCCGATGACGGCGAAGATGATGGCCCACTTGATCATGCAGTTCTCCAGGTAACAGGTGCGGCGCCGGGGCGCCTTGGTTGCGCACGATAGGCGCGTGGGCGTCGGGCACCGGTGAACGCGGCGCGCAGGCGGCGTGAGTGTCGATCCACGGGGCCGTCGGCCGTCGCCTTGGCAACCTCCGGAAGGAAACCGTTCCATGCACCGTGCCCAGCTGATCGCCCACCCGTTCTCCTCGTACTGCCAGAAGGCGCTGGTCGCGCTGTACGAGCACGGTACCGACTTCGAATACCGCTCGCTGGAAGACCCGGCCAATGGGCAGCTGCTGGCCGCGCACTGGCCGATGCGGCGCTTCCCGGTGCTGATCGACGGGGAGCGCACGGTGATGGAGGCCAGCATCATCATCGAATACCTCGACCTGCATTACCCCGGCGCGCAGCCGCTGGTGCCGCGCGATCCGGAAGCGGCCTGGCAGGTGCGCCTGCTCGACCGCTTCTTCGACAACTACCTGTCCACGCCGCAGCAGAAGATCGTCTTCGACCAGCTGCGCGCGCCCGATGAGCGCGACCCCTTCGGCGTGGCCGAGGCGCGGCGCATGCTCGATACCGCCTACGCCTGGCTCGAAGACCACCTGGCCGGGCGCGAATGGGCCGCCGGCGCGCAGTTCAGCCTGGCCGACTGCGGCGCCGCGCCATTCCTGTTCTACGCCGACTGGACGCATGCCATCGCGCCGCAGTTCCAGCGCGTGCACGCGTATCGGCAGCGCCTGCTGGAACGCCCGTCCTTCGCGCGCGCGGTGGACGAGGCGCGGCCGTACCGCGCCTACTTCCCGCTCGGCGCGCCCGACCGCGACTAGCCGCGTTCAACGGCGGCGGAAGCCGCCCATCGGCCGCGCCCCGAGCCCGGGACGGAAGCCGCCCACAGGCCGCTGCATGCCGCCGGCGGGGCGCTGCATGCCGCCGGACGGCCGCTGGAAGTCGTGCGCCGTCTGCCCGGAGATGCGCGCATCGCCGCGCTCGCGGGCCATGCGGTCGCGGTCGAGGTCGCCACGGTCGAACGTGCCCTGCCCGGCCTGGCCCGGCCGATTGACCTGATTCCACTGCCCGTTGTCGTAGTGGTAGACGTTGCCGTCGTGGCCGGCATAGACGTTGTCGTTCACGTCCACCACGCCGCCGTGGTGCAGCGTGCCGGTGTCGGCGTTGTAGTGGAAACCGCCGGCACCGCGTGCGTCGCCGTTCGCGCCCTGCGTGTTGAAGGCGCCGCCGCCGGCCGCGCCGTTCGGGCCCACGCCCGCCGCGCCGGCGCTTTGCGTCACCCGGCCGGTGCGCGTGTTGACCGTGGTGCGATCGCCCCCCGCCACGCCCTGCCCCGTATACGGATTGACCGCCGCGCCGCGCTCGCCGGCCACCACGCGCCCGGTCTGCGGGTTGTAGCGCAGGCCCTGCGCGCCCGCCCGGGTGGTCCCGGTATAGGCGTTGGTGTTGATGCCGGCCCGGCCGATGCCCCGCCCGCCGGTGGCTTCGTTGTAGTAACCGCCGCGCGCGGCG
>NZ_LLXU01000124.1 GCF_001431645.1 Stenotrophomonas panacihumi | reverse complement strand
TGCCGGTGCCGGCACCGGCACCGGCACCGGCACCGGCACCGGCACCGGCACCAAAGCCGGCACCGGCACCGGCACCGGCACCAAAGCCGGCTCCGGCGCCAATTCCCGCTCCCACGCCCAAGCCAGCACCCGCACCGAGGCCGACACCTGCTCCGCTACCCCGGCCGGCACCCGCACCGGCACCAAAGCCCGCGCCCAGGCCCACCCCGGTGCCCATGCGCACCATCACCCCGGGCATGTCGGCCGTTCGCGGGGTTTCGCGGAGTTACAGCATCGAGGTGCCGGCCGGTCGCACCCTGCAAGTCCGTATCGCGGGCGGCCAGGGCGATGCCGATCTCTACGTGCAGCGCGGGACCCGGCCCACGACCACCCAATGGCTATGCCGTCCGCACCTTCCGCACAACGAGGAGCGCTGTTCGATCCACAGCCCCGAGACCGCGCTCTACTTCATCCGCGTGTACGCCTACCGGTCGTTCTTCGGCGTGCGGCTCAACGTGAGCTACTGACGCGCCGTCGCGTCATTCGCTGATGGCCGCGGCTTCGGCATGCAGGAAGCCGACGGCCGCGGTGGGTTCGATTTCCAGCAGCAGGCCGCGCTGGCCCGCGTTGATCCACACGCTTTCGTGCACCAGCGCATCGCGCTCGATCCATACCGGCACCGGCCGCTGCTGGGCGAACGGACTGATGCCGCCCACCTTGTAGCCGCTGCGGCGCTCGGCCTCGGGAATCTCCATCATCCGTGCCGACTTGCCGCCGCATGCTGCCGCCAGCCGCTTGAGCTGCAGTTGCCGGTCGGAGGGAATCACCGCGCACACCGCGCGTTCGTCCACCCAGGCCATCAAGGTCTTGAGCATGCGTTCCGGGGCGATCCCCAGCGACTGCGCCGCATGCACGCCCTTGCCGCCGGCCGCATCGGCATCGAAATCGTAGGCATGCAGCCGGTAGGCGACGCGCGCGCCGTCGAGTTGCCGGGTCGCGCGCGTGGCCTTGGACATCGGGCGGTCAGGCCGCCTCGAAGCGATTGGCCGCCACGTTCTTGCGCACGTGGTCCGGGTTCCAGATGCGGCCGTTCATGGCGATGTACACGCCGGCCGGCAGGCTCTGCACCGCGCCGACCGCGCAGCCGATGTTGAATTCCGCGTCCGAGCCGCGGAAACGCGCCGGGTTCAGCGCGCCGGTCATCACGATGGTCTTGTCCGGGATCGACTTCAGCACCGCGCCGGTCTGCACCATGCTGTCGGTGCCGTGGGTGATCAGCACGTGGCGCGCCGGCTGCGCGGCGACGGTGGCGCGGATCAGCTCGCGGTCTTCGTCGGTGATGTGCAGCGAATCCTTGCGGATGATCGGGATGACGGTGAAGCGGAACGTCACGCCCAGCTCCTTGAGGATCTCGCCGATCTGCGGGTCGCCGATCTGGTAGTCCGACTTGTCGTCGAAGTAGATCTTGTCGATCGTGCCGCCGGTGGTGACGATCAGGAGTTCTTCCATTGCGGTTGCCTGTTCCGGTTGCGGGGCGCGCCGGCACGAAGCGGCGCGCAGGCGCCCATGATACCCGCCCGGCCCGGCCTCAACCTTTGCGGCGGCCGAACCGCGCGCGCAGGCCCGGCGCGCTGGCCGCGCCGATCACCCACAGCGACAGCACGATTTCCGCCGCGGCCAACGCCGGCGCATAGCCGCCGCTCCAGGCCACCATCACCCCGTGGCTGAACCAGAACAGCGCCAGCACGCCGGCCCAGAATGCGGCGCGCGTGCTGTGCGGCAGCGCCATGGCCAGCAGCAGGGGGGGCAGGGCGAACACGACCCAGGCCGCGGTGCGGTGGCGGTCGTCGTGGAAGGCCCACAGGTACAGTCCGGCCAGCCCCAGCAGGGGCACCAGCAGGCTCCAGCGCACCGGAAGCCGGGTCATGGCGCGGCGAGCTTGCGCGCGATCGTCGCCAGCCGGCGCCCCAGTGCCCGCGCCAGCTGCACTTCTTCATCGCTGGGCTGGGGGTCGTCGGCCACGCCGGCCACATGGCTGGCGCCATACGGCGTGCCGCCGGTGCGGGTGTGGCTGAGCGCCGGCTCGGTGAAGGGGATGCCGACGATCACGCAGCCGTGGTGCAGCAGCGGGATCTGCATCGACAACAGCGTGGATTCCTGCCCGCCATGCATCGAGGCGGTGGAGGTGAACACCGCCGCGGGCTTGCCGGCCAGCGTGCCGCTGGCCCATTCGGCGCCCAGGCCATCGAGGAAGTGCTTCACCGGCGCGGCCATGTTGCCGAAGCGGGTGGGGCTGCCCAGCGCCACGCCGACGCACTCCACCAGGTCCTGCGCTTCCACGTAGGGCGCGCCTTCCTCGGGCACCGGCGGGGCGGCCGGCTGGGTCAGCGCCGACACCGGCGGCACCGTGCGCAGCCGCGCGCTCATGCCGGGAACCTCGCCCACGCCGCGCGCGATCTGGCGCGCCAGCCGTGCCACCGAACCACCACGGCTGTAGTACAGCACCAGGATCTCGCTCATCGTCTTGGGGGCACCGGTCTGCGGAAATGCCGTCAGTATCGGCCATGCCGCGCCCGGGGCGCATCGGGTACGCTTGCGCGATGGCGACAAGGGACACGCTGAACCTGTGGAGGGAACGCCTGCGCGACCGCGCGCGCGCGGTGAGCTTCGGCCGTTTCCTGTGGCGCCGCTTCCTGGACGACCGCCTGTTCCAGGCCGCCGGCTCGCTGGCCTACACCACCGTGTTCGCGCTCGTGCCGGCGGCGATCGTGGTGTTCGGCGTGCTCTCGGCCTTCCCGGTGTTCGGCGAATGGAAGGACCGCCTCAGCGAATACATCTTCGCCCACTTCGTGCCCAGCGCCGCCAGCGCGGTGCAGGGCTACCTGCTGCAGGCCGCCGGTGCCGCCGGCCAGCTCACCGCGGCGGGCGTGATCGCGCTGGTGGTGTCGCTGCTGATCACGCTGCACAGCGTGGAGCAGATCTTCAACCAGATCTGGCGCGTGGCGTCCTCGCGGCCCAAGTTCACCCGCTTCCTCGTGTACTGGACGGTGCTCACGCTCGGCGCGATGGTCTCCGCGGCGAGCCTGGCGGTGTCGGTGCGCTTCTTCGCGCTGCCGCTGTTCCAGACGGCGGAAGGGCGCGCGCTGGCCAGCAGCCTGCTGGCGCTGGCGCCGGTGGCCATCGAATTCGTCGCCATCGTGCTGCTCTACCGCGTGGTGCCGCACCATCCGGTGCGCATGCGCCACGCGCTGCCCGGCGCGCTGCTGGCGGTGGTGCTGCTGGAACTGGTGCGCTGGGGCTTGAGCGCCTACCTCGGCGGCTTCCAGTCCTACGAGCGCATCTACGGCAGCACCGTCGCGTTCCTGCCGATCTTCCTGCTGTGGATCTACCTGTGCTGGGTGTCGATCCTGCTCGGCGCCTCGCTGTCCTCCTCGATCGCCGCCTTCCGCTACCAGCCCGCCTGGGTGCGCCTGCCGGCGGGCTACGAGATCTACGCGCTGCTGCGCCTGCTGGGCCGTTTCCAGCTGGCGCGCCGCGACGGCCGCGGCCTGGACGAGGACCAGATGCTGGCGCTGGAGCCGATGCTCACCGATTCGCTGCTGCAGCAGATGCTGTGCGAACTGGAACGCATCCGCCTGGTGCGGCGCGACGAGCTCGGCCACTGGCTGCTGGCGCGCGACCTGGACGAAGTGCCGCTGCTGGAGCTGTACGAGCACTGCCAGCTGCGCGTGCCGGTGGACGACAGCCCGCTGCCCGGCCGCGACGACGCGCTGGGACAGGTGGCCTCCCAGGCCCTGGACGAACTGCGCCTGCCGCTGCGCGCCATGTTGCGGCGTCGCGTCGGCGACCTCTACAAGACCCTTTCCGGAGACACTCCATGACTTGCGCCCGCGCCCTTGCCGTCGCTACCTGCCTGCTCGCCCTGGTGGCCTGCCAGCGCCAGCCCGAACCCGCCGCCGCGCCCGCCGCGCCCACCGCCGCGCAGCCCGCCGCCACGCCCGCGGCCCCGACGGCGCCCGCCGAGCCGGTCGCGCCAGCGCGCGAGGTCACCGCCGAGCAGCCGGCGCTGAAGCTGCCCACCGTCGACGGCAAGACCTACGACCTGGCCGAACACCGCGGCAAGTGGGTGGTGGTGAACTTCTGGGCGACCTGGTGCGCGCCGTGCCTGAAGGAAATGCCGGAGCTCTCCGCGTTGCATGCCATGCGCAACAACATCGAGGTGGTCGGGCTGGCCTACGAGGACATCGAGCCGGCCGAGATGCAGGCCTTCCTCAAGGAACACCCGGTGGCCTACCCGATCGCCATCGTCGACACCTACCAGCCGCCGGCCGACTTCGCCGTGCCGCGCGGCCTGCCGATGAGCTACCTGATCGGCCCGGACGGCAAGATCGCCAAGCAGTTCCTCGGCCCGGTGGAGGCGCGCGACATCGAAGCGGCCATTGCCGCCGCGGGCGGCAAGGTCGGCTGATGGCACAGGCAAGCTTCCGCGTCGGCGGTCGCGTGCAGGGCGTCGGGTTCCGCGCGTGGACCCGCGACCAGGCCGTGGCGCTGGGCCTGGACGGCCACGCGTTCAACCTGCCCGGCGGCGATGTCGACGTGGTCGTGGCCGGCGAGGCTGCGGCGATCGACGCACTGGCGGCACGCTTGTTGCATGGACCTGCACTGGCGCGCGTGGACCGGCTGGACCGCCAGGCGCACGACGCGCCCGTGGCGCCGGGTTTCTTGACCGGCTAAGCGCTTTTCACGCCGGAGGCACAAGCTCCGGGCCCGGGTGCCGATATGACGGCATCGATTTGCGACAGGGGTAATCGGCGATGACGGCATTGCGACGACGGCGCGCGCGCGCGGGACGGCGTGCCCGTGCGTTCTGGATTCTCCTGGGCCTGGCGCTGTTCACGATGGCCGCGGTGATCATCGCCGGCCAGCCGCCGTCGGTGCAGGTGGGCGTGGCGATCGGCTTCGCCGTGCTGCTGCTGTTCTCGGCCTGGCGCGCGCAATGGGCGCGGATGCATTTCAGCGCATCCTCCGGCGTGGACCTGATGGCGCTCGTCGCGCTCGGCGCGGACGCGCTGGAAGACGGCATCGCCGTCGACGACGATCTGCCGGACCCGCTGCGCTTCGATCCCGACGACGCCGGCCGGCGGCCGTGGCGCGACCTGGATGGCCTGCAGGTGCTGCGCCGCCTGCAGCAACAGCACGACGCCTGGTGGCTGGCCGAACAGCGCCGCGTGCGCCAGCAGCAGCGCCAGCGCGCGCTGGGCCTGGCCCTGGCGCTGGTGGACCACGGCGTGCCGCTGCGCGACGGCGACGACGCCATGCCCGACATCGCCGCGCTGCGCGCCGAAGCCTTGCTGCTGCAGGCCGACCCGGGCCCGGCGGTGCTCGACGAGATCCCGGCCCTGCAGGCGCGCCGCTACGAACTGGCGATGGCCGCGCGCAGCGGGGCCGATCACGAAACCCTGCAGGTGCAATGGCGCCTGCTGCGCGCGCTGCGCCCGCTGATGCCGGGCGTCGTGCACCTGCGCGAGCGCGGCTGGCGCATCGGCCGGCTGGCGTGGAATCCGCAGGCCGACCTGGACCAGGTCGACGTGGCCTATGCGCTGGCCGGCGATTTCCGCCAGCTCCTGCGCGATTGGCTGCTCGGCGCGGCCACCGTGCAGCTGCCGGGCGGCATGACGCTGGAAGCGTGGCTGCTGGCGCGTTGCCCGAACCTGCGCCGCGACGGCGGGGACGACATCACCCAGGTCGAGGCCGCGCAGCCGTTGTGGCCGGCGTTCCTGCAGTTGCATCGCAGTGCGGTGGCGGCGCTGGATGCGGTCGCGCGCGAGCACGAAGCCGCCGCCGCCGGAGGCGCTCAGTCGTCCAGCTGGTAAGGCGTGATCGGCTTCAGCAGGCCGAATTTTTCCTTGTGCAGCTTGCCGGGTAGCGGCGGCAGCGGCTTTTCATCCGGCGGCAGGCGCACGTCCGGGAGGCGATCGAGCAGGTCGCGCACCAACGTGAGCCGGCCGCGTTTCTGGTCGTTGAAATCCACCAGCGTCCAGGGCGCCCATTCGGTGTGGGTGGCCTGCAGCATCGCTTCGCGCGCGCGGGTGTAATCGGCGTACGCGGTGCGCGATTGCAGGTCCACCGGCGAAAGCTTCCAGCCCTTGAGCGGATCTTCGTGGCGCTCGGCGAAGCGCTCCTCCTGCTGCTTCTGGTCCACGGTGAGCCAGTACTTGAACAACAGGATGCCGTCCTCGACCAGCAAGTGCTCGAAGCGCGGCGCCTGGTGCAGGAAGGCCAGGTATTCCTGCTCGCTGCAGAACCCCATCACATGCTCGACGCCGGCGCGGTTGTACCAGCTGCGGTCCATCAGCACGATCTCGCCGGCCGCCGGCAGGTGCGCGACGTAGCGCTGGAAATACCACTGCGTGCTTTCGCGGTCGCTGGGCTTGGGCAGCGCGACCACCCGGCATTGGCGCGGGTTGATGTGCTCGGAGATCGCCTGGATCACGCCGCCCTTGCCGGCGGTGTCGCGGCCTTCGAGCAGTACCAGCGCGCGTTGGCCGGTGTGCTGCAGCCAGCGCGCCATCGACACCAGTTCCAGCTGCAGCGGCTTGACGAGCTTTTCGTATTCCTTGCGCTTGAGCGCCATCGCGTCTTCTCCGGGTAGGCGGGGCCAGCCTACTCGCGCAGGCGTGGGCGCAGCGTGGCGAGGTTGCAGGGGCGGGTGCGGGCGTCGAGCTGGTCGCGGATGATGCGCTCCCAGCCGGTGCGGCAGGCCGAGCGCGAGCCGGGCAGGGCGAACAGGAAGGTGGCGTTGGCGAGGCCGGCGAAGGCGCGCGACTGCAGCGAGGAGGTGCCGATCTCCTCGAAGCTGATCGCGCGGAACAGTTCGCCGAAGCCGGGCATGGTCTTGTCCAGCAGCGGCAGCAGCGCCTCGGGCGTGCTGTCGCGGCCGGTGAAGCCGGTGCCGCCGGTGACGAGGATGCCGTCCACCGCCGGGTCGGCGATCCACGTCGAGACGATGGCGCGCAGGCGGTAGCGATCATCCGGGGCGATGGCGCGTTCGTGCAGGACGTGGCCGGCATCGCGCAGGGCATCGGCCAGGTAGGCGCCGGAAGTGTCGTCGGCGAGCGTGCGGCTGTCGGAGACGGTCAGCACGCACAGGCGCAGCGGGATCAGGTCGGTGGCGTGGCTCATGCGGGCCAGCCTAGCGGCTGGCCGGCAGGGCGTACAGGCAGGCCCGGCTCAGCCCTGCCAGCCGTGGCGGCGGCCGACCTCGGCGGCGAGCGCGGCGAAATCGCGCGCGAAGCCGGCCATGTCGAACAGCCCGCTGCTTTCGCGGCGGGCCATCACTTCCGCGCGCAATGCAGCCAGCCGCGCCGGTGCATTGCCCAGCGCGATGGCGGTGTCGATGAAGGCGGCATCGTCGGCCACGTTGAGCGCGTCCAGGCCGAGGTGGTGGTTGAGGCTGCCGGCCACGCGCGCGGCGAACGTCTGGCCGGGCGTGGTGAGCACCGGGCAGCCGGCCCACAGCGCGTCCGAGGCGGTGGTGTGCGCGTTGTAGGGATCGGTATCCAGGAACAGGTCCGCGTGGCGATACCGCGCCAGGTAGAGCGGATGCGGCAGTTTGGGCATGAACACCAGGCGCCGCGGATCGACGCCGCCGGCCTGGGCCGCCGCACGCAGCCGCGCGTCGGCATGGCCCGGGCCCGAGAGCAGCCACAGCACGCTGCCGGGCACGCCGCGCAGCACCGCCAGGAGGCGGCCGACGCTGCGCGGGTTGAGCTTGTAGCTGTTGTTGAAGCAGCAGAACACCACGCCTTCCTCGGGCAAGCCGCAGGCGGCGCGCGGCGGCGGGGTCTCCACGACGCGCGTGGTATCCGAAGGCTGGAACGCGCGGGGCAGTCGCAACACGCGTTCGCTGTAGTGCGGCGCCAGCGCGTCCGGCAGCGCGAACGCATCGCCGATCACGTAATCGATCCACGGCGCACCGGAGGTGCCGGGGTATGCCAGCCAGTTCATCTGGACCGGCGCTGGCCGCAGCGCCAGCACGTCGGGTGCGCCGCCGCCGCCCCAGCCGCGCAGGTCGAACAGCACGTCGATGCCGGCCGCGCGGATCGCCTGCGCGGTGGCCGGGTGCGGCTGTCCGGCGACATCGTGCAGCGTGGTGGCCGCGGCCAGCCGCCGGCGGATCTCGCTGCCGTCGTCGCGGTTGAGCGCGAACAGGTGGGCCTGCACGTGCGGATGCGCGCGCAGCGCTTCGAACATTGCCACGGTGAGCAGGCCGGTGGGGTGCGCGCCGAAGCCGTTGGAAAGAAAGCCCAGCCGCAGCGGGCCGTCGCGGCGCACGGCGGTGGCCGGCATCGGGCGGACGTTGGCGAAGGCGGCAGCGCGCAGTCGCGCGCAGGCCAGTTGTTCGGCGGCGCTGCTGTCTTCGCTGAGGAAGGCGAACGGCTCCACGCCCGGGCGCCCCTGCGCCACGGCCTGCCGCACCAGCCGCGACAACGGCGCCAGCTGCGACCAGTCGCACAGCCGTCGCTGCCAGTTGAGCGCCTGCGCGGCGATGTACGGGTCGCCCGGCACCAGCCGGTGCGCGATCGCATAGGCCTGCGCGGCCGGCTCCGCTTCGCCGGCGTCCTCCAGCGCATGGCCCAGCCACAGCGCGATGCCCGGGTGCTGCGGCGCCATCGCCGCGGCCTGCCGAAGCAGCGTGGTGGCCGGCGCGTGCTCGCCCCGCATCCAGTGCAGTCGGCCGAGCCGGGCGAGCGTTTCCGGGTGCGTGCCACGCAGCGCCTGTGCGCGCTGCAGTGCCTGCGCCGCGGCGTCGAGCGCGCCGCCGCCCATCTCGGCGTCGGCCAGCATCAGCCAGGCGATGAAGTCATCGGGTTGGCGCCGCACGGCCTCGCGCAGTTGCTGGCGTTCCTGCTCGGGCGAGGGCGCCGGGTTCACGCCGCGCCCAGGCGGGCGAGTTCGTCGACCTGGTGTTCGTGCTGCAGGCGGCCGATGAGATCGCCGAGGTCGCCTTCGATGATGTTCGGCAGGTCGTACAGGGTCAGGCCTTCAACGCGGTGGTCGGTGATGCGGCCTTGCGGGAAGTTGTAGGTGCGGATGCGCTGGCTGCGGTCGCCGCTGCCGACCTGCAGCCGGCGGCTCTCGGCCTGGGCGGCGGCCTGCTTGCTGCGTTCGGCATCGAGCAGCTGCGCCTTGAGCCGCTTCATCGCCTTGTCGCGGTTGGCGTGCTGGCTGCGCTCGGTCTGGCATTCGACCACCACGCCGGTCGGCACGTGGGTGATGCGGATCGCCGATTCGGTCTTGTTGACGTGCTGGCCGCCCGCGCCGGAAGAACGGAAGGTGTCCACCTTCAGGTCGGCCGGGTTGATCTCGATGTCCTCGACGTCGTCGGCTTCCGGGATGATCGCCACCGTCGCCGCCGAGGTGTGGATGCGCCCCTGCGATTCGGTGGCCGGCACGCGCTGCACGCGGTGCGTGCCGGATTCGAACTTCAGGCGCGAATACGCGCCGCGCCCGACGATGCGCGCCACGACTTCCTTGTAGCCGCCATGCTCGCCGGGGTTGTCCGATTCGACCTCCACCTTCCAGCCCTGGCGCTCGGCATAGCGGGCGTACATGCGGAACAGGTCGCCGGCGAAGATCGCCGCCTCGTCGCCGCCGGTGCCGGCGCGCACTTCCAGGAACAGGTTGCCTTCGTCGCGCGGATCGCGCGGCACCAGCAGCAGGGCGAGCTCGCCATCGAGCGCGTCCAGCCGTGCCTGCGCGGCGGCGGCTTCCTCATCGGCCATCTCGCGCAGCTCGGGGTCGGCGCGCATCGCCTCGGCGGCCGACAGGTCGGCCTTGGCGCGCGCTTCTTCGGCCAGTGCCTGCGCCACCGGTTCGAGCTGGGAGAACTCGCGCGAGAACGCACGGAAGCGCTCGTTGTCGCCGACGACCTCGGGATCGGACAGCAGGCGTTCCAGTTCTTCGCGGCGTTCGGCCAGCGCTTCGAGCTTACGGCGCAGGGTCGGCGTCATTCGGGGTCACGGTGGGGTGGTTCGTCGCGGGATGCGAATAGCCCGGCTTTTCCGGGAACAGGCGGTCGGCGGCGCGCGCGAGTTCGGCGTCGCCACTGAGCGCGGCCTCGCGCAGCGCGGCGGTCGGCGGGTGCAGCAAGCGGTTGGTGAGGCCATGCGCGAGCTGTTCGAGCACTTCCTCGGCCGGGCGGCCGTTGAGCAGCTGCGCGCGGGCCTTGGCCAGCAGTTCGTCGCGGGTGCCGTCGCCGAACGCGCGCAGGCGCTTGAGCGGCGCGTGGTGCGCGCTGGCCTGCTGGCTTTCCATGTAGCGCGCGACCTGCAGCTCGATGATCGCCTCGGCGGCGGTGGCCGCTTCGCGCCGGCTGCGACGGTTGTCCTCGACCGCGCGCTCGAGGTCGTCGACGGTGTACAGGTAGGCGTCGTCGAGCTCGGCCACGGCCGGGTCGATGTCGCGCGGCACGGCCAGGTCGAACAGCAGCACCGGCTTGCGGCGGCGCGCGCGCAGCGCGTCCTCCACCAGCCGCTTGCCGACGATCGGCTCGCGCGCCGCGGTGGCCGAGAACACGACATCGGCTTCGGCCAGGTGGCGCGCCAGTTCGTCCAGCGGCAGCGCGTAGCCGCCGTGCTGGCTCGCCAAGGCCTGGGCATGGGCCAGCGTGCGGTTGGCGATGAGCAGGCGCTTGACCTTGCCTTCGCTGAGGTGGGCCGCGGCCAGCTCGATGGTCTCGCCGGCGCCGATCAGCAGCACGGTCGATTCATCCAGCCGGGTGAACGATTCCTGCGCCAGCCGCACCGCCGTGGAGGCCACCGACACCGGGTTGGCGCCGATGCGGGTATCCGTGCGGGCGCGCTTGGCCACCGAGAAGGTCTGCTGGAACAGGCGGTCCAGGCGGTTGCCGAGCGCGCCGTACTGGCGCGCGACGGCCCAGGCGTCCTTCACCTGGCCCAGGATCTGCGGCTCGCCCAGCACCATCGAATCCAGCCCGGTGGCCACGCGGAACAGGTGGCGGACCGCTTCGCTGTCCTGGTGCTGGTAGAGATAGGCCTGCAGGCCCGGGGCCTGGGCGTCGAGCCAGCGGGTCAGCGAGGCGGCGTCTTCGGCGACGGCGTACAGCTCGGTGCGGTTGCAGGTGGACAGCAGGGCCGCTTCGGCCACTTCCGGCAGGGCGCGTAGCGAGGCGAGCGCGCGCGGCAACGCCTCGCCATCGAACGCGGCGCGTTCACGCAGATCCACCGGTGCGGTCTGGTGGTTGAGTCCGAGCACCCACAAACTCATTCGGGTCGCTTGCGATAAGCTGCTGGCCATTCAGGGCCCCCATTTTACGGCCCGGCAGCCCACGATGCCCGTTTTCCTGCGAGTCCTCTGCGTTCTCCTGTTGTCGACATGGGCCGCGACGGCCGCGGCCCGCCCCCCGGCCCCTTCGCAGGGCGCGCCGGACGCCTCCCTGGAGCCGGTGCTGGCGGGTGAGTTCGCGTTGCAGGCCGGAGAGCTGGAAGAAGCCACGCGCTGGTACCTGCAGGCCGCCCGCCAGACCCCCGACGACGCCGGCCTGGCCGAACGGGCCGCGCGCATCGCCATGCTGGCCGACGACGATGCCAGTGCCGCCAAGGCGCTGGTGCTGTGGCGGCAGCGGGCCCCGCAATCGTTGGCCATGCGCAGCACCGAGGCGACCCTGGCCCTGCGCAAGGGCGAGCGCCGGCAGGCGCGCAAGCAGCTGGAATCGCTGCTGCGCGACCCGGATCCGCGCGGCTGGCGGTTTGCGCTAGTGGCGCTGGCCGGCGCATCGCGCGAGCCGGATGCGGTCGCCCAGGTGCTGGGTTCGCTGGTGTCGGCCGGGGCGATTCCGAACCAGATCGAGGCCTGGCAGGAATTCGGCCGGCTGGCGCTGCGCATGGAGCGCCCGGCGCTGACCAAGCAGATCGTGGATGAAGTGGTGCGGCGTTTCCCGAGCGAGCCGCGGGTGGCGCTGCTGCATGCCAACCAGTTGTCGCAGGCCGGCAAGCGCGAGGAAGCGATGGCACTGCTGCAGGGCGTGGAGCCGCAGGCCGCGCGCGATGCCGAGCTGCGCGCCGCGCTGGCCTACAGCTACGACAGCATGGGCGAGCCGGCGGCCGCGGCGAAGGTGCTGGCGGTCGGGCCGCAGGACACCAATACCTATGGCCTGCGCGCCTCGCTGCTGGCCAAGCAGCACGACGAGGCGGCGCTGACCGCCCTGTACGACGAACTCAAGGCCGATGCCGCCTCGCCGGACCCGCAGCGGCGCCTGCTGCTCGGCAAGATGGCCGAATACCTGGAGCGCTACCAGGAAGCGGTGGACTGGTACCGCGGCGTGCCGGGTGGCCCGGCGCGCAGCGAGGCCCGCCTGCGCGCGGCCAACGCGCTGTTCAAGCTCGACCGCAAGCAGGAGGCCTACGACACCGTGCACGCCCTGCAGGGCGACGCGGATGCCGACGACGATGCCCGGCGCGACGCCTACGTGCTGGAAGCCGAGCTGCGCCAGGAGCAGGGCGACGATGCCGGCGAACTGGATGCCTTCGCCCGCGGCCTGGCTGCCTACCCGGACGACAACGCGCTGCTCTACGCCCGCGGCCTGGCCTGGGAGCGCCGCGACGACATCGCCCGCGCCGAGGCCGACCTGCGCAAGATCCTGGTGACCGAGCCGGAAAGCGTGGCCGCGCTGAACGCGCTCGGCTACACCCTGGCCGACCGCACCACCCGCTACAAGGAGGCGCTGGCGCTGATCGAGCGCGCGCGTACCGCCGACCCGGACAACCCGGCCATCATCGACAGCTACGGCTGGGTGCTCTATCGCATGGGCCGCAACCGCGACGCGCTGGTGCAGCTGCGCCGGGCGTGGTCGCTGGCCAAGGACGCCGAGATCGGCGCGCACCTGGCCGAAGTGCTGTGGGTCAGCGGTCAGCAGGACGAAGCCCGGCACTATGCCGGGGAAGCGCGCGGGAGCGATCCCGACAACCGGGCGCTGCAGCGCATCAAGGAGAAGTACGGTCTATGAGTTTTCGTGGTCAGGCGCTGTCGCTGGTGTGGGTGGCGGCGTTGTTGTCAGCCTGCGCGGGCCCCGCGCCGCGTCCTTCCGCGCCGGCGGCTTCCGTGCCGGTGAGCGCCGAGGCGCTTCAGGCCGAGGTCGCGCGCCAGGCGTGGCTGCGCGCGCACCCGGACTGGTCGTTCCAGGGCCGGGCGGCGATCAGCAAGGGGCGCAATGGCGGCAGCGGCCGGGTGGATTGGCGCCAGACCGGGCGGGATTACCGCATCCAGCTGAGCGCGCCGGTGACCCGGCAGAGCTGGGTGCTGAGCGGCGAGGGCGCGACCGGCCAGGCGCGCCTGGAAGGGGTCGAGGGCGGTCCGCGGACCGGCGACGACGCCCAGGAGATGCTGTTCCAGGCCACGGGCTGGCAGATTCCGGTCGAAGGGTTGCCGGCCTGGGTGCGCGGGCTGGTCGATGACGGCCAGGCCGGCGTGGTGCGCGACGCCGAGGGGCGCCCGGCCGCGCTGGAGCAGGCCGGCTGGCGCGTGGATTACCAGGAATGGTTCCCCGCCGAGGCCGATCGCCCGGCGCTGCCGAAGCGCATCGAAGCGCGCATGGGCGACGCCAAGGTGCGGCTGGTGTTCGACCAGTGGGACGTGGCCTCGCCATGAGTGACGTGGAGGCAGGGGGCTGGTCGAGCTGGCCGGCCCCGGCGAAGCTCAACCTGTTCCTGCATGTGGTGGGGCGTCGCCCCGATGGCTACCACGACCTGCAGACCGTTTTCCGCATCCTCGACTGGGGTGACACGATCCACCTGCGGGTCGGGCCGGCCGGCCCCATCCGGCGGATCGGGCCCTCCGCGCCGGGGGTGGAGGAAGCGCAGGATCTCGTGGTTCGAGCGGCCGAACTGTTGCGTTCGTCCGCCAATTGCCCGCTATCTGCCGATATCCGCGTCGAAAAGCGCATCCCCACGGGCGGTGGTTTCGGCGGCGGTTCGTCCGATGCGGCCACGGTGCTGGTCGCGCTGAATGCCCTCTGGGGCCTGCATCTCCCGGTGGAGGAGCTTGCGGCGCTGGGCTGCAAGCTCGGCGCGGACGTGCCCGTATTCATTCGCGGGCACAACGCCTGGGCCGAAGGGGTGGGCGAGCGGCTCACGCCCCTCGCGCTGGCGCCGGCCTGGTATCTGCTGGTGGACCCCGGCGTCCATGTGCCGACCCCTGAACTTTTCCGGGCCCCTGATTTGACGCGCGATGCCGCGCCCGCGAAAATAGCGGACTTCGCTTCCGGAACCCTGCTCGACAACGCGTTCGAGCCGGTGCTGCGCCGCCGCGAACCTGCCGTCGAGGCGGTGTTCAAGGCGTTGGCGCGCGTCGGTTCGCCTCGGTTGACCGGGTCGGGTGGCGGCTGTTTCGTCGAGTTCGATTCGCTGCACGCCGCAGAGCGCGCACGGTCCGAACTGCCGGCGGAACTGCGCGCCTGGGTCGTCGGCGGGGCCGCAAGGTCTCCGTTGCTCGATGCGCTGGCGGCGATGAAGGTTTGATGCAGGGGCGTCGCCAAGAGGCCCAAGGCACCAGGTTTTGATCCTGGCATTCGTAGGTTCGAATCCTACCGCCCCTGCCATTTGCGGCCGCGCGCCCGCCAGCGCGCCGCGGATGCTTGCACCACCCGCTTTCCCGCCGCCGCCCGAGCCCGCCCCATGCAAGACGAACGCAACCTGCTGGTCTTTTCCGGCAATGCCAACAAGCAGTTGACGCAGAGCATCTGCAAGGAGCTGGGCGTACGCATGGGCAAGGCCCTGGTCTCGCGCTTCTCCGACGGGGAAGTGCAGGTCGAGATCGAGGAAAGCGTGCGTCGCCAGGAAGTGTTCGTGGTGCAGCCGACCTGCGCGCCGAGCGCGGAGAACCTGATGGAACTGCTGGTGCTGATCGACGCGCTCAAGCGCGCCAGCGCCGCGTCCGTCACCGCGGTGATCCCGTACTTCGGTTATTCGCGGCAGGATCGCCGCATGCGCTCCTCGCGCGTGCCGATCACCGCCAAGGTCGCCGCCAAGATGGTCAGCGCCATCGGCGCCGACCGCGTGCTCACGGTGGACCTGCACGCCGACCAGATCCAGGGCTTCTTCGATGTTCCGGTCGACAACGTGTACGCCTCGCCGCTGCTGCTGGCCGACATCTGGCGCGCCTACGGCACCGATAACCTGATCGTGGTTTCGCCAGACGTCGGCGGCGTGGTGCGCGCCCGCGCGGTCGCCAAGCGCCTGGACGACGCCGACCTGGCCATCATCGACAAGCGCCGCCCGCGCGCGAACGTGGCCACGGTGATGAACATCATCGGCGACGTGCAGGGCAAGACCTGCGTGCTGGTGGACGACCTGGTCGACACCGCCGGCACGCTGTGCGCCGCCGCCGCGGCGCTCAAGCAGCGCGGCGCGGTGAAGGTGGTGGCCTACTGCACGCACCCGGTGTTCTCGGGCCCGGCGGTGGACAACATCACCAACTCGCAGCTGGACGAGATCGTCGTCACCGACACGATCCCGCTTTCCGACCAGGCGCGCGTGTGCCCCAAGATTCGCCAGCTGAGCGTGGCCGAACTGCTCGCCGAGACCATCCGGCGCATCGCCTTCGGCGAATCGGTCAGCTCGCTGTACGTGGATTGAGCCGGGAGACCGGCTCGCTGTAACGGCTCCCCTGGTCGCGGGGGAGTCGCAAGACCGCCGCGAGGCGGTTCATTCAACCTAGGTAGTGAATAGAAATGTCCAAGACCCATGAAATCAAGGTCCAGCGCCGCGAAGACGAAGGTAAGGGTGCGAGCCGCCGCCTGCGTCATGCCGGCCTGATCCCGGCCATCGTCTACGGTGGCGACCTCAAGCCCGTCAGCATCCAGCTCGACCACGAAGAAGTGTGGCTGGCCCAGCAGAACGAGTGGTTCTACTCCTCGATCCTGGACCTGAGCCTCAACGGCGACGTGCAGAAGGTGCTGCTGCGTGACATGCAGCGCCACCCGTTCAAGCAGCTGATCATGCACATCGACTTCCAGCGCGTGAACGAGAACGAAAAGCTGAACGCCTCGGTCCCGCTGCACTTCGTCAACGAAGACAAGTCGCCGGCCGGCAAGTCGGCCGAAGTCGTCGTGACCCACGAGCTGAACGAAGTGCAGGTGAGCTGCCTGCCGAAGGACCTGCCGGAGTTCATCGAGGTCGACCTGTCGGCCCTGGAAGTCGGCAACGTGATCCACCTGTCGGACATCAAGCTGCCGGCCGGCGTGGAAATCCCGGAGCTGAAGCTGGGCAAGGAGCACGACGTCGCCGTCGTGATCGCCAAGCACGGTCGCGAAGAAGCCGAGGCCCCGGCGGCCGAAGGCGAGACCAAGTAATCGCCGCGTCTCCCCCGCGCCACGCGCGCGGGGGAGCGTTGCGGTGGTCACGGCATGTCTGGACTGCGACTGATCGTCGGACTCGGCAATCCCGGTCCGGAACACGCCCAAACCCGGCACAACGCCGGGTTTCGTTTCGTCGATGCCCTCGCCGAGTCGGCGGGCGCGCGCTGGAACCTGGAATCCAAGCTGTTCGGCGAAGTGGCCCGCGTGGACATTGCCGGTCAGCCGGTGTGGCTGCTCAAGCCCGCCACCTTCATGAACCTCAGTGGCAAGTCGATCACCGCGGCGCTGCGCTTCTGGAAGATCGAGCCGGAGCAGATGCTCGTGGCCCACGACGAACTGGATCTTGCGCCGGGCATCGCGCGGCTGAAGTTCGACGGCGGCCATGGCGGCCAGAACGGCCTGCGCGACACGATCCGCCTGCTCGGCCACGGCAAGTTCCACCGCCTGCGCGTGGGTATCGGCCATCCCGGGCACAAGGACAAGGTGGTTCCGTGGGTGCTGGGGCGTGCAAGGGGCGAGGACGACGTGCTGATCGGCCGCGCCATCGACGATGCGATCGACGTGCTGCCGCTGGCGGCATCGGGTAACTTCAACGAGGCCACCAAGCGCCTCAACACCGCCAAGGCTTGATGGTTGGGGATTCGGGATTTGCCGGTGCGCCGCGCGAATCCCGAATCCCGAATCACCAATCCCCGGATCAATCATGGGCATCAAATGCGGCATTGTCGGCCTGCCTAACGTCGGCAAGTCGACCCTGTTCAACGCGCTGACCAAGGCGGGTATCGCCGCGGCCAACTTCCCGTTCTGCACGATCGAGCCGAACGTCGGCATCGTGCCGGTGCCGGATCTGCGCCTGAACCAGCTGTCGGAGATCGTGAAGCCGCAGAAGGTCGTGCCGACGGCGGTCGAGTTCGTCGACATCGCCGGCCTGGTCGCCGGCGCGGCGAGCGGCGAGGGCCTGGGCAACAAGTTCCTGGCGCATATCCGCGAAGTCGATGCGATCACCCACGTGGTGCGCTGCTTCGAGCACGGCGACGTCATCCACGTGGCTGGCAAGGTCGACCCGCTGTCGGACATCGAGACCATCGATACCGAACTGGCGCTGGCCGACCTGGACAGCGTCGAGAAGGCGCTCAACCGCGCCGAGCGCGCCGCCAAGGGTGGCGACAAGGAAGCGGCCGCGCGCAAGCCGGTGCTGGCCAAGCTGCAGGCCGCGCTGGCCGAAGGCAAGCCGGGCCGTTCGGCCGGGCTGGACGATGAGGAAAAGGCGCTGGTCCGCGACCTGTTCCTGCTCACCCTCAAGCCGGTGATGTACATCGCCAACGTGCTGGAGGACGGCTTCGACAACAACCCGCACCTGGAGGCCGTGCGCAAGCACGCCGCCGCCGAGGGGGCCGAAGTGGTGCCGGTGTCGGCGGCGATCGAGGAAGAGCTGGCGCAGCTGGATGACGCCGACCGCGACGCGTTCCTGGCCGACCTGGGCCTGGACGAGCCGGGCTTGAATCGCGTGATCCGCGCGGCCTACAAGCTGCTCGGGCTGCAGACCTACTTCACCGCGGGCGTGAAGGAAGTGCGCGCCTGGACGGTCAAGGCGGGCTCGACCGCGCCGCAGGCCGCCGCGGTGATCCACACCGATTTCGAGCGCGGCTTCATCCGCGCCGAGACGATCTCGTTCGACGACTTCATCAAGTACAAGGGCGAGGCGGGTGCCAAGGAAGCCGGTCGCCTGCGCCTGGAAGGCAAGGAGTACCGGGTGCAGGAAGGCGACGTGCTGCACTTCCGCTTCAACGTGTAACCGGGGCGGCCGCGCTGTCGGTCGCCCGCCAAAAAGATGTAAATTTTTGTTGACAACAACCGGAGCCCCGCCCAAAATTGCGGGCTCTCCACACCGGCATGAATGGCCTCGCGGCCACGAATGACGGGGTGGGAAATCCGGAGGGATACCCAAGCGGCCAACGGGGGCAGACTGTAAATCTGCTGGCTTACGCCTTCGGTGGTTCGAATCCACCTCCCTCCACCAGTTTCACGTTGTGGCAGTTCATTCCCGGTGCGGGAGTAGTTCAACGGTAGAACCTCAGCCTTCCAAGCTGATGGTGCGGGTTCGATTCCCGTCTCCCGCTCCATTGAACGTAAAACATGCCACAATGGACAACTCGCTCACGTAGCTCAGTCGGTAGAGCACCTCCTTGGTAAGGAGGAGGTCGAAGGTTCGATTCCTTTCGTGAGCACCATCTTCAAGTCGCCATACCTTTCAACGAACACCGAGAAGAAGCAGCCATGGCCAAGGGTAAGTTCGAGCGCACC
>NZ_LLXU01000123.1 GCF_001431645.1 Stenotrophomonas panacihumi | reverse complement strand
CTGCTGGCGCTGGCCGGCTTCGCGGTACTGAGCGGGGCGTTGCTGCTCGCGCTGGGGGTTTCGGTGGGGCTGGTGCTGCTGCTGGTGGCGATCAGCCCGCTGCTGCTGCTGAAGCTGTTCAAGGTCGTGTGGATACCGGTCGCCTTCGGCTGGATGCTGCTGCGCAGCCTGTGGATCCGCTTCGAGGCGCCCTGGGGCTATCGGCTGGACAAGCACGAGGCCCCCGCCCTGCAGGCCGAAGTGGAGCGGCTGCGCCGCCAGACCGGCGCGCCGCGGCTGCACGGCATCATCATCAACCGCGAGCTCAATGCCGCCGCCGCCACCGTGCCGCGCGCGCTGGGCCTGTTCGGCCATCGCCATTACCTGGTGCTGGGCCTGCCGCTGATGCAGGCGCTGGATCCGCAGCAGTTCGCTTCGGTCATCGCCCATGAGTTCGGGCACTTCGGCGGCGGCCATGGCCGTTTCGGCGGCTGGGTGTACCGCGTGCGGGCCAGCTGGGACCGCGTGCTGGCCCAGCTGCAGGCGCGCCGCTCCTGGACCAGCGGCGCGTTCGTGCGCTTCTTCCGCTGGTATGCGCCGTATTTCAACGCGTACAGCTTCGTGCTGGCGCGCAACCAGGAATACGAAGCCGACGCGATGGCCGCCCGCGTGGCCGGTGCGCGCGTGGCCGGCGAGGCGCTGATCCGGGTGAACCTGGGCAGCGAGCGCCTTTCGCAGGATTTCTGGCCGGGCCTGCAGCGCCGCGATGCGGTCGAGGCGGCCCCGCCGATGCTGATGTACCGCGACATGGCCGACAGCCTGCGCCAGCCGCACGAGGACGACGCGCGCCGCCTGCAGCGCATGCTGGCCCGCCCGGCGGGCCATGACGATACCCATCCGACGCTGGCCCAGCGCCTGTCGGCGCTGGCGGTGGCGCCGGCGCTGGTGCCGCCGCCCGCGCGCAGCTTCGCCGAGGCCTACCTGGGCGAGCTGCTGCCGCGGCTGGAGCAAGATTTCAGCGAGCAGTGGCGGCGCCAGGTCGAGCTGGACTGGCGCGAGAGCCATCGCCTGCACGCCGTCGATACGAAGCGCCTGGCCGAACTGGAGGCGATGGAGGTCCGCGACGCGCAGGCCACCGTCGAGCACGCCCGGCTGAGCGAGGCGCTGGTGCCCGGCGTGGATGCGCTGGCGCTGTACCGCCAGGCCCTGGCGCAGGCGCCCGCCGATCCCTTCGTGCATTACCGCCTCGGCGTGTTGATGCTGGAGGCCGGCAACGCCGCCGGCGTGGCCCACCTGCGCCGGGCGATCAGCCTGGATGCACAGTGCCGCGAATCCGCCCTGCAGCATCTGTCCTGGTATTACCGCGAGCGCGGCGATGCGGCCGGCCAGGACGAGATCGCCATGGAATGGCAGCAGATGCAGGACGCGCGCCTGCGCGGCCACCACGCGCGCAACGAGCTGGGCGCCAAGGACGCCTTCCTCGCCCACGACCTGGACGCGGACACGCTGGCCGAGCTGCGTGGCGTGCTCGATGTCCAGGGCAGCGTTTCGCAGGCGTGGCTGGCGCGCAAGGCGCTGCCCGGCGACGACGGCGGGGTTCCGCACTACGTGCTGCTGGTGGCCTGGCGCGGGATGTTC
The DNA here is from genome assembly GCF_001431645.1 of Stenotrophomonas panacihumi. Classification (GTDB taxonomy): domain Bacteria; phylum Pseudomonadota; class Gammaproteobacteria; order Xanthomonadales; family Xanthomonadaceae; genus Stenotrophomonas_A; species Stenotrophomonas_A panacihumi. The sequence continues at coordinate 21,989 of NZ_LLXU01000123.1, read as the reverse complement.
TACAGCGAGGACGCCCGGCTGAAGAAGCTGGTGGACGCGATCGAGCTGCCGGGCACGTTCATCGTGTTCGCCGGCAGCCGCCAGTACCGCGCGGTGGCGCGGCGCCTGCGCAAGGCGGTGGGGGACCCCGTTTACCGCAAGTAGCCATGGGAGGTGGGTAGAATGCGCGTCCCCTGCGCCTGCCCACCGGAAACGCCCATGACCTGGTCCATCGACCAAGCCCGCAAGACCTATTCGATCCCGCACTGGGCCGATGGGTATTTCGACGTCGACGCGGCCGGGCACGTGGTGGTCAGGCCGACGGGCGCCGAGGGCCCGGCGGTGTCGTTGCCGGAAGTGGTCGATGCGGCGCGCGCCTCCGGCGCCAAGCTGCCGCTGCTGGTGCGTTTCCCCGACATCCTCGGCCAGCGCCTGGGCAAGCTGCAGACGGCCTTCGGCCAGGCCCAGGCCGACTGGGACTACGCCGGCGGCTACACCGCCGTGTATCCGATCAAGGTGAACCAGCATCGCGGCGTGGCCGGGACGCTGGCCTCGCACCATGGCGAGGGCTTCGGCCTGGAAGCGGGCAGCAAGCCGGAACTGATGGCCGTACTGGCGCTCTCGCGCCCGGGCGGGCTGATCGTGTGCAACGGCTACAAGGACCGCGAATACATCCGCCTGGCGCTGATCGGCCGCAAGCTCGGCCTGCAGACCTTCATCGTCATCGAGAAGCCCTCCGAGCTGAAGCTGGTGCTGGAGGAAGCGCGCCGTCTGGACGTGAAGCCGGGCCTGGGCGTACGCATGCGCCTGGCCTCGCTGGGCGCCGGCAAGTGGCAGAACAGCGGCGGCGACAAGGCCAAGTTCGGCCTCTCGCCGCGCCAGGTGCTGGACCTGTGGAAGTCGTTGCGCGACACCGAGTACGCCGACTGCCTGAACCTGCTGCACTTCCACATGGGTTCGCAGATTTCCAACGTGCGCGACATCGCCAACGGCATGCGCGAGGCGACCCGCTACTTCGTCGAACTTTCGCGCCTCGGCGCGAAGATCAGCCATGTCGACGTCGGCGGCGGCCTGGGCATCGACTACGAAGGCACCCGTTCGCGCAGCTACTGCTCGATCAACTACGGCCTGCATTCGTACGCCAGCAACATCGTCCAGCCGCTGGCCAGTGCCTGCGAGGAACACGGGCTGCCGCAGCCGCGCATCGTCACCGAATGCGGCCGCGCGATGACCGCCCACCATGCGGTGCTGATCGCCAACGTCTCGGAAGTGGAGCAGGCGCCGGAAGGCCGCGTGCCCGACGCGCATGACGACGAGCCGCCGGCGATCCGCCACCTGCGCGAGATCCACGAGGAACTGGACGTGCGCCCGGCGGTGGAGCTGTTCCAGGAAGCCCAGCATTTCCATGCCGAAGGCCTGGCCGCGTACGCGCTGGGGCAGATCGACCTGGTGCACCGCGCGCGCATCGACGACCTGTTCTACGCCATCGCCCACGGCGTGCGCGCGCGCCTGAGCTTCGACGAGAAGAGCCACCGCCCGCTGCTGGATGAGCTCAACGAGCGGCTGGTGGACAAGTACTTCGTCAACTTCAGCGTGTTCGAGTCGATCCCCGACGTGTGGGCCATCGACCAGGTGTTCCCGATCGTGCCGATCGAGCGCCTGGACGAAGCACCGGCGCGCCGCGGCGTGGTCTGCGACATGACCTGCGACTCGGACGGCATGGTCAAGACCTACGTCGAGAACGAGAGCCTGGATACCTCGCTGCCGTTGCATGCGCTGCGGCCGGGCGAGTCGTACCGCATCGGCTTCTTCCTGGTCGGTGCGTACCAGGAGATCCTCGGCGACATCCACAACCTGTTCGGCGACACCGACGCGGTCGAAGTGGCCGTGGAAGGCAGCGGCTACCGCATCGCCCAGCAGCGCCGCGGCGATACCACCGACGTGATGCTGGACTACGTCGGTTACCGCCTGGACGACCTGCGGGCCGCCTATGCCGGCCGCATCGCGGATGCGCAGCTGCCGGCCGCGCAGGCGCAGGCACTGGCCGATGCGCTGGAAGCCGGCCTGACCGGCTACACCTACCTCTCGGACGAACCGCTGGCCTGAGCCCGCCCCCGCGGCGCGCGCCCGCGGGGCAGCGCCGCCACCTGCGTGGCCACCGCCTCGCGGACCAGCGTGGCCAGGGCGTCGACCGCCGGTGAATCGCTGGCGCGATGCAGGTGCAGCGCCACCGTGGGCATCGCGGGCAGGCCGTGGACCTGCGGGTCGAGCACGCGCAGGCCGCGCGGCAGGCACAGCGGCGTGCGCAGGGTGATGCCCAGTCCAGCTTCGACCGCCGCCCACACGCCGGCGAGGCTGGCGCTGCTGAAGGCCACGCGCCACGCCACGCCGGCCGCGTCCAGCGCCGCGATGGCCGCGCTGCGCATCGGGCAGGGCGCATCGAGCATGGCCAGGGGTAGCGGCGCCGCTGGCGTGCCGGCCAGCGCGCCGCCCACGACGGGGCCTATCCAGCACAGCGGCACCTCGGCCAGCGTCTGTGGCGACAGCGAGGCAGGCAGGGCCGGCCCGGCCCAGGCCAAGGCCAAGGCGAGATCGAACTGGCCAGCCGCCAGCCCTTCCACCAGCGCCGCGCCACGCGCGATCTGCGCCTCCACCTGCAGGCGCGGGTGCGCGCGTCCGAAACGTCCCAGCACCGCCGGCAGCAGCTGTTCGCCGAATTCCGCCTGCAGCCCGAGGCGCACTTCGCCCTGCCAGTGCGCGCCGTCGAGCGCGGCGACTGCCTCATCGTTCAGGGCCAACAGGCGGCGCGCATAGCCGTGCAGTACTTCGCCGGTCGGCGTGAGCGCCAGGCCGCGGCCGTGGCGCACCAGCAGCGGGGCGCCAGCCTGCTGTTCGAGCTTCTTCAGCTGCGCGCTGACCGCCGAGGTCGAACGATGCAGCTGCACCGCGGCGCGGGCGAAGCTGCCCAGCGCGATGCCGGTGGTGAAGCTGCGCAGGGCGTCCAGGTCGAGGTGCAGGGTACGCATCGAATGTCCCGGTTTGATGGACGGATGGTGCTGGATTATCCGATTTACCGGACGGTTCGCCAGTCCCAGGATGGAGTCCCACCTACCCCGGGAGTGCCCCATGCCCCTCGTCCAGATCGACCTGCGTACCACCCCGCCCGAACGCATCGCCGCCATCCGCGACGGCGTCTATGCCGCCCTGCGCGCCAGCTTCGAGGTGCCGGAGAACGACCGCTTCATCGTGGTCAACCAGCACGAGGCGCACGAGTTCGACTACGACCCCGGCTATCTCGGCATCGACCGCAGCGACGCGCTCGTCTTCATCCGCATCCACTGCACCGCCTCGCGCGGCGTGACGCAGAAGAAGGCGCTGTACCGCGATATCGTCGAGCGCCTGGGACGCGCGCCCGGCCTGCGTCCGGAGGATGTCTTCATCCACCTGGTCGAAGGCCCGCGCGAGAACTGGTCCTTCGGGCGCGGCGAGATGCAGTACGCCTGAGCCCGGCCTCGGCCGGGTAGGCAAGCCCCGGCCGATGCGCGACCATGCCCGGGTCCGCCACGCGCGAGGACCTGCGGCATGCTGGAACTGCTCAAGGCGGTGACGACCGGGCTGGCGATGTTGCTGCCCATCGCCAACCCGCTGACCACCGTGGCGCTGCTGCTCGGCCTGTCCGCCGGCATGACGGCGGAGGAACGCAACCGGCAGGCGCTGCTGGCCTGCTGCTATGTCTTCGCGATCATGTGTGTGGCCTTCTACGCCGGGCAGGCGGTGATGGAGGTCTTCGGCATCTCGATCTCGGCCCTGCGCATCGCCGGCGGGATGATCGTGGCCTTCATCGGCTTCCGCATGCTGTTCCCGAGCGAGAAGCCGGAGGAGGCGCCGGAGGTGGAGAGCCGCGCCGAGGAACTGCGCCAGCATCGCAAGTCGGATATCGCCTTCATCCCGCTGGCCATGCCCAGCACCGCTGGGCCGGGCACCATCGCGCTGATCATCAGCACCGCGGCGGCGATGAAGGACGAACAGCCCTTCACGCCCTGGGTGATGTGGACCGCGCCGGTGCTCACCTTCTTCCTGCTGTGCGTGATCCTGCTGCTGTGCCTGCGCAGCGCCGGCGGGATCATCCGGCTGATCGGGCAGAGTGGCGTGGATGCGTTCGCGCGCCTGATGGGCTTCCTGCTGGTGTGCCTGGGCATGCAGTTCCTGATCAACGGCGTGCTCGACATCGTGAAGGATTTCCCGCTGGTGAACTGATCGCGCGCGGCGGGGCGTGGCTACAATCGCGCTTCCTCCCTTGCTGCCTCGACCATGCGTCTGCCCGGCCTGGACCTGTTGCGCGCCATCGCCATCGTGTGGGTGATGTTGTTCCATTCCTTCGTGGTCGGCGGGCTGGGGCCGGACTGGTCATGGCTCTCGCGCTACGGCTGGATGGGCGTGGACCTGTTCTTCGTGCTCAGCGGCTTCCTGATCGGCAGCCAGGTGCTGCAGCCGCTGGCGGCCGGCGGCCGGCTGGATTTTCGCGATTTCTACCTGCGCCGCGCGTTTCGCATCCTGCCCGCGTTCGTGGTGGTGCTGGCGCTGTATGTGTTCGTGCCGGCCTTCCGCGAGGCGCCAGGGCTGGAGCCGGCGTGGATGTTCCTCACCTTCACGGTGAACCTGCTGATCGACTACGGCGCGAACTCGGCGTTCTCGCACGCGTGGTCGCTATGCGTGGAGGAACATTTCTATCTGGTGTTCCCGCTGCTGGCGGTGTGGCTGGCGCGGCGGCCTTCGGCCTGGCGCCTGTGGCTGCTGGCCGCGGTGATCGTGTTCGGCGGCATCGCGCTGCGCGCGGGCATCTGGTGGCACGACCACGCGCTCGACCCGGAGATGCAGCTGCGCAACTGGTTCGTCGAAGACCTGTATTTCCCGACCTGGAACCGCCTCGACGGCCTGCTCTGCGGCGTGCTGCTGGCGACCTGGCGCACCTGGCGGCCCGCGTCGTGGGAACGCGCGCAGCGGCACGCCAATGTCGCGCTGCTGGCCGGCCTGGCGGTGATGGCGCTGGCGCTGTGGCTGTTCCGCGACCGCGTGGGCCTGCTCGGCAATTCGCTCGGCTGGCCGGTGTTGTCGCTGGGCATGGGGTTGCTGGTGTTCGCCGGCGCCGCGCCGGGCAGCTGGATCGGCCGCCGCGCGCTGCCGTTCGCCGGCTGGCTGGCGGCGGTGTCCTACAGCCTCTACCTGGTGCACAAGGCCATGTACCACCTCGTGCAGGCCGCCTGGGGCGACTGGCTCGCCGGCCGCGGGTTCGTCGCCTTCGCCATCTACGGCGCCGCCGCGCTGCTGGCGGCGGCCGTGCTGCATTACCTCGTCGAACGGCCGGGCCTGCGCCTGCGCCATCGCTGGCAGGCGCGCCGGCAGGCCGCGGCGTCGGCCGCGGCCTGAGCGGGGTCAGGACTCGCGCGCAACCTGGAAGCCGGCGAAGGACTGCGTCACCGGCATGATCTCCAGCCGGTTGATGTTCAAGTGCGGCGGCAGCGTGGCGACGTAGTAGATCGACTCGGCGATGTCCTCGGCGGTCATCGGGTTCGCGCCGGTGTACAGCTTGTCCGAAGCGCCCTGGTCGCCATGCGTGCGCACCAGGGTGAACTCGGTTTCGGCCATGCCCGGCTCGATCGAGGTCACGCGCACGCCGGTGCCGTGCAGGTCCGAACGCAGCCCCAGCGAGAACTGGCTGACGAACGCCTTGGTGCCGCCGTAGGTATTGCCGCCCGGGTAGGGATAGGTGGCCGCCACCGAGCTGATGTTGATGATCGCGCCCTTGCGCGCGATCAGGCCCGGCAGCAGGCGGTGGGTGAGGTTCACCAGCGCGGTGACGTTGGTGTCGATCATCGTGTGCCAGTCCTGCAGCGAGGCCGACTGCGCCGGCGCGGTGCCCTGCGCGAGGCCGGCGTTGTTCACCAGCAGGTCGATGTCGGCGAAAGCCGGCGGCAACGCGGCCAGCGCGGCCTCCATCGCGCCGGCATCGCGCACGTCGAACACGGCGGCATGCACGCGCTCGGCACCGAATTCCTGCACCAGCGGCTGCAGGCGCTCGGCACGGCGGCCGGTGACGATCACGCGCCAGCCGGCGCCGAGGAACCGGCGCGCGGCGGCCAGGCCGAAGCCGGAAGTGGCGCCGGTGATGAGGGCGGTCTGGGTCATGGCAACTCCAAGGGGAAGCGACGGGGAATTTTCGCATCCGGCACCGGCGCGCGGAGGCATGGACGGCGCAACGACGCGGGCTGGCGATGGGACAACGAAAAAGCCCGGCACAAGGCCGGGCTTTCAGGAGGGCGGCGGATTACTGCGCCTTGATCGCGATCGCGGGCAAACCGCTGCCGCTGAGCTTCTGCTTGGCCTCGGCCAACTCGCTGGCGGTGCCGTACGGTCCCATGCGCACGCGGTAGACCGTCTTGCCGCCGATCTGCGCCGATTCCACGCGCGCGGCCAGGCCGAGCATGGCCAGCTTGGCCTTGGTCGATTCCGCATCGCCCGAGGCGCCGAACGAACCGGCCTGCAGGATGTAGCGCACGTTGTCGCTGGTGGCCGGCGTGGTGGTGGCCGGTGCCGGTGTCGTCGTGGCAACGGTGGCCGCCGGCGTGACCGGCGTGACCGGCGTGGCGGCGGGCGTCGCGCGTGCCGGAGCTGCTTCGGCGACCGGCTTGGGCGCGGGCGCCTCGCTGATCGGCGCGGGCTGGCTCGGCGTGGCCGCATCGGGATTGTTCGTGGCCGCGACGCTGGCCGGGGCCGGCGGCACCGGCTTGCCTTCCAGCGCGGCCCGCGCGCGCGCCGCTTCTTCGGCGCGCGCACTGGCGGCCAGCTCGGCGTCGGACATCTGCACTTCCTTGCCCGGGAGCAGGGTGTAGAAGTCGTACTGCGTCTGCGCGGCGGCGTCGGCCTTGTCGCCGGGCTTGGCGCCCGCCGGCTTCGGCAGTTCGGCCGGGCTGTCGACGTCGGCATCGGCCACCGGCGCCGGCTGTGCATCCGGGTTGGGATGCGGGCCCACGCGCAGGAAGCCGTCGCCGTCCTTCTTGAACAGGCCAGGCGCTGCCAGGAACACCACCGCGGCGATCGCCGCGCCGGCCACCAGCCAGACCCAACCGGGCGTGCCGTTGCCGCTGTTGCGTTTTGCCTGGCTCTTACCGCGACGTGCTGCCATCTACCGCTTCTCCGTTGGACTGCCTGAACCTTGCGGTTCCTTACATTTTTTCCGGCGCGCCGACGCCGAGGATTTCCAGGCCGTTGGCCAGCACCTGGCGCGCGGCCTGCGCCAACGCCAGCTTGGCGTCGCGCTCGGCTGCATCGTCCACCAGCACCGGCGTCCCGTGATACCACGTGTGGAAGGCGTGCGCCAATTCACGCAGGTACTGCGCGATCTGGTGCGGCTCCAGCGCCTCGCCGGCCGCCTCGACCACTTCCGGATAGCGGGAAATCTCGATCATCAGCCACAACGAGGTGTCATCGCCCAGCAGGCCCAGCTGGGCGCTGCCCTTGGCCAGGTCGTGCGACAAGCCCTTCTCCTGCGCCTGGCGCAGCAGGCTGCACACGCGGGCGTGGGCATACTGCACGTAGAACACCGGGTTGTCATTGCTCTGCTGGCGTGCGAGATCGATGTCGAAGGTCAGCTGCGAATCGGGCTTGCGCGCGATCAGGAACCAGCGCGTGGCGTCGCGGCCCACTTCGTCGATCAGGTCGCGCAGGGTGAGGTAGCTGCCCGCGCGCTTGGAGAGCTTCACTTCCTCGCCGCCGCGCATCACCGTCACCATCTGGTGCAGCACGTATTCCGGCCAGCCCTTCGGGATGCCCAGGTCCATCGCCTGCAGGCCGGCGCGCACGCGCGCCAGCGAGCCGTGGTGGTCGGCGCCCAGTTCGGTGATCGCGCGCTCGTAGCCGCGCTGCCACTTGGTGAGGTGGTAGGCCACGTCCGGCACGAAATAGGTGTAGGTGCCGTCGGACTTGCGCATCACGCGGTCCTTGTCGTCACCGAAGTCGCTGGACTTCAGCCACAGCGCGCCGCCTTCCTCGTAGGTGTGGCCGGAGGCGATGAGCTTGTTCACCGCTTCCTCGACCTTGCCGTCACGGTACAGCGAGCTTTCCAGGAAGTAGATGTCGAAGTCGACGCCGAACGCGGCCAGGTCGTGGTTCTGCTCGTTGCGCAGGTAGGCCACGGCGAAGTGGCGGATCGCATCGAGATCCTGCGGATCCTTCGCGCCGGTGACCAGGTGGCCTTCCAGGTTGACCGTTTCGCCGGCCAGGTAGGCCTTGGCGACATCGAGGATGTAATCGCCGCGGTAGCCTTCCTGCGGCCAGCCTTCGCTGTCCGGCGACTGGCCGAGCGCGCGCGCCTGCACCGAGCGGGCGAGGTTCTCGATCTGCACGCCGGCATCGTTGTAGTAGAACTCGCGCTTGACGTTCCAGCCGTTGGCATCGAGCAGGCGCGCCAGGCTGTCGCCGATGGCGGCGGCGCGGCCATGGCCGACGTGCAACGGGCCGGTGGGGTTGGCCGAGACGTATTCCACGCCCACGCTGTGGCCGTCGCCAGACAGGCTGCGGCCGTAGTCGTGGCCCTGCTTGAGCACGCTGGCCGCTTCGCGCTGGTACGCGGTGGGGGCCAGGTGGAAATTGATGAAGCCGGGGCCTGCGATCTCCACGCGCGCCACGTCGGTGCTGGCCGGCAGCGCCTCCACGAGTGCCTGCGCCAGTGCGCGCGGATTGGTGCGCGCGGCCTTGGCCAGCAGCATGGCGGCATTGGTGGCGAAATCGCCGTGCTCGCGGGTCTTCGGGCGTTCGACCACGAAGTCCGGCGGCAGGGTGTCGGCCGGCAGGGTGCCGTTGGCGCGCAAGGCTTCGATGCCTTGACCGATCAGGGCGCGGAGTTGGGGTTTCACGGAGGATTCTGCTGGAGCGAGAAAGGCGGCGATTTTAACCGACCGGACGGTCGCGGACGCGGGGGCCGTTCAGCTGGTGCCCGCGTCGACGCCGGCCGGCGCGTTCAGAGCCAGCCGCGGGCGGCGAACGAGACCGGGTCGCCCTCGCCGATGACCAGGTGGTCCAGCAGGCGGATATCGACCAGGCCCAGCGCCTGGTGCAGCCGCTGGGTCAGGCTGCGGTCCGCGGCCGAGGGCTCCGGATCCCCGGAGGGGTGGTTGTGCCCCACGATGACCGCCGCGGCGTTGTGCACCAGCGCCCGGCGCAGGACTTCGCGCGGATGCACCTGGGCCTGGTTGATGGTGCCGCTGAACAGCTCTTCGAATGCGAGCGCGCGATGGCGGGTGTCCAGGAACAACGCCGCGAAGATTTCCTGCTTGCGCGGCCGCAGGCGCGCGGTGAAGTAGTTTCCCGCCGCCTGGGCGTTGGTCAGCGCGCTGCCGCGCTCCAGCTCCGCCTTCACGTGCCGGCGGCTGAGCTCCAGCGCCGCCGACAGCCGGCAGGCCCGGGCCGGCCCCAGGCCGGGGAGCCGGACCAGGTCGCCCGGCTCGCGATCCAGCAGGCCGCGCAGCTCGCCGGCCTCGGCCAGCAGCTCCCGCGAGGTTTTGACGGCGTCCTGCCCACGCGTGCCGGAACCGAGGAAAATCGACAGCAGCTCGGCGTTGGAGAGCTGCGCCGCCCCGTGGCTGAGCAGCTTCTCGCGTGGACGTTCGGCGACGGGCCAATCCTTTATGTGCATATGGCTAGGATGCATGGCCGCTCCGGGCCCCGATGTCGGAGCCGTAACGACCTTCGGTTAATCTAATTCTCCTTGTATGTGTAGGAATTTTCTTACGTGACTGCGAAACCCGAGCCCGGCCCGCTGCAGGGGCAACGTGTGCTGCTGTGCGTGGGCGGCGGCATCGCTGCCTACAAATCGCTGGAGCTGGTACGGCGCCTGCGGGACGCGGGCGCGGACGTGCAGGTCGCGATGACGGCCGGCGCGCAGCAGTTCGTCACCCCGCTCAGCTTCCAGGCCCTCTCCGGCCACCCCACCCGCACCACGCTGTGGGACAGCGCCGCCGAGCAGGCCATGGGCCATATCGAGCTGGCGCGCTGGGCCGACCGGGTCGTGGTGGCCCCGGCCACCGCCGACCTCATCGCGCACCTGGCGCACGGCTTTGCCGATGACCTGGTGACCACGCTGTGCCTGGCCACCACCGCGCCGGTGACCGTGGCCCCGGCGATGAACCACCGCATGTGGCTGCACCCGGCCACGCAGGCCAACGTCGCCACGCTGGCGACGCGCGGCGTGCGTGTCATCGGGCCCGCCGACGGTCCGCTGGCCGAGGGCGAGTCCGGCCCCGGTCGCCTGGTCGAGCCGCACGAGCTGGTCGCCGCGCTGGCCGAGCGGGACGCGACCGCGCCGGCCGCGGTCGCCGCCGATGAACGCCTGCGCGGGCTGCGCTTCGTCATCAGCGCCGGCCCCACCTACGAGGACCTGGACCCGGTGCGCTACGTCGGCAACCGCAGCAGCGGCAAGATGGGTTTCGCCCTGGCCGCCGCGGCCGCCCGCCATGGCGCCGACGTCACGCTGGTCGCAGGCCCCGTGCAGCTGGCCACGCCGCCCGGCGTGCAGCGCGTGGACGTGCGCTCGGCCGCGCAGATGCGCGACGCCGTGCTCGGCGCGATGCCGGCCGACATCTACATCGGCGCGGCGGCGGTCTCCGACTACACCCCGCGCCGCGCGGTGCCGCAGAAGATCAAGAAGACCGGCGAGACGCTCACCCTGGAACTGGTGCGCACGCCCGACATCCTGGCCGAGGTCGCCGCGCAGACCGGCGCGCTGAAGCTGGTGGTCGGCTTCGCCGCCGAAACCCACGACGTGGAGAAGTACGCGCGTGGCAAGCTCACCGCCAAGCGGCTGGACCTGATCATCGCCAACCAGGTCGGCATCAGCGGCGGCGGCTTCGAGAGCGATGACAACGCCGCCACCGCCTACTGGCAGGGCGGCGAGCGTGCATTTCCCAGCAGCAGCAAGGCCGAACTGGCCGAGCGGCTGCTCGACCTGGTTTCGGAGAGACTGACCGCATGAGCGTGAGCGACCACACCCTGCAGCTGAAGCTGCTCGACCCGCGTTTCGGCGATGAATGGCCGCTGCCGGCCTACGCCACGGCCTCCAGCGCCGGCATGGACCTGCGCGCGGCCATCGAGGCGCCGATGACGCTGGAACCGGGCGATGCGGTGCTGCTGCCCAGCGGCATCGCCATCCACATCGAGGACCCGGGCCTGTGCGCCGTGGTGCTGCCGCGCTCCGGCCTCGGCCACCGGCACGGCATCGTGCTCGGCAACGGCACCGGGCTGATCGACGCCGACTACCAGGGCCCGCTGCTGATCAGCGTGTGGAACCGGGGCCGGGAGCCCTTCACGATCGCCCCGGGGGACCGGATCGCGCAGTTGGTGTTGCTGCCGATCGTGCGCGCGACGTTGCAGGTGGTGGATACTTTCGTCGACAGTGCACGGGGTACGGGTGGATTCGGCCACACCGGCGTGCGCTGACAGGGGGCTGTCGAGATGAGCGGGACGAACGAAGGCGGGCAGGTCGTGTCCAGCCTGCGCAGGAGCGCGCCGTTGCTGGCCGTGCTGGCGCTGGTGCTGGCGGCATGGTTCGGCTGGAACGGATATGCGCAGTGGCGGCATGACCAGGCCGTCGCGACGGTAGAGCGTGCCCGCGACGCCGCGCAGGGCGAAGTGGCCCGCGCGCTGGCCGCGCAGGGCAGCCAGTACGACAAGCTGCTGCAGGACCCGCAGGTCGTGGCGGCTTTGGCCGGGGGCGATGCCACCGCCGCGGCCACCGTGATCCGCGAACACTTCAAGGGCGCCGAGGACGTGCAGGTGTGGCCGGCCAACCTGGCCGAGGCCTATGCCGACAGCGCCAAGTTCGGCTATTCGCGCCTGGCGCTGCTGGAAGCCGCGCTGCAGAACGAGAAGGCCCAGGTCCGCATCGTGCGCGACGACGGCCAGCCGCGCCTGGGCGTGGCCGCGCGCGTGCAGTTGGGCGACGCCGCGGCGGTGACGCTGGTGCGCCTGCCGCTGCTGCGCCTGACTGGCGCCTTCGATGCGCTCGACGTACCGGCCAATGGCTACCTGGCCCTGCGCCAGGGCGTGTTCAACGTGGTGCAGAAGGGCAATGCCGGGCTGGCGGGTTCGGCCGAGGCGATGTCGCGCCCGGTGGGCAAGGACGGCATGCGCCTGGCCGCCGCGGTGGAGGAAGTCGACAGCGGCCCGCTGGGCCTGGGGGCCATTCCCTGCATCATCGTGGCCGCGTTGCTGGTGGGCCTGGCCGTGCTGGCGCTGCTGGCGGCCCGGGGTCGCGTCCGCCTGCCTTCGCGCCGCCCGGTTGCCGAGGACGCCGCCGGCGATGCACCGACGCTGGGCGAAAGCCTGCGCCGCGAGGCCGAGGCCGCCGCGCTGGCCGCCGCCGCCAACCCGGCGGACGAAGAGGGCGCCGCGCCCGCGCGCCGACCGGCTGGGGTCACCGTGGTGCCGGACATCTTCCGCGCCTATGACATCCGCGGCGTGGTCGGCAAGGAACTCAACCCCGGCGTGGCCGAGCAGATCGGCCAGGCCATCGGCAGCGTGATGCAGGCCCAGGGCCTGCGCGACGTGGTGGTGGGCCGCGACGGCCGCCTGTCCGGGCCGGAGCTGTCGGCCGGCCTGATCGAAGGCCTGCGCCGCGCCGGCTGCCAGGTCATCGACATCGGCCTGGCGCCGACGCCGGTGGTCTACTTCGCCGCCTACCACCTGCGCGCAGGCAGTTGCGTGGCGGTGACTGGCAGCCACAACCCGCCGGACTACAACGGCTTCAAGATCGTGGTGGGCGGGGAGACCCTGGCCGGCGATGCGATCACCGACCTGTACCGCCGCATCAGCGAGGGCCGCCTGCACACCGCCGCCGAGCCCGGTTCGCTCAGCCAGCAGGACGTCAGCGAGGACTACATCCAGCGCATCGCCGACGACGTGCAGCTGGATCGCCCGCTCAAGGTGGTCGCCGACGCCGGCAACGGCGTGGCCGGCGACATCGCCCCGCGCCTGCTGGAGGCGATCGGCGCGGAGGTCATCCCGCTGTACTGCGACGTGGACGGCACCTTCCCCAACCACCACCCCGACCCGAGCGAGCCGCACAACCTCGAGGACCTGGTGCAGATGGTCCAGCGCTTCGACGCGGACATCGGCCTGGCCTTCGACGGCGACGCCGACCGCCTGGGCGTGGTGACCCGCGAAGGCAAGGTGGTGTTCCCCGACCGCCTGCTGATGCTGTTCGCCGCCGACGTGCTGCAGCGCAATCCGGGCGCGCTGATCATCTACGACGTGAAGTGCACCGGGAAGCTGCAGGATTTCGTCCTGCGCCACGGTGGCAGCCCGATGATGTGGAAGACCGGGCATTCGCTGATCAAGTCGAAGATGCGCGAGACCGATGCCGAGCTGGCCGGCGAGATGAGCGGCCACTTCTTCTTCAAGGAGCGCTGGTATGGCTTCGACGACGGCCTGTATGCCGCCGCGCGCCTGCTCGAAGTGCTGGCGCAGCGCGAGGAGACGCCCTCCGAAGTGCTCGCCGAGCTGCCCGACAGCGTGTCCACGCCGGAGATCAAGCTGGCCGTGGACGGCTCGCCGCACGAACTGGTGGCGCGCTTCGTGGCCGCCGTGCAGGCGCAGGGCGAGGGCTCGCCGTTCGAAGGCGCGCGCATCGCCACCATCGACGGCCTGCGCGCCGACTTCAACGATGGCTGGGGCCTGCTGCGCGCCTCCAACACCACCCCGGTGCTGGTGCTGCGTTTCGAGGCGGAGAACGAGGCGGCGCTGGCCCGCATCCGCGCGCTGTTCAAGGCGCAGCTGGCCGAGCTGTTGCCGGGCAAGGACATCGCGCTGTAACCGCGCGATGGCCGTGGATGCGAAAAGGGCGGCCCATGGCCGCCCTTTTCCTTTGCCCCACCGCCGGGATCAGGCCCCGGCCGGGGCGCGCATGGCGCGGTAACGCTGCAGGATCTGTTCGATCTCCCCATCCAGCTCCACCCGCTGGCGCTCGAAGCTGGCCTGCAGGCGCTGCTGCCAGATCAACTCGTTGTGGCGCTTCTGGATGTCGCCGGCCAGCTTGTCGGGCACCTTCTGCCCGGCCAGCTCGCGGTTGCCGGCATCGCGCAGCAGGCTGATCAGGCCCTCGCGCAGGCTGGTGACGTTGTAGCGCGCGGTCTGCACGTTGTTGTCGATCAGCGCGGTGCGCTCGGCGAACACCCGGCGCAGGTCGTCTTCGCTCTGGAAGGTGGTCAGCAGGGCCTGGTCGGTGCGCTTGCGGGTCGCCTCGGCGGCCAGGTCGGCCTGCTGCTGGGCGGCCGCCGCGGCGGCCACCGCACGCTCGTCGGCATTGAGGGCGCGGTCGATCTCGGCGCTGCGCATGCCGTTGCTGGCATTGATCTCGTCGCGCGCCTGGTTCACCGCTTCGGACGGCAGGGTGTCGCTGCAGGTGCGCTGGCCGTTCTGGTCCCAGCAATAGAGCTTCTTCGGCGTGGCCGGCGTGTTGGACTTCTTCTTCGCCGGCTGCGCGGCCTGCGCATGCCACGACAGCACGGCAAGCGCGGCGATGCCCAGCATCGCTTTCCTGGTGTTCGGCATCATGGCAGCCCCCTGACTGTCCTCAGCCCGATATGTCGGTACCGTAGCGGGCGCGGTAGGCCAGCAACGGTGCGCGGAAGCCCACAAGTTCCGGGTTTCCATCGGCAAATGCAAGCAGGTCGCCCAGGTTGGCCACGGCCACCACCGGGATGCCGGCCTCGGCCGCCACGGCCTGCGCGGCGGAGCGGCGGTCCTGCTCGGAGGCGATCTCCTGGCGGTCCAGCGCCACGACGATCGCCGCCGGCGTGCCGCCGGCCTGGCGGATGATGCCCAGCGCCTCGCGGATGGCGGTGCCGGCGGTGATCACGTCGTCCACGATCAGCACCTTGCGGCCGGCCAGCGGGGCGCCGATCAGCGTGCCGCCCTCGCCGTGATCCTTGGCTTCCTTGCGGTTGAAGGCCAGCGGCAGGTCGCGGCCACGGCGGGCGAACTCGCACGCCAGCGCGGTGGCCAGCGGGATGCCCTTGTAGGCCGGGCCGAACACCAGGTCGAAATCCAGCCCGGCGTCCTCGATGGCATCGGCGTAGCACGCGGCCAGGGCGGCGGTGCGCGCGCCGGTGTCGAAACGGCCGGCATTGAAGAAGTACGGGCTCAGGCGGCCGGACTTGAGAGTGAACTCGCCGAAGCGCAGGGCGTCGGCACCCAGGGCCAGGTCGAGGAAGCGTTGCCGGTGGTCTTTCATCGGGCTCGGAACACGAAAGCGGGGACGCAGAGGATAGCGGCTCCGGCGCCGGCTCGGGGTCGAGGGTGGCTTGGGGTACGCTTTAGCGGTTTCCCGCACCCGGCACCCCATGCGCATCATCAGCTTCAACGCCAACGGCCTGCGATCGGCCGCCTCCAAGGGCTTCTTCGACTGGTTCTCCGCGCAGGAGGCCGACGTGCTCTGCGTCCAGGAGACCAAGGCCCAGGAACACCAGCTCGCCGGCCCGGAATTCCTGCCGGCCGGCTACCGCGCCTGGTTCCGCGACGCCACCACCAAGAAGGGCTACAGCGGCGTGGCGATCTACAGCCGCCGCGAGCCGGACGAGATCCGCACCGCGCTGGGCTGGGCCGAGTTCGACGAGGAAGGCCGCTACATCGAGGCGCGCTACGGCAACCTGAGCGTGGTGTCGTTCTATATCCCGTCCGGCTCTTCGGGCGAGCTGCGCCAGGATTTCAAGTTCAAGGTGATGGAATGGCTGCGCCCGACCCTGGCGCAGTGGCTGGCCAGCGACCGCGAGTACGTGCTGTGCGGTGACTGGAACATCGTGCGCTCGGCGCTGGACATCAAGAACTGGAAGTCCAACCAGAAGAATTCCGGCTGCCTGCCGCCCGAACGCGACTGGCTCAACGGCCTGTGCGCCGACCTGGCGGACGACGCCGACCGCGGCCAGGGCCGGGGCTGGGTCGACGCCTACCGCGTGCTGCATCCGCAGGGCGAGGACTACACCTGGTGGAGCAACCGCGGCGCGGCGCGCGCCAACAATGTGGGGTGGCGCATCGACTACCAGTTCGCCACCCCGGGCCTGCGCGAGCGCCTGCGCGGGTGCTCGATCTACCGTGAGCAGCGCTTCTCCGACCACGCACCGTTCACCGTGGACTACGACCTGTGAGCCCCGCGCCCGCCGGCGCGCCGGTGTCCTACAAGGGCTGGGCCGGCATCCGCCGCGCCTTCGCCACGCCCTCGGCGGGTACCCTGGCGTTGCTCGGCTTCGGCAGCGGGTTGCCGTTCCTGCTGATCGCATCCCAGACCCTGTCCACGCGCCTGCGCGATGTCGGCATGGACCTGCACAGCATCGGGCTGATCAGCCTGGCGAGCTTCTTCTACCTGCTGAAGTTCCTGTGGGCGCCGCTGCTGGACCGCCATGCGTTCCCGCTGCTGGGCTTCATGGGCAGGCGGCGGTCGTGGCTGCTGCTTTCGCAGGTCGGCGTCACCGTGGCGTTGTTCGCGCTGGCGTTCTCGCGCCCGGAGCTGGGCGTGGCCGGGCTGGTGGGCTGGGTGCTGTTCGCCTCGTTCATGGGCGCCACGCAGGATTCGGTCGTCGACGCCTATCGCATCGAGATCGCCTCGGAGAGCGCGCAGGCCGCGCTGGCCGCCACCTATATCCTGGGTTACCGCATCGGCTTGATCGTCGGCGGCGCCGGCGCGTTGTACCTGGCGCAGTTCAGCGACTGGCGATGGGCGTACATGGCGATGTCGGGGCTGATGCTGCTGCCGATCCTGGCCACGCTGGTGTGCCGTGAGCCGGCGATCCCGCAAGCCACGGTGGAACGCCGTATCGATTTCGTCGGCGCGTTCTGGCAACCCATCAGCAGCTTCTTCACCCACAACGGCCCGGCCGTGGCGCTGGCGTTGTTGCTGTTCGTCGGCTTCTTCAAGTTTCCCGACCAGGTGATCGGGGTGATGGCCGGCCCGTTCTACCTCGATTCGGGCTTCACCAAGGCCGATATCGCCACCGTCTCCAAGCTGTTCGGCGTGTGGATGGGCGTGGTCGGCGCGTTTGCCGGCGGCGCGGCGGTGGCGGCGTTCGGCTTCCGGCGCATGCTGCTGGTGGCTTCGCTCGGCGTGGCGCTGTCCAACCTGGCGTTCCTGCTGATGGCCCAGCACCCGGGCCAGCTGTGGACATTCTATGCGGCGCTGTCGGCCGACAACCTGTTCCAGGGCTTCGCCGGCGTGGTGCTGGTGGCCTTCATGTCCTCGCTGACCGACCGCAACTTCACCGCGACCCAGTACGGCCTGCTCGTTTCACTGGCGAACCTGCCGGGCAAGTTCGTGGGCGGGGTGTCGGGTTATATCGTCGAGGCGAGCTCGTACTCGACCTTCTTCATCCTCAGTGCCCTGACCGTCATCCCGACGCTGCTGCTGCTGGCCTGGCTGTGGCGGCGGATCGTCGACCCGGTGGCGCCGCCGGCCGCCCCGCCGGCGGATTGAAAGCTGGCACGGCTTTGTCGATGATGCGCCCCGGGGGATCCTCGAGTACGCGTGTTGGGGAGTGAGATGACCGATCTGGTTCTGCGCGACATCGATCCGATGCTGGTCGACCGTATCCGCCGTATTTCGGTGGCGCGCGGCTGGACGCAGCACCAGACGGTGACCAACTTGATCGAGCAGGGGCTGTTCGCCTGCGAGCACGAGGTCCACGGCGGCTTCGAGCATCCGGAGGTGGATGCCCTGTCCGACGCGATCGCCGCGCTCAAATTGCTGCCGACTGGCGGCAGCTTCTGAGGCTTCAGGCGGGGTGGATCGCCCCGAGGATGCGCGGCCCGCGCGCCCCACTGACGGAAGGCAGGTTGCCGGGGCGGCCCGAGAGCGTCTGCGCCGCGAGCCAGGCAAAACCCATCGCTTCCATGTAGTCCGGGTCCAGGCCATGGGCCTGGCTGGATACCACGCCCACGCCGGGTAGGCGCGCCGCCAACGCGGCCATCAGCACCGGGTTGCGCACGCCGCCGCCGCAGACCAATACGCGCGCCGTGCCCGGCTGGTGGGCGAGCAGCGCCTGGGCCACCGTCTCCACGGTCAGCGCCAGCAAGGTGGCCTGCAGGTCCGCCGCCGAAGCGCCCGCCGCCGCCGGCGCGGCCAAGGCCCAGTCCAGGTGGAACTGCTCGCGCCCGGTGCTCTTGGGCGGCGGCAGGGCGAACCACGGCTCGGCGAGCCACTGCGCCAGCAGCGCGGGCAGCACCCGCCCGCTGGCCGCGAACGCGCCATCGGCATCGAACGGTTGCCCCGTGTGGCGCTGGCACCAGCTGTCCATCAGGGCGTTCGCCGGGCCGGTATCGAAACCCAGCAGGTGGCCGGCGCGCGGAATCAGCGTCAGGTTGCCGATGCCGCCGAGGTTGAGCACCGCGCGGTCTTCCTCGGCGCTGCCCAGCATCGCGACATGGAAGGCCGGCATGAGCGGCGCGCCCTGGCCACCGGCGGCGATGTCGCGGCGGCGGAAATCGGCCACGGTGGTGATGCCGGTGAGCTCGGCGATGCGATGGGCATCGCCCATCTGCCAGGTGAAGGCGGGGCTGGCCTGGGGGCGATGGCGGACGGTCTGCCCGTGCGAGCCGATCGCGCGAACCTGCGCGGCGGCCAGGCCATGCTGCTGGAGCAGCGCGTTGGCCGCTTCGGCGAAGGCGATGCCCACGCGCGCGTCCAAGTCGCCGAGCACGTCCAGCGAGCCGGCGCCGCCGCCTTCGCCCAGCGCCACGAGGGCGGCGCGCAGCGACGGCTCCCAGGGGTGTGTGTGCCCGCCCAGCAGCTGGCAGCGCACGCCGTCGGCGGGGTGCTCGGGAAAGGCGACCAGGGCGGCGTCGATGCCGTCGGCGCTGGTGCCGGACATCAGGCCGATATAGAGGGGAGTGCCGTCGGGAAGCGCCGCCATGCGGGTCTCGGTTTCAGGAAGCGGATAAAGATACGGCGCCCGGGAAGGGCGCCGTCAATGCATGCCACGGAAAGGCGCGGGCTCAGCCCTTGCCCTTGCCTTTGCCCTGCGCGGGCTTGGTGTCGGCGTCGGCGTAGATGAGCTTCTCCATGCCCTCGATGCGGGCCATGGCCGGCGCGGTCTGCGCGCGGAAGGCGACCAGTTCGGCGCCGCCCAGCGGGGTCGGCGGCGGCATGGTGACCGAGGCCGGGTTGCGCTGCTGGCCGTTGACGCGGAATTCGTAGTGCAGGTGCGGGCCGGTCGCCAGGCCGGTCATGCCGACGTAGCCAATCACCGTGCCCTGGCTGATGCGCTGGCCGGCGCGCACCTTGCCGAAGCGCGACATGTGGCCGTACAGCGTGGAGTAGCCCTTGCCGTGGTCGAGGATGATCACGTTGCCGTAGCCGCGCTGGGTGCCCACGAACTTCACCTGCGCATCGCCGGCGGCCATGATCGGGGTGCCGGTCGGGGCGGCGTAGTCGATGCCCTTGTGGCCGCGGATCGTGCCTAGGACCGGGTGCTTGCGCATGCCGAACGTCGAGCTGATGCGGGTGTAGGTGACCGGCATGCGGATGAAGCTCTTCTTCAGCGGGCGGCCGGTGATGTCGAAGTACTCGGCCGGCTTGCCACCGCGTTCGAAGCGGAAGCCGGTGTAGGTCTTGCCGCCGGTGGTGAAGGTCGCCGCCAGGATCTTGCTGGTGTCGATGCGTTCGCCTTCGCGCCAGGTTTCGTCCATGACCACGCTGAAGCGGTCGCCGGGCTGGAGGTCTTTGTCGAAGTCGATGTCGTACTTGAAGATGTCGTCGGTCATCGTCGCCACGGCCGAGGCCGGCAGGCCCGCCTTGCGGGCTGCGGCGTACAGCGAGCTGGTAATCTCGCCGCTGGTGACCACGGTGCGCACGGTGGTGGCGCGCTCGGTGACCTTCTCGCGGACGGTATCGCCATTGAGCAGCAGCTCGACGCGGTGGCTGCCGTCGCGGTCGAAGCGCAGGGCGCGCAGCTCGCCCGGCTGGGCCATGTCGAACGCCAGCTCGGCGCCGGGGCGCAGGCGGGTCAGCACTTCACGCGTACCGGGGTGGTCGAGCACCCGCGCCAGGGTCGCGCTGGGGATGCCCAGGTCGTCGAACACGCCGCTCAGGGTCTGGCCCGGCTTGATGCGCGTCAGCTCCCAGTTGCTGCCCGGGACCGCCTGCGCGTTGCCGGCCGGCAGGGGCGGCAGCGGCAGGGCGAGGGTGGAATGGGTGACCAGCGGCGCGTCGATCGCGTTGGAGAAGCCCGGCACGATGGTCGCCAGCAGCGCGCCGATCGTGGTGAACAGCGTGGCGTGCATCCAGTGGCGGCGCGTCCAGCGCTGGTTGAAAGCGGCGGGAAGATGCTGCTTTAGCCTTTGGTGCAAGGCCGAGTCGTGTTGAACGTGGAGTCGTTCCTGGAAGCGCTGGCGGCGCGCACGGCCCTGCTCGGAATGCTGCATCTATCGGTTCCTCGGTGGCTCTGAACACGAGCGCAAACGCCGGTACCATAGACACCCCTCAAAGCCGCGTCAAACCATTGAGCCTGTTCATGTTTTCGCTTGGCGCGGCATTAACTCGCGTTTAACATCGTTCACGTTCTTGACGGCTGTCCTGCCCGCTGGAGTTCCCGCTTTGTCCTCGATTGCTGAATCGCTCGCCCTGATCGGCCGTGGTGCCGACGAGATCCTCAAGTCCGAAGAGCTGGAGTCCCGCCTCAAGGCCGGGCGCCCGCTGCGGATCAAGGCCGGCTTCGACCCCACCGCCCCCGATCTCCACCTGGGCCATACGGTGCTGCTCAACAAGATGCGGCAGTTCCAGGACCTCGGGCACCAGGTGATTTTCCTGATCGGCGACTTCACCGGGATGATCGGCGACCCGACCGGCAAGAACGTCACCCGCAAGCCGCTGACCCGCGAAGGCGTGCTGGCCAACGCGCGTACGTATGAGGAGCAGGTGTTCAAGGTGCTGGACCGCGAGCGTACCGAAGTGCGCTTCAACTCCGAGTGGTTCGGGCAGATGGCCGCGGCCGACATGATCCGCCTGGCTGGCCAGCACACCGTGGCCCGCATGCTGGAGCGCGATGACTTCGCCAAGCGTTATGCCGCGCAGCAGTCCATCGCCATCCACGAGTTCCTTTATCCGTTGGTGCAGGGCTATGACTCGGTGGCGCTGAAGTGCGACGTCGAGCTGGGCGGCACCGACCAGAAGTTCAACCTGCTGATGGGCCGTGGCCTGCAGGAGCATTACGGCCAGCCGCCGCAGATCGTGCTGACCATGCCGCTGCTCGAGGGCCTGGACGGCGTCAACAAGATGTCCAAGTCGCTGGGCAACTACATCGGCATCAGCGAGCCGGCCATCGACATCGTCACCAAGACCATGAAGATCGGCGACGAGCTGATGTGGCGCTGGATCGAGCTGCTTTCTTTCGATATCGGCGTGGACGAGGCGCTTGCGCTGCGCGGGCAGGTCGAAGGTGGGCAGTTGAATCCGCGAGAAGTGAAGCTGCGCCTGGCACGCGAACTGGCCACCCGCTTCCATGATGCCGCCGCCGCCGAGCAGGCCATTGCCGGTTGGCATGCGGTGGTGACCGGGCAAGGCGACACCAGCCTGTTGCCTTTGCAGGAAGTGAGCGTGCCGGCGGAAGGCCTGCGTATCGCCGCGTTGCTGACGGCAGCCGGGCTGACGCCCAGCAACTCGGAAGCCATGCGCAAGCTCAAGGAGCGTGCCGTGCGTGTGTCCGGAGAGGTGGTCGAGGACCCGCAGCTGCAGCTGGCGCCGGGATTCGAGGGCGTCATCCAGATCGGCAAGCGGAACTTCGCGCGCGTACTGCTTGTAGCGGGCTGAGGCGCGTCTTCGGCGGC
Organism: Stenotrophomonas panacihumi; assembly: GCF_001431645.1. GTDB lineage: Bacteria > Pseudomonadota > Gammaproteobacteria > Xanthomonadales > Xanthomonadaceae > Stenotrophomonas_A > Stenotrophomonas_A panacihumi. Next base: position 152 of record NZ_LLXU01000123.1, on the reverse strand, counting down.
AGCGTAAAAAAATTTTCACAAACCCCTTCCCAAAGGCTGAGGGAAAGGACATACTTTCCCTCCCCCGTCACGAGGGTCTCGCCGAAAGGCAAGGCGATCAGACGGAGGGTCAGCCTCCAGCTTCACACGGGGTTGACGAAACGAAAAAGTCC
>NZ_LLXU01000122.1 GCF_001431645.1 Stenotrophomonas panacihumi | reverse complement strand
TCCATGGCCCGCTGACGCCCCTACCCGCCAGGTCGGCGCCAGGCGCTTCATTTTTCACGCTTCGATCGGAGCCGCGCCGGAGAGTGGGAGGGGGAAGAGCAAAAGCAAAAGCCGAAGCCGAAGCGCTCGTCTGATCCTTCTTCATCTCTCCAATTTCCACCTTGCCTTTTTCATCTGGTCGCGGCTGAGCTTGCGTGCCTGGCTTTGGCTGTTGTTGTCCGGTCGAGGGGATTTGGAGGGACTGCGGGGGTGGGGCCCTTTCGGGACCGTTGGCGACATGGATGTCGCCGACGAGCCCCCATGGATGGGTTCACGGCGTGTCCCGAAAGGGCCCCACCCCCGCAGGCCGTGCAACAAAACACAAGCAGCCGATCAACATCGAAGGCCAACACACGCACACGCGCGCCAGAAAACAAAAAGGGCGGCCGAACGGCCGCCCAACACAAAAAAAACCCCCTCCTTCCGGAGGGGGCTCGGTACGGCCAGTGCAGCCTGCTGCGAAGAATTACTGCAGCAGCGACAGCACGTTCTGCGGGACCGACTTGGCCTGCGCCAGCATCGCGGTGCCGGCCTGCTGCAGGATCTGCGTACGGGTCAGCTCGGCGGTTTCCTTCGCGTAGTCGGTGTCCTGGATGCGGCTACGGGAAGCCGACAGGTTCTCCGAGGTCGAGCTCAGGTTGGCGATCGTCGAGGTGAAGCGGTTCTGCACCGCACCCATGTCGGCGCGCGAGGAGTTCACCGAGGTCAGGGCCTTGTCGACGATTTCCAGCGCCTTCTGCGCGCCTTCGAAGGTCGAGATGTCCAGGTCCTGCAGCGTGCTGCTGTCGCCAGCCGCCGCCGTCTGCGCGGCAAAGCCGCCGAAGCCGTTGGTGATGCCGGTGCCGCCGGCGATGGTGCCCGCCGTGAAGGAGGTGAAGTCCTGGCCGGCCTTCAGCGATTCCAGCTTGACCTGGCCGCTGGTCGCGTCGATCGAAGCGTACATGCCGGTCTGGTCCAGCTTGTCGTTGATCGCCGCGGCGACCTTCTTGTTCACGTCGGCGGCGGTGTCGCCCGAAGCGATCTTGACGTCGGCGATGTTGACCGTGGTGGCCTTGCCGGCAGCGGTCTTGAAGCTGATCTTGATGCCCGAGATCGTGCCCGAAGCCGTCGCGGTGCCGGTGACGCCGGCCGAGCTGGTCGACTTCGCGAAGCCGGCCTTGCCCAGCGTGTCGACGTTGGCGTCGACGATGCTGTTGATGCCGATGGTCTGGCCGGTATCGGCGCCGACCTGGAACAGCGCGCCGGAGAACGAACCGTCCAGCAGCTTGGTGCCGTTGAACGAGGTCTGGTTGGCCACGCGGTCGATTTCCGACAGCAGCTGGCTCACTTCCGAGTTCAGCGCGTCACGGTCGGTGTCCGAGTTGGTAGCGTTGGCCGACTGCACCGACAGCTCGCGGATACGCTGCAGGTTGTTGCCGATTTCGACCATCGCGCCTTCGGCGGTCTGGGCCAGCGAGATGCCGTCGTTGGCGTTGCGCGAGGCAACGTCCAGGCCGCGGATCTGCGTGGTGAAACGCTCCGAGATCGCCAGGCCGGCGGCGTCGTCCTTGGCGCTGTTGATGCGCAGGCCCGACGACAGGCGCTGGATGGTCGTAGCCATGCTCGAGCTGGAGGTGTTGAGGTTGCGCTGAGCATTCAGCGACATAACGTTGGTGTTGATGACCTGTGCCATTTGATATCTCCTCTAAGCGATTTTTCCGGTGACCCCTGCGGGTCTCTGGGCCTTTCGCAGGGGGGCCATCATTTGGCCGTTGCCGCTGCTGAAATGAATAACGGCGTGGTGTCAACAACCTTTAGCGCTTCGCTGAATATTTTTCGCTTGCGCCAGGCCTGAAAACGCGCCAGTTGAAGGGTTTCGGCAGCGCCGCGCGGAACTTTAGGGGCCGTTTTTGCCGGAGGGGGCAAAAGTGCGATGGGGCGCGCAGTGCCGGGGGACGGGGGCAGGGGAGGGCTCGCAGGCGCACGAGCGAATGACGCGTCGCCGCATCCGCATCGCACTGCACATCGACATGCGTCGCGTGCAGCGACTCGGTGACGCGGGCGAAAAATCCACTTCTCGCTGCGAGGGATGCTTTCGAGAATTCGTGCGTGGTCGCTGCCGGCCGTGGCGCTTCCACCCGGATGCGTCGAACGCATTCCAGGACACGCCATGTCTTTGCAGAACACCAAGAAGCATTCCTTTATCGTCTTCCCGCACATCGCGCTGTGCTTGCTGCCATCCGTCGCGCTTGCACAGCAGCTCATCGTCGCCGATACCTCGGGACACGCGAGCGGCACTTACGACACCGGCACGGCGGATGGTCGTGAAGGCACCGCGCTGATCGCCGAGAAAAGCGGCAACCTGCTGCCCGGCGCCGAACCGGTCGTCATCGGCACGGGGGGCACCGACGCACTGGGCATTCACGCCGATACCGCCGGCACCGTCACGCTCGACAAGGCGCCGCGCCTCTCCACCCTGGGCGCGGGCAGCCACGGCGTCATGGCCACTGGCGCGGGTCGCATCAAGTTGGATGGCGGCCACGTGGCGGTGCGCGGCGATGACGCGCACGCCGTGGTAGCGATGACCACCGACGACGGGCGCGGCCATGTCGTGTTGACCGACACGACGCTGGCCAGCGCGAAAGGCACCGTGCTGCTGGCGCAGGGCGCAAGGAGCGGCGTGGTCGCCACTGGCATGCACGCCACGCAGGGCGCGGATGCCACCGCGGCCGGTATCGCGGCGCTGCAGGGGAGCGAGATCCGCCTCATCGGCGGCACGCTCGCCTCCGACGCCGCCACGCCATTGCTGCGCGTTGAAGACACCCGCAGCAGGATCAGCGCCCATGCGGCATTCCAGGGTACGGCACGCGGCACCGACAGCAGCACGGCCACCGTGGTGGCCGGCGGCACCCTCGAGCTGCACGCCGGCACGGTACTGGAGGGCGCTGGCTTCGGCGTGGCAGCCTACGATCCCGGCACCACGATCACCGGCACGGACGCCACGCTCACCGCCGCACGCGGCGCCGGTGCCGAAGCGGCTGACGAGGCGACGATCCGCCTGCACGGAAGCCGGCTCACCGGCGCGACGCACGGTGCGGTGACAGCCCGCGGTGGCACGTTCGAAGCGACCGCTACCCGCATCACGGCCACCGCGGCCGGCGACGCACCCGAGGGCCCGTCGCAGGGCGTGGCCGCGATGGCCGGCGGCACCGCGCTGCTCAATGCCGGCACCGAAATCAGCGGCAGCAACGGCGTGTTCGCGGCGGGCGGCCGCGTACGGGCGACGCAGGCGCGCATCATCGCGACCGGCAAGCCACTGGGCACCGACACGCAGGTGCGGGGTGCCGGCGTGTTGCTCGCTCCCGGCGGCGTGGCGGAGCTGGCCGACACCCACGTCCAGGCGGGCGGTGAGGGCGTGCGCTTCGGTTTCGACCCGCAGGCGTCGGTTCAAAAGGCATCGGCCACGCTGGTCGGCGGCAGCGTCAACGCCACTGGCGGCCCGGCGGTTCGCCTGACCGGGCTTGGCGGGGCAGGGGCCATCGGCGAGCTCTACCTGCGCGAGGGTGTGACCTTGCAGGGAGTGGACGGGCGGCTCATTGAAGTCACCGGCGAGGCCGGCTTGCCAGCCGAGCTGCGCGTGTTTGCCGATCAAGTCGCGCTGCAGGGCGACCTGGCCGCCTCGGCCGGCGCCGTGCTGGACCTGAGCCTGGTCAATAGCCGGCTGGAGGGCGCGATCCGCGGCGGCGGCGCGATGCGGATCGATGCCGCCAGCCGCTGGGACGTGGCGGCGACCTCGGATGTCGGCACGCTGCGCCATGCCGGCGCCGTCGCGTTCGCCGCGCCCGCGCAGGGCGGTTTCAAGACGCTCACCGTCCACGGCGACTACACCGGCGAGCAGGGCACGCTATCGATGAACACCGCGCTGGCCGACGACAACGCCCAGACCGATCGGCTGGTGGTGCATGGCGCGACCGCCGGCAGGACACGGCTGCGCGTGACCAACGTCGGCGGCGCGGGTGCGCAGACAGTGGAGGGCATCCAGTTGGTGCAGGTCGACGGGGCTTCGGCGGGCGCGTTCGCGCTGGAAGGGCGCGTGGTCGCGGGTGTGTATGAGTACCAGCTGTTCAAGGGGGGCGTGGCGACGCCGGACGATGGCGGCTGGTACCTTCGTTCGCAGGACACGACGCCAGCGCCGCCGCCCGCCGCCGCGCCACAGCCGCAGCCCGAGCCGATGCCCGCGACGCCGCCATCGCCGCCATCGCCGCACGAGCCGGCGGCACCGCAGGAACCCATCCCCGTGCCGGAGGCGCCGCCGAGTCCGGTGCCTGCGCCTGCGCCGATTGCCCCGCCAATCGAAGCCCCACCCCAGCCTGCCAAGCCCGTCCAGGCGCCGACGCCGACACCCGTGACGCCCCCTGCGCATGAGGTGCCCGTACCTCCAGCGCCCGTGCCCAGCCCGTCCGTTTCGCCGCCGCGCCCGCTGTATCGCCCGGAAGCTGGCGCCTACCTGGCCAACCAGGCCGCGGGCGTCGCGATGTTCCAGCACCAGATGCATGACCGCAGGGGGGAGCCGGATTTCGCCGGCGACACGCCACCCGCACCCGTTGTGTGGACCCGCGTCCTGCGCCGCCAGCAGGATGGCCCTGCCGGCTTCGGCCAACTCGAGGTCTCCAGTGACACCTCGATGCTGCAGGTGGGCGGTGAGCTGGCGCATGGCAGCGCGGGCGCCGGCCGTTGGCATGTCGGTGCGATGGCCGGGGCGGGCCGCAGCGACAACCACGTCGGTTCGCGCCTGAGCCAGTACCACGCCAAAGGCAAGGTGCGCGGCTACAGCGCCGGGTTGTACGCGACGTGGTTCCAGCGCGCAGCGACGCAGGGCGGCGCGCATATAGACGCCTGGGCGCAATACGGCCGCTACGAGAACCGCATCAACGGCGACCACCTGCCGCAGGAAGCCTATGAAGCCGACAGCTGGTCGGCCTCGCTGGAAGGCGGGTACACCTTCGCGATGCCCTCGGGCGATGCGCATGCGTGGTTCATCGAGCCGCAGGCCCAGGCCATCTACACCGATTACGACGCCGACGAGCACGTCGAAGCCAACGGCACCCGGGTCGGTTCCTCGCTCGCCGGCGCATGGACCACGCGCGTGGGCGCGCGGGTGTTCGGCCATGCCGGCAGCACGGCGTATCCCCGCGTGCAGCCTTTCCTGGCGATCAACTGGTGGCGGGCCGGGAAGGGCAACGAGATCGCCATGGACGGCACGTCGATCGCACTGGGCTGGCCGCGCGACCGCTACGAGGCCCGGCTCGGCGCCCAGCTGCGGTTCGGCGGCGGCTGGACCGGCTGGGGCCACGCGGGGTGGCAGACCGGCAGCGAGGGCTTCCGCGACATCGGCGGGCAGTTGGGCGTGAACTACCGCTGGTAAAAAGCGACAGGAAAAAAAGAGGCCGCCTCCAATCCGGAGGCGGCCTTCAGATCGAGCCGGGCCCGTTGCCGCGGCGTAGCCCGATCACCCCATCATCTGGAACAGGGACATGGACTGCATCTGCTTGAACACGGTTTGCGCGGCCTGCAGCGCGGCCGTCTCCAGCTGGTACTGGCCGATCGCCTCGGCGTAGTCGAGGTCGCGGATCGAGGACAGCGTGGTCTTCAACGTCACCTCGTTGGAGGCGCGCAGTTCCGCCGCATTGTCGATCGCCGACAGCTGCGCGCCGCCCGAGGCGCGCGCGTCGATCATCTTCGCCGAGGCCAGCTTCACGTCACGCATCGAAGTCTGCAGGGCGTTCTGCAGCTGCGCGCGGTCGGCATCGTTGGCCGGGTCGGTGTTCAGCGCATCGATCAGGTCGGTCAGCGTCGAGAACACGTCCTTGTTCTGCGAAGGCCCCACCTGCAGGGTGTCGCCGGCCGCCGGGGTGCCGTCCACGCGCAGGCGCACACCGTTGAAGCTGATGTCATCGCCGGCCTTGTAGGCGCCGCTGCTGAGCACGTTGCCGTTCGCATCGAGCACGTCGTAGGTGTCGGCGGCGGTGAACTGCACGGTATAGCTCTCGCCGGCATAGGTGCCCGAGTTCGGGTCGCGGCCGAAATCCAGCAGCAGGGCGGTGCCGGTGTTGCCGGTGCTGGCGTGCGCGTCCATCGTGCCGTCGCCGGTGCGGATGCGCATGAAGATCTCGCTGCCGGGCAGGGCGTCGGACACATAGGTGTCGGCCGCCACTTCCACCTGGCGCTGGGTCTGGTCGCCGTTGTAGACCACGCCGCTGCCGCTCTTGGAGAACGGCGCGGTGCCGTCCACGGTGCCGCCGAACAGGTAACGGCCGTTGCCGTCCGTGCTGTTGGCCATGCTCAGCATCTGGTCGTGGATGGCCTGCAGTTCCGAGGCGATGGCCTTGCGGTCGTCGGTGGTCAGCGAGGCGTTGTTGGCCTCGATGGTCAGCTCGCTGACGCGGGTCATCAGGTCGCCGGCCTGCGCCAGCGCGTTTTCCTGCAGGCCCAGGCGGTTCTGCACGTTGTTGGCGTTGTTGCTGAACTGCGCCAGCTGCGCGACCGCCCGGTCCAGGCCCACCGCGGTACCGGCGGCGACCGGGTCGTCCTTGGCGGTGACCAGGCGCTGGCCGCTCGACAACTGCTGCTGCAGGTGCGCCAGCTTGGACTGCTTGGCCAGCATCGTCACGACGGACTGGCTGTACATCATGCCGGTGGAGATGCGGTTGCTCATCAGCGGATCGCACCCAGGATGCTCTGGAACATGGTGTCGGCCGTGGAGATGATCTGCGAGGCGGCCTGGTAGGCCTGCTGCAGGCGGAGCATGTCCGAGGCTTCTTCGTCGAGGTTGACGCCGGAAACCGAATCGCGCGCCGATTGCGCCTGGTCGTTGATGACCTGCTGCGCCTGCGCGGCGTAATCGGCCGAGCGCGCGGCCGAGCCGACCGAGGTGGTCAGGCCGGACACCGCGCCGTTGAGGCTCATCGTGCCGCCGTTGAACGCCTTGAGGTCTTCCACCGCGGCCAGCAGCTTGGCATTGCCGTTGTCGCTGGAGCCGGCGCCGGTCGAGCCGATGGTGAAGCTGTCGCCGGTGGACGGCGCGCCGTCGAGGGTGAAGCTCCAGCCGTTGGCGGCGATGGTCTGCCCGGCGGTGTAGGTGTACGGGCCGGCGCCGTCGATGGTGTAGTGGGTGGCGTCGGTGAAGGCGATGGTCGAGCCGGTCAGCAGGTTGGCATTGTTCGAATCGGTGACCTGCACGTTGCTGATCTTGCCGGTGCCCAGGTTGGAGAGCGTCGCGGCGCCCTTCACCGGGGTGGCGGCGGCAATGCGCGAGGGGTCGGTAATCGCCACGGTCAGGCTGCCGGCCACGTTGGCGGTGGGCTGCAGCAGGAAGCGGTCGCCGGCCGCGGCCGCGCCGCCCACCACCACCTGCACGCCGTTGACCACCAGCGGGTCGGCGGCGGTGCCGGTGCCGGTCAGCGCCACCGAGGCGCCGGTGTCCGAACGCGTCGCCGTCCACTGCGTGCCATCGAACTTCAGCAGCAGGTTCTGGCCGTCGAGCTGGGACAGGTCGCCGTAGGAAGCGGTGAGGCTGGCGGTGCCGGTGTTGGCCGGGTTGCTGGACACGCTCGGCGAGGCGTAGCTGAAGAAATCCCCGCCCATCGCGCCGTACAGGTCCATGCCCTCGGCGTGCGCGTCGTTGAAGCTGCTCGCCAGGCCCACGGCAATGCGGCCGAGTTCGGCCTGCGTGGGTTCGAGCACGTTGCTGCGGAACTCCAGCAGGCCGCCCATCTGCCCGCCGAGCGCGCGCGAATCCAGCGACACGTTCATGCCCTGGGTCTGCAGCGCGAGCTGCAGTTTGCCGGGCTGGTAGGGGTCGGGCGTGGTGGTGAGCTTGGAAGCGGTGGTGCCGACCACCAGCGCCTGGCCGCCGGCGGTGTAGACGTTGACGAAGCCGCCGTCCTGCTGCACGGCGGTGCCGCCGGTGTAGCCGACCAGTTCCTTGATCAGCTGGTCGCGCTGGTCGAGCAGGTCCGGCGCGGCGCTCGCCGAAGACGTGCCGATCTGGCCGTTGATCTGCGCGATCTGCTGCGTCAGCCGGTTGACCTCGTCGGTGGCCGAGAGCAGGCCGTTGTTGACCTCGGTGTTGAGGCTGTCGAGCTGGCCGCTGAGCTGCTTGAAGCGGGTGGTCAGCGCGCTGCCACTGTCGAGCAGGCTCTGCCGATTGGCGGTGGAGGAGGCATCGGAAGACAGCGCGCTGGCCGAGTCGAAGAAGTTCGACCACAGGCCCGAGACGCTGGTGGCGGTGTCGGAGAACAGGCTGTCCACGCGATCCGAGAGCGAGGACAGCTGGTTCAGCCGCGCCAGCTCGCCGTTGCTGTCGAGCAGCCGCGAGATCGCCAGCTGGTCGGCGACGCGGCTGATGTCGCTGATCTGCGTGCCGCTGCCGACATAGCCGTAGCCGTAGTCGGTGGGGTTGCGCGTGGCGAAGCTGACCTTCTGCCGGCTGTAGCCCTCGGTATTGATGTTGGCCACGTTGTGGCTGACCGTGGCCAGGGCGCGCTGGAAGGCGATGAGGGCGCCGGTACCGGTGGACAGGACGTTGGACATGCGTCGTTACCTCAGGTTGCCCACGCCGGCGGTGCTGGCGAAGGTGCGCGAGAGATCCGCGCCCGTCGACTGCCCGGCGTACTGGCTGATCGCCGCCACGGCGCGATCGATGGTGGGCCCGTGCGCGATGGCGGCGATCTTCGCCGCATAGCCGGGGTCGGTGGCATAGCCGGCCTTCTGCAGGCCGCGGGCGAAGCCCTTGATGTCCTTGCCGGCGGTGAGCGCCTGCTGGTAGCGGTCGCTGTTCTTCAGCAGGCGCACGTAGTCGGCGAAGCTGTCGGCGGCCGAGGAGTAGGCGCGGAAGCTGGCGGTCTCGGAGGTCTTCACCCCGTTGACGTATTCGTGCGTGCCGGTGGTGACCGCGTCGCCCTTCCAGCCGCTGGCCTTGATGCCGAACAGGTTGTTGGAATCGCTGCCGTTGCCGCGGCTGATGCCGCGCTTGCCCCAGCCGGTTTCCAATGCGGCCTGGGCGACGAGCGCACGCGGGTCCACGCCCAGTTCCTGCGCGGCCTTCTGCGCGTGGTGCCAGATCCTGGCCACGAAGCCCTCCGGCGTGCGTTCGCCCAAGGCACTGGCCGCCGCGCTGCCGGCGCTGGCCGCGGCGCTGTCGTCCACGGCCACGCCGCCGGTGCCGAGCCAGCGGTCGTCCAGCGAACTCCAGTCCTCGGGCGTGGCGCTGGCGTCGGTGCGGCTGCCGGTGCCGATGGCAGTGCTGCTGTCGCGCCCGGCGATCAGGTCCAGGGTCTGCGCGGTGACGGCCTCGCGCGATTGCGCCAGCGCCGCTTCACTGTGGCCGGCCACGCCGGCCGCGGCCGCATCGCGTCCGCGCGCGATGAGCGAATACGCCTTGGCCGCCTTGGCCTGCGCCAACGGGTAGGCCTGCGAAGCAGTGCCCGCGTCCAGCGCGGTGTTGACCTGGCCGGTGCCGGCCGCGTCCTGGCCGCCGCCGAGCTGGCGGGCGATCATCGCCTGCAGGCCCAGCCCCTTGCCCTCGGTCAGCGCCTTGGACATCTGCTGGTCGTACATGTCGCGGAAGGTCTGGTTCTCGCCGGGGAACAGCGAGTCGCCGAAGCTGGCGTCACGCATGCTCTTGACCAGCATCTGCGCGAACTGGCCTTCCAGCTGGCGCGAGACGGTCTCGATCTTCTGCGGATCGTTCTGCGCCTTGGGCGCCAGCTCCAGCGGTGAGCGGGTGATCTGCATCAGATCACCTCCAGCTCCGCGGTGAGCGCGCCGGCCTGCTTGAGCGCTTCCAGGATCGCGACGAGGTCACCCGGGGCGGCGCCCACTTCGTTCACCGCGCGCACGATCTGGTCCAGCGTGGTGCCGCCGGCGAACTTGAACATGCGGCTGCCTTCGGCGCTGGCGCTGATGGTGGACTGCTGGGTCACGGTGGTCTGGCCGTTGGCGAACGCGCCCGGCTGGCTGACGTTGCTGTTCTCGCTGATGGTCACGGTGAGCGAGCCATGCGCGATGGCCGCCGGCATCACCCGCACCTGCGAGCCGATCACCACGGTGCCGGTGCGCGCGTTGACGATGACCTTGGCCGCCGCCTCGCCGGGCGAGAGCTCCACGTTCTCGATGCGGGCCAGCAGGCCGATGCGCGCGCCCGGGTCGGTCGGCGCGCGCACGGCCACGGTGACGCCGTCCACCGCGCGCGCGGTGCCCTGGCCGAAGGTGTTGTCGATCGCCGCGACCATGCGCGAGACCGTGGTGAAATCGTTCTGGTGCAGGTTGAGCGTGATCTCGCCGCTGTTGTCGAACACGTCCGGCAGCGCGCGCTCCACGGTGGCGCCATTGGGAATGCGGCCCACGCTGGGCACGTTCACCGACACCTTCGAACCGTCCTTGCCCTGCGCGCCGAAGCCGCCCACCACCAGGTTGCCCTGGGCGATGGCGTACACCTGGCCGTCGGCGCCCTTCAGCGGCGCCATCAGCAGCGAGCCGCCGCGCAGCGAGATCGCGTTGCCCAGCGAGGAGACGGTGACGTCGATCGGCTGGCCCGGCTTGGCGAACGGCGGCAGTTCGGCGTGGATCGCCACGGCGGCCACGTTCTTCAGCTGCGGGTTGACGTTGGCCGGCACGTTGACGCCCAGCTCGCCGAGCATGTTCTTCAGGCTCTGCACGGTGAAGGGCGCCTGGCTGGTGCGGTCGCCGGTGTTGTCCAGGCCGACCACCAGGCCGTAGCCGACCAGCGCGTTGCCGCGCACGCCGCCGACCTGGGCCAGGTCCTTGATGCGCTCGGCGGCGGCCGGCGCGCAGGCGCCGAGCGCCAGCAGCAGGACGGCGGAAGCACGCAAGGTGGCGGAGACGAGGTTCATGGCGATGCCCTGTAATGACTCAGTACGGCGACAGCGCCGAATTGAAGAAACGGCCGAACCAGCCCATCGCGTTGGACTGCGCCACCGCGCCGCGGCCGCCATAGGCGATGCGCGCGTCGGCGACCTTGCTGGACGGAATGCTGTTGTCGGTGGCGATGTCGGCGGCGCGCACGATGCCCTGGATCTGCACCAGCTCGTCGCCCTGGTTCAGGCGCAGCTGCTTCTGGCCCTGCACGACGAGGTTGCCGTTGGGCAGGCGCTGCACCACGGTCACCGTGACGCTGCCCTGCAGCTTGTTGCTCTGCGCGCTCTGGCCCTTGCCGTCGAAGCTGCGCTCGCCCTTGGCGGTGTTCTTCAGCAGCTCCTGGCCGTTGTAGGTCACCGGCAGGCCGAGCACGGTCGGGGAGGCCATCTCGATGTCGCTGTTCTTGCTGATGCCGGTGGTGGCGCTGGTGGTGGCGGTGGTGCTCTCCACCAGGGTGATGGTCAGCAGGTCGCCCACGTCGCGCGCGCGGCGGTCGCCGTACAGTTGCAGGCCGGGGCCGGCGGCGTAGATCGCGCCGGCGCTGGGCTGGGCCTGCGGCGGCATGATCGGCTGCACCGGCGCCATCGTCGGGAACGGCTTCACGTCGCCGGCGATCACGCAGCCGCCGAGCAGCGCGCAGGTCGCGGCGGCGAGGGCGAGGGGGGCGAGGGAGGGCAGGGTGTGCATCACGGTCACCGTCGGGATCAGACGTTGGTGTTGAGGTAGCCGAGCATGGAGTCGGTGGTGGAGATGGCCTTGGCGTTCATTTCGTAGGCGCGCTGGGTTTCGATCATGCTCACCAGCTCTTCGACCACGTTGACGTTGCTGCCTTCCAGCGCGCCCTGCACGGTGGTGCCCAGGCCGTTGAGGCCGGGCGTGCCGTTCTGCGCCGGGCCCGAAGCGGTGGTCTCGACGTAGAGGTTCTCGCCCTTGGACTGCAGGCCGGCCGGGTTGATGAAGTCGGTGAGCGTGAGCGAGCCGATCTCCAGCGCGCCGGTCTGCCCGGCGACCTGCGCGGTCACGGTGCCGTCGCTGCCGATGGTGATCGACTCGGTGCCTTCCGGTACCTGGATGCCCGGCTGGATCGGGTAACCGCTGTTGGTCACCAGCTGGCCCTGGTCGTTGATCTGGAAGTTGCCGTCGCGGGTGTAGGCGGAGGTGCCGTCGGGCATCTGCACCTCGAAGAAGCCGCGGCCGTTGACCATCACGTCGAGCGCGCGGTCGGTCTGCTGCTGGCTGCCCTGTTCGAAGGACTTGGACGTGGAGACCACGCGCACGCCGGTACCCAGTTGCAGGCCGGAGGGCAGGTTGGTCTGGGCCGAGGTCGCGCCACCGGGTGCACGGACCTGTTGGTACAGCAGGTCCTCGAAGCTGGCGCGGTCGCGCTTGAAGCCGGTGGTGTTGGTGTTGGCCAGGTTGTTGGAGATGACCGACATGCGCGTCTGCTGCGCATCCAGTCCGGTCTTGGCGACCCACAAAGCCTGATTCATTGGGCGATTCCTCGTTTGGCGCCGGCCCGCTGGCCGTCCACGCCGGGGTGTGATGCATGCCGCGTGCCAGAACCGCGCCGGAAACCCGGCGCGCGCGCCGTCAGCCGCTCAGCTTCAGCAAGGTGTTGGCGGATTGCGCGTTCTCGTCGCCGTGCTTGATGACCTTCACCTGCATCTCGAACTGCCGCTGCAGCTGGATCATCTGCACCAGCGCGCCGGCCGCATCAACGTTGCTGCCTTCCAGCGAGCCGCTGTTGACCGACTTGCCCTGGGCCTGGGTGAAGGCCTGCTGCGGGTCGGTGCTGGTGTTGCGCATCAGCCCGTCCAGGCCGCGGGTGAGGCGGTCGGAGGTGGCGTTGACCACGCGCAGGCGGCCGACGTTGGCCTGGGTCGCCGCGCTCTCGCCGAGCGGGGTGATCGACACGGTGCCGTCGCTGCCGATCTCCAGCGCCTGGTGTGGCGGGATCACCATCGGGTTGCCGTTCTCGTCGAGCACCGCGCGGCCGCTGGAGGTGACCAGCTGGCCGTTCGGGGTGAGCGAGAGTTCGCCGCCGCGGGTATAGGCCTCGCTGCCGTCCTGCGACTGCACGGCCAGCCAGGTGTCGGGCTGCAGCGAGATGTCCAGCGCGTTGCCGGTGACCTTCTGCGAGCCCACGCTCGAATCGAAGCCCTGGTCGATGTGCATGGCGTTCACGCGCGAGGGAAAGCCGTCGCCGCGGATCGGCATCGCCTGCGTGTTGGCCAGCGCGGCCTTGAAGCCGTTGGTGTCGACGTTGGCGAGGTTCTGCGACACCGTGCCCTGGGCCTGCAGCGAGGCACGGGCGCCGGTCATCGCGACGTAGAGGGCTTTGTCCATGGCGGTCTCCGGCCGGCCGTCGCGCCGATCCGCGGGGGCGGATCAGCGCGCGGCGTTCACGATCAGCGGATGTTGATGACGGTCTGGGTGACCTGGTCCTGCGTGGAGATCATCTGCGCGTTGGCCTGGAAGTTGCGCTGCGCGGTGATCATGTTCACCAGCTGCTCGGTGAGGTCCACGGTGGAGGATTCCAGCGAGCCGGATTCGATCTGGCCGAAGTCCGAGCTGCCCGGCGCGCCGGTGCGCGGCGAACCGGAGGCATAGCTCTCGGCCCACATCGTGCTGCCCTGCTGCGAGAGGCCCTGCGGGTTGGTGAAGGTGGTCAGCGCGACCTGGCCCAGCGCCTTGTCCGCGCCGTTGGAGTAACGCGCGTACACCACGCCGGTGCCGTCGATGCTGATCTCGTTGAGCTTGCCGCTGGCATAGCCGTCCTGGCGGGTGTCGCGCAGGGCGAACGATTCGCCGTACTGGGTGGCGCCGCTGACGTTCAGCGACATGTTCAGCACGCCGGCGCCGGTGCTCGGGGTGTACGGGTCGAGCGCGATCATGCCGTCGGTCGGGCTGGTGAGCGCGCCGCTGTCGGAGAACTGCAGCGTGGTCGGCGTGCCCACCGAGGTGCCGTCCACGTAGTTGTAGACCTGCCACTCGTTGGCGTTGGCGGTCTTCACGAAGTACGAGGTCTGCGTGTGGCTCACGCCCAGCGAGTCGTACACGTTGATGCCGCCGGTGGAGTAGTTGTAGCTGTTGGAGTCGGCCGGGTCGAAGGTCGCCACGGTCGGCTGTGCGGCGTTGCCGGGCAGGGTGAAGCCCAGGTTGACCGTGGTGGTCTGCTTGGGCGCGGCGTCGGTGGTGAGCAGCTGCAGGTCGGTCAGGCGGCCGACGTCGAAGCCGTTGCCGTTGGTGTTGGGCGCATACACCTGCAGGCGCGCGCCTTCCGGGTTCACCACGTAGCCGTTGGCGTCGGTCTGGAAGTTGCCGGCGCGCGTATACAGGCGTTCGCCGTTCTGCGACATGGTGAAGAAGCCTTCGCCGGAGATCGCCAGGTCCAGGCTGCGCCCGGTCGGGTCGATGTTGCCCTGCGAGAACTGCTGGGCCACGTTGCTCACCCGCACGCCCGAGCCGACCGCGTTGCGCGACAGGCCGTAGGCGGTGCTCTGGAACATGTCGGCGAACTCGGCGCGCGACTCCTTGAAGCCGGTCGTGTTGACGTTGGCGATGTTGTTGGACGTGACGTTGAGGTCGGCGTTGGCGGCGTTGATGCCGGACAGCGAGGTATTGAAGCCCATCGGGAACTCCTAAGTTGCGCGGGTGCCGGCTCAGCTGACGCGGAGCACGTAACTGATCGGGGCGGTGCCCAGCCCCTTGAGGTTGAGGTACAGGCCGTCGGAACCGACGGTGACGCTTTCGACCGGGGCCTGGATGTAGGTGGAAATGGTGCTGTCGGTGCCGCTGGTATCGGTGTGGGTGGCGGAGATCGAATACGTGCCGGCGGCCATGCGGTTGCCGTAGGCGTCGGTGCCGTCCCACTCGAAGTTCACTTCGCCGGCGGCGCTGGCCTGCACGCTGATCGTCTTGACCTTGGTGCCGTTGGCGTCGGTGATGTCGAAATTGACCGTGCCCGCGCTCGGCGCGGCGACCACGCCGCTGACCGAGCCGGTGTCTTCCAGCGCCATCTTGGCCGAGGGCACCAGCACCTCGTGGCCGACCAGCTGCGCGCCGCGCAGCACCTGGTCGCTGCTGAGCGAGCTGGAGAAGCTGTTGACCGTGGTGTTGAGGTCGGTGATGCCCTGCACGGTGGAGAACTGCGCCAACTGGCCGAGGAACTCGCTGTTCTCCATCGGCTTGAGCGGATCCTGGTGCTGCAGCTGCTCGGTCATCAGGCGCAGGAAATCGGCCTGGCCCAGCGACTCTTCCTTGCTGGTGGTGGTGCTGCTGGAGGTGAGGCCGAGGGACGAATAGATGTCGGAGGCGATCGTGCTCATGAGGGTTTCCGGCGGCGATGCAGGGCAGGAGGGAAGGGTCAGCGACCCATCGTCAGGGTGGCCAACGCCAGTTCCTTGGCGGTGTTGAGGACTTCCACGCCGGCCTGGTAGTTACGCGAGGCCGAAATCAGGTTGACCATCTGCGCGACCGGGTCCACGTCGGGCGAGTAGACGTAGCCGTCGGCGTCGGCCAGCGGATGGCTGGGCTCGTAGCGCTTGATCGGCGGCGCGCCGGTGGTGGTGACTTCCTTGACCTTCACCCCGGTCAGGCTCGGGTCCTGCGCGTTGGGCGTGGCCTGGAAGATCGGCTCGATCGGCTTGTAGGCGGCATCGGCCGAGCCGGCCACCGAATCGGCGTTGGCCAGGTTGGATGCGATGGTGCTCATGCGCACGGACTGCGCCTGCAGCGCGGAACCGGCGACATCGAAAATGGGCAGGTTGCTCATGGCTTACGACCCCGTGATCGCGGTGAGCATGTTCTTGACCTTCGACTCGAGGAAGCTGAGCGAGGCGCGGTATTCCAGCGCGGCGCGGCCATAGGCGGCGCGCTCGGCATCCGGGTCGACGGTGTTGCCGTCCAGGCTGGGCTGGTCCGCCTCGCGGGTGATCTGGAACGGGTTGAGCCCGGCGATCTCGCCGCTGCGGATGTGGCCTTCGCTGGTCGTGGCCATGCCATCGCCGCTGGCGGACTCGCGCGCGGCGCCGGCCGCCTTCAGGGCGGCATTGAAGTCCAGGTCCTGGGCGCGGTACCCAGGCGTATCGACATTGCTGAGGTTGCTGGCGATGAGCTGCATGCGCTGCTCACGCAGCGGCAGCGCATCGGCATGCACGCCCAGATAGGAAGCGATCGGATTGGACACGGCCTGGCTCCGGCAAATCGTTGCCAGGGAACAGGCAAGAGCTGTGCCAGAAAGCACGGCCGGGGCCGCCGCGTGCGGCCGGAGGAGGGCGGGAGGGCCAGGCGTAGACCCGGTGTCCGGGCCCTGCGCCTGCCTTCCCGGAACGCGGGATCAGGCCTCCGCGACCTCGCGTAGGCGTTCGAGCACGTACTCGGCCAGCTCGTGGGCGCTGTACTTGGCGACGAAGGCGTTCGCGCCGACCTGCTCGACCATGGCGTTGTTGAACACGCCCGACAAGGAAGTGTGCAGCAGCACGTACAGGCCCGACAGGCCCGGGTGGCGCCGGATTTCCGTCGTCAGGGTGTAGCCGTCCATCGCCGGCATTTCAATGTCGGAGATGACCATGGCATAGCGCTCGGCCGGGTCCTCGCCGGCAGCCAGCACCTGCAAGAGGTGGTCCAGTGCCTGGCGGCCGTCCGAAAGCAGGGTGGCGCCGACGCCGAGCTGGTCGAGCACGCTGCGGATCTGCTGGCGCGCCACGCGCGAGTCGTCCACCACCAGCACCTGCAGCTGGCGGTCGGTCTCCAGCGCCAGCGCCGGGTCGATCTGGATGTCGGTCTCGACCTGGGCGATGTCGGCCAGCACGCTTTCCACGTCGATGACCTGGATCAGCTCGCCCTGGAAGCGCGTCACCGCGGTGAGGTAGGTCGCCTCGGCGCCGAGCTCCGGCGGCGGGTGGATGTCCTCCACCGCGATGTTGACGATGCGCTCCACGCCGCTGACCAGGAAGCCCTGCACCGAGCGGTTGAACTCGGCCACCACCAGGTAGCCGGGCGCGCCCTCGCTGCCGGGCGCGCGCTCGGGGTGGCCGATGGCCACACCCAGGTCCAGCACCGGCACCGAGCGCCCGCGCACGTCGGCCACGCCGGCGAACTCGTTCGGCAGGCCGGGCACCTGGAACAGGTCCGGGCGCCGCAGCACTTCCTGCACCTTGAAGACGTTGACGCCAAAAAGCTGACGTCCGCCGAGGCGGAACAGCAGCAGCGCCAGCCGGTTGTGGCCGGCCAGGCGGGTGCGTTGGTCGATGCGGTTCAGCAGGTCATGTGACATGTAGGTGTTATCGGTAGGGGCGGCGGGGAACTTGAGGGCGATCCCGTAGGCGGCCCGCACGGGGCTGCCGCGGCCGCTCCCGTCTTTGGCATGTCCCTTGCAGCGTGGCCCGCGTCACTCCGCCTGGAGCGCTGCCAATGCGCCGCCACATTCGCCTGATCCTCATCCTGATGGCCCTCGCGCCCACGGCCGCCTTCGCCGACGGCTTCCAGCCGGTGGAGAGCATCCGCGCCGCGGCCATCGCCGCGCTGGGCGTGGACGCGGCCGACGCCGAGACCACGCTGGACGCCGGCCTGCGCATGCCGGCCTGCCCGGTGCCGCTGTCGGCGCAGCCGGCCAACGGCAACACCGTGGAGGTGGGCTGCCCGCAGGCCACCGGCTGGCGCCTGTTCGTGCCGGTGAAGGTGCGCCGCACCCAGGACGTGCTGGTGCTCAACCGCGGCATCGCCGCTGGAGAAACGCTGGACGTGGCCGATATCAGCGTGGAGCGGCGCGATGCGGCGCGGATCGTCGGCGCGGTGCTGGCCGATCCGGCCGACGCGCTGGGCCGCAGCGCCCGCCGCGTGCTGCCCGCCGGCACCGTGCTGGCCGCCAGCGACCTGGTCGCCCAGCGCCTGGTGCGCCGGGGCGACACGGTGGCGCTGGTGTCGCGGCGCGACGGCCTGGAGGTGCGCATGAGCGGCCGGGCGCTGGGCGATGCGGGGCGCAACGAGCGCGTCTCGGTCGAGAACAGCTCCTCGCGCAAGGTCGTGCAGGGCGTGGTGGACGATAGCGGGGCGGTAGTGGTCTCTCGTTGAGACCGTGGCGTCAGGAATTTCCTGATTTATTTCTAAAGTTTCCCCGCAGGCGGTCGTTATACCCTGCGAACCGTAGAGGAATACCACCATGACCCAGAAGATCGAAGGTAGCCTGCCCGCCGCCGCGACCCTGCGGACTGGCACCGTGGCCGGCAAGATTTCCAGTGCCGGCGCCGACCGTTCGGGCGCCGCGTCGGCGATCGAGGCCAGCGACAGCCTGCGCCTGACCGGCGAGGCGACCGGCCTGCAGACCCTGCAGAAGGAACTGTCGAGCGCCCCGGCGATCGACCAGGGCCGCGTGCAGGCCGTGCGCGACGCGCTGCAGAACGGCTCCTACCAGATCAACCCGGATGCAATCGCCAGCCGCATGATCGATATGGACCAGCAGCTGGCCGGATGAGCCCCATGAGCGATGCCCTGCAGCGCCTGGGCGACGCCCTGGCGGGTGAGCGCCAGGCCCTGATCGACCACGATGTCGAGGGGCTGATCCGCGCCACCCAGGACAAGATCGAGGCGCTGCGCGTGCTTGAGCGCGAGGTGCCCGAGGGCGCCGAGGCGCGGCTGCGCGAGCTGGCCGAGGCCAACCGGGCGAACGGGGCGCTGCTGGCGCGTCGTCGTCGCGAGGTCAACTGGGCGTTGCGCCACCTCGGCCGCACCGAAAGCGCGCCGGCCTACGATGCGCGCGGGCAGAGCGATACGCTCACCGCGAGCCGTTCCATCGCGGTGGCCTGAAGCGCCGCCGCGCGTCCCGAAGCGGACGCGAACCCCTTGCCTGGCCCGCCGCCAGGGGCCCCGCGCCCCGGCCCGCGGGCCTTCGTCGTATATTGGGCTGCCGTAGCAGATGCGAAGCGCCGTGCACGACCGCATGTATTTCGAACCCACCTTGCTGCCCTCGCAGGACATCCTGCAGGCGTTCAGCGAACGGATGCAGGAAGGCCTGCTGCTGTTCCGTGGCGATGGCGAGCTGGTATTCGCCAACGCGATTGCCCGCGCCAGCCTGTGCCGTGATCCGCGCGACGGCAGCACGTTCGCCGAGCGCATCGCGCAGGTGTTGCCGGGCGGGGCGTTGAGCCAGGCGCGCACCAGCGGAAGCTGGTCGGGCAGCCTGCCGATCGGCGAGCGCATCGTGATCGCGCACCTGTACCACTACGGGGCGATCGGCCAGGAGTTCTTCCTGGCGCTGTTCCACAATATCGAGGGGCAGGAAGATTACGAGCGCGAGCTGGAGCAGCGCCATGCGGAGCTGCGCCAGGCGTACATGCGCTTGAACGGTGCGCAGGACAAGCTGCTGCAGTCGGAGAAGATGGCGTCCATCGGCCAGCTGGCGGCGGGCGTGGCGCACGAGATCAACAATCCGATCGGTTACGTGCATTCGAACCTGGGCAGCCTGCAGGAGTACCTGCGCAGCCTGTTCACGCTGATCGAGGCGTACGAGCGGGCGCTGCGGGCGCCGGATCCGAAGGCGCTGATCCCGGAGATCGACGATATCCGGCGCCGCGCGGACATCGATTTCATTGCCGGCGACCTGCCGCAGTTGATGGCGGAGTCGCGCGAGGGGATCGAGCGGGTGACGCGGATCGTGCGCGACCTGAAAGACTTCTCGTATTCGGATCGTTCGGAGTCGTGGAAGCTGGTGGACCTGCATGCGGGGCTGGAGTCCACGATCAACATCATCTGGAACGAGCTGAAGTACAAGGTGACGCTGGAGCGCCAGTACGGGGAGCTGCCGCTGGTGGAGGCGCTGCCTTCCGAGCTCAACCAGGTGTACATGAACCTGCTGCTCAACGCAGGGCAGGCCATCGCCGAGCGCGGGACGATCACGGTGAGCACCGGGGTGGAAGGTGACCAGGTGTGGATCGAGTTCCGCGATACCGGGCCGGGCATCCCGGCCGATATCCAGCAGCGCATCTTCGATCCGTTCTTCACGACCAAGCCGGTCGGTAGCGGCACCGGGCTCGGGTTGTCGATCTCCTACGGCATCATCAACAAGCACCATGGGCGGATCGATGTGGATAGCGCGCCTGGGGAAGGGGCTGCTTTCCGGATCACCTTGCCGGTGCGGCAGCCCAAGTAGGTTTCAAAGCGTCGGCTTGATCGTTTTGGGCGCGCGGCGACCGGGGGCAGGCCCTTTCCGGGACACGCCGTGAACCCATCCATGGGGGCTCGTCGGCGACATCCATGTCGCCAACGGTCCCGGAAAGGGCCTGCCCCCGG
>NZ_LLXU01000121.1 GCF_001431645.1 Stenotrophomonas panacihumi | reverse complement strand
ACGGAACTTGATGATGCGCACGTTGTCCGCGCTTCGTTGCTAGCCGCCCTTGCCGTTTACCTATGCGCCTTCAGGGCGTCGCCGATCTTGATGCCGTCGCTGTCGCCGAGCATCAGGATGTTGTCGAACTTGATCTCGTTGCCGGCTTCGACATCGAGCTTTTCCACGCGGAGCGTTTCGCCCTGCGCGACGCGGTATTGCTTACCGCCGGTGACCAGTACTGCGTACATGTGGGTGTCTCTTCTGTAGTTATTCTATGAATGCCTGCCGCCCTGTGGACGGACAGACTCGGGATGATAGCCCGCGCAGCGTGTTCGGGTCAAACCACCCCCTGCCCTGAAACGGGGCCCCGGCCGGCGCCTGAACGCCGGCAAACGCCCGCCCGCCCTGGACCGCAACCGATGCAGCAATCGCGTGGCGGGCACCCCGGCGCGCTTCCCAGAATCCCGCCCCGTCCGGCCTGGTGTGCCGGACCGGCCAGGCGTCCCCGACCGGACGCCAAGCGAGGACTGACACCCGCGATGTTCGACCAACTCATAGAGGAAGTTTCCGACCGCTTCGGCCTGGACGCCGCCAAGACCCGGCAGCTGCTGGGCACCGCCATCGCCCTGGTCTTCGACGACCGCCGCGGCGGCATGGCCGGCTTTGCCGAGCGGCTGCGCGGCGTCGGCCTGGGCCAGGCCCTGCAGGCCTGGCGCACGCCGGGCGCGGGCGAACCGGGCCCGATGCGCCCGGCGCAGGTGGAGTCCGTGCTCGGCCTGCCGGTGCTGAGCGCGCTCGCCCGCCGGGTGGGCTTGAGCCCGGGGGTGGCCACCGCGGCGCTGGGCGCCCTGCTGCCGGGCGTGATCCGCCAGTTCGACGGTCCGAATGCGTCCCTGGGCCAGCTCCCGGCGCCGGTCGCCGGCTGGGTCGCGCAGGGCCGCCAGTTGCTGGCGGACGCGATGCCAGAGCCGCTGCCACCGCGGCATCGCCGTGGCCTGGGCCGCTTGATCCGGGTGGCGCTGTGGGTGGCCGCGCTGGTGATCGCCGCCGTGCTGTTGCTGCGCAGCTGCCAGCCAGGCCGCGATGCCGCCGCGCCCTCGCCCCTCAAAACGGCCGAAGCGCCCACTGCGGCTCAGTCGCCCGCCAGCGCCCCGCTCCCCCACGTCACGCTGCAGACGCTGGGTGGCCGCGCCGAAGTCACCGGCCAGCTGGCCAGCGCGCAGGAAAAGCAGCGGCTGGTCGAAGCGCTGAGCGCCGTGTTCGGCACCGATAAAGTGCGCGATGGCCTGCTGGTCGACCCGACCCTGGCCCCGGCCGGCTGGATGGATCGCCTGCTGCAGCTACTGCCAAGCCTGCGCGGCGGCGACGTGAAGCTGGCCCTGGAAGGCGACCACCTGCAGCTGGACACCCGCGCGCTGCCGGAAGCAGCCCGCTTCAGCCTGAGCGACGACGTCACCCGCGCCTTCCCGGACTTCCGCAGCGAAGGGCTGTGGGACCGGGCGATGGCGGCGCTGTCCACCCTCAAGCCGGGCTTCGGCGCCGAGGACCTGGTGCAGGCCCTCAACCAGTCGACGATCCGCTTCGCCAGCGGCTCGGCCACGCTGACCGCCGACAATGCCGACCTGCTCGCCCAGGCCGCCACCGCCCTGCGTGCCGCCCCGGCGGGCACCCGGGTCGAAGTCGGCGGGCACAGCGACGACAGCGGCGACGCCGCGGCCAACGAGGCCTTGTCCCGCGCCCGGGCCGAGGCGGTCGTCTCCGCCCTCGTGGCCCAGGCGGTGCCGGCAGATCGCCTGCTGGCCAAGGGCTACGGCGCCTCCCAGCCCATCGCCGACAACGCCACCGAGGCGGGCCGCGCGCGCAACCGCCGGATGACCTTCACCGTGCTGAAGTAGTCAGGCCCGCGCATGTTGGCGGACACGGGGCGCCCGCGAGGGCGCCCTTTGTCTTTTGCCCGCCCCGCCCCCATGTCGCAGAACCTGAGACAGCGCCGGTGACAATGACCGCTGCGGCGATTTGCCCCTGCCTGCCCCAGTCGATACGCTTCCCTATTGGCCCGCCGGGGCCACCTCCCCCCGCTCGAAAGCTCTCGCTCCAGAGGAACGAATGGCGCTGGATTACATCCGCATCCGCGGCGCGCGGACGCACAATCTCAAGAACATCGATCTCGACCTGCCGCGCGACAAGCTGATCGTCATCACCGGCCTGTCGGGCTCGGGCAAGTCGTCGCTGGCGTTCGACACCATCTACGCCGAAGGCCAGCGTCGTTACGTGGAGTCGCTGTCGGCCTATGCCCGGCAGTTCCTCAGCGTGATGGAGAAGCCCGATGTGGACCACATCGAAGGCCTGTCGCCGGCGATCTCCATCGAGCAGAAGTCGACCTCGCACAACCCGCGCTCCACCGTCGGCACGATCACCGAGATCTACGACTACCTGCGCCTGCTGTACGCCCGCGTCGGCCAGCCGCGCTGCCCGGACCACGGCTACCCGCTGGAGGCGCAGACCGTCAGCCAGATGGTCGACCAGGTGCTCACGCTCGACCCGGAACAGCGCTACATGCTGCTGGCGCCGGTGATCCGCGACCGCAAGGGCGAGCACGCGCAGGTGTTCGAGCAGCTGCGCGCGCAGGGTTTCGTGCGCGTGCGCGTGGACGGCGAGCTGTACGAGATCGACGCGGTGCCGTCGCTGGCGCTGCGCCAGAAGCACACCATCGAGGCGGTAATCGACCGCTTCCGCCCGCGCGAGGACATCAAGCAGCGCCTGGCCGAATCGTTCGAGACCGCGCTCAAGCTGGGCGACGGCATGGCCGCCGTGCAGTCGCTGGACGACGAGAAGGCCAACGCGCAGTTGTTCTCCTCCAAGTACAGCTGCCCGGTGTGCGATTACTCGCTGCCGGCGCTGGAGCCGCGCCTGTTCTCGTTCAACGCGCCGATGGGCGCCTGCCCGAGCTGCGACGGCCTGGGCATGGCCGAGTTCTTCGACCCCGAGCGCGTGGTAGTGCACCCGGAGCTGTCGCTGTCGGCCGGCGCCGTGCGCGGCTGGGACCGCCGCAACGCGTACTACTTCCAGCTCATCGCCTCGCTGGCCAAGCACTACAAGTTCGACGTGGACGCGCCGTGGCAGTCGCTGCCGGCGGCCGTGCGCGAGGCCGTGCTGTTCGGCAGCGGCGAGGAAGTGATCACCTTCACCTACTTCACCGAGTCGGGCGGGCGCACCCAGCGCAAGCACCGCTTCGAGGGCATCATCCCGAACCTGGAACGGCGCTACCGCGAGACCGAATCGCCGGCGGTGCAGGAAGAACTCGGCAAGTACATCAGCGAGCGCGCCTGCCCGGACTGCCATGGCGCACGCCTGAACAAGGCCGCGCGCAACGTGTTCGTCGCCGACCGCCCGCTGCCCGACCTGGTCGTGCTGCCGGTGGACGAGGCGCTGAACTTCTTCAAGCACCTGCACCTGCCGGGCTGGCGGGGCGAGATCGCCGCCAAGATCGTCAAGGAAATCGCCGAGCGCCTCGGCTTCCTGGTCGACGTGGGCCTGGATTACCTCACCCTCGAGCGCAAGGCGGACACGCTTTCCGGCGGCGAAGCGCAGCGCATCCGCCTGGCCAGCCAGATCGGCGCCGGCCTGGTCGGCGTGATGTACGTGCTCGACGAGCCATCCATCGGCCTGCACCAGCGCGACAACGAACGCCTGCTGGGCACCCTCACCCGCCTGCGCGACCTCGGCAACACCGTCATCGTCGTCGAGCATGACGAGGATGCGATCCGCCTGGCGGACTACGTGCTGGACATCGGCCCCGGCGCCGGCGTGCACGGCGGCGAGATCGTCGGCCAGGGCAGCCTGCAGGACCTGCTCGATTCGCCGCGCTCGCTCACCGGCCAGTACCTGTCGGGCAAGCGCGCCATCGAGATCCCCAAGCAGCGCCACAAGCCGAACCCGAAGATGACGCTGCACCTGCGCGGCGCCAAGGGCAACAACCTCAAGGACGTGGACCTGGACATCCCGGCCGGCCTGTTGACCTGCATCACCGGCGTGTCCGGCTCGGGCAAGTCGACGCTGATCAACGACACGCTGTTCTCGCTGGCCGCCAACGAGATCAACGGCGCCTCGCACCCGGTGGCGCCGTACGGCGAAATCGATGGCCTGGACCTGTTCGACAAGGTGGTGGACATCGACCAGTCGCCGATCGGCCGCACCCCGCGCAGCAACCCGGCCACCTACACCGGCCTGTTCACGCCGCTGCGCGAGCTGTTCGCGCAGGTGCCCGAAGCGCGCGCGCGCGGCTATTCGGCCGGCCGCTTCAGCTTCAATGTGCGCGGCGGCCGCTGCGAGGCGTGCCAGGGCGACGGCATGATCAAGGTGGAGATGCACTTCCTGCCCGACGTCTACGTGCCCTGCGACATCTGCGGCGGCAAGCGCTACAACCGCGAGACGCTGGAGATCCTCTACAAGGGTTACAACATCAACGACGTGCTGGAGATGACCGTCGAGGATGCGCTGAACCTGTTCGAGCCGGTGCCGTCGATCGCGCGCAAGCTGGAAACCCTGGTCGACGTGGGCCTGAGCTACGTCAAGCTGGGCCAGAGCGCGACCACGCTCTCCGGCGGCGAGGCGCAGCGCGTGAAGCTCTCCAAGGAACTCTCGCGCCGCGACACCGGCCGCACGCTGTACATCCTCGACGAGCCGACCACCGGCCTGCACTTCCACGACATCGAGGCGCTGCTGGCCGTGCTGCACAAGCTGCGCGACGAGGGCAACACGGTGGTGGTGATCGAGCACAACCTGGACGTCATCAAGACGGCGGACTGGGTCGTCGACCTCGGCCCGGAAGGCGGTCATCGCGGCGGCAGCATCCTCGTCACCGGCACGCCGGAAGACGTGGCCGCGCATCCGGGTTCGTACACCGGCCAGTTCCTGGCCAAGATGCTGCCTTCGGTGAGCACGCGCCCGAGCCGGCCCGCCGCAGTGGCGAACAAGCCTTCCGCGCTGCCGCCACGCAAGAGCGAACGCGAAGCGGCGGCCAAGGAAGCCAAGGCCGCGGCCAAGGCCGCGAAGACCGCGAAGAAAGCCCCCGCCAAGACCACCCGCAAGAAGAGTTCCTGATGAGCGATACCGGCAGCACCCCGCACAAGATCCTCGCCCGCGTCCCGATCAGCGTGCGCTGGCGTGACATGGACAGCATGGGCCACGTCAACAACGCCAAGTACATCTCCTACCTGGAGGAGGCGCGCGTGCGCTGGATGCTCGGCGTGCCGGGCGTGTCGATGACCGATCGCATCGCGCCGGTGGTGGCGGCGACCAACGTCAACTATCGCCGCCCGATCGTGTGGCCGAACGACATCGTGGTCGAGCTGTTCGTCGAACGCCTGGGCAACAGCAGCGTCACCATCGGCCATCGCATCGTCGACCAGGCAGACGACAGCGTGCTGTACTCGGACGGCAACGTGGTGGTGGTGTGGATGGACACCCAGACCGGCAAGAGCGCACCGCTGCCCGAGCCGATCCGCGCGGCCTCGACCTGAGGCCGCGCCGCGTACCGCGCCTGCTCAGGGCGCGGTCTTGCGCACCTGCAGCGTCGCCTCGATGCTGCGCCCGTCTTCGAGCTTGAAGGTGACCGGCACGCTGGCGCCTTCCACCAGCGCCTGCTTCGGCTGCATCAGCATCAGGTGCAGGCCGCCCGGCGCGAGCGTGACCTGGCCGTTCGCCGGCAACGCCAGCTTCTCCACCTCGCGCATGCGGTTCACGCCATCCACCTGCACCGATTCGTGCAGCGAGACGTCATCGAACCCGCGGCTGCTGGCCGACGCCACCGCGGCCGGCTGCGCGCAATCGTTGACGAAGGTGCCGAAGCCGGCGGCCATCGGCGTCGACGGCGCGGGCGGCAGGCGCACCCAACCCGCGCGGAACTGCGGAACGCACGCCTTCGCGGGTGCGGCATGGACGGTCGTCGCCGCGGCAGCACCGGCGAGGACGGCGAGAAGGCACAGCAGGCGGGTCGTGTTCATGCCGACTATCATAGCCACAGCCGCCAGGAGCCCGTCATGAGCATCGAGATCCAAGACCACGCCGACATCCGCGAGATCCGCCTGGCGCGGCCGCCGGCCAACGCCCTGGATACCGCGCTGTGCCGCGAGCTCATCGGCGCGATCAACCAGGCGCAGGCCGACGACAGGCACGCCATCGTGCTGTCCGGCGCGCCGCACATCTTCTCCGGCGGCCTGGACGTGCCCTACCTGCTCTCGCACGGGACCGACAAGGGCAAGCTGCTCGACAGCTGGCAGGCCTTCTTCGGCGCCGCCAAAACGCTGGCCGAAGCCCGCATCCCGGTGGTCGCCGCGCTCACCGGCCATGCGCCGGCCGGCGGTTGCGTGCTGGCGCTGTGCTGCGACTACCGCATCATGGCGCGCAGCGTGGACACCGCCCGCCCGTATGCCATCGGCCTGAACGAGGTGCAGGTGGGCCTGGCCGCGCCGGAAGGCATCCAGCGCCTGCTGCGGCGCGTGGTGGGCCCGCATCGCGCCGAACGCCTGCTGGTGGCCGGCGAGATGGTGCCGGCCGAACAGGCGGTGCAGTTCGGGCTGGTGGACGAACTGGTCGACGGCGAGCTGGTGGTGGCGCGCGCCATCGCCTGGCTGCAGGACCTGCTGCGCCTGCCGCGCCAGCCGATGCTGCACACCCGTGACGTCGCCCGCGCCGACCTGCGCGAGGCGCTGGCGCCGGAGCTGATCCAGCTCGACCGCTTCGTCGAGGCCTGGTACACCGACGACGCCCAGGCCGCCCTGCAGGCGCTGGGCGCGCGCCTGCGCAAACCGGCCTGAGGCCGGGCCCGGCGGGGCGTCCCCGCTATAATCGGCGCCTATCGCCATGCAGGCCCCGACCTTGTCCGACACCGCCGAACCCGTCGTCTCCGAACTGATCAGCCTGCTCTCGCTGGAGCGGCTGGAGGACAACCTGTTCCGCGGCCAGAGCCGCGACATCGGCACCAAGTACGTGTTCGGCGGGCAGGTGCTGGGGCAGGCGCTGGCCGCCGCCCAGGCCACGGTGGAGAACGGCCGCCAGGCGCATTCGCTGCACGCCTACTTCCTGCGCGCCGGCAACATCGAAGCGCCCATCGTCTACGACGTGGACCGCACGCGCGACGGCGGCAGCTTTTCCGTGCGCCGCGTCACCGCGATCCAGCACGGCAAGGTGATCTTCTTCTGCGCGGCCTCCTTCCAGGAACACGAGGACGGCGCCGAACACCAGTCGCGCATGCCCGACGTGCCGCAGCCGGAGGACATCGCGCCGACCCCGCCGCTGGCGCCGGAAGTGCTGGAGAAGCTGCCGGTGAAGGTGCAGCGCTGGCTCTCGCGCGGTGGCCCGTTCGAATTCCGCCACGTGTTCCCGCGCGACGAACTCAACCCGCCCAAGCGCCCGCCGTTCCAGCAGATGTGGCTGCGCCTGAGCGACCCGGTGGGCGACGACCAGGGCCTGCACCGCGCCCTGCTCGCCTACACCTCGGATTTCCAGTTGCTCGGCACCTCGACCTTCCCGCACGGCATCAGCTACTACACGCCCGGCGTGCAGATGGCCTCGCTCGACCACGCGCTGTGGTTCCATCGCCCGTTCCGCACCGACGACTGGCTGCTCTACTCGCTCGACAGCCCCACCGCGCAGGGTTCGCGCGGCTTGGCGCGCGGCCAGTTCTTCACCCGCGACGGCGTGCTGGTGGCCAGCACCTCGCAGGAAGGCCTGATCCGTGTCGTGCCTGATGGCCAGGCCCACGCCGTGCCGGCCAAGGACTGACCCATGCGCAAGATCTTCAGCAGCCAGCGTGTCGAAACCGCCGAGGGCGTGGCCAAGCTGCTGCGCGACGCCGGCATCGACGTGCGCCTGAGCAACGGCCGCTCCTACCGCAGCCGCCGCAGCGGCCAGTTCAGCTATCTCGAGGAAGGCAACCCACAGGGCCATCCCACCGTATGGGTGGTGCATGCGGACGACCAGCCGCGTGCGCGCGAACTGCTGCGCGAGGCGCGCCTGCTCGACACCACGCGCCGCGACGTGCCGTTCGCCGAATACGCCTTCGCCGATGCGCCGGAAGCCAAGGGCGGCGCGCGCAACTGGGCGTGGCGCATCCGCATCGGCCTGCTGGTGGTGATCGGCGCGGTCGCGCTGTTCATCATGGTGCGCCACAACGCCTCGCGCCCGGCGGCCCCGCCGGCGCCCGCGCCTGCCAGCGCGCCCGCGGCCGCGCCCACCGCACCGGCCGCCACGCCGCCGGCCGAACCGCAGGAACAGGAACAGGAAGACCCCTCGCGCGTGCGCATCCAGCCAGCGCATTGACCGCCCGGGCGGCGCCCGCGCCGCCGGCGGTCACATCCGCGCCGCCTGGACGTCATGGCAGGGAACCCGGAAGGAGTCCGCCATGAACGCCGAAACGCTCGAGACCATGTTGCAGCGCGAACTGCCCACCGCGGCGGCCGGCTGCCAGCAGGCCTATGGACGCATCGTCGGCGCCTGCCAGAACACGGTGACTGCCATCGCGCTGGCCATCACCCGCGATGTCGCCGCCAGCGAGGACATCGCGCAGGAAGCCTTCCTGCGCGCCTGGCAGCAGCTCTCCCGCCTGCACAACCACGCCAGCTTCCTGCCGTGGCTGCGGCAGATCACCCGCAACCTCGCCCGCGACTGGCTGCGCGCGCAGCGCCACCGCCCGCTGTCGGGCGAGGCGGCCGAAATGGCGATCGGCATGGCGGCCGATCCGGGCTTGTCGCCGGCCGAGCAGCTGCAACGCGTCGAAGAGGAACTCGCCGCCGAGGAACTGATTTCCGCACTGCCGGAAGAGAGCCGCGAGACGCTGCTGCTCTACTACCGCGAAGGCCAGAGTTCGCAGCAGGTGGCGCAGCTGCTCGGGCTCAGCGACGCGGCCGTGCGCAAGCGCCTGTCGCGTGCGCGCGCCGCGGTGC
Source organism: Stenotrophomonas panacihumi (assembly GCF_001431645.1). Taxonomy (GTDB): domain Bacteria; phylum Pseudomonadota; class Gammaproteobacteria; order Xanthomonadales; family Xanthomonadaceae; genus Stenotrophomonas_A; species Stenotrophomonas_A panacihumi. The sequence goes on along the minus strand of NZ_LLXU01000121.1, from coordinate 13,311 downwards.
GCACGCAGATGCTGGTGCGCTTCGGTGAATTCGCGCGCAGCAGCGCGCCGGGGGCGGCGTTCGCCGCGGCGGTGATGTCGGCCGCGTTGATCGCCGCGCCAGGCGTGGCCGGCACCACGCTGGCGGCCGCCACGCTCGGCGCCGGGTTGGGCACGGCCAGCGGGGCCTCCAAGCTGGGCGGCAGCCTGGGCGTGTCCGCGCTGTCGGGCGGCACCGCGCTCGGCTCGCTCGGCGCGGCGATGTTCGCGCGCGCCGGCGCCATTCCGGTGGAGGCGTGGAGCGTGATCGGCATTGCGCTGGCGGTCGGCTTCGTCACCACCTACGCCAGTGGCTTCTACCTGCTCACCTACGCAGAGCACGAGGCCGAGCGCATACGGATCCGCCGCCTCGTGCGCCTGATGATGCTTACCGCCGCGGCCGCCTGCGTGCCCACGCTGCTGCTGAGCCTGGGCGGCGCGGGCGTGTGGTGGACACTCGGCGCGCTCGGCGCCGGCATGATGGTGGTGAATTACCAATGCCTGGTGACGCTGCCGCGGGTGATGCGCCCGATGCTGGCGCGCGATGCCGCGCGGCATGGCCGCAGCCGGCCGAGCTGGATCTACCAGAGCACCTTCGGCCGCCCGGCGGTGCTGTGGTCCAACGTGTTCGTGCTGGCCACCGCGCTATGGACGCTGCACGTCCACGGCGTCTTCTGATCGCATGAAAAACGCCCCGCGCATCGCTGCGCGGGGCGTCGTCGATCGGCGCCAGAGTTGCGTATTGCGGTTTACTTCGCCGCGTCGGCCGGCGGCGGCACCGGCTTGCCGGCGTGCTTGCCATCGCGCGGGCCATGGTCGCCACGCGGGCCGTGGCCGAACGGCGGGCGCTTGGCGGCGGCCGCGTCGAACTCGGCCTTGCTCAGCTTGCCGTCCTTGTCGGTGTCGGCGGCGGTGAACCATTCGTCACGCGACTGCTTCATACGCGCTTCGAAGTCGGCCTTGTCGACATAGCCGTCCTTGTTGACGTCCATCTTGTCGAAACGCTCGGCGAACTTCGGGTCGGCCTTGGCTTCCTCGCGGCTGATGCGGCCGTCCTTGTTGGTGTCGAGCTTGGCCATCGCGTCGTGGCCGCCGCGGCGGAACTCGCCGCGCTTGGGCAGCTCGTCCGGCGTCAGCTTGCCGTCCTTGTTCTTGTCGAGCTTGTCGAAGTTCTGCGCCAGGTACGGCACCTTGGCCGCCTCGCTGCGGTCGACGGCGCCGTCGCCATTGGTATCGAGCTTGGCCAGGCCATGCTTGCCGCCATCGGCCGGCGGCATGTCGACGGCAAAGGCGGAGGCGCTGCTCAGGGCGGCCAGCACGGCCAGGACGATGAGGGGCTTGCGGTAGGTCATGGACTTGCTCCGTTGGGGATTCGAGTGACCCCGGGCCGCTGCCCGGGATCCGACGCGCGTCGTGATCGCGCCATCGCTGACATCAACGGGCGGCGGCGCACGAGGTTGACGCGCACCCGGCCGCATTCATCCAGCGGACAGCCGCCGCCCGCCTTCGCGCCGCAGGCGCTATTCTTTCCGCATGGCCATCCACGCCGACAACCGCGACGACCTGCGCCTGTTCCAGACCGGCCAGCACGCATGCGGCTACTGGCCGGACCGCCTCGCGCGCGACCTCGTGCTGGATCCGCACGACCCGCGCCTCGGCTCGATCTATCCGCAGGCGCTGGCGTGGGGTTTCCGTCGTTCCGGCGACCTCGTCTATCGCCCGCACTGCGAGCAGTGCCAGGCCTGCGTGCCGGTGCGCATCCCCGTGCAGCAGTTCCGCCCCGACCGCAGCCAGCGCCGCTGCCTGGCGCGCAACGCCGGCTTGAACAGCCGCATCGTCGCCGCGCAGCGCACCGACGAGCAGCTCGCGCTCTACACCGAATACCTGCGCCATCGCCATCCCGGCGGCGGCATGGACGACCATGGCCCGCGCGAGTTCGACCAGTTCCTGATCGGCGCGTGGTCGCACGGGCGCTTTTTGGAAATCCGCGAGCCGTCCGCGCCGGGCCATCGGGGTCGCCTGCTGGCGGTGGCCGTCACCGACGTCACCGAGCGCGCGCTCTCGGCGGTCTATACGTTCTACGCACCGGATGCCGCCGCGCGCGGCCTCGGCACGCTGGCGATCCTGCTGCAGATCGAATGGGCGCGGCGCGACGGGCTGGAGCACGTCTACCTCGGCTACTGGATCCGCGGTCACGGCAAGATGGATTACAAGCGCCGCTTCCATGGCCTGGAGGCCTACGACGGCCGCCAATGGCGCGACTTCGCCAGCACCTGGGGCGCGGTGGATATCGGCGCCTGAGCCGCCCGATCCCGACATCCGCCTGTCGCCAGGCGCGTGCCACAATCCGCGCATGATCCGACCCGCCCTGCTCCTCGCCCTGTCCCTGCTGTGCGCCGCGTGCGCCCACCAGCCCGCCGCCACCCCGGCCACCGAGACCGCCGCCGCGACCGTCGATGCCAATGCACCGCTGCGGCTGGCGACGTACAACACCTCGCTGTATTCGGACGAGGCCGGCGGGCTCATCGCCGAACTGGAAGGCGACAGCGCGCACGCGCGCAAGATCGCCGCGGTGCTGCAGAACGCGCGCCCGGACATGGTGCTTCTCAACGAATTCGACTACGACGACGCGCACCGCGCCGCCGACCTGTTCCAGCACCGCTACCTGGAAGTCGCCCAGCCCGGCGGCGGCGAACCACTGCGCTACCCGTACCGCTACCTCGCGCCGGTGAATACCGGCGTGCCGAGCGGGCTGGACCTGGACAACAACGGCGAGGTCGGCGGCAACGGCCGCAACCGCGGCAACGACGCTTGGGGCTACGGCCTGCACCCGGGCCAGTACGGCATGCTCGTCCTGTCGAAGTACCCCATCGACGAAGCGGCCGTGCGCAGCTTTCAGTTGTTGAAGTGGAGCGCGATGCCCGGTGCGCTGCGCCCGACCGTGCCGGCTACCGGCAAGCCGTTCTGGAACGATGCGGTGTGGTCGCAGCTGCGGCTGTCGTCGAAGTCGCATTGGGACGTGCCGGTGCGCACGCCCAAGGGCGTGGTGCACATGCTGGTCGCGCATCCCACCCCGCCGGTGTTCGACGGCAAGGAGAAGCGCAACGCGGCGCGCAACCATGACGAGATCCGCCTGTGGCAGGACTACCTCTCCGGCAATGCGGCGACCTGGCTGTGCGACGACGCCGGCCGCTGCGGCGGGCTGGCGGCCGACGCACGCTTCGTCATCCTGGGCGACCTCAACAACGACCCGGTGGATGGCGATGGCCGCCATGAGGCCATCGTCGAACTGATCGAGCATCCGCGCGTGCTGCGCTATCCCACGCCGGTCAGCGCGGGTGGCGAGGAGGCGGCGAAGGCCTATGCGGCCAAGGGCATCGCCCATCGCGGCGCGCCCGCGCAGGTCACCGGCGACTTCGGCCCGAAGGCCGGCGCGATGCGGCTGGATTACGTGCTGCCGTCGAGCGGCTTCCAGTACATCGGCAGCGGGGTGTTCTGGCCTGCGAGCAGCGATGCGCATGCGGCGATCGCCGATGGCAGTGACCACCACCTGGTGTGGGTGGACGTGAAGTAAGGCGACGGGCGGCGGTGACTCCCGCCGCCCGGAGCGGTTTTACCCGCGCGACGGACGCGGCTTACGCGTCCAGATGGATCCCGATCGCCTCGGCCGCCTCGCGCGCCAGCGCGCGCGCCGCGTCGATGCTGTCCGCGCGCGCCAGCGTCACGCCCACGCGGCGGTGGCCGTGCACGCTCGGCTTGCCGAACAGGCGCAGCGCCGTGCCCGGCTTGGACAGCGCCACGTCCACGTGTTCGAAACGCGGCACGCCTTCGCCATGCGCCAGCATCGCGCACGACGCCGACGGGCCGAGCTGGCGGATGGTCGGGATCGGCAGGCCCAGGATCGCGCGCGCATGCAGCGCGAATTCGCTCAGTTCCTGCGAGGCCAGCGTTACCAGCCCGGTGTCGTGCGGACGCGGCGAGACTTCGCTGAACCACACCTCGTCGCCGCGCACGAACAGCTCCACGCCGAACAGGCCCCAGCCGCCGAGCTCGTCGGTGATCGCGCGCGAGATCTCCTGCGCCCGCTGCAGTGCCAGCGCCGACATCGGCTGCGGCTGCCAGCTTTCACGGTAGTCGCCATCCTGCTGCCAGTGGCCGATCGGATCGCAGAACGACGTGCCGCCCGCGTGGCGCACGGTGAGCAGGGTGATCTCGTATTCGAAATCGATGAAGCCCTCCACGATGCAGCGCCCGGCACCCGCGCGCCCGCCGGTTTGCGCGTATTCCCACGCGGCGTCGATGTCCGAGGCGTGGCGCAGCGTGCTCTGGCCCTTGCCCGAGGAGGACATCACCGGCTTGACCACGCACGGCAGGCCGATGGCCTGCACCGCGGCGCGGTATTCCTCGTGGGTGTCGACGAAGCGGTACGGCGAGGTCGGCAGGCCGAGCGTTTCGGCGGCCAGTCGGCGGATGCCTTCGCGGTCCATGGTCAGGCGCGCGGCGCGCGCGGTCGGGATCACGCGCTGGCCATGCAGCTGCTCCAGCTGCACCAGCGTCTCGGTATGGATCGCCTCGATCTCCGGCACGATCAGGTGCGGCTGCTCGCGGGCGATCAGCTCGCGCAGGGCCATCGCGTCGAGCATGTCCAGCACGTGCGAGCGGTGCGCGACCTGCATCGCCGGCGCATCAGCATAGCGGTCGGCGGCAATGACCTCCACGCCGAAGCGCTGCAGTTCGATCGCCACCTCCTTGCCCAGCTCGCCCGACCCCAGCAGCAGGACACGGGTGGCCGAAGGGGACAGCGGGGTGCCGAGGGTGGTCATGGCGGTTCCAGCGAGGCGAAGAGGGGCGCCAATTCTACCGGCTGGGCCTTCACGCGCCTCGCTCCACCCACCCCCTCAGCGCGGGGCACTTGCGGACTGATATCAATTTGATATCGTCCTGTCGAACCTACAAGGAAGCCCCGTCATGAAAGAGCAGCCCCTGAAGTCCCTGCCCGGCATCCCGCTGATCGTGGCGATGATCGCCGTCTTCCTGCTCTCGGCCTGGGTCATGGTGCTGGTGCCGACCGGGCATGCGCCGGGCTGGGCGCTGGTGCCGGCGATCGCCGCCTGCGCCATCGGCATCTTCGTGCTGGCCGGGCTGTACATGCTCGAGCCGAACCAGGCGGCGGTGCTGAACCTGTTCGGCCGCTACGTCGGCACGGTCAAGGACAACGGCCTGCGCTGGAACAACCCCTTCTACGGCAAGAAGAAGATCAGCCAGCGCGTGCGCAACTTCGAATCCGGCCGGCTGAAGGTCAACGAGCTGGATGGCAGCCCGATCGAGATCGCCGCGGTGATCGTGTGGCAGGTGGTCGATGCCTCCGAGGCGGTCTACAACGTCGACGACTACGAGAGCTTCGTGCACATCCAGTCCGAATCGGCGCTGCGCGCGATGGCCACCAGCTATCCCTACGACCAGCACGAGGAAGGCCAGCTGGCGCTGCGCAGCCATGCCAGCGAGATTTCCCAGCACCTGAAGAACGAACTGGCCGAACGCCTGGCCGACGCCGGCGTGCAGGTCATCGACGCGCGCATCAGCCACCTCGCCTACGCGCCGGAAATCGCCCAGGCGATGTTGCAGCGCCAGCAGGCCAACGCGGTGATCGCCGCGCGCACGCGCATCGTGGCCGGCGCGGTGGGCATGGTCGAAATGGCGCTGTCCGAACTGCAGAAGAGCGGCGTGGTGGTGCTGGATGAAGAGCGCAAGGCGCAGATGGTCGGTAACCTGCTCACCGTGCTGTGCTCCGACCGCGGCACCCAGCCCGTCGTCAACACCGGTTCGCTGTACTGATGAGTGAGAAGAAGGCCTATCCGCTGCGTATCAGTGCCGACGTCCTGGCGGCGGCGCAGCGGTGGGCCGACGACGACCTGCGCAGCCTCAACGCCCAGATCGAATACCTGCTGCGCGATGCCCTGCGCAAGGCCGGCCGGCTGCCCAAGCCGCCGCCGGCCATCGAGGAGGAGCCCGGCGATGCCTGAGTCCACCGAGTTCGAGCTGGCCACGCTGGAAGGCCGCCCGCTGCTGCTCGGCGCGCTGCTGCTGGTGGTGGCGCCCTGGCTGATCCTCGGCGGCAGCATCGCCGCGCAGGGGTTCGCAGCGTGGCAGGCGCACGGCCTGCACGAAGCCACCGCGCCGCTGGTGTGCACGGCGGTGTGGGCGGTGGTCGCGCTGGCCTCGCGCCGCAGCCGCGCCACGCTGTCCGACGGCGTGCTGCGCGTGCGCTCCACCTTCTACCGCTGCGACGTGCCGGTGGAAGCGCTGGACCTGGCCAAGGCGCGGCTGTTCGACCGTGAGGAACGCACCGAGCTGGGCACCGGGCGCAAGCGCAACGGCGTCGGCCTGCCGGGTTTCCACAGCGGGCATTTCAAATTGAAGAATGGTGAGAAAGCGTTCGTGGCCGTCGCCTCGGGCCGCTGGCGCCTGTGGCTGCCGCGCCGCGGCGGCGCCGGCCTGCTGCTGGAACCTCGCAACGCGCGCGCCCTGCTCGACGCGCTGCGCACCGCCCAGGCGCATCCGACTCGGCTGGCTGCCACCGCCGGCACCCGCTAAGCTGCGGCCATGCCCGCCGCGCCGCACCACGTCCTGCTCAACAGCACATCGATCGAGCTGTGGCCTGCGCACCTGCTGCGCGCGCGCGGCAACCACGACGCGCGCATCCTCGCCCAGGCCGACTGGCTGCTGCGCCGCAAGCGCGACGGCCGCTACCTCGCCGCGCGCCTGCCGCAAGGGCTGATGCCGCTGGTCACCCGCTTCTGGCGCGAGCCGGGCGTGGACGAAGCCCTCGACGCGCTCGCGCGCCACGAAGCGCAACCCACTGCCGTACCCGCCCCCCTGCCCCTGCACGGCCTGCACGAACGCCTCGACCAACTGGGCCTGGACGCCGATGCCTACGCAGACAGCAGCGGGCTGGCACTGGAAGCCGAACCCGACCGCCTCGCCTACGCCGGGCGAGACCGCTACCGCCGCCCGCTATGGCTCACTGCGCCCGCCGCGCGCCAATGGCAGCGCATGCGCGCCGCGGCCGCGGCGCAGGGCGTGCCGATGGACGCCATCTCCGGCTATCGCAGCCACGCCTACCAGCTCGGCATCTTCGAACGGAAATTCGCGCGCGGGCAGACGCTGGAGCAGATCCTCGCGGTGAATGCCGCGCCCGGTTACAGCGAGCACCACGGCGGCGAAGCGCTGGACATCGGCGCGCCGGACGAAGCACCGGCGGAGGAAAGTTTCGAGGACAGCGCGGCGTTCGCGTGGCTGCAGGCGCATGCGGGCGATTTCGGCTTTTCGCTGAGCTATCCGCGCGACAACCCGCACGGGATCATCTACGAGCCCTGGCATTGGCGGTATCGCGGCGCTTGAACGACGCCCGGCCGCCTATTCCTGCGAACGCGGCGTCGCCCGCTTCACTTCCGCGGTGAAATCCGCGATCCGCCACAGGTACAGCCCCGCATAGGTGCGGTAAGGCCCCCATTTCTCCCCGCGCGCGAGCAGCTCCTTCGCCGTGGGCATCGCCTCCAGCCCATCCACGCGCTGCGCGCCCTTGCGTACGCCCAGGTCGTCCACGGGCAGTACGTCGGGTCGGCCGAGCCGGAACATCAGCATCATCTCCACCGTCCAGCGGCCGATGCCGCGGATCGGCGTCAGCGCCGCGACGATCTCGTCGTGGTGCAGCGTGGACATCTGCCGCAACGTCGGGATCTCCCCGGCCGCCTCGCGCCGCGCCAGGTCGCGCAACGCCAGCGCCTTGTTGCCCGACACGCCGCACGCCCGCAGCGCGGTGTCGTCGATCCGCGAGAGCGTATCGGCATGCAGGCGCTTGCTGCCGATCGCCGTCTCCACGCGCCCGACGATCGTCGAGGCTGCCTTGCCGCTGAGCTGCTGGAACAGGATCGCCCGCGCCAGCGCATCCACCGGGTCGAACGGCTTGCGCCAGCCCGGCTGCGCTTCCAGCGGCCCGACGCGTTTCATCCAGGTGGCCAGGCGCCGGTCGCGCTTGCGCAGGTGTTCGTAGGCCTGCTCGACATCGAACCCGCGGGCGTGGCGCGGCATCTCAGCGCCTCAGCGCCTGCACGGCCAGCACCAGCCAGCCGACGATGAGCATCGTGCCGCCCACCGGCGCCAGCGAGGTGGACCAGCCGGCCAGCACGCCGCCGACCAGGCTGCCGGAGAACAGCAGCGTGCCCACCAGCAGCAAGGCGCTGCCGGCCATGCCCAGCCAGCGCTCGGCCAGCGAGGCGCCCAGCGCGGCCAGTACCGCGCCATGGCCGAAGGCGTAGAAAGCGGCCGTCTGCAGCCGCGATTGCGCGGCGGCATCGGCCACCCCGTGGGCGGCGTAGGCGGACAAGGCGACGGCTGCGGCGGCAAGCAGTGCACCGAAGGAAGCGGCCAGCGAAGGCCTGCGGCTGCGGCGGTCGTGGAAACGCATCATCGTTCCAGGCGGGAGGTTGGGCGCAATGTGCCATAAAAAAAACGCGCCGCATGCAGCGGCGCGTTTTTTCGGGTGACCACCGGGCGCCTGGCGGCGCGCGGGATTACTTGATCGCCCAGTAGATGTCGAAGTTGCCTTCCAGGGTGAACGACTTGTCCACGCCCGACTTCCACGACTCGTACGGACGGTCGGTCACTTCGTAGCCGTTGGTCACGGCCCAGGCGCGCAGCGAGGTGCGAGCCACGTCCAGACCCGCCATGTGGCCAGTGTAGTTGGCGAACGCGGCGCGATGGGCTTCGGTGCGCACGTAGGTGACCGGCGCGCCACCGGAGATGGTGACCTTCAGCGGCTCGCCGCTGGCGGCGACCGGGGTGGCGTCGGCGACCGGGGCGGCGGCGGCATCCGCACCGTCCTTGGCCTCGTCCTTCGCTTCGTCGGCCTTCGGCGCGCCACCGGCACGCTTGCGGACCGGCTGCACGACGTCGAACGCGTACTTGTCGCTGGCGAAGTCGGTGGTCACGATGCGGACCGGACCGGCCGGCTCAAGACCATTGGCGTCCATGACGCGCTTGATCCACTCCTGGTTGTCCTTGATCGACTTCTTGATGGTGTCGTTGTCGCGGTCGATGTTGCCCGCGTTGACGACCAGCAGGTCCTCGGCCGGCACATCGACGATCTTCAGGTCGGCCAGGGTCGGCTTGCCATCGGCGTCGGCGGCGCGGTAGTCCTGGTTCGGCACGGTGGCCAGCAGGTTGCTCAGGCGCGACAGACCCAGCTTCAGGTCATCGCCCACGTGGCGGCTGACGTACAGGCCGGCGTAGCGACCGAACAGGTCCCAGCCGTACTTGACCGAGTAGTCCTGGGTGATCTTGACGTTGCGGTTGTTCTTGCCGGTCGGCTCGAGCGTGAACGTCGTCGTCTTGTCCGAACCCTTGGTCGGATCCTCGATGGCGATCTCGACGCGCTCGTTCTTGGCGCTGTCGGTGATGGTCCAGCTGCCGTCACCGATGTAACCCTCGGCGGAGCTGTACTTCAGGATCGCGCCCTTGCCCGACTCCGCGCCATCCAGCGTCAGCTGGATCTTCGGATCGCGGAGCACCAGCGGGTTCCAGTCCTTGAAACGGCGGAAGCTGTTCACCGTGTCGTACACGATGGTCATCTTGCGGTTGGTCTCGACGCTCTCGGACATGTGCCGTTCCGAGGGAAGCACCAGGCCCACCACGACGAACAGGCCAGCCACGATCCCCAAGGCAATCAGGAACTCGATAATACGGGTCATTCAGGAGTCTCCGGGGCCGATCCCACGGCCGGGTTGAGTGAAGCGAAGCGCCCATCCTAGCAGGCTTCGCGGCCAATGTTCAGTTGCCGCTTCGCACGAGTGGCCATACCGCGCCGCACAGGCCCGGCAGGCCCCGCCGGCGTTGACTCGAAGGCAATTTGCCAGCGGTAGACAGAAGGCCGCGTCAACGTCGCGCGACGCGGGCATGGGCCGTCGATCCGTTCAGGATGCGCCGGCCCGCAAGGCCGGCTCAGACCAGCTGCAGCTCGAAGGCCTTGAGCACCGCACGCGTGCGGTCGCGCACGCCGAGCTTGGAGAGGATGTTGGAGACGTGGTTCTTGATCGTGCCCTCGGCCACGCCCAGCGAATTGGCGATTTCCTTGTTGGAGAAGCCGCTGGCCATCAGGCGCAGGATCTCGGTCTCGCGGTCGGTCAGCGGATCGGGCCGGTCCAGGCTGACGAACTCGTTGCGCATGTGCTCCAGGCCCGAAAGCAGGCGCTGGGTCACCGCCGGCTGCACCAGCGAGCCGCCATCGGCCACGGTGCGGATCGCGCCGACCAGCTGCTCCAGCGAGACGTCCTTGAGCAGGTAGCCCTTGGCGCCGGCCTTCAGCCCGGCCAGCACCAGCTGGTCGTCGTCGAAGGTGGTCAGGATGATCGTCGGCGGCAGCGCGCCGGTGCGCGAGAGCACCTGCAGTGCCTCCAGCCCGGACATCACCGGCATGCGCATGTCCATCAGCACGACGTCCGGCTTGATCTGCGGGATCTGCTCGACCGCCTGCCGCCCATCGCCGGCCTCGGCCACCACCTCGATGCCGTCGTCCAGCGCCAGCAGCGAACGGATGCCCTGCCGCACCAGGGTTTGGTCGTCGACCAGACAGACACGGATCATCACAGCACTCCTTTGGGAACGGCCGCCGCCAAGGGCGCGACGCTGCCGGGGATGGCCAGGCGCAGGCGGAAGCCTGCCCCGCGCCGGGTTTCGATGTCCAGCGTGCCGCCGTACTGGGCCACGCGCTCGCGCATGCCGCGCAGGCCGTTGCCGGCGACGTAGCCGTCCGCGCCGCGCCCGTCGTCGCGGGCTTCCACCACCACCTCGTCCTGCTCGCGGCGGATGTCGATCCACAGGTGGCGGGCGCCGGCGTGGCGCACGGCGTTGGTGACGATCTCCTGCACGCAGCGCAGCAGCACGTGCGCGCGCTCGGGGTCGTCGATGACCAGCGACGGCTGCATGTCCAGGCGGATGTCCAGCGACGGCACCTGGGTCACCAGCGGGCGCAGCGCGGCGGCCAGGTCGATCGAGCCGCCCTCGCGCAGCTGGCTGACCGCCTCGCGCACGTCGGTGAGCAGCAGCTTGGCCAGCGTGTGCGCCTGGCGCACGTGTTCCTGCGCCTGGCCCTCGGTGATGTGGCCGGCCACTTCCAGGTTCAGGCTCAGCGCGGTGAGGTGGTGGCCGAGCAGGTCGTGCAGCTCGCGCGAGATGCGCGTGCGCTCGTTGATGCGCACGCTTTCGGCCAGCAGCGCGCGGGTGGCGCGCAGTTCGGCGTTGAGCTGGCGCTGCTCCTCGCGCGCCTGCACCTGGCGCTTGGCGATCAGCGCGGTGACGAACACGAAGCTGGAAAAGCCCAGGTAACCCATGGCCTGCAGGATCGCCACCACCCACGGGAAGCCCATCAGGTTGGCGTAGACCGGCACCACCGCCAGGTTGCCCAGCACCAGCCAGAACACCGCCATGCGCACCGGCAGCAGCCACGGGAACAGGCCGGCCAGCACCATCAGCAGGATGCTGCCCAGCGCGGTGCCGGAGAAGAAGCTCACGCCGATCGCGCAGGCGGTCATCACCAGCAGCGAGAGGTGGTCGAGCAGGCGCAGGCGCGTGCCATTCAGGTCGCGGGTGACGCCCCAATAGATCAGGCCGAACGCCAGGTACACCACGACCCAGCGCACGATGCGCGCGAACGGCGCGCCCTCCAGCTCGTACAGCGGCAGCGACTCGGGGTCCAGGAAGAAGATGACCAGCCACAGGCCGACCGCGGCCCAGGTGAACAGGCCGGCATAGCGCAGCAGGGATTCGTTCTTGACCAGGTACTTCACTTGCGAACCATCGGCCATGCGCGCTTCCGTCGTACGGCGTATTGAGGGGCCGCCGGCAACGCCCGGCGGGGCGGGCCGGTAGACCCGGCGAGGGCCCGCGATGGCCGGCAAGGCCGCGCCGGCACGGCTAAATTCGGAGAATGGCCCGGTTCAAGTCAACCGTGCCGGAAGTCCCGGGCAGGCTCGCCGGGCCCTCGGCTACCCGCCCCCGCGGCGACCGTGAGACAATCCTGCGCGGCTACGTGCCGACCGCTTTACCCACGGAGTTCCAATGTCGATCGTGATCCGCGACGTGAAAGAGCACGAGCTCGATTCCGTCCTGGCCCTCAACAACAACGCCGGCCTGGCGATCCTGCCCCTGGATTCGGCCCGGCTGCACCGCTTCTACGAGCACGCCGAATATTTCCGCGTCGCCGAGCGCGACGGCAACCTGGCCGGTTTCCTGGTCGGGTTCGGCAGTGGCGCGCCGCACGACAGCAGCAATTTCGCCTGGTTCCGCGAGCGCTACCCGGATTTCTTCTACATCGACCGCATCGTGGTCGCCAGCCGCCGCCGCGGCGGTGGCGTCGGCCGCGCGTTCTATGCCGACGTGCAGAGCTACGCCGAGCTGCGCTACCCGCAGCTGGCCTGCGAGGTGTTTCTGGACCACGGCGCCGATGCCGCGCTGCTGTTCCATGGCAGCTTCGGTTTCCGCGAAGTCGGCCAGAACATGATGGACGACGTCGATGTGCGCGCCAGCATGCTGCTCAAGGACATGTGCAGCTACGGGTGGGTGCGCGAGACCTACGGCAGCCAGCTGCCCGACCTGCCGTGGGTCGGCCGCCCGCGCCATACCCAGCGGGCCCAGCGCCCGACGGGGACTTGAGCGTGGCGTCGGCAACCCTGGATTTCGAACAGGCGGGCGAACTGAAGATCGGCCAGGTCGGCATCGCCAACCTGCGCATCCGCACGCTGGACGTGTCCCGCCTGACGCAGGAAATGCGCGAACGCGTGGCGCGCGCGCCCAAGCTGTTCGGCCGCGCGGCGGTGATCCTGGACTTCGGCGGCCTGAGCCAGGCCCCGGACGTGGAGACCGCGCGCGCCCTGCTCGAAGGCCTGCGCGAGGCCGGCGTGCTGCCGGTCGCCCTGGCCTACGGCACCACCGAGATCGAGCAGCTGTCCGTCGCGCTGGGCCTGCCGCTGCTGGCCAAGTTCCGCGCCCAGTACGAGCGCGTGGACGGCGGCGTCGCCGCCCTCCACGCGCTCGTACTGGGCGCGGAACTTGGCCAGCAGCGGCAGGCCCAGCGCGACGGACAGCTGCTCGATCTCGGTGGTGCCGTAGGCCAGGGCGACCGGCAGCACGCCGGCCTCGCGCATGCCTTCGAGCAGGGCGCGCGCGGTCTCCACGTCCGGGGCCTGGCTCAGGCCGCCGAAGTCCAGGCTCACCGCCGCGCGTCACAACAGCCTGGGCG
>NZ_LLXU01000120.1 GCF_001431645.1 Stenotrophomonas panacihumi | reverse complement strand
CCCCCTGCCGCCCGGGGGACCGGGCGGCAGGGGGCGGGCGGTCAGGCCGCCTGGCCGCAGCGCTCGGCGCAGGTGATGTCGGCGTGGACCGTGCCGGGGTGGTCGTGGTCGGCGGCGTCCACCTCGATGGCCATCGGGCGCAGGCCCAGGCGTTCGAACAGCGCCATGTCGCGCTCGGTGTCCGGGTTGCCGGTGGTCAGCAGCTTCTCGCCATAGAAGATGGAGTTGGCGCCGGCCATGAAGCACAGGGCCTGCAGCTCGTCGCTCATCGCCTCGCGGCCGGCCGACAGGCGCACCATCGAGCGCGGCATGGTGATGCGCGCCACGGCGATCATCCGCACGAACTCGAACGGGTCCAGCTGCTCGGTGCCGTGCAGCGGGGTGCCGGCGACCTGCACCAGGCGGTTGATCGGCACCGAGTCCGGATGCGCCGGCAGCGTGGCCAGCGCCAGCAGCAGGCCGACGCGGTGGTCGCGGGTCTCGCCCATGCCGACGATGCCGCCGCAGCAGGTCTTCAGGCCGGCATCGCGCACGTGGCCGAGCGTGTCCAGGCGGTCCTGGTACTGGCGGGTGTGGATGATGGAGTCGTAGAAGTCCGGCGAGGTGTCGAGGTTGTGGTTGTAGTAGTCCAGGCCGGCGTCCTTGAGCGCCTGGGCCTGACCGGCGTCGAGCATGCCCAGGGTGGCGCAGGTCTCAAGACCCAGCGCCTTCACCTCGGCGATCATCGCCGCCACCTTCGGGATGTCGCGGTCCTTGGGCGAGCGCCAGGCCGCGCCCATGCAGAAGCGCGAGGCGCCGGCGGCCTTGGCCTGGCGGGCCTTGGCGACGACGGCGTCGGTTTCCATCAGCTTCTGCGCCGACACGCCGGTGTCGTAGCGCTGGGCCTGCGGGCAGTAGGCGCAGTCTTCCGGGCAACCGCCGGTCTTCACCGAGAGCAGCGTGGAGACCTGCACCTCGGCCGGGTCGAAGTGTTCGCGATGCACGCCGGCGGCGCGGTGCAGCAGCTCGGGGAACGGCAGCGAGAACAGGGCGTGCAGTTCCTCGGCGCGCCAGTCGTGGCGGAGTTCGGCGGACATCGGCTTACCTGGCAGTCGGCGGCTTGGGAAGCGGCGCAGTCTGGTCGGCGGGGGCAGGGCTGTCAACCGTACTTGATAGTCTGGAGTTGACGGTGCCGGCGGCCGTGCGGCCTTTTGAATAAGGTCATGGCGGCAGGGAATTTCCGCGCGCCACGCCGATCTGGTGTCCTGTGCCGCATCCGCCCCCGCCCCGATGGTGCCCGGCCATGCATGCCCTCTACCTGAGTGCGACGCGCACCTTCTTCAGCCAGTGGAGCCGGCGCAGGGCGCTGGCGTTGCGGGCCGATCGCCGGCTGGCGCTGGGCGAGCTGGCCCGGCTGGAAGTCCACGTCGGCGAGATCCGGAGCGTGCTGCGTTCCGGCGGCGCGTTCGAGCTTTCCGATGCGCTGCGCGGCCATGCGGCCCGCTTCGAGGCGATGGCCAGCCGTTTCCTGCGCGAGGCGCTGCCGGGGCGCCACGACGACCGCGCGGGTTGGCGGCAACTCCACCAGCGTGCGCAGGATCTCAACCGCGAATACGCGCAGACTCGCGACGAACTGGCCGACGGCGCGGCGGACTGAGCCGCGTCACCAGGCCGGATAGGCCAGCGCGCCCGATTCGGCGCGCAGCTGCGCCACGTCCCGGGCCGGTGGCAGGCCGAACTCGCGCGCGTATTCGCGGCTGAACTGCGAGGGGCTGTTGTAGCCCACCGAGAACCCGACGCTCGCCGCGTCGCTGCCTTCCACCAGCAGGCGCGAACGCGCTTCCTGCAGGCGGATGCGCTTCTGGTATTCCAGCGGCGTCATGCCGGTGACCGACTTGAAGCCGCGATGCAGCGAGGATTCGCTCAGCGCGGCCAGTTGCGCCAGTTCGGCGATGCGCAGTGGTTGGTGGTAGTGGCGGCGGATCCACCCGGCCGCGCGCGCGACCTGGGCGCTGAGGCCACGGCCCTGCACGAGCCCGCGCACCACCGCGCCATGCGGGCCGGTGAGCAGGCGGTAATGCAGTTCGCGCGCAATGAGCGGCGCCAGCACGGGCGCGGCCTCGGGCTGGTCGAGCAGGCGCAGGGCGCGCACGGCCGCGTCGAGCAGGTCGTGGGCAACCGGCTGCAGGTCCACCATGCCGACCTCGGGTGCGGCGCGCGCCGGCGCCGGCTCGGGCAGCGTGAGCAGCAGTTCCGCCAGCAAGGCGGTATCCAGCGCGAAGCCCACGGCCAGGTAGGGCGATGCGGCGCTGGCGCGCACGATCTCGCTAGCCACCGGCGCGCTCATCGTCACCACCAGCGAATCGGCGCGACCGAACGCCAGCGCGCGCTCGCCCATGACGATGCGCTTGGCGCCCTGGCTGACCAGGCAGAACATCGGTTCGGCGACCACCGAGACGACCGGGCTGGGGCGGTCGGCGCGCACCAGCATCGCGCCGGGAAACGCGGCGAACTCGCCGGGCCGGGCGTGGCGATGGATCAGGTCGGAAAGCTCGTCCAATGCGAGCGTGGTACGCGTGTCCACGGGGGTGGGGCCGGTGGAGGAGGTGGGCAGGATTGTGCAAGAACGCTCCGGAATCGGTCTACCGCGCCCGGCGGGGTGGCGCCTACCTTGGCCGTACGTTCCCCACAGGAGTGTGGCCATGTCCACCAACCCCACTGATCGCGTCATCCCCACCTGGTTCATCACCGGCGCCAACCGCGGGCTCGGCGCGGCCATCGCGCGCGCAGCGCTGCGCGCCGGCTTCAACGTCGTCGCCGCGGCGCGTCGGCCGGCGTCCGTCGAGGCGGCGCTCGGCGGTGACCATGCCGGGAAGTTGTTCGCCGTGGCACTGGATGTCACCGATGCGGCGCAGGTCCGGCAGGCGGTCGATGGCGCGCTCGCGCGATTCGGTCGCATCGACGTGCTGGTGAACAACGCCGGCTACGGACAGCTTGGTCCGTTCGAGGAGATCGCCGACGAGGCCATCCGCACGCAGTTCGACACCAACGTGTTCGGCCTGATGCAGGTGACCCGTGCGGTGCTGCCGACGATGCGCGCGCAGCGGGCCGGCCAGATCTTCAACATCTCCTCGGTGGGCGGACTGGCGGGCTTTGCCGGCGCGTCCGTCTACTGCGCCAGCAAGTTCGCGGTACAGGGCTTCTCCGCGTCGCTCGCGCCGGAGCTGGCGCCGTTCGGCATCCGCGTCACCAGCGTTTCGCCGGGCTTCTTCCGCACCGACTTCCTGGACAACAGCTCCATCCGTTATGGCGACCAGGGCGTGGCCGACTACGCCGATGCCTCCTCCGCACTGCGCTCGCAGTACGACGGCTACAGCCACCAGCAGGCCGGCGACCCGGACAAGCTCGCCGATGCGTTGCTCGCGGTGGCGGCCGATCCGCGGCCCACGGTGCACTTCGTGGTGGGCGCCGATGCGATGGATATCACCCGCCAGGAGCTGGACCGCGTGCAGGCTGACATCGCCACCTGGGCCGACACGTCGGCGGCCACCGCGCACGCCTGAGCCCGCGGCCGGTGGCAGCGCGACGTCATTCGCTGCCGCCGGTCGTCACCAGGCGCATGAACAGCTCGTGCTGGTACCGGCTCATGCGCAGCTGCTGGCCGGTATCCAGCGTGAGCACGTGGTGGCCGTTGAACCACGGATGGATCTCGCGCACGCGCCGCACGTTGACGATCGCCGAGCGATGCACGCGGGCGAACCGGCGCGGATCCAGCCGTGCCGCCAGCGCCGACATGGTCTGGCGGACCTCGTGCGTGGCCTCCTTCAGATGCAGCTCCACGGTGTTGCGGTTGGCGCGGATCCACACGATGTCATCGACCGGTACCAGCACCACGCGGTCGTCCACGCGCACGGGTACGCGCTCCAGGTAGTCCTCGCGGCGACGCAACGCCTCCAGGGCTTCGGCGACGCGGCGCGGATCGTCGGCGCCGCGGCCGAGTCGCTCGCGCACGCGTTGCAGGGTCTGCGCGAAGCGTTCGCGGCTGAAGGGTTTGACGAGGTAATCGACCGCGTTCGCTTCAAACGCCCGGACCGCATATTGCTCATAGGCGGTAACGAACACCGTGGCAGGCAGCTGCGCACCGAGCGTGGCGGCGACTTCCAGCCCGGTCATCTCCGGCATCTGGATGTCGAGGAACACCAGGTCCGGCGAATGCGCGCGGATCGCGGCCAGTGCCGAAGCGCCGTCGCCGCATTCGCCGACGATCTCGATGTCGGCATGCTCGCGCAGCAGCCGCGCCAGCGCATGCCGGGCGATGGGCTCGTCGTCGACGATGAGCACCGACAGGCTCATGCCGGCACGTGCTCCGGGGCGTCGTCGAAGGCTTCGATTTCATGCGCGGGCAACCGCAGCCGGCAGGCGACGCCGCGCGGCCAGGTCACGTCCAGCCGCAGCTCGGCGGCCTCGCCGTAGAGCTCGCGCAGGCGCAGCCGGGTGTTGGCCACGCCGATGCCGTGCCCTTCCTGTTCCGGGTGCGGCGACTGTTCGGATTCCAGCACGCTGTTGCGATTGCGTACTTCGATGCGCAAGGTGTCGCCCTCGCGGGTGGCCTCGATCTCCACGCAGTCGCCGCCGGCATGGCGGCCGATGCCATGGCGGATCGCGTTCTCCACCAGCGGCTGGAGGATCAGGCTGGGCACCGCGCAGTCGAGCGCCTGCGGGTCGATGTACATGCGGGTGTCGAGGCGCTCGCCGTAGCGGCGGCGCTGGATGCCCAGGTAGAGGTCGAGCAGTTCCAGTTCGCGCCGCAGCGGGATCTCCTGGCCGTCGTATTCCTCCAGGAACGCGCGCAGCAGTTCGCTCAGGCGCAGCAGCATGTCCTCGGCCGAGCGCTTGTCCTCGTCGAGCAGGGTGACGATGGCGTGCAGCGTGTTGAACAGGAAATGCGGCTGCAGCTGGGTCTTGAGCACCTGCAGGCGCGAGCGCGCCAGTTCGGTCGACAGGCGCGAGGCTTCTATCTCGCGGCGCGTGCTCTCGCTGCGGTAGTGCAGCGCCTGCTGCACGGCGAGCAGCGCGAAGTAGGTGAACATGCCGATGGCGAAGTGCCTGCCGATGAACTGGACCAACTGGTCGCCGAACTCGCCCGCGCTGACGATCGCGCCGACCACCATCGCCATCAGCGTGAGCGCGAAAGACAGCACGAAGTGGCGGCCCAGCGAGCGCAGGCGCAGGGGACGCGGCAATGGCCAGCGTTCGCCGAAGCGGAATACCAGCGGCGCGAACGCGGCCCAGGTGTACCACTGGATCGCCGACCAGCGCAGGTAATCGAATGGCGACCACACGTTGTCGTGGAGCAGGGCGTCTTGGAACAGACCCTGTGTCGCGAAGACCACCACCACGAGGGTCCATAGCCCGAGGTAACGGGCTAGCGGGACTTCGGTCTGCCCCAGGCGGATGTTCATGGCGGCGGCTCCTCCAGGTCGTGCGGCATCGTAAGCACGCGGGGCGGGGGCGGGAAAGTGACCGGCTCCGGACTACGTTTCGTCCCGCCGCCACGACGATCCGTCCCGCTTCCGTTCCCTGCGCGGGTCGATCGCGCGCCAGATGCGCGCAAGGCCTCGCGTCCGCGCGGCCGACCCGACCGAATGGAGATCGCCGTCATGCGCCCGAGCCTGTTCCCGCTGTGCCTGTCCTGCCTGCTGCCGATGGCGGCGATCGCCGCCCCGCCGCGCTACGTGCAACTGGTCAACCATGCCGACGACAGCATCATCTCGATGCAGGTTGCGCCGCATGCGAGCGCGTCGTTCACCGAAGTGCCGCTTGACGACCGGCTGCGGGGCGGTGGCGACAGCCAGACCGTCGCGCTGCGGCGCCAGGGCTGCCGCTACGATCTGCGCTTCGCCTTTGCCGATGGCCGCACGCTGCGCTACGAGGACGTGGACCTGTGCCGCTACGGAAAGGTGGGCATACGCGCGCTGCCACGCGACGCGGCGGGCGATGCGTTCGTCGTGCGCTGGGACGGGGCGAAGGCCGCCGAGCCGGTCGCCGTGGTGGAAGGCGAAAGCGAGCGTTGATGCATGGCGGAAACAAAAAGGGGCGCCTCGCGGCGCCCCTTTGGATGCATCGGCGTGGAAGCCTCAGGCTTCCTTAGCGCTGTACTCGTAGTAGCCGTAGCTGTAGTAGCCGGTGGCGCGCTTCTCGACCGCGTTGAAGATCGCACCCTTCACCTGCACGCCGTTCTGCTCGAAGCGCTGCATGGTCAGCAGGATTTCCTTCGGCTGGTTCAGGCCGAAGCGCGTGACCAGCAGGCTGGAGCCGGCATGGGTGGCGACCAGCGCGGCGTCGGTCACGGCCAGGATCGGCGGGGTATCGACGATCACCAGGTCGTACTCGCGGGCCAGTTCTTCCAGCATCTGCTGGAAGCGCGGGTGCATCAGCAGTTCGGCCGGGTTCGGCGGGATGTCGCCGCGCACGACGTAGTGCATGTTCTCCAGGCCGTCCACGGCGTGGATCGCCGCGCGCACGTCCAGCTTGCCGACCAGCACGTCGGACAGGCCCTGCGTATGGGTCACGCCCAGCACCTTGTGCAGGGTGCCCTTGCGCATGTCGGCGTCGATGACCAGCACCTTCTGGCCGCCCTGGGCGATCACCGCGGCCAGGTTGGCCGAGATGAAGGTCTTGCCCACGCCGGGGCGCGGACCGGAGATGGCCAGGATGTTGTTCTTCGCTTCGAGCATGGCGAAGTGCAGGCTGGTGCGCAGGCTGCGCAGCGCCTCCACCGCCAGGTCGGCCGGCGCGGCGGCGGCGAGCAGGTGCGAGCGGCCGTCGGAGACGATGCGCTGCTGGCCGCTGCGGGTGCGCTTGAGCTTGGGCAGGGCGCGCGAATCGCTGAGCGGGATGGCCGCGTAGACCGGCAGGCCGAGTTCCTCGATCTGCGCGGGGTCTTCGATGCCGGGGTTGAGCATGCGCTGGAGGAAGACGGCGCCGATCGACAGGAACGCGCCGAGCAGCAGCGACACCAGCACCACCAGCGCCTTGCGCGGCTTGACCGGCTCGCTGATGTCCACCACCGCCGGGTCGACGATGCGCACGTTGCCGACGGTGCCGGCCCGGGCCACGTCCAGCTGCTGCGCCTGGTTGAGCAGGGCGGTGTACAGCTCGTTGCTGACCTGCAGGTCGCGGGTGAGGCGCAGCAGTTCCTGCTGGGTGTCCGGCAGGGCGTTGACCTCGCGGCGGAAGCCGTCCTTGCGCGATTCCAGGTCGCCGATCTGCTTGAGCAGCGCGCGGTAGGCAGGGTGTTCGCGGGTGTAGCTGCGATCCATCTCCGCCTGCTTCAGGCGCAGCTGCTGGATGCTGGTCTCGACGGCGACTTCCTGTTCCAGCAGGCCCTTGGTCTGCATGGTGATGTCGACCGAATTGGCGCGCGACTGGTAGGCGGCCATGGCGGCCTGTGCGTCTTCCACCTGCTTGCGCACGGAAGGCAGCTGGTCGCGCACGAACTGCAGCTGGGCGGCGGCGTCGGCCGAGCTGCGCTCCACGTTCTGGCGGACGTAGGCTTCGGCCACGTTCTGCACGAGGGCCTCGGCGCGCAGCGGGTCCTTGTCTTCGTAGGTGATCTGCAGGATGCCGGATTCCTTGCCCTGCTCCTCCGCCTTGATCTCTTCCTGGAGCTTGGCAATGGCATCAAGGCGGCGGCTGCGCACCACCTCGAAGCGGGTGCCGGGATTGGCGCGCAACGAAGCTACTTCCAGCGTGGTGGTGCGTCCCTTCACAGGCACGCCAACCTTGCCGCGCAGCAGTTCCTCGCCATCGTTGTCGTAGAGCACGAAGCTGTCAGGGGATTCGCCCACTTCCAGCGTCATGGACTCGTCGATCAGCGCGGGCGGGACCTCCAGCTTGTGGATCTCCAGCGTCTCGCCACCCCAGCCGTAGCGGGACATGCCGAAGCTCGGGGGAGCGAGCTCGTCAGGGGACTTCGCCTCGAAGCGCCGGGCGAGGAAGCCACCGATGAGCGGGAAGCGCTTGGGTTCGACTTCGGTATCGAGGTGGAGGTTGTCCACGGCGGTACCCACGACGGTGCGCGAGGTCAGCAACGCCACCTCGGTGGTGGCCGCCGTGCTGCCGCTGCCGGTCAGCGAGGTGAGATCAGCCAGGCCCGGGATGCTCGGCATCTTGGATTCGACCTGCACCATCGCTTGTGCCTGGTAGATCGGCGAGGCGAGCAATGCATAGGCGGTACCCAGTACCAGGAACACCAGCGTGGTGGCGATGATCCACCACTTGCGATCGACGAGAACGCCGAGCAGTTCGCGCAGGTCGATTTCGTCTTCATCGCGGTTGGTCCGCGTACCGGTTTGCTTGGTCATGGCTTCTGGCTTGGTTCTGACGCTGACGCCTTGCGGCGATTACTTGATGTGGGGTGCCCAGCGGGCGACGGCGCTGTCGATCAGTCCGTAGACATGCTCGAAGGCGATGCGCTGCTGGCGATACGGGTCCGGCACCTCGCGGTTCTCCCACTTGCCCAGCAGGAAGGTCTTGCCGCTGACCTGGGGGACTTCGCGGGCGATGCGTGCCTGGTGGGACTGTTCCATCACCAGGATCAGGTCGGCCGCGGCCAGCACCGAAGGCGTGGCTTGGCGTGCCCGGTGCCCATCCGGATCCAGGCCGGCCTCGCGCAGCAGTTCCGCGGCGGTGGCATCCATGGGACGGCCGACCAGGGCCTGCAGCCCAGCCGAAGAGACTTCCACGCCGGGACGGGCGCCCACGTGGTGGCGCATGAGGACCTCGGCGGTGGGACTTCGGCAGATGTTGCCGATACAGACGAACAGCACTTTCCTGAACACTACGACCCCTGTTTACGCGCATGCGTCTTCCGCTGACGCTTCCCCCTTGCCGGCCCAGGTAAAGCGCCGGACAAGCGGCGCAGTGTACCTGAAGCGCTTGACCCCGCGATGTCAGATTCGCTGACATTCGTCGCATATCCCAACTTTTCACGGTTGTAGGGGTTTTCCGGAATTGACATGACACCGGGATGACACCTAATGTTCATCCGCTACTCACTTTTCTGGATGGGGATCCCTCATGAACATGAAGTTCTCGCTGGCCGCCGTGGCCGCCTTTGCCTTCCTGGGCGCGCAGTCCATGGCTTTTGCCCAGACTGCGGCCCCCAAGCCCGCCACCGAAGCCACCCAGGACGGTGCGGCCGCCGGTAGCGGCGGTGCCACCGCCGGTGGCGTCAGCACCACCACTCTGGTCGTCGGCGGCGTCATCGCCGCGGGCGTGATCGCGGCGGCCGCCAGCGGCGGCAGCGACGGCCACGGCAACGACAGCAGCGGCGGCAACGACGGCGGCGGCAATGGTGGCGGCGGCGGTGGCGGCACGGGCGGCACCGGCGGTACCGGTACCACCGGCACCACGGGCAGCACCGGCACCACCGGCACCAACTAAGCCTGCGCTAGTAGTCCTGACAGCCCGTCGGGGACGACCCGGCGGGCTTTTTAACGGCTGCCGCAACAGCAGCCGCTTGTATCGGAACGAAGATGAACCCCTTGCGCCCCTTCGCCATCGCCCTGGTGGCGATGTCCTGCCTGTCCGCCTGTGTCTGGTCGCCCGGACAACATTTGGCCAAGACCGCGCCCGGCCCGGCGCAAATCCGTACGGAAGGCAACGACCAGATCGATCTGGTCGCCATTACCCCGAAATTGATCGCCATGGACCGCGCCGCGCGCGGTGACAATGGCATTCCGGATGCGCTCACCGCGTACGCACCGCAGCCCTATCGCATTGGCGCGGGCGACATCCTGTACATCACGGTCTGGGAACATCCCGAGCTCACCGTGCCGGCGGGCCCGCAGCAGGCGCTCAATGCCGCTGGCCGTTTGGTCCAGGGTGACGGCACGCTGTTCTATCCCTACGTGGGCAAGCTCACCGCGGCCGGCATGACGCCGAACCAGCTTCGCGACGAACTCGCTGCCAAGCTCGCGCGCTACGTCGAATCCCCGCAGGTCGACGTCTCGGTGCTCACCTACGCCAGCCAGCGCGTCTGGGTGACCGGCGCGACCGCGCGTTCGGCCGTGGTACCGCTCACGGTGGTGCCGCTGACCTTGAACGATGCCGTCAGCAACGCCGGCTTCAACCCGGCCGAGGCCGACCTGTCCGGCGTGCGCCTGACCCGCGACGGCGTGACCTACTCGCTCGACCTGACCTCGCTGGGCGGCAATCCGATCTACCTGAAGGCCAACGACCACATCTACATCCCGTTCCTGGATGCGAAGGAAGTGTTCGTGGTCGGCGAGGTGAACCTGCCGGGTGCGCAGAACTTCAAGACCGGCAGCATCAGCCTCAGCCAGGCGCTGGGTCGTTCGCGCGGGTTGGCGCAGTCCACGTCCGATGGCAACGCGGTCTACGTGATCCGCGGCAGCCATGACCTGGAGCAGGCGCCGTCGGTGGTGTACCAGCTCGAGGCGCGCTCCCCGGCCGCCTTCGCCGTGGCCAGCCAGTTCGAGCTGCTGCCGGGCGACGTGGTGTTCGTCGGCGCCGCCGGCATCACCCGCTGGAGCCGCTTCGTGACCCAGCTGCTGCCGTTCTCCGGCATCCTCAGCAACGCGGCCAGCGCCACGTCGGACCTGAAGTAAGGGATCGCCTTGCAGTACCCGAGCGATCCCCTGCGTGGCGGCGCGCCAGCGCCCGCCAGCGCCCCCGGTACGCCCGCCTTCGGCGGGTGGCGGTGGCGCGTGGCGTGCGTGTGCGCGGCCGCGCTGCTGATCGGCGGCTGCAACTCCGTTTCGCTTACCGGCTTCCAGACTGCGCGCACGATCCTGCGCGGCACGCCGGATCCCACGCCCGACGCCGCCGCCGTGGCGGCCAACCCGTATGCGCAGCTGCGCGTCGAAGGCGGTGGCATCCGCGCCCTGATGTTGCTGGGCAACGACGATGCCGGCCGCCTGTCGTGGTTCGCCGGCAGCCACGTGGTGTTCCTGCGCGATGGCCAGCTCGCCGGTACGCAGGGCTTGTCGGTCGACCTCGAGGACATGCGCATCGAGGGCGACAACCCGTTCGAGCACCTGCAGCAGGTCGGCGACCGGCCGGTGGTCGTGCAGCGCCGTTACGACTGGCGCGCCGGCTACCGCTTCGGCGTGCCGGTCACCGGTGAACTGGTGCGCGGCGAGCTGGAACAGGTCGACATCCTGGGCACGTCGCATGCGCTGGTGCGTTACGACGAAACGCTGAGCGGCCCCGGCGTGCGTGCGCGCAACGTGTACTGGGCCGAAGCCGACACCGGCTATATCCGCAAGAGCCGGCAGATGATCGCGCCCGGCGCGGAACTCGAGATCGTCGTGCTCAAGCCCTATCGCGGGAGGGCACGCTGATGCGCTTGCGCGCCTGCCTGCTGGGCCTGTTGCTGGTGCATGCGCTGCCGTCGATGGCGGCCAGCGTGGACGTGCAGGTGGCCGGCGAAGTACGTCAGCCCGGCACGATCCGGCTGCCGGCCGGAAGCCGTTTCGCGGATGCCGTGCTGTCGGCGATGCCGGACCCGCAGTCCAGCTATCCGCTGGCCGCCGCCGCCCTGCGCGTGCAGGCCGAGCCGGCGCAGCGCCGCCTGAAGGCGGGGTTGTTGTTCGACCTGCAGGCGTTGGCTGAAGCCCGCGACAGCGACGCGCGATTGCGCGCGCGCTCGGAAGCCCTGCACCGTTGGGTGCAATCGCTGCCGGTGACCGGTCGCGTCATGGGCCAGCTGGATCCGCGGCGGCTCGAGGCCGATCGTGCGAGCAACCGCGTGCTTGCCGCGGGTGATCGCTTCATCTATCCGCCGCGGCCGACGACCGTCACTGTCGTGGGTGCCGTGGCGCAGTCGTGCACGCTGAAGCACGAGGCACTGCGCGATGCGCGGGCCTACCTGCGCGATTGCGCACCCGATGCCGACGCCGACCCCAACGCACTGTTCGTGATCCAGCCCGATGGGCAGGTGCAGCAGCTGGGCATCGCCGCCTGGAATCGCGGCGAGCCGCAGTCACTGGCGCCGGGTGCGGTGGTCTACGTGCCGCTGGACGAACGCCTGCTGCGTGGCCAGGCCGATACCTTCAACGAAGACCTCGCGGCGTTCCTCGCCACGCAGGTCTTGCCCGTGGCCACGCCATGAGCCGGCGGATGCTTTCATCTCGCGTGGTTCCGGCGCTGAGCCTGCTCGCGCTGGCGATCAGTGGCCAGCTCCATGCGCAAGTCGCGCCGACGCAGGGCGAATGGGGCGGCACGGGCCTGCTGCAGACGCCCGTGGCGCGCATGGCGCCCGAGGGTGAGCTGAGCTTCACGGCCAGCCATGTCTCGCCGTACAGCCGCTACAACCTGTCGCTACAGCCGTTCCCGTGGCTGGAAGCCTCGTTCCGTTACATCAACGTGGCGGGCGTGCCCTATGGCCCGGAATGGCTCAGCGGCGACCAGAACTACAAGGACAAGTCGGTCGATTTCAAGCTGCGCCTGTGGAAGGAAAGCCGCTGGTTGCCGGATGTCGCCTTCGGCATGCGCGATCTGGGCGGCACCGGCTTGTTCTCGAGCGAGTACATGGTGCTCAGCAAGCGTTTCGGGCCTGTGGATGCGAGCCTGGGTGCGGCCACGGGTTATCTGGGCAGCAACGGCGACTTCGAGAATCCCCTGGTCGCCATCGACGATCGTTTCAAGACGCGCCCGCAAGTCGAGCGCGCCGGCCAGCTCAACAGCGATGCCATGTTCCGCGGTCCGGTCGGCGTGTTCGGCGGTATTGCCTGGCAGACGCCGTGGGAGCCGCTGCTGGTCAAGGTGGAATACGACGGCCACGACTACGACCAGGAGCCGCGTGTAAAGCGCCTCAAGCAGGATTCGCGCATCAATGTCGGCCTGCACTACCGCGTCACGCCGGGCTTGCAGCTGGCGGTGGGCTGGGAGCGCGGCAACGAACTGATGGCCGCGGTGACTTTCCGCGGCAACCTGGCCACCGCGCAGCGCCAGCCGCGTTGGCTGGATCCGCCGAAGGAGCCGCTGCGCCCGCGTGAGGCCGCTCCGGCGGCACCGGCACCCGAGCGCGCTGCATCGGCCGCCGCGGCACAGCCGTGGGCACCGGATCGCCAGCGCGATGCCGCCCTGCGGCCCGGCGAGTCGTGGAATGACGTGGCCGAGCGCCTCAATCGCAACGCCGGCATCAACGTCAGCCAGATCGAGGTCGGCGAGCACGAGATCATCGTGCGCGGCGAGCAGGGCCGCTATTTCTATACGCCCGAAGGGCTCGGCCGCGCCGCCCGCGTCCTGGACAACAGCACCACCGCCGATATCGACTGGTACAGCGTGGAGTACACCCGCCTGGGCCTGCCGATTGCCCAGAGCAGCGTGTCGCGTGAAGCGCTGGAGGCCTACGACCGCCGCGACATCGATCTGTCCACGCTCTCGCGCCATGTCGAACTGAACCGCCCGGGCAGCTCGCGCGCCGGCGACGTCGTGTACGAGGCCAAGCCGCCCCGCTTCAGCGGTGGCTTTGCCCCGGGCTACGGCCAGATCATGGGTGGCCCGGATGCCTTCATCCTCTACCAGGTGAGCCTGAATGCCTCGGGCAACTGGTCCTTCACCCCCGGCACCTGGTTGACCGGCACGGTGAGCGGCAACCTGCTCAACAACTTCGACAAGTTCCGCTACGACGCGCCCAGCAAGCTGCCGCGCGTGCGCACGGACCTGCGCCTGTACGCCACCACCGCCGACATCACCCTGCCGAACTTCCAGCTCACCACGGTGCGCGCGTTGGGCCCGGACCTTTATGGCATGGCCTACGCGGGCCTGCTGGAGCCGATGTACGGCGGCGTCGGTGGCGAAGTGCTGTACCGCCCGTTCGGTGAGCGCTGGGCGTTCGGCGTGGAAGCCAACTGGGTGCAGCAGCGCGATTACGACCAGCGCTTCGATTTCCGCGATTACCGCATCGCCACCGGCCACGCGACGTTCTACTACGCCTTCGGCGGCGAGCAGCGCGTGCAGGCCTGGGCCTCGGCCGGCCGTTACCTGGCCGGGGACTGGGGCGCGACGCTCAACCTGACCCGCATGTTCCGCAACGGCGTGACCATGGGCGCCTATGCGACCAAGACCAACGTCTCGGCGGCGGATTTCGGCGAGGGCAGCTTCGACAAGGGCATCTATGTCTCGGTGCCGATGGATTTCCTGCTGCCGCGCTCCAGCCGCGCCCGCGCGACCCTGCTCTGGAACCCGCTGATCCGCGACGGCGGTGCCCGCCTGGCGCGCAAGTACACGCTGTACCCCATGACCGGCGAGCGCAACGGGGACTTCTTCTTCGACAACGTCGGGTACATCGACCCATGAGCGCGACCCCGACGATTGGCACTGGTGAACGCTCGCTCATTTGCTATGCTTGGCGAACTATTCGCCAAGTCGAAGTTTCATTCCTGCCCGCGACGGCAGGTCGGCCTGGCTGCTCGGATGCACGGATAGGTTAGGGGGAAAGCCATGTGGTACATGCCGTTCCGGCTTCAGCTCGGGACCCGCGTCGGTTCGACCAACAAATTCGCGACGGCCTTTGTCGTGCTCTTGCGCCTGGGCGATCCGCTCGTGCTCATCGCCGGCGCGCTGGCGGCCCATGCCATTCGTTTCGGCAACCTGCAGCTGCCCATGGAATATGGGCGGCTGGTGTGCATCACCGTGCTGTTCGCGCTGCTGGTGCTGGGTGCCTCGCCGCTCTACCGCAGCTGGCGTGGCCGCAGCCTGCTGGCCGAAGCCGCCCAGCTGCTGCTGCAGTGGGTGGTGATCTTCGGCGGCCTGCTGGCCTACGCGGCGGCGATCCAGGTCACCGATGACGTCTCGCGCCTGTGGCTGGGCGGCTGGTTTGGCGTCAGCTTCGCCGGTGTGCTCGCGCTGCGCCTGGTCGTGCGTGCCGGCGCCGCCTGGGTGCGCGCGCATGGCATGGACCTGCGCAGCGCCGTGATCGTCGGCGCCAACCCGGATGCGCAGCACATCGTCAACACGCTGCGTGCCAATGCCTGGGCCGGCATCGACGTGCGCGGCTGGTTCGCCACCTGCGCCGACCGCGGGCAGCTCGAGGGCGTGGGCGCGCTGGGTGCATTGGATGCCCTGGGCGAATACGTCGAGCGCCACGGCATCGACCAGGTATGGATCGCGCTGCCGATGAGCGAGCAGGCGGAGATCGCCGCCTCGCTGGGCCAGCTCCAGCATGCGACGGCCGACATCAAGTTCGTGCCGGACATGTTCGGCATGCACCTGCTGAACCACTCGGTGGAACAGGTGGCCGGCCTGCCGGTGATCAACCTGCAGCAGACGCCGCTGCAGGGCAAGGCGCGCCTGTTGAAGGCCGTCGAGGACCGCGTGCTGGCGGCCGGCATCCTGCTGATGATCGCCCCGTTGATGGCGATGATCGCGGTGGCGGTGAAGCTCAGCTCGCCTGGCCCGGTGTTCTACCGCCAGGAACGCATGAGCTGGAACAACCGCACTTTCCAGATGCTCAAGTTCCGCTCGATGCCCGTCGATGCGGAGACCGGCAGCGGCGCGGTGTGGGCCAAGGCAGGCGAAAGCCGCGCCACGCGCGTGGGCGCCTTCCTGCGCAAGACCAGCCTGGACGAACTGCCGCAGTTCATCAACGTGCTCAAGGGCGACATGTCCATCGTCGGCCCGCGGCCGGAACGCCCGGTGTTCGTGCACAAGTTCAAGCACGAGATCCCTGCGTACATGAAGAAGCACATGGTGAAGGCCGGAATTACCGGCTGGGCCCAGGTGAACGGCTGGCGCGGCTCGACGGACCTGCACAAGCGCATCGAGTGCGACCTGTTCTACATCGAGAACTGGTCGCTGTGGTTCGACATCAAGATCGTGATCATGACCCTGTTCAAGGGGTTCGTGCACAAGAACGCGTACTAGGTCTGGCCATGCAGTACGGGTTCCGGGCGGTGCACGCCCCCTCGCGACGAAGCGCGCCACGATGAGTGGCGGCGCACTCAGGAAGATCTCCGGCAATGCCGGGGCGCTGTTTGCCATCCAGCTGGCCAACGCCCTGCTGCCGTTGCTGTTGGCGCCCTTCCTGACGCGCACCCTGGGCAAGGACGGCTATGGCCTGTTCGCGCTCGGCATCGCCTTCATCCAGGTGGCGACGATTTTCACCGACTACGGGTTCGGCCTGTCGGCGGTGTACCAGATCGCGCGCACGCGCGGAAACACCTCGCGCATCCAGCGCATCGCCGGCGCGGTGTACGCGTGCAAGATCACGCTGTGCGTGCTCGCCACCGCCTGCGTGTTCGCCTATCCGCTGCTGCGCGAAGAGTATGCCGCCCATCGCGACTACTTCTGGGTGCTCTCGCTGTCGGTGATCGGCATCACCTTGCAGCCGGTATGGCTGTTCCAGGGCCTGGAGCGGATGGGGTCGATCACCGTCTACGTCCTGGCCTCGCGCCTGTCGTTCGTCGCGTTGACCCTGTTGCTGGCGCGTGATGCGGGCGACCTGGAGCTGGTGGCCTGGTTCAATGGTCTCAGCCACCTGCTGGCCGCCGCTATCGGCCTGGCATTCGTTCGTCGCGCCGGCGTCTGGCCGCGTTGGACCAGCTGGCGTTATGCCTGGAAGATCTTCCACTCTTCGACCGAGTATTTCTGGTCGCGCCTGGCGGTCGCCAGCTATGGCGCGGGCGCCATCCTGTTCCTCGGCACGTTCTCCACGCCGGCGCAGGTCGCGCTGTACTCGGTGGCCGAACAGTTCTATCGCGGTGCGATCGCCGTCTACTCGCCGGTGACCCAGGCGTTGTATCCGCACATGGCGCGCCATCGCGACGTGGCGTTGTTCAAGAAGCTGTTTGCCGCGGCCGCGGCGCTGGCGGTGGTGGGCATCGCGCTGGGCGTCATCCTGGGCCCCTGGCTGATCGGCTTCGTGTTCGGCCCCGAATACGCGCAGAGCTACGGCGTGTTCTTCGTCTTCATGCTGGCGCTGGGCGCCGCGATTCCCTCCATTCTCCTCGGCTATCCCTTCCTGGGCGCGATGGGCAATGCATCGGCCGCCAACCGCAGCGTCGTGTTCGCCGGACTGGTGCAGGTACTCGCCCTGGCCGTGCTGTATGCCGGCCACTGGTTCTCCGCGCTGGCCGTGGTGGGCGCGGTGCTTGCGGCAGAAGTCAGTGCGTTGCTCTGGCGCATCCACTTCGCGCGCCCCTATTTCAAGACACGTATTTCCGTGGCAGGTACGAAATGAAGCAGGTCAAGAACATTGCGGTCATCCTTGCCGGTGGCACGGGTAGCCGCACGGGTTTCAACAAGCCCAAGCAGATGATGAAGCTCGCCGGCAAGCCGGTGGTCGAGCATGCCGCGCAGGCGTTCCAGCTGAACCAGGCGATCGACGAGATCATCATCGTCTCCAACGCGGACTGCATCTCCGATATCGAGCAGACGGTGATGTCCAGCCGGCTGAGCAAGGTGCGCTCGGTCATCGCCGGCGGCAGCGAGCGTTACGATTCCTCGCTGGCCGCGATCCGCGCCACCAAGCACTACTGCAAGGACTACAACGTCCAGCTGATCTTCCATGACGCGGTGCGCCCGCTGCTCAGCCAGAAGATCATCGACGAGGTCGTCGCCGCGCTCGGGAAGTACAACGCGGTGGACGTGGTCATCAAGACCACCGACACGATCATCATGGCCGATCCCGTCACCAACACCATCGCCAACATTCCGAACCGCGCGGTGCTGCGCAATGGCCAGACCCCGCAGGCGTTCGCCCACGCGACGATCGAGGCGGCCTACGAGCGCGCGCTGCAGGATCCGGGCTTCGTCACCACCGACGATTGCGGCGTGGTGCTGAAGTACCTGCCGGAGGAGAAGATCTACCTGGTGGATGGCGACACCAGCAACATGAAGCTGACCTACGAGGAAGACCTTCATGTGCTGGACAAGCTGTGCCAGCTGCGCTCGACCCTGGCCGAGACGCGCGAGAAGATCCAGTTCACCCTGTCCGGGTTGAAGGGCAAGGTGCTGGTGGTGTTCGGTGGCACCAGTGGCATCGGTGAAGAAATGGCCCGCGTGGCCGAGGCCTACCAGGCCCGCGTGGTCGCGCTGGGCACCAGCACGGGCACGGACATCACCGATATCGAGAGCGTGCGTTCGGCGCTGAAGGCCGCCGAGGCCGCGCATGGGCGGATCGACTACATCGTCAACTCGGCGGGCGTGTTGCACCGCCAGCCGCTGGTGGACATGGCGGCGGCGGATATCGCCCACGCGATCCAGGTGAACTACGTCGGCGCGGTCAACGTGGCGCTGGTGGCGTTCGACCACCTGCGCGCGTCGCAGGGCCAGCTGCTGAACTTCACCTCGAGCTCGTATACCTATGGGCGTGCGATGTACAGCCTGTACAGCTCGTCCAAGGCCGCCATCGTGAACCTGACCCAGGCGCTGGCCGATGAGTGGCATTCGCAGAGCGTGCGGGTGAACTGCATCAATCCCGAGCGGACCGCGACGCCGATGCGCACGCGCGCGTTCGGCGTGGAGCCGGCGGGGAGCCTGCTGTCCGCGCGTGAAGTGGCGGAGAAGTCGCTGCTGGTGCTGCTGTCCGAATACACCGGGCAGATCTTCGATGTGAAGAACATCAAATGAGCGAAGCGGCGGACATCCAGGGCATCCAGCAGGTGATCCTGCGCGCGGTGGATCGCATCGATGCGTTCTGCCGCGAACATGGCCTGCGCTACTACCTGATCGGTGGCGGACTGATCGGTGCCGTGCGCCATGGCGGCCCGATTCCCTGGGACGATGACATCGACCTGGGCATGCCTCGCCCGGACTACGACCGGTTCGTGGCGCTGGCGCGCGAGATCGGCATGCCGCATGTCGTCTCCACGCTGGAGAGCGATCCCGACTACATCTACGCATTCGCCAAGTGCTATGACGGCAGCACGACGGTAAAGGAGTCGCTCGCCGTCCCGTTCGTTCGCGGCGTCTGGGTGGACGTGTTCCCGATCGACGGCACCTTCCGCAACCACCTTGCGCAGCAGCTCCACGTGCGCGCGGCGCGTGCGCTCAAGACATTGTTCGCCTGTCGTTGTGGCGCCTACGCGCCGGCCAAGCAGGGGCGCTGGACGTTGCTGGGCCGGCGCCTGGCGGGTGCATTGGCCCACCTGGTGCCGAAGTCGACGTTGCACGCGACGTTGCATGCGGTGCTCCGGCTGAAGCCCTACGAATCCTCCGAATACGTCGGCAACCTGCTGGGCCGATGGGGGATGCGCGAGGTCTGCCGGCGCGCGGTCTTCGATGGCCAGCATGCATTCGACTATGCGGGTTACCGGTTCATGGGGCCCTCCGGATATGACGAGTACCTGGCGGGCGTCTATGGCGATTACATTCGGTTGCCGCCCGAAGACCGACGCAAGCCGGACCATTCGATGGTGGATGTGTCGCTCGATAAATCCTATTTGTCCCTCGGCCTGGCTGGCCGAGCCTACTGACCTGGCGTCCTATGCGGTTCTCCAACATCTGGGTCAAATGGCTGTTGCCGGTGACCCTCATCCAGAAGAAGGTGCTCGAGTTCGTGCCCTTCTACCAAGGGCAGATCCTCGTGTCGTGGTACATCGCGGCCGAGTGGGTCTTGATGTTCCTGCGCCGCCCCCGCAAGGCTCTGCCAGGCGTGGTGTTCTGGACAGTGGCGTTCATCTTCTGCTTCCAGCAGGTCCTGTCCATCGAGCTTCGACACCGCGATGCCGGCCTCATGGACCTGGTTTCCGCATGCACCGGCATGCTGTTTCCATTCCTGCTGTTCAACATGCTGTTCAAGATATTCTCGATCAAGTTTTCCCGGGATTACGAACACACCCGCGACGGCATGCTGAGGAGCGTTGAGATCTCCTTCTACGTCCTGCTGCCTTTCATGGTCCTTCAGGGCCTGGCTGCTTACGGTTTCACGCCCGCCGGCGCATTGAACAACCTGCTCGCGCCGATCTATGAAGCCCGGTGGGATCCGTTCGCGACGTCGAAGGCCGATGTGCACTTCTTCTATCGCCAGGGGTCCTACGCCACGACCGAGTTCCGCATCAACGGCACCTTCGAGGAAACGCCGAACCTGATGCTGGCGTTCGCCACCTTGTACGTCCCGTTCGCATTGGCGGCGCTGAAGTATCGCCGGCCGGGCTCGGGCGTCATGATGCTGCTGGTGCTGTTGTTCCTTGCCGTGAGCAAGTCTTCCAGTGGCCTGCTGATGCTGGCCCTTGCCCTGGGCTGGATCTGGTGGATCCGGAAGTCCTGGCGCGTGGCGATCAATGCACTGGCGATCGGCGTGCTGGTCCTGTTGCCGGTGGTCCTGGGCTCGATCATGGGTTCGGACATGTACACCAAGTACGTGGAGAAGCTGGCGAACATGGACAACACGTCGACCAACACGCGGTCGGCGAGCATCATTGTCGCGCTCGGCATGATCCATGAAGCCCCCATCTGGGGCTGGGGACGCCAGCTGTACCACGAGGGCGTGGAGAAGTACGTTCCCAGCTTCTCCTATGGCAACTGGGAGATCCAGGCGTACCTCGACAACGGGAAGTTCCACATCTACAACATTCCGTTGTTGTTGATGGTCGAGTACGGGGTACCGCTTACGCTGTTGAGCTTCGTGGTGGCGTTCATGTGGTTCAGTCGCCGCTACCGCCGCGTGCGCGCCGCCGACCCGTACATGGGCGATCTCTCGATCTACTTCTTTTGCTTCCTGCTGTTCTCCATGACGTTCATGGGGACCTACTTCCTGTTCCAGTACTTCATTCCGCTGGCCTTCTTTTCGGCAGCATTCCTGGTTCTTGCTTCGCGCAGATTCGCCGAGAGAGGTGAGGTTTGAAAAAGGTTCTTGTCATCGGCGCGGGCTTCTCCGGCGCCGTCATCGCGCACCAGTTGGCCCAGGCCGGCATTGCCTCGCACGTCGTCGACGCGCGTTCGCACCTGGCGGGCAACTGCCACACCGAGCGCGACGAACAAACCGGCGTGATGGTGCACAAGTACGGCCCGCACATCTTCCATACCGACAACGAGCGGGTGTGGGAGTTCATCAACCGGTTCGGCACCTTCATGCCCTACGTGAACCGGGTGAAGTCGACCGTGGGTGGCGCGGTGTACTCGCTGCCGATCAACCTGCATACGATCAACCAGTTCTTCGGCAAGACGCTTGCGCCCGCACAGGCGCGCGAGCTGCTCGCCTCGCTGGGCGACAGCAGCATCGTCGATCCCGCCAATTTCGAGGAGCAGGCGCTGCGCTTCGTCGGCCGTGATCTGTACGAGGCGTTCTTCAAGGGCTACACCCAGAAGCAGTGGGGACTGGCGCCGAGCACGTTGCCGGCGAGCATCCTCAAGCGCCTGCCGGTGCGTTTCAACTACGACGACAACTACTTCAACCACAAGTACCAGGGCATGTCGCGCGACGGCTATACCTCGCTCGTGGAAGGCATGCTGTCGCATCCGTTGATCACCGTCAGCTTGGATACCCGCCTGGGACGTGATGCCGCCGCGGGCTACGACCATGTCTTCTACAGCGGCCCGATCGATGGCTGGTTTGATTACAGCGAGGGCCGCCTGGGATACCGCACGCTGGATTTCGAACCCATCCGAGCAGAGGGCGACTACCAGGGCTGCGCGGTGATGAACTACGGCGAGGAAGGCGTGCCGTTCACCCGCATTGCCGAACACAAGTATTTTTCGCCGTGGGAAACTCACGAGAAGACCATCGCGTTCAAGGAATACAGCCGTGCCTGCGGGCCGGATGACATTCCGTACTACCCGATCCGCCTGGTCGAGGAGCAGGCCCAGCTGCGCCGCTACATCGAGCTGGCGCGACAGGAGCAGAAGGTCTCCTTCGTGGGGCGCCTGGGTACCTATCGCTACCTGGACATGGACGTAACCATCGCCGAAGCGCTGGCCGCCTCCGATGCCTTCCTGGAGCACGTGCGCCAGGGCACGCCGGCGCCGGCGTTCTTCGTGGAGCCGATCTGACCATGAAGAAGCTCGCCATCATGGTGGCCGCGCACAAGGCCTACGAGTTTCCGGCAGACGAAGGCTACCTGCCGGTGCAGGTCGGGCGCGCGATCGCCCCGGCCGCACTGCCGTTCGCCGGCGACGATAGCGGCGAGAACATCTCGGACTTGAACCGCTCGTTCTGCGAGCTCACCGGCCTGTACTGGATGTGGAAGAACGTGCGTGCCGAAGCCTATGGGCTCTCGCACTACCGGCGCCACTTTCGCCCGCTGGGCGAGGGCGTGGAGGTGGCCGGCCAGCGCGTGGCCACGTCCGCCGAGCTCTCCGGCCTGCTGGCGCGGCACGACATCGTGCTCTCGCGGCCGCGCAACTACTGGATCGAGTCGGTGCGCAAGCATTACCAGAATGCGCACAACGGCGAGGATCTCGTGGCGCTGGAGCGGGTGATCCGCGAACGGTCGCCGGAGTACCTGCATGCGTTCGACGAGACGCTCTCGCGCACGCGCGTTTCGCTCTACAACATGTTCGTCATGCGCGAAGCCCATTTCGACGCGTACTGCCGATGGTTGTTCGACATCCTGTTCGAGATGCGCAAGCGCATCGCGTGGCAGGAATATGGCCCGTACCAGGGCCGCGTGTTCGGCTTCCTCGGTGAGCGGCTGCTCAACGTGTGGACGCTGCACAACATTCCCGTTGAACGGGTGGCCTACCTGCCGGTGGTGAACCTGGAAGGCGAGGACCTGGTCGAGAAGGCCAAGGGTTTGTTGAAGCGGAAGCTCACCGGCGTCAAGCCGGCCTGACGTGCCCGGACGTCGGCATGGGGCCAGGCGTCCGGCTTGAAGCGGTAGCGGTAACAAGCAAGGGGAACAGGGGATGATTCTGATCTGCGGGGGCGCCGGCTACATCGGCAGCCACATGGCGCAATGGCTGCACGCGCGGGGCCAACAGGTGGCCGTGCTCGACAATCTGGCCACCGGCCATCGGGGTGCGGTGAAGTGGGGCGAACTGATCGAAGCGGACCTACGTGATCCCGCGGCGCTGTCGCGCGTGTTCGCGAGCCGTCGCTTCGATGCGGTCATCCATTTCTGCGCCAGCTCGCTGGTGGGCGAATCGGTCGCCCAGCCCTATGCGTACTACGGCAACAACGTGGCCGGCACGCTGAACCTGCTCGAAGCCATGCGTGAGCACGGGGTCGAACGCCTGGTGTTCTCCTCCACGGCGGCCGTGTTCGGCAATCCCGAATCCGCGTTGATCGATGAGTCGCATCCCACCATGCCGATCAATCCGTACGGGGCGACCAAGCTGATGGTGGAGCGCATCCTGGCCGATGCCGCGCATGCGTATGGCTTGCGCTCGGTGGCGTTGCGCTATTTCAACGCCGCGGGCGCGCTGCCGCAGCACGGCATCGGCGAGGCACACCTGTGCGAAACCCACCTGATTCCGAATGTGCTGCGCGCAGCCCTCGGCAGCGGCGCCACGCTGAAGGTGTTCGGCGACGACTACGACACGCCGGACGGTACCTGCGTGCGCGACTACGTGCATGTCGAGGATCTCGCGCAGGCCCATGGGCTGGCGCTGGATTTCCTCGCGCGCGAGGCCGGTGCGCACGCGTTCAACCTGGGCAACGGACAGGGCTTTTCCGTGCGCGAAGTCATCGCGACCGCCGGCGAAGTGACCGGAACGCCGGTGCCGTTCGAGATGGCGCCGCGGCGGCAGGGTGATCCCGCGCGACTCGTCGCTTCCAGCCGCAAGGCGCGCGAGGTGTTGGGATGGCAGCCGACATGGACCACGCTGGCGCCGATCATCGACAGCGCCTGGCGCTGGCATCGCGACCAGCCCGCGTGGTCGCTGGGCCCCGCGCACTGCGGCGCGGGCTGAGGCTGGCGAAGGTCTAGACCCGCGTCTGGAACGGATGCGCGGGTACGCGGCGGATGCGCGCAGGCTGGGGCCTGCGCCCCGAGGCCGAGAGGCACAGGCCGACAACGACTGCACCCAAGCAGGTTCCCAGCGAGAGCCCGGCAAAAAACCAAAGCATGTCATTCTCCCGTGGCGGCGCTTCGTTGGCGCCACTGTCGGGGATCATCGTGACAGAGAGGTTTCCGTCGCCGGTGAAAGAATGCTCACGTCACGCCATCGACGTCGGTCCACGGGCGCGTCACGACCTGCAAGCGCCGCACCGGTGCGGGCAAGCCAACGCTCCGTCGGCAGCATGGGAAAGCGCCAGCCGGGGAGGGCGTAGAGGCCTGCACCCAACACGAGCAGCGCGAATACCGTGCCCGTGATCCGCGGTGCAAACGCGTGGCGCCACAGTGCATGCAGGCCGATGGCCGCCACCACGCCGCCCAGCATCACGCCGGCAATCACTTCCGATACCGGATGTGCCCGCAGCTTCACGCGCGAGATGGCGATGAGCAAGGCGAACACCACGCCAGCGAGAACTGCCAGCTGGCGCAAGCGAAGCTGCCGCGCCGGCACCAACACCGCCACCGCCACCGGCCACAGCGAAAACCCCAGCACCGTGTGGCCGCTGAAGCAGGTGAGGTCCCAGGCGCGAACGCCCGTTCCCCAACCGTAGAAAGCGATCTTGCTGCCTGCCGCCAGCAGCACGCCCACTGCCACCGCCGCCCACCAGCGCAGCACCGCCTGGCGCGCCTCCACCTGTGGCCATAGCGCCGCGCCAAACAGCAGCACCAGCGGCAGCACGCACAACGCACTGCCCGGCACCACGAACCAGCGCCAATCCCAGAACATCATTCACCCTTCCCGTGGCCATCCTGGCCGGTCGGCACGTGGACCCAAGGGAGCATGATAGGAGACGCACAGCGCATCACGCATGTGTCGGCGGGCACGGACCGGTTGCGATGCGAATTCAAACTGCCGTGTGCCGCATGGCCGCCTTCAGCGGGTGATGCAGCTCGCGTCGCCCGTGGCCGCGGGGGCCTTCATCCGATAGACGTCGAGCTTGCCGGCCTTGGGCGCCCGCGCACTCCCGCTGACCAGCAGCTCGCCCGGCTTGCTGGCATCGACCACCGGCCCCAGCGTGGTGCCTTGCGCGTCGTTGAACGATAGCGCCAGCGGCTGCGGGTCGACGTAACGCCCCTGCTGGCACTGCGCGATCCATAGCCGTGTCGGCTGCTTGGCCGGATCGTCCGAGCGGGCGAACACGATGGCGCGGCCATCGGCCAGCCATGCCGCATCGAACTCATCCTGTGCGCTCGCCAGGCCGGGCACCGGTTGCGGGTCAACGAACGCCTGGCCATCCCAGCGCGCCACGAACAGGTCATGCCGCCCCGCGCCCCCGTGGCCATCGCTGGCGAACAGCAGGCGCTGGCCATCGGCGGACACCGTCGGCGCCCACTCGTCGCCGCGCGTGTTCACGCCCGCGCCGAGGTTTTCCGCCGGCCCGAAGCCGCCGTCGGCCAGCACGGGCGCGCGATACAGGTCATCGCCGCCGCGGCCGCCCTTGCGGTTGGAGAAGAAGTACAGCCAGCGGCCGTCCGGGCTGAAGAACGGGTCGAAGTCGTTGGCCGGCGAGTTGACCGGCAGCGGCCTGGCGTCCTGCCAGCGGCCATCGCGCAACGTGGCCTGCCACAGGTCCCAACCGCCGGCGCCGCCGGTACGGTCGGTGCTGCCCCAGACGATACGCTGGCCGTCCGGCGCGACCGTGCCGCGGACCTCGTTGGCCGGCGTGGAGACCACGCCCATGCCCTCGATCCCGAACTCGGACAGCCCCGAGGCCGTGGACACACAGAGTAGACTCGCTGCGAGCGCGAGCAGTGGCAGCCGGAAGCGCATGTCCGTTTCCCCGAAGTCGAAGCGCCCCAGTCTAGCCAACCCGAGAGGCCCCATGACCCCGTCCCGCTTCGCCGTGTTCGGCCACCCCGTCGCCCATTCGCTGTCGCCGCGCATCCACGCCGCGTTCGGGCGCCAGCTCGGCATCGCCCTGGAGTACGTGGCCATCGACGCCGAGCCTTCGCAGTTCGCGCAGGCGCTGGCGCAGTTCGCCGCGCGCGGCGGCCAGGGCGCCAACGTGACCCTGCCGCTGAAGGAAGACGCCCATGCGCTGGCGGCCAGCCGCAGCGAGCGGGCGGTGCGTGCCGGCGCGGTGAACACGCTGGTGCGACGCGAAGACGGTTGGTTCGGCGACAACACCGATGGCGCCGGCCTGGTCCGCGACCTCACCGAGCGCCATGGCCTGGACCTGCGCGGCCGCCGGGTGCTGCTGCTCGGTGCCGGCGGCGCCGCGCGCGGCGTGGCGCCGGCGCTGCTGGATGCCGGCGTGCGCGACATGGTCATCGTCAATCGCAGCCCGGCCCGCGCCGACGCGCTGGCCGATGCGCTTGGCGAGCCGGGCCGCGCCTACACGCGCTATTGGGAAGACCTGCACGAACTCGGCGATTTCGAGCTGATCGTCAACGCCACCGCCGCTGGCCGGCAGGAGGAGGGCGCCTTCGTCTTGCCGCTCTCGCTGGTGGACAGCCTGACCGCCGCGGTGGACCTCAATTACGGCGAGGCGGCGATCGGCTTCCTGGCCTGGGCACGTGCGGCGCAGTGCCGCGACGTGATCGACGGCCTCGGCATGCTGGTGGAGCAGGCGGCCGAAGCCTTCGAGCTCTGGCACGGGACGCGTCCGCGCACCGAAGAGATCTACGCCGACCTGCGCGCGCATGGCCGCGTGCTGGTGGGGGAGGACTGACCGATGGTGATGGCCGCCCTGCTCGCCCTGGTCGATGCCCTGCTCTGGCGCCTGCCGATGTTCGTCGCGATCGCGGTGGGCATGTCGCTGCTGCTGCGTGCGCGCGGCACGCCGTCGCGGCGCATGGGGTTCTTCGGGCTGTCGTTGTGCCTGGCCAGCGTGCTCGTCGATGCGCTGCTGAACATGTTGCCGATGGCCTTGCTGAGCCAGGGCGGGGCGACTTCGCTGGTGCAGCTGGCGCCGATCATGCGGGCCTGCGGCCTGGTGGTGCACCTGCTGCTGGCCGGCGGTCTGCTGCTGCTCTGCTGGGCCCTGGCGCGTACGCCGCCGGCCGCGCCGGTGCTCGACTGAACCGTTTGTCCCACGCGTTGCGACGCGGGCATGAGAAAATGCCCGCATGAATGAAGCAGTGGCCGCACCGACGGCGGACGCCGCGGCCAAGCCCGCCGGCAATCGCCAACTCGACGAAACCCTCAAGGCGAGCATCCGCGACGCCTATACGCGCCTGCAGGCCAACACCCCCGGGTTCACCACGCGCCGTTCGCAGAGCCGCATGATCGGCGTGGTGTCGCGCGCGCTCGCGACCTCCGGTGGCGTGGCGGTGGCCGAGGCGCCGACCGGCGTCGGCAAGAGCCTGGGCTACCTCACTGCCGGCGTGCCCATCGCGCTGGCGTCGAAGAAGAAGCTGGTGATCAGCACCGGCACCGTGGCATTGCAATCGCAGCTGGTGGAGCGCGATATCCCGGCCTTCCTCAAGGCCACCGGCCTGCAGGCGAGCGTGGCGCTGGCCAAGGGCCGTACCCGGTACCTGTGCACGCGCAACGCCGCCGAGCTGCAGGGCGAGACCAGCCAGGAAGCGATGTTCGAGGACGCGCATGCCGTCTACGACCGCCCGCTGAGCCCGGCCGATACCGAAGTCGCGCGGCGCCTGGCCAAGGCCTATACGCAACAGGCGTGGAACGGCGACCTCGACCAGGCGCCCGAGCCGGTCTCGGTGCCGCTGCGCCTGCGCATCACCACGCCGGCCTCCGGCTGCGCGGGGCGTCGCTGCAGCTTCGCCACGCAATGCCCCGTGCTGCGTGCGCGTACCGATGTGCGCGAAGCGCAGATCGTGGTCACCAACCATGCGCTGCTGCTCTCCACCTTGCAGCTGGGCGATGCGGAGAACGGCCAGCCGTTGATCGCCGCGCCCTCGGACATGCTGCTGGTGCTGGACGAAGGCCATCACGTCGCCGGCGTGGCCATCGACCAGGGCGCGGCCAACCTGCCGCTGGACGACATGGCCAAGCGCACCGGCCGCCTGCAGATCCTCATCGCCGCCGCGTATCGCGCGGTGGACAAGGATCGCATCGGCACGCTGCTGCCGAACGAGGCGGTGGAGCTGGCGTCCGATGTCGCCAAGCGGCTGAAGGCCTTCCATGGCGAGGTCAGCCGGACCTGGACGCCGGATGCTTCGGACCGCGACCCGATGTGGCGCGCCCCGAACGGCCAGCTGCCTTCGGCCTGGGGGCCGGCGATCGAGGAACTCGGCGAGCAGACGCGTGCGCTGCTCAACTGGGTGCATGCCGCGCATGGGCTGGTGGCCAAGGGCAAGCCGGAAGACACCGCACGCGAGCGCCTGCAGCGCAGCTTCGGCTTGGCGCTGGAGATGGTGGAACAGCAGCACGCGCTGTGGAGTGGCTGGCGTCGCGAGGACAAGGAAGGCCAGCCGCCGATGGCGCGCTGGGTCACGCTCTCGCGCGAAGGCGACCTGATCTGCCATTGCTCGCCGGTCTCGGCCGCGCATGTGCTGCGTTCGCTGCTGTGGAACGAAGTCGATTCGGTGGTGATGACCTCCGCCACGCTGACCGGCGGCGGTGATTTCCAGTCGTTCGCCATCGACACCGGCCTGCCGGAGCACGCGGAGATGGTGTCGCTGGATTCGCCGTTCGACCTGTTCAACCAGGCCGAGCTGGTCGTACCGAATTTCCCGGTGACGCCGGACGACCGCGAAGGACATCCGAAGGAAGTCGCGCGTTACCTGGTGCGCGAACTCGACTGGGGCAAGGGCAGCATGGTGCTGTTCACTTCGCGCTGGAAGATGGAGAAGGTCGCCGACCTGCTGCCGATCACCCAGCGCAATCGCGTGCTGGTGCAGGGCGAGGGCAACAAGTCCCAGGTGATCGCCGAGCACCTGCGGCGCATCGCCGCGGGCGAGGGGTCGGTGCTGTTCGGGCTCAACTCTTTCGGCGAAGGCCTGGACCTGCCGGGCGAGGCTTGCACGACGGTGGTGATCACGCAGGTGCCGTTCGCGGTGCCGACCGATCCGCAGACCGCGACGCTGGGCGAGTGGCTGGAAAGCCGCGGCCACAATGCGTTCAACCTGATCGCGATTCCGCACGCGCTGCGGACGCTGACGCAGTTCGCTGGCCGCCTGATCCGCACGTCCAGCGACCACGGCCGCGTGATCATCCTCGATTCGCGCCTGCTGACGCGACGCTATGGCCGCCGCATCATCGATGCGCTGCCGCCGTTCCGCAGGGTGATCGGTTAGCGCGAGCTCCTTACTGCAGCGCAGCCTTCAACGTGGCATCCAGCGAAGTCGTCGCCCGCCCAATCAGCCGGCTCAACGTGTGGCTGTCATCGAACAGCCCGCCCTTCGCGGCGCCGGCATCGGAATCGGACAGCAACGCGGCCACCGGCGGCGGCAGGCCGACCTGCTCCAGCAGCTGGCGGTACTCCGCTTCCGGCAGGTCCTGGTACTGCACCGTCTTGCCGGAAAGGCGCGACAGCGCCGCTGCGTATTCCGTCAAAGTGAAGCTGTCATCGCCTGCCAGTTCGTAGACCTGTGCCGGGTGCGCGCTGGTCAGCACGATGGCCGCGGCCGCCGCGTAATCCGCGCGCGATGCCGTACTGAAACGGCCCTGCGCCGCGCTGCCTGCCCGCACGCCATGCTCGACTTCCTGCTTGGCCGTGCCGGTGAGGTTTTCGGTATACCAACCGTTACGCAGTAGCGAGTAAGCCAGGCCCGACTCGCGCAGCGCGGTTTCGGTATCGCGATGTTCCTCACCGAGCCCCAGCGGGCTGGTATCGGCATGCAGCAGGCTGGTGTACGCGACATGCTTCACCCCGGCGCGCTTGGCGGCATCGATGGCCTGCCGATGCTGTTCACGGCGCTGGCCGACGGCATTGGAAGAGATCAGCAACACGCGCTCGATGCCGGCGAAGGCGGCTTCCAGCGAGGCCGGGTCGGTGTAGTCGGCCTGGCGCACGCTTACGCCCTGGGCGGCGAAGTCGGCAGCCTTGGCCGGGTCGCGCACGGCAACGGCCAGCTCGGTGGCGGGAACGCGTTGCAGCAGTTCGGCGACGACGAGGCGGCCCAGTTGGCCGGTAGCGGCAGTGACGAGGTAACGGGGAGTGGCCATGAGGAGCTCCAGTGGGGTCGAAAGCGGGTGTTGGTCTAGAATAGAGACCGCATCGGGCGGCGCAAGAAGGCAGTTTCTCCGCCCCTGGTTACCCAGAAGGAACCACCCATGGCTGTTTCCCCGCTCCGCGCCCGCCCATTGTTCGCCGACATGGACATCAACGATTGCCCCGTACGCGATGTGCTCGACCGTGTGGCCGCGAAATGGACCACGCTGATCCTGGAGGCACTGGGCACGGGCCCGCTGCGCTTCGGCGAGTTGCATCGCGCGTTGCCTGATATCTCCAAGCGCATGCTCACGCAGGGCCTGCGGGATCTCGAGCGCGATGGCCTGCTGACCCGCCACGTGCACCCGACCAAGCCGCCGAGCGTGGAGTACCAGCTGTCGCCGTTGGGGCGTTCGATGCTGGTGCCGCTGGGTGCGTTGATCGAATGGGCGAAGCAGGCGCATCCGCAGATTCGCGAGGCACGGGTGGCTTACGACGCTGCGGCGGCGTGATTCGACGTTCCTGGAATCAAACGCAACACGCATCAGGCCTATCCGTTAAGCCCGGGGCCGAGGCCCCGGGCCAGGAGGGTC
Source organism: Stenotrophomonas panacihumi (assembly GCF_001431645.1). Taxonomy (GTDB): domain Bacteria; phylum Pseudomonadota; class Gammaproteobacteria; order Xanthomonadales; family Xanthomonadaceae; genus Stenotrophomonas_A; species Stenotrophomonas_A panacihumi. The sequence goes on along the minus strand of NZ_LLXU01000120.1, from coordinate 25,502 downwards.
AGCTCAGGCGCCTGTAGATCCGCATGACGATGCCGGGCCCGCTGACGGGGTTGGTGGCGCTCAGGGCCCACAGCCGCATGCCGGCGTTCCTGAAATCGCCGGGGCTACCCTTGCAGGACACGCCGGACGGGATGCCGACGCTGCACTCCAGCTTGCCACCCGCCACCGCGGCGATGTCCTGTTTGCTCAGTACTCGCATTGCATTGCTCCTTATGCATTCTTCGAGGATTGCCGCCGGGATGCCTGCCCCGCCGTGGCACGCGACGACGGAGAGACTTTCGTGTCGGCGGCGCGCGGCCTCCATGCGATCGTTCGAATGCAGGTTGAGCAGGACGCAGGTGCGCGGCGTTGCCCTACAGACGGGGCGGCTGAACGGCCCGGTCGGGCGATGCGGGTACGTCCCGGTAGAATGGCGGCATGGCTTCCTCGCTCTCCCCTGCCAGCGCCGCGCAGCGCTACGACGATTCCCTGCGCCTGTCCGTGGCCCCCATGATGGACTGGACCGACCGCCATTGCCGCGTCTTCCACCGACTGCTGGCGCCGTCGGCGCGCCTGTACACCGAGATGGTCCACGCCAACGCGGTGATGCATGGCGACCGCGAGCGCCTGCTCGGCTTCGACCCCACAGAACAGCCCCTGGCCCTGCAGCTCGGCGGCAGCGAACCGGAACTGCTCGCCCAGGCCGCGCGCATCGCCGGTGAGTGGGGCTACGTCGAGGTCAACCTCAATTGCGGTTGCCCGTCCGACCGCGTGCAGGCCGGCCGTTTCGGCGCCTGCCTGATGCGCGAGCCGTCGCTGGTGGCCGAGTGCGTGGCGGCGATGTCGGAAGCCACGACCATTCCCGTCACGGTGAAATGCCGCCTCGGCGTGGATGAGGACAACGACTACGACGTCTTCGCCGACTTCGTCGACCAGGTCGTCCGTGCCGGCAGCCGCATGGTCGTCGTGCACGCGCGCAATGCATGGCTGAAGGGGCTTTCGCCCAAGGAAAACCGCGAAATCCCGCCGCTCCGCTATGACTGGGCCTATCGCCTCAAGCAGGAGCGCCCGCAGCTGCCGGTCGTGCTCAACGGCGGCATCGCCGAAGTTGAAGCCGCGCAGGCGCACCTGACGCACGTCGATGGCGTGATGCTCGGCCGCGCCGCGTATCACGATCCCTACGTGCTGCATCGCCTCGACGCCGCGCTCACCGGCACCGCGCCGCGCCCGCGCGGCGAATTGCTGCTCGCGCTGCGTCCTTACGTCGAAGCGCAGCTGGAAAAAGGCCTCGCGCTCAAGCACATCACCCGCCATATCCTCGGGCTGTTCCTCGGCCAACCCGGCGGCCGCGCGTTCCGCCAGATCCTCAGCGAAGGCGCGCATCGCCCCGGCGCCGACTGGTCGCTGGTCGCCGAGGCGCTCGCCGTCACCGAAGCCCAGGGCCGCCGCGTCGCGGCCTGAGGCGGCTTCCGGCCAAGGCCGGAAGCTTGCAACGCGTCACAGAATGGCTATGCTTGATCGTTCATTTGTCTGAACGAGGCGAGCGACGGGTCAGAAAAGTTCAGATCGGATTCACCCCGAAAAATCAAGAATTTGCCTCGTTTTCTGGGGTTCCTCGGCACTGCCGCGGAATCCGGCTTTCACGATTTTTGAACGATTTCTCCCGCTCCGCTAGGATTCTGGCCGTGACGCTTGCTTCCCTCCGCCTTTCGAGTCTCGCAGTGGCCGCCGCGCTGGCGCTGGCCGCCCTGCCTGCCGTGGCGGCGCAGGACCGCGGCCCCCCCGAGGCGCGCGATGCGTTTCCCCGGAGTGGCGGGCGCGCCGGCAATGCGGACGGCCGTTCGCTGTCCGACGCCATCCGCCGCGTGCAGCGCACGACCGGCGGGCAGATCCTCGGCGCCGAGCAGGTGCCTTTCGACGGACGCAACATCAACCGTGTGAAGTACATGGATGACCGTGGCCGCGTCCGCTACATGGACGATCCGGCACCGGACCGCGCCCCGCCGCGCGCTCCACGCCCGGTCGAACCGGCGACGCCACCACGCGGCGATAACCCGTGACTGGCGATAGTGGCTTAACCACTTCAGTTTCCCCTGGCCGCCGGCCAGCCAAACGTAACTAGGGAGAGTTCATGCGTATCCTTCTGGTCGAAGACGAAGCCCCCCTGCGCGAGACCCTTGCCGCGCGCCTCAAGCGCGAAGGCTTCGCGGTCGATGCGGCGCAGGATGGCGAGGAGGGCCTGTACATGGGCCGCGAGGTGCCGTTCGACGTCGGCATCATCGACCTGGGCCTGCCGAAGATGTCGGGCATGGAGCTGATCAAGGCGCTCCGCGACGAGGGCAAGAAATTCCCGGTGCTGATCCTCACCGCGCGTTCCAGCTGGCAGGACAAGGTCGAAGGCCTCAAGCAGGGCGCCGACGATTACCTGGTCAAGCCGTTCCATGTCGAAGAGCTGCTCGCCCGCGTCAACGCGCTGCTGCGCCGCGCCGCCGGCTGGAGCAAGCCCACGCTGGAATGCGGCCCGGTCGCGCTGGACCTGGCCGCGCAGACGGTCAGCGTCAACGGCAGCAATGTCGACCTCACCAGCTACGAGTACAAGGTGCTGGAGTACCTGATGATGCATGCCGGTGAACTGGTCTCCAAGGCCGACCTCACCGAGCACATCTACCAGCAGGACTTCGACCGCGACTCGAACGTGCTGGAGGTCTTCATCGGCCGCCTGCGCAAGAAGCTGGATCCGGACGGCGAACTGAAGCCGATCGAGACCGTGCGCGGCCGCGGCTACCGCTTCGCGATCCCGCGCACCGAGGGCTGATCCCTCGCGTCACGGAACAGACAGCAGCGTGAGCGTCCGTCTTCGGTGGTTCAAGCGTTGGCGGCCGCGCTCGCTGCAGGCACGCCAGTTGCTGGCCGCCAGTATCAGCCTGGTGGCCTTCCTCGCGCTGGCCGGCTACGCGCTGGATGCCGCCTTCGCCGACACGGCGATGGATAACCTGCGCAGCCGCCTGAAAAACTACGCCACCGCCTACAACGGCAGCATCGACTTCCTGCGCGATGGCTCGCTGTATATCCGCGAGCAGTCGCCGGACGCGCGCTTCGACGTCCCCGGCGGCGGGTTGTATGCCGAAGTCATCCGTCCGGACGAACGCTGGTCGTCGATGTCGGCCGAAGGCCCGGTATTGCCGGTATCCGGCCCGATGCTCGGCCCGCGCCAGGAAGAGTTCACCGGCCCGCTGGACATGGTGCAGATCGACGGCAGCAAGGGCCAGGTCTATCGCTACGGGCAGGGCGTGATCTACGAACCCGAGCCCGGCCACGAGATTCCGTACACCATCTACGTGATGGAGGATGCGCGCTCGCTGGGGGCGCAGCTGCGCGTGTTCCGCAGCGCGGTGTGGTTCTACCTGGGCATCACCGGCATCTTCCTGCTGCTGCTGCAAACCTTCATCCTGCAGTGGAGCCTGCGGCCGCTGCGACGCGTGGTGAACGAGCTCAGCAAGGTGCAGCGCGGTGAAGCGCTGCGCATGACCGAGCACCATCCGCGCGAGCTGGAGCCGCTCACCGACAGCATCAACGCCTTCATCGAAAGCGAGCGCGAGAACCTCGACCGCCAGCGCAACACGCTGGCCGACCTCGCGCACAGCCTGAAGACGCCGCTGGCGGTACTGCGCACGCAGTTGGACAGCGGCGCCGGCGATGCCGACCTGCGCGAGGAGTTCGACGTGCAGCTGCGGCGCATGAACAATCTCGTCTCCTACCAACTGGCGCGCGCAGCCTCCAGCGGCCACAAGCTGTTCGCCGCGCCCGTGCCGATCGAATCCAACGCCGAGGAAATCGTACGCGGCCTGGAGAAGGTCTATGCGACCAAGGGCGTGCTGTGCGAGTTCGAGATCGACCCGAACGCGCGTTTCTACGGCGAGCCAGGCGACCTGCAGGAGCTTCTCGGCAACCTGCTGGAGAATGCCTTCAAGTGGGCGCGCAGCCGCGTGCTGCTCACCGCCAGGCCGACGGCCGGTGCGGGCAGCAGCAAGCGGGCGGGCCTGATGCTGGCGGTGGACGACGATGGCCCGGGCATCGCGCCGGAAGCGGTGGCGAAGATCCTGCAGCGTGGCGTGCGCGGCGACGAGCGCGTGCAGGGCCACGGCATCGGGCTGTCGATCGTGCAGGACCTGGTGAGGGGTTATCGCGGCGAGCTGCACGTGACCCGCTCGCAGGAACTGGGTGGCGCGCGGTTCGAAGTGACGTTGCCGCCGGGGCTGTAAACGCAGGGTCTTTCAGCCGCGCCCTTCGAATGGCGACGCGCCGTAATACCTGCGCAGGTGCTCGGCGACCTTCGGCATCGCCTCGGCCAGCACGCCTGGCGCGGAGAAGTGGTATTCGCTGACCACCGCGAAGAATTCCTCCGGCGCCTCGGCCGCATACGCGTCGATGCGCGTGCGTTTGCCGGCATCCACGCGCTGGCAGAATGCGTCGTACGCTTCCTGGAAATCCTTCGCCCATTCCCGCTGCCACTCGCGCGGCAACGGCGGGGTGCCATCCAGCGCGCCATCGAGCACGTCGAGCTTGTGCGCCATCTCGTGCACGGCGACGTGGTAGCCGGCATGCGGCTCGGCGAGATCGGCCTGCACGTCGGCCCACGACAGGATCAGTGGCCCCTGGTCCCACGCCTCGCCGATCAGTTCGTCCTCCCACTCGTGCAACACGCCGGCTGCATCGACATGGCTGCGGTGCACGCGAAAGGCATCCGGGTAGATGATCAGCTGCGACCAGCCGCGCCATCCGCCCGGGCCGACTTCCAGCAGCGGCAAGCAGCACATCGCGGCGAGCAGCACGACCTGCCATGCCTCCAGCGCCAGCCCGTCGACTGGCGAGATCGTCTTCTCGTGCAGGAACCGCGCGACCAGCGCACGCAACTTCTCTTCGCGTGCGGCATCGAGGGCGTCGATCCACGGACAGTGCGCGCGGGCCTGGGCCCACGTTGCGTCGTCGATCGTCGGAGGCGGGCGGCGCAGCCAGCCCAGCAAACGCTGGATCAGCGGAACATGCCCGGCAGGAAGCTGTGCCATTTCGGCATGCGGCCGCGCGGCGGCAGCAGTTCGCTGTCATCGCCACCGCCGCTGGGCGTGATCGTCGTCGGGCGATGGCCCGGCGAATGCGATGGCGGCACGGGCACGACGTCGGGCGCAGGACCATGTGCCGCCGAGCCCGGCGTCACGCAGGTGCCATGGTCCGCCGCGGCCATGCCGCCGGACGCCCAGGCCACGGCCGGGGTCAGCAGGAGGAGCAAGCAGGCGGATCGGCGCATCGTCGACATCCCGGAAGGGGGGCCCAAGCGCCCGATTCTAACGCGCTTTTCACGCCGGCTGGCAAGCGGCGCTGGGCGACCCCGGTCGCTTGCCCCATAATTCCGCCGTTTGCCCTGCGGGCGGAGTGTTTCGGAGAGGTCGTGGACGATCGCGCATTACTGGCCCGGCTAGCCCTCGGCCGCCTGTCCGGGGATGCCCTGGCGCGCGATTTCGGCCTGACCCGGGCCGCCGTATGGAAGCGTATCCAGAACCTGCGCGCGGCCGGCATCGATATCCAGGGCCGGGCCGGCGAGGGCTATGGCCTGGGCTATCCGGTCGAACTGCTCGACCACGACCGCATCGTGGCCGCGCTGCCGGCCGAGGCCGCCGCCGCGCTCGACCGCCTCGAAATCGCCTGGACCGTGGACTCCACCAATACCGAACTCCTCGCCCGGCCCGTGCCGGCGCAGGGCGCCGCGGTGCTGTTGGCCGAACGCCAGACCGGTGGCCGTGGCCGGCGGGGCCGCCAATGGGCCTCGCCGCTGGCGGCGCATATCTATCTCTCGCTGTCGCGTGGCTTCGGCGGCGGGCTGGCGCAACTGGCGGGCCTCAGCCTGGCCGTTGGCGTGGCCGCGGCCGAGGCGCTGCGCGGCTGTGGTTTCGCCGATGTCGGGTTGAAGTGGCCGAACGACCTGCTCGCCGGCGACCGCAAGCTCGGCGGCCTGCTCATCGAAGGCGGCGGCGAAGTGGCCGGCCCGGCGCGTGCGGTGATTGGCCTGGGCGTCAACGTGCATATGCCCGAAGCCTTCGCCACCGGCATCGGCCAGCCCTGGGTGGACCTGGACACGCTGGCCGGCGCACCGGTGTCGCGCAACGACATCGTCGCCGCGCTGCTCGCGCAGCTGCTGCCGGCGCTGGCGCTGTTCGAAGTCCAGGGGCTGGCGCCGTTCCTGCCGCGCTACGCCGCGCTCGACGTGCTGGCCGGCCGGCGCGTGCGCGTGGAGGAGGCCGGACATTTCCATGAAGGCATCGCGCAGGGCCTGGCGCCCGACGGCGCGCTGCGCGTGCGCCTGGACGCCGGCGAACGCCTGTTCCATGCCGGCGAAGTGAGCGTGAGACCCGCATGAGCGATTGGCTGTTCGACCTGGGCAATTCCCGTTTCAAATTCGCGCCGCTGCGCAGCGATGGCCGCGCCGGCGACGTGCAGGCCTGGGCGCACGGCGTGCAGGCGATGTCGGCCGACATCGCCGCCGCGCTGCCTTCCGGCGGCACCGCCTGGGTGGCCAGCGTCGCCGCGCCGGCGCTCACCGCCGATGTCATCGCGCACCTGCGCGAACGCTTCACCCATGTCCGCATCGCGCGCACGCTGGCCGAATGCGCGGGCGTGCGCGTGGCCTACGCGCAGCCGGAAAAATTCGGCGTGGATCGCTTCCTCGCCCTGCTTGGCGCGCGCGCGCTCGGCTCGGTGTTGGTGGCAGGCGTCGGCACCGCGTTGACCGTGGACCTGATGGACGCCGACGGCCTGCATCGCGGCGGCCGCATCAGTGCCTCGCCCACCACCATGCGCGAAGCCCTGCACCAGCGTGCCGCGCAGTTGCCGGCCAGCGGCGGCGACTACGCCGAGTTCGCCAACGACACCGCCGACGCGCTGGCGTCCGGTTGCGATGGCGCGGCGGTGGCCCTGATCGAACGCAGCCTGCAGCAGGCCAGCCTCGATCTGGCTCCGGTACGCCTGCTGCTGCATGGGGGTGGCGCGCCGGCGCTGCTGCCGCTGCTGCCCGGCGCCGAACATCATCCTTCGCTGGTGCTCGACGGCCTGGCGGTATGGGCCGCGCATCATCCGACCGCCGCCGACTGACCTGGCTGGTCGCCACGCGGCCCGGGCTGGTTAGAATCGCCGCATGTATGTCCGCGCCCTGATCGTCGTGCTCGCCATCCTCAACGCCGGTGTCGCCCTGTGGTGGGCGACGCGACCGGCCGCGAGCCCGCCCGCACCGCCGCCGGCCGTCAGCGGAGGCGTGGCCTCGCTGCAGCAGATCGATCCGCCGCGCGTGCAGGCCGCCGCCGCACCGGCCGCGCCCACTCCGCAAGCGGCTGCCGCGCCGGCCAAGCCGGTGGTGCCGTCGCCTGCCGAGCGTTGCCTGCGCCTGGGGCCGTTCCCGAACCAGGCCGCCGCCGAGGCCGCGCGCAATGCCGCCGGCGAGGCCTTGCGCACGCCGCGCGTGCGCGAGGTGGCCGAGGCCAGCAGCTTCAAGGTGATGCTCACCGGCGTCGGTGACCGCGAGGCCGCCCAGGCCGCCGTGGCGAAGATCAAGGCGGCGGGGCTGAGCGACTACTACATCGTCGGCAACGGCACGCAGAACGACATCGCGCTCGGCCAGTACCGCAGCCGCGAGGGCGCCGAGCGGCGCCAGTCCGAACTGGCCGCGGCCGGCTTCCGCGCCGAGGTGGTGCCCAGTGGCGGCGCCACCGGCTCGCGCTGGTGGATCGAAGCGCGCGCCGGCGCGGACGAGGCCCGGCTACGCGCGCTGTCCGTGCTCGGCCAGCGATCGCTGGACTGCGCGGCGCTGCGCTAGAATGCCCGCGCCCGTCGCAGGCGACGTGCCGCTTTAGCTCAGTTGGTAGAGCAACTGTCTTGTAAACAGTAGGTCATCCGTTCGATTCGGATAAGCGGCACCACTTCCCCCGCCCGCAAAACGCGCCCTTCAACGCCCCGCGCTGCTGCATCGCCGCAGGCGCTTTTTCGCCCGGCGTCTAGACTCCTTGTCCCGCATCGCACTGAACGGAGCCAAGGAATGTCCACCCGCTATCCCCCCGTGTCCCTGATCGGCGTGCCCACCGACATCGGTGCCGGCCATCGCGGCGCCCGCATGGGGCCCGAGGCGCTGCGCATCGCGGGCCTGGGCGAGGCGCTGGTCGCACGCGGCGTGGACGTGCGCGACATCGGCAACATCGACGGCCCGCGCAACCCGTGGGCCGCGCCGGTCGCCGGCTACCGGCATCTGCAGGAAGTGGTGGACTGGAACCGCGCGCTGATGGAGGCCACCTACGCCGAGCTGGCCGACGGCCGCATGCCGATCATGCTCGGCGGCGACCACTGCCTGGCGATGGGCTCGATCACCGCGGTCTCGCGCTGGTGCCGCGCGCAGGGCCGCAAACTGCGCGTGCTGTGGCTGGACGCGCACTCGGATTTCAACACCAGCGAGGTCACGCCTTCGGGCAACGTGCACGGCATGCCGGTGGCCTGCCTGTGCGGCCTGGGCCCGCGCGAGCTCACCCATCTCGGCGGCGATGCGCCCGCGCTGCAGCCCGAGCAGGTCCGCCAGATCGGCATCCGCTCGGTGGACCCGGAAGAGAAGCGGCTGATCAAGCAGCACCGCATCGATGTCTACGACATGCGCTACATCGACGAGAACGGCATGAAGCGCACGGTGGAAGCCGCGCTCGCCGGCCTCGACGAGGACACCCACCTGCACGTCAGCTTCGATGTCGATTTCCTCGACCCGAGCATCGCGCCCGGCGTCGGCACCACGGTGCCCGGTGGCCCGAACTATCGCGAGGCGCAGCTGGTGATGGAGATGATCGCCGACACCGGGCGACTGGGTTCGCTGGACATCGTCGAACTCAACCCGGTCATCGACAACCGCAACCTCACCGCGGAACTGGCGGTGGACCTGGTGGAAAGCCTGTTCGGCAAATCGACGCTGATGCGCGACTGACGCCGCTGGCTGAACGCTTCCCGCCCGGGGCTTTGACGAAGCCGACCGCGTTCACATCCGCTCGACGGTCGGAAAGTCAGATTGTGCGCCAAGCGGCCCGCCTGACTTTCCGCAGGGCCGCGCCGACCGGAGAAGGACATGAAGCGACTGATCACCCTGGCGATGCTTGCGCTGTTTTCCGTGGGCCTGCTGAGCGGCTGCAACACCGTGGCCGGTGCCGGCAAGGATGTGCAGAAGGCCGGCGAAAAGGTGGAAGACACCGCCAACAAGTGCAGCGACGGCAAGTGCTGACCGGTTAACCCGATCCAACGCATACCAACCGATGCAAGCGCGACGGTGACGTCGCCATCCAACCGAGGAGAGAAGCAATGAAGCGAGTGATGACCCTGCTGGTCCTGGGCATGTTCTCCATGGCCGTGCTGTCCGGCTGCAACACCGTGGCTGGCGCCGGCAAGGACGTGCAGAAGGCCGGTGAGAAGGTGCAGGACGCGGCGAAGTAAGTCGACGCGTGGGAGGGGGAGAAGCGGGCTTCGGCCCGCTTTTCTTTTGCGCGAAGATTTTTGCGCGCGCTTCACCTTCGCATTGAATTGTTCATGGCGATGAGGAAGCCCTTGACGCCGGTTGACCTGATGCCAACGCCGCTCCCGCGAATCTGATCGCACGCGGCCGGTGGGCCGTTCATCGACGACAACGACACACAGGAGTGCGCCATGAACAAAGACATCATCTCCGGCAAGTGGACCCAGCTGAAGGGCAAGATGCAGGCGAAGTGGGGCGACCTCACCGACGACGATTTCGACGTCGCCGAGGGCAACGCGCAGTACCTCTCCGGCAAGCTGCAGGAACGCTATGGCTGGGATCGCGACCGCGCGGAGAAAGAGGTCAAGGACTTCGACGACGCGCTGCGCAAGGAATACAAGGACTACTGAGTCCGGCGCGGGGCTTGCGCCCGGCGTTGTTCCAGAGGCGGGCTGCTCCGGCAGCCCGCCTTTTCCATGCCCGGAACCCGGCTTTCCGGCCCGCATGTGGCGATGGGAATCCGGGCCTGCGGTTAAACTGGCGGGGTATCTCGTTCCCCTGGCCAATCCCCACATGACCACCCGCGTCCTCACCGGCATCACCACTTCGGGCACGCCCCACCTGGGCAACTACGTCGGCGCCGTGCGCCCGGCGATCGCGGCCAGCCGCGCCACCGACGTGGAGAGCTTCTATTTCCTGGCCGACCTGCACAGCCTCATCAAGGCCCAGGACCCGGGGCGCACCCAGCGCTCGACGCTGGAGATCGCCGCCACCTGGCTGGCCTGCGGCCTGGATCCGGACAAGGTGTGGTTCTACCGGCAGAGCGACATCCCGGAGATCAACGAACTCAACTGGTTCCTGACCTGCATCGCCGGCAAGGGCATCCTCAACCGCGCGCACGCCTACAAGGCCGCGGTGGACAAGAACACCGCCGAGGGCGAGGACGCCGATGCCGGCATCACCGCCGGGCTGTTCATGTACCCGGTGCTGATGGCGGCCGACATCCTGATCTTCAATGCGAAGCAGGTGCCGGTGGGCCGCGACCAGGTGCAGCACATCGAGATGGCGCGCGATTTCGCGCAGCGCTTCAACCATGTCTACGGTCGCGAGTTCTTCGTGCTGCCCGAAGCGCTGATCGACGAGCAGGTCGCCACGCTGCCGGGCCTGGACGGCCGCAAGATGAGCAAGTCCTACGACAACACCATCCCGCTGTTCGCCAAGCGAGAGGAACTGCGCCGGCTGGTGTTCTCGATCCTCACTGATTCGCGTGCGCCCGGCGAGCCGAAGACCACCGAAGGCTCGGCGCTGTTCCAGCTCTACCAGGCCTTCGCCAGCGCCGGGGAAACCGCCGCGTTCGCCCAGGCCTTCGCCGACGGCATCTCCTGGGGCGATGCCAAGCAGCAGCTGTTCGAGCGCATCGATGCGGAAATCGCGCCGCTGCGCGAGCGCTACGAGGCCTTGATGGCCGACCCGGCCGCGATCGAGGCCACGCTGCGCCGCGGCGGCGAGCGTTTGCGCGAGCAGTTCGCCAAGCCGTTCCTGGCCGAGCTGCGCCATGCCGTGGGCCTGCGCGATCTTTCCGCGCAGGGCGGCGAGGAAGGCAAGCAGAAGAAGGCCAAGGCCGCGTTGCCGGTGTTCAAGCAGTACCGCGAGGCGGATGGCCGCTTCTACTTCAAGCTGACCGACGACGCCGGCGTGCTGCTCATCCAGAGCGAGGGCTTCGATTCGCCGCGCGAGGCGGGGCAGACGATCGCCGTGCTCAAGCAGGCGGCCGCGGCCGATGCGCTGGAGTCGCCGCTGTTCAAGCTGGAAGCGGAGACCGATGCGGTGCTGGAAGCGCTGCAGGCGCTGCGCGAGGCAGGCTGAGTTCCCTGCGACGAAAGCCGCATCCGCAGCCCGCGCCCATACCGCCTAGAATGGCGCCATCCAGCGACCCCACAGGACGCCAGATGGCCGACCACGGCATCCATACGCTCGACACCGGCTTCCAGCGGCCGGATTTCGATGCCGCCTACCTGCTCGTCGAGCAGGGGCGCGGCGCCTTCATCGATTGCGGCACCGCGCTCGCCGTGCCGGCGATGCTGGCCGCATTGCCGGCCGCGGGCCTCGCACCCGGGGACGTGGACTGGCTGGTCCTCACCCACGTCCATCTCGACCACGCCGGCGGTGCCGGCGCGCTGATCCAGCACCTGCCCAACGCGAAGCTGCTGGTGCACCCGCGCGGCGCGCCGCACATGATCGACCCCGCGCGGCTGCTCGCCGGCGCCACCGAGGTCTATGGCGCCGAGGAGATCGCGCGCAGCTATGGCGAAGTGCTGCCGGTGCCGGAAGCGCGCGTGGTCATCGCCGAGGACGGCGGCAGCATCTCGCTGGCTGGCCGCCCCTTGCTCACGCTCGACACGCCCGGCCACGCCCGCCACCACCTGTGCGTGTGGGATGCGCGCAGCCGCAGCTGGTTCACCGGCGATACCTTCGGCCTGTCCTATCGCGAACTCGATTCGGCGCAGGGGCCCTTCATCGTGCCGACCTCCTCGCCGGTGCAGTTCGAGCCCGAGGCCATGCGCGCGTCCATCGAACGCCTGCTGTCCTACGACCCCGAGGCGATGTACCTCACGCACTACGGCCGCGTGGCGCCGCCCGAGGCGCTGGGCCGCGCGCTCATCGAGCAGATCGACGCGATGGCCGCGCTGGCGCGCAGTTGCGACGAACGCCCCGACCGCCACCGCTGCCTGGTCGCCGCGCTCACCGAGTTGTACCTCGAACGCGCGCACGCGCACGGCATCCCGCTCGACGACGAGGCGGTGACGCGCGTGCTGGCGATGGACATAGAGCTCAATGCACAGGGCCTGGCCAGCTGGCTCGATCGCGCACGCCGCGCGGCCTGATGACGCTCGGCGCGGGGCGTCGCGCGCACTACACTGTGCGTCCCCCGTCCAAGAAAGCCACTGCCGTGAATCCGATGCGCATCCTGCTGCTCTCCGCCTGCCTGTTCGTCGGAGGCGTCGCCCACGCGGCGAACGATGCGGCCACGCAGATCGATGCCGAGGCACTTTCGCGCCACGTGCAGGTGCTGGCCTCGGACGCGTACGAAGGCCGCGCGCCGGCCACCGCCGGCGAGCAGCGCACGCTGGATTACCTCAGCGCGCAGTTCAAGCAGGCCGGCCTGCAGCCCGGTGGCGACGCCGGTGGCTGGACGCAGGCGGTGCCGCTGGTGCGCGTGTCGGTGGAGGGCCCGGTCGAGGCCAGCCTGCAGCAGGGCGGCAAGACCCGCGCGCTGCGCAACGGCGAGGACATCACCCTGCAGAGCCTGCGTCCCGGCACCGAAGTGGCGGTGAAGGACGCGCCGCTGGTGTTCGTCGGCTACGGCATCAGCGCGCCGGAGCGCCACTGGGACGACTACAAGGGCGTCGACCTGAAGGGCAAGGTCGCCGTCATGCTGATCAACGATGCCGACTTCGAAGCCCCCACCCCGGGCGCGTTCGATGGCAAGGCGGTCACCTACTACGGCCGCTGGACCTACAAGTTCGAGGAAGCCGCGCGCCGCGGCGCCACCGGCGTGCTGATCGTCCATGAGGCCGCGCCGGCCGCCTACGGCTGGAACACCGTGCGCAGCTCCGGCCTGTCGCCGCTGTTCGACATCGAGCGCGACGACGCGCAGGCCCGCGCGATGCACACGCCGCTGCGCGGCTGGCTGCAGCGCGAGCAGGCGGTGGCGATCTTCCGCGACGCCGGGCTGGATTTCGACGCACTCAAGCGCCAGGCCATGCAGGCCGATTTCCGCCCGGTGCCGCTGGGCGACGCGCGCCTGAGCGCGCAGTTCAAACTCAAGCGCGAGCGCGTGGTCACCCACAACGTGGTCGCGCGCCTGCCGGGCACCACGCATGCGGACGAAACGGTGATCTTCTCCGCGCACTGGGATGCCTTCGGCATCGGCGAGCCGGACAAGGACGGCGACCGCATCCGCCATGGCGCCGTGGACAACGCCACCGGCGTGGCCAGCGTGCTTGAACTGGCCCGCGCCTTCGCGGCCGGCCCGCGCCCGCAGCGCAGCCTGCTGTTCATCGCGCTCACCGCCGAGGAGAAGGGCCTGCTCGGCGCCAGCTACTACGCCGCCCACCCGCTGGCGCCGCTGGACCGCACCGTGGCCGTGTTGAACATGGAGATGTTCAGCCCCGACGGCCCGACCCGCGACATCGCCTCCTGGGGCCTGGGCCGCGTCTCGCTGGAGGGCGACCTCAAGCGCGTGGCCGAAGCCCATGGCCGCCAGTACAGCCCGGATCCGAACCTGGAAGCCGGCTTCTTCTACCGCGCCGACCACTTCGCCTTCGCCCGCGTCGGCGTGCCGGCGATCACCATCGGCCCCGGCCTGGACCGCGTGGAAGGCGGCGTGGCGGCGGGCAAGGCCCTGCGCGATGCGTACTTCCGCGATTGCTACCACCAGCCCTGTGACCGCTGGACCGCCCAGTGGGACGCGCGCGGCCATGCCGCCGATACCCAGCTGGTCCACGACCTGGGCCTGGAACTGGCCAATGGCCGCACCTGGCCGGCATGGGGCGAGGGTAGCGAGTTCAAGGACGCCCGCGAGCGCAGCGCCGCCGCGCGCCGCTGAGCGCGGCAGCGTTGCAACGGCGTCGCGCGTCGTTCCACCGCGCGCGCTGTAAGGCCGGGGAAAAGGACTAGAATTTCCCTCCTTTCCGGCCTTCCCACGGGTTCGCATGTCCTCCCCCGCCGACGCTGGCGCGCATGGCGCGCGCAGCGGCTTCGTCGTCCTCGCCCTGCTGATCGTCTACCTCGTCTGGGGCTCGACCTACCTGGGCATCCGGCTCGCGCTGGAGGGCGGCGCGCTGCCCCTGACGATGGTCTCCGGCGGGCGCTTCATCATCGCCGGCACGCTGATGTACGCGGTGCTGCGCTGGCGCGGCGTGCCCGCGCCCACGCGCGCGCAGTGGCCGAACATCGCGATGATGGGCGCCACGCTGCTGCTGCTCGGCAACGGCATGGTGGTGCTGGCCGAACGCGACGTGTCCTCCGGTCTGGCCGCCACCGCGGTCGCCTCGGTGCCGCTGTGGATGGCCTTGTTCTCGGCATTGCGCGGCCAGCACGCCAGCCGGGGCGAGTGGCTGGGCATCGTGATCGGCTTCCTCGGCGTGGTCTGGCTCAATGCCGGCAGCAGCCTGACCGCCACGCCCACCGGCCTGGTGTTGCTGCTAATCGCCCCGCTTGGCTGGGCCTTCGGTTCGATCTGGTCGCGCGGCCGCGACCTGCCGTCGCCGTTCATGACCGCCGCCGGGCAGATGATTTGCGGCGGCGTGCTGATCTTCCTCGCCGGCCTGCTCATCGGCGAACGCCCGCATGCGCTGCCCACCCGGCAGGGCCTGCTGGCGGTCGCCTACCTGTGCGTGTTCGGTTCGATCGTCGCCTTCACCGCCTACGTCTGGCTGCTGCACCACGTGCGCCCGGCGCTGGCCGGCAGCTATGCCTACGTGAACCCGGTGATCGCGGTGGCGCTGGGCGCCTGGCTGGGCCATGAGCGCTTCGGCGCCAGCGACCTCGGCGCGATGGCGGTGATCCTTGCCGGCGTGGTGGTGGTCACCCTGTCGCGCGCGCGCAAGTGACCGCCATGACCGATACCGCACTGCGCCAGCGCCGCCAGGGCGTGGCGATCACCGCGGGCGCCTTCGTCATCTGGGGCCTGTTCCCGGTCTATTGGCACCTGCTCAAGGCGGTGCCTTCGCCGTTGATCATTGCCCACCGCATCGTGTGGAGCACGCTGCTGGTGGTCGGCTGGCTGCTGCTCACCACGCGGCTGGACTGGCTGCGCCGCATCGCCGCGCAGCCGCGCGCGCTCGGGCTGCTGGCGCTGAGCGGGGTGTCGATCGGCTTCAACTGGGGCCTGTACATCTGGGCGATCAACGCCGGCCACGTCATCGAAAGCAGCCTGGGTTACTACATCAACCCGCTGGTGAGCGTGCTGCTGGGCGTGGTGGTGCTCAAGGAACGCCTGCGTACCCTGCAGTGGCTGGCGGTGGGCTGCGCGGCGCTGGGCGTGGCCTGGCTCACCTGGTCGGCCGGGGCGCCGCCGTGGATCGCGCTGGGCCTGGCGCTGTCGTTCGGGCTGTACGGGCTGCTGCGCAAGATCGTCGCCGTCGATGCGGTGGCCGGCCTGGGCGTGGAGAGCCTGTACCTGTTCCTGCCCGCGCTCGGCTTCGTGCTGTGGAGCGAGCAGGGCCACGGCGGTGGCTTCCTGCAGGGCTGGTCGCTGCGCGACGACCTGCTGCTGGCGTTCGGCGGCGTGGTCACCGCGGTCCCGCTGATCGCCTTCGCCTACGGCGTGCGGCGCATCCCGCTCTCGCTGGTCGGCATCCTGCAGTACATCGCGCCGACGTTGCAGCTGCTGCTCGGCGTGTGGGTCTTCCACGAAGTGTTCGACCCGCAGCGGGCGCTGGGCTTCTGCGCCATCTGGATCGGCCTGGCGCTGTTCCTCGGCGAAGGCCTGTGGCAGTCGCGCCGGCGCGCCGCCGCCTAGGGACACGCGCACGCCGCGCATGCAGGCCGCGCGTTAGTCTGGCGGCTGGCGCATAGCGAGAGGGGACGCTTCCCCGATGACGGCTGCACGACATGCCCTTCAAGCCAGCCTGGCGGCCGCGGCCACCGGGCAACCCGCCACGCTGGCGGTGGTGTTCGCCACCGAAGGCTCGACCTACGTCAAACCCGGCGCGTTGGCGCTGTTCGGCGGCGAGGACGTGCGCCAGGGCTGGCTCAGCGGCGGCTGCCTGGAAGCGGATATCGCCTTGCGCGCCGACGCCGCGTTGCAGGGCGGAGAAGCCGCATGGATGGAGATCGACACACGCGGCGACGAGGACCTGCTCTCCGGCGCGGCGGTAGGCTGCCGTGGGCGCCTGCACCTGGCGCTGTTGCCATTGCCGCTGATGCCAGGCTGGGATGCGCTCGCGCGTGGCTGGCTGGCGCGCGAGGGTGGGCTGCACCTGCGGTTGGACGAACGAGGCCACATCGAGGCGCGGGTCGGCAGCCACTCGCGCGCATGGTCGTTGCCGTTCGGCGGCGAGCGGCCCGCATCGCTGGCAGTGCACATTGCCCCGCCACCTTCGGTGGTGCTGTTCGGTGCCGGCCCGGAAAGCGCGACGCTGCTGCCGTGGCTGCGCGAGCTGGGCTGGATCACCACGCTGGTGGAGAAGCGGCCGCGCTGGCGCGGCCAAGGCGCGTTGGCCGACCACCCCATCGAGGCCACGCCCTCGCAGGCGCTGGCCGCTGGCCTGCAGGCCGATGCGGCGCTGGTGATGCACCACCACTTCGAGCTCGACCGCGAAACCCTCGATGCCCTGGTCACTCACCCGGTGCCCTTCATCGGCCTGCTCGGCCCGCGCCGACGCCAGCAGGACCTGTTCCAGCTGCTCTCGCCCGCGCAGCGCGAGGCGTTGCTGCCGCGGCTGCATTCGCCGGTCGGCCTGGCGCTGGGCGGCGAGGGGCCGCAGGCGATCGCACTGAGCATCGCCGCGCAGCTGCAGCGCTGGCGCGACGAGGCGGACGCACCCGCATGAGCATGGGCTTCGTCGCCGTGGTGCTGGCCGCGGGCGGCAGCACCCGCCTGGGCCGGCCCAAGCAGCTGCTGCGGCGCGACGGCGAAACGCTGCTGCGGCGAAGCGCGCGGCTGGCGCATGCCAGCGGGGCGAGCCGCGTGCTCGTGGCGCTCGGGGCCGAGGCCGCGCATCTGCGCGGAGAGCTACAGGGCATCGCGGTGGAGATCGTGGAAGTTGCCGATTGGCCGCAAGGCCTGGGCGCGAGCCTCGCGCGGCTGCAGGCCACGTTGGGCGAGGCCGGCTACCGTCGCGTGCTGGTGCTCGGATGCGACCAACCCGCGCTGGGCGTATCGCACCTGGCCCAGTTGCTCGACGCCGCCGAACACGCGCCCGCCGGTGGCGCCTTCAGCGCCTATGCCGGCGTGCGTGGCCTGCCGGCGGTGGTCGCGGCCGAGGACTGGCGGCAGGCGCGCTTTGCCGGCGACGAAGGCCTGCGCACGATCGCCCGCGATCCGGCGCGCGCCTTCGGCCATGTGCCCGCCCCCGACCTGGCGCTGGACATCGACACCCCCGCCGACCTCGCGGCAGCCGTCAGCCTCGGCTGGTTGGATAGGCCGGATTGAGCGAGGCGCGGATCTCCCCGCCCGCCGGCAGCTGCAGCGGCGCCGGGCACTGTGCCTGCGGGGACGGGTTGGCCTCGAACCATTCCTCCACCATCGGGGCCAGCAGGTCCAGCCGCATCGGCAGGCTCAGGTGGTCCTCGTCGTGCAATTCCAGGTAGTGCGCGCGCGGCGCCGAGGTCGCCAGCCGGCGGCCATGCGCCACCGGGATGTGGTGGTCGGCATCTCCATGCAGCAACAGCACGCAGGCGCGTGCATCCATCACCGCCGGGGCGACGTCGAGCTTGTCCAGGTCCAGGCCCAGCTGCTGGTCGGCGGCGGCGATCACCTGGTCCAGGTTCTGGTGGCCATAGCGCCAGCGCATGTAGCCGGACACCGCGCGCGCCTGCCAGCCCTGCGGGCTTTCGGCGAGCATGTGCGGAATCATGTCGCGGATGCCGCGCCCGGCGTTGGCGAAGGATTCCACCGCCACCACGCCGGCGACCTGGTCGCCCAGTTTGTCGGCGGTGAACAGCGCGGTGGCCGCGCCGTAGGAGACGCCGAACAGGTACAGCGGCCCGGTGATTTCGCCGCGTTCGCGCAGCTCGCCGATCACGCGCACCACGTCGTCCGATTCGCGCGTGCCGTAGCCGGACAACCCGCTGCCGGACTGCCCGTGGTTGCGCAGGTCCAGCGCGATGGTGCGATAGCCCGCCTGCGCCAGCGTGAGCGACCACGGCAGCAGCGAGTTGCCATCCATCATCCAGCCGTGCAGCAGGATCACCGTGCCGCGCGGCGCCACCCGCGGCTGCGCGGCCAGGTGCGGCTTGAGATCGAACTTGAAGGCGTTGCGGGTGAAGCCGCCGGTGTTGAGGCTGCGGCTGAAGTGGTACTTGAAGCCGTAGTCGCCTGGCTCGAACGCGCGCCAGAAGATCGGCACGTCGTCGCGGCCGGGCAGGGTGCCACTGCGGTTCGGGATCTGCGCGAGCAGGGCCTGCGAATCCAGCATGCCGAGCAGCGGCGAGGCGCCGCCGGGCGCGACCAGGCGGGAGCTGAGCGAGGTGGAGGAGCAGCCGGTGCCGGCCAGCCACGCGCAAAGCAGGGCCAGCAGGCCGGCCACGAAGAACGGGCGCGACATGGTGGGGGCATTCCGAAGGGAACAACAGAAGCCGCAGCCTAGCGTCGTCGCGGGGCGGCTTCTACCGCGCTTGCATGACAACCATGTGACCGTTGGGAACGGTTGGGCGAGGTCGGCGCCGCCTTCACCCCGCGCCCGGACAGGGGCGCGGGGCAGGTGCGGGCCGTCAGACCTCGCGCAGCGCCACGGTGATCGGCAGGCGCGCCGCGCGCAGGGCCGGGAACAGGCCGCCGACCAGGCCGATGCCCAGCGCCCACTTCAGGCCGGTCCACAGCAGCTCGGGCGAGACGCGGAACTGGAACACCACCTGGCTGAAATTGCTGCCCAGTGTGGAGACGCTGTAGCCGTTGAAGATCGCCCAGGCGATCAAGCCGCCCAGCACGCCGCCCAGCAGGGCCAGCAGCATCGTCTCCAGCATCACCGCCACCACCACCGGCAGGCCGCGGAAGCCGATCGCGCGCATCGTGGCGATCTCGCGCGCCCGCGTGGCGACCGCCGCGTACATGGTGTTGAGCGCGCCGAACACCGCGCCGAACGCCATGATCGTGCCGATGAACTTGCCCAGCACTTCCAGCACCTTGCTCAGGTTGCCGCCCTGCTTGCGGTAGTACTCGCGGGTGGTGGAGACATCGAGCTTCAGCCGCGGATCGGCCGCCATCGCGGTCTTGAACTGGCTGTAGCCGTCGGCGCCGGTGGTGCGCACGCTGATCGACTGGTACGCGCGCCGGTTGTAGGTACTGGCCAGGGTCTCGGTGTCGGTCCACATTTCCGAGTCATGCGCGTCGCCGCTGGTGAACACGCCCACGACCGTCCACGCCTGGTTGCCGAGGTTGAGCGACTTGCCCACCTCCAGCCCGCGGAACTGCGACTGCGCGCCCTTGCCGACCACGATCTCGCGCAGGCCCGGCTTGAACTGCCGTCCTTCGATGATCTTGACCTTGTCGTGCACCGTCCACGCCTGCTCGCCGACGCCGCGGAACTGCGCGTTGACGTCGGTGCCGTCGGCCTTGGAGACCAGGTTCACCACCTGCGACAGCTCCGGCGACACCAGCGGACGGTTGTCCGCGCCGCGCGCCACGCCGGGCAGGCTGGCGATCAGCGGCACCTGGTCGCGCATGATCACCGAGTTGGTCTCGGCCTGCGAACCGCCGCGCAGCACGATGGCGGTGGTGTCGTCACCGGTGCTGTCGAGCGTGGCCTGGAAGCCGCGGCCCATCGCCAGCATCGCCACCAGTACGCCGACCACGCCGGCAATGCCGACCACGATCACCGAAGTCGCGCCCCAGCGCTGCGGCAGGCTGGCGATGCCGATGCGCGCGGCCGCCAGCGACAGCCGGCCGGTGCGCGTGAGCAGCAGCCACAGCGCGATGACCACGGCCACGCCGAGCACCGCGAACCACGGCAGCACGATCCACACCACCAGCGCGATGGCCAGCAGCACGATCGACAGCAGGTTCCACATCCATTGCTTCTTCATGTGCGTGTGCTCCTCAGCGTCCGGCCAGCGCGTCGACGATCTTCAGCCGCTGCGCGCGCAACGCCGGCAGCAGTCCCACCACCACGCCGATGCCGACCATCAGCACCAGGCCGATCACCCACGTCTGCGCCGGCACGAAATGCACCGGCAGCGCGCCGCCGGAGGCCTTGGCCAGGCCGGGGATCGCCAGCGAGGCCAGGCCCATGCCGAGCAGCCCGCCCAGCACCACCAGCAGCACCGATTCGAACATCACCAGCGCCAGCACCGTGCCGTCCTTGAAGCCCAGCGTCTTGAGCGTGGCCAGTTCCGGGATGCGCTCGCGCACCGCCTGCGCCATCGTGTTGCCGGTGAGCAGCACCAGGGTGAAGAACACCGCGCCCATGATCGAGGTGACGATCAGCCCGATATCGGCGAACTGCTTGATGAAGGCCTGCTGGAACGCCGATTCGGTCTGCGTCTTGGTCTCGTGGTCGGAGTTGGCCGAGAGCGCGTCGATGGCCTGCGCCACGCGCGAGGCCTGGTCGGCGTTGGCCAGCTTCACCGTGTACCAGCTGACCTGGCTCTTGATGTAGTCGTTGGACTCGTCGAAGTACTTCCAGTTCATCATCAACTGGTTTTCGGCCTGCACGTTGGCGCGGTCCTTGGCGCGGAAGATCAGCTTCAGCTCCAGCGGCCAGTCGTTGCTGCCGCCACGCGGGAAGATGGTCGCCTGCAGTGGGATCGTGTCGCCCACCTTCCAGCCGAACTTCTTGGCCAGCGCCTCGCCCACGGCCGCGCCGGTGCGGGTGTTCTGGAACGCCTTGAGCTGGTCCGCCGGCACGTCGTACTCGGTGTAGACGTCGAAGAAGTTCGGCGCCACCGAGAAGTTCGGGAAGAAGTCCTTCGGGTCGCGGTAGATGCCGCCGAACCACATCGCGTAGGTGACGTCACGCACGCCGGGGATGCTGCGGATCTGCGGTTCCAGCCGCACCGGCAGGGATTGGGTGATCGACAGCCGCGAGGCCACCACCAGGCGGTTGGCGCCTTCCACCGAGCCGCCGGAGGTGAACGCCACGCGCACCGAGTCGAGCAGGCCGAACAGGAGGAAGGCGACCACCACCGAGAACAGCGTCAGCATCGTCCGCGTCTTGCTGCGGAACAGCTGCGCCCATACGAGCGAAAGATATTTCATGGCATCCCCCGATCAGTGCGCGGCCGGGGCATCGGCCAGCTCGCCCTTGTCCAGGTGGATGGTGTGGGTGGCGTATTCGGCCGCCTTCGGGTCGTGGGTGACCATGATGATGGTCTTGCCGTGCTCGCGGTTGAGCTGCTGCAGCAGCTTGAGGATCTCCTCGGCGTTGTGGCGGTCCAGGTCGCCCGTCGGTTCGTCGCAGATCAGGAAGGTCGGGTCGGAGACGATCGCGCGGGCGATCGCCACGCGCTGCTGCTGGCCGCCGGAGAGCTCGTTCGGCCGGTGGCTGGCGCGGTCGGCCAGGCCGACCAGGGTCAGCGCGATTTCCGCGTTGCGCTTGCGCTGCGCCGCGCCCAGGTGGGTGAGCAACAGCGGCAGCTCGACGTTCTTCTGCGCGTTGAGCATCGGCATCAGGTTGTAGAACTGGAACACGAAGCCGACGTGGTGGCTGCGCCAGCTGGCGAGCTGGCCGCCGCTCAGGCGGTCGATGCGCTCGCCCTCGATCTCGATCTCGCCGCCCGTGGGGCTGTCGAGGCCGCCGATCAGGTTGAGCAGGGTGGTCTTGCCCGAGCCGGAGGGGCCCATCAGCGCGACGAAATCGCCGCGCTCGATCTCCAGGTCGATCCCGTGCAGCACCTGCACTTTCTCCGGGCCGCGTTGATAGGTCTTGGTGACATTGCGCAGGGTAACCAGGGCGGACATGGGCTTTCCTCTATGAATGCGGCGGATGCAGGGTGGTTCGTTGGACGGCGCGGTTCCTTACGCCAGCGACGTCCGGCGCGGCGCCGTTTCGACAGCGCGCACCGGCCCGGCGCGACCGCGATCGGGGTAACGGCAAAACCAGCGACTTGTGGCAACGCGAAAGCGACAGCGACGAACGATGCGAAAGCGACGAACGGTGGCGGCGGGCGTGGCGTTTTACTCGGCTTGCGCGCCGGCGAGGGTGACCTTGTCGCCGTCCTTGAGCGCGGGCGGCGGGTCGAGCACGACGGTATCGCCGGCGGTGAGGCCGGACAGGACCTGGCGGTCATCGCCCATGGCGATGCCGGTCTTCACCGGCTGCACGGCGACGCGGTTCTCTTCGCCGACCACGAAGGCCACGGTGGCGCCCTCGCGTTCGACCAGCGCGCCGCCGGGGACGCGCACGCCCTGCGGCTGCTGCGCCTGCGCCGGCTTGGCTTCTTCCAGGAAGCTCACCCGCACGCCCATTTCCGGGACGATGCGCGGGTCCTTCACCTTCATCGCCACGCGCACCTTGACCGTGGCCTTGCCGCGGTCGGCGGTGGGGATGATGGCGATGACCTCGCCGGGAATCTTCCAGTCCGGATAGGCGTTGAGCACGATCTCCACCGGCATCTTCGGCTGCACGCGGCCGATGTAGGCCTCGCCCACTTCCACTTCGACTTCCAGCGATTCCATGTCCACGATGGTGCCGATGCCGGTGCGGGTGAAGCCGCCGGTTGCCAGCGGCGAGACGATCTCGCCCGGCTGCGCGGCCTTGGCGGTGACCACGCCGCCAAACGGCGCGCGCACGATGGTGTTGTCCACGCCCAGGTCGGAGATGGAGAGGTTGTTGCTGGCCACCTTGACGTTGCGCTGGGCGGTCTGCAGCTGCGCGCGCAGGCCGTCGCGCAGCGCCACCGCCTCGTCGTACTGCGAGCGCGAGACCAGCTGCTGGTCGACCAGGGTCTGCAGGCGCACCGCGTCGGCTTCGGCGCGCTTGAGCTGCGCCGAGACGTTCTCCACCTGGCTGCGCGCGGCGGAAACCTGCGAATCGGCGAGGTCGCGCGCGGCGTCGGCGTCGATGGGGTCCAGGGTGGCCATCACCTGGCCCTCCTCCACGCGCATGCCTTCCTCGATCTTCACCTCGCGCACCTTGCCGGTGATCTTGGCCGAGACCGTGGCCATGCGCCGCGCCACCACGTAGCCGGAGGCATCGAGCACCGAGGCGCTGCTGCCGCCGGCGGTAATCGCCACCACCGGCGCGGTGCGCACTTCCACCGGCGGCTTGCCGCCGAACAGCGCCCACGCGCCGCCGGCCAGCAACAGCAGCACCACCAGCACGCCCAGGCCCATCCACAACCCGCGCCGCGACGGGGGCGGCTCGCGCCCGGCGGGCGCCTTGCGGTCGATCTTGAGTTCCTTCAGCAGATCAGCAGAGGTGTTCATCATGTACACGTGACGTGGAATGGGACGGAATGTGACCGCCGCGACGCCCCGGTGCAAGTTGCCGGAAGTCACTTCATGCCGGCTGGGCTGCGACGGGACGGGGCGCAGCATGATCCCACGGCCGCGCGCCGGCCAGTGACAGCTGTCACCGACGATGCCTGACAGCGGTGACTGCCGCCGCGGCGCGCGCGGCCCGACGCTGGCGGCGTCCACCCACCGGAGCCGGTCATGTCCCTCGCTTTTCCCGCGCCCCTGGCCTGCCTGCGCGGCGCGCACAAGCATTTCGGCCCGCGCCATGCGCTGCGCGGCATCGACCTGGCGGTCGAGGCCGGGCAGGTCGTGGCCCTGCTCGGCGGCAATGGCGCCGGCAAGAGCACCAGCATCGGCCTGTTGCTCGGGCTGCTGCGGCCCGATGCCGGGCAGGCGCTGCTCTCCGGCGCCGCCGCCGAAGACCGCCGCGCCCGCCGCGACGTCGGCGTGATGCTGCAGGCCTGCGGCCTGCCGGACATGCTGCGCGTGCGCGAACTGCTCGACCTCACCCGCCGCTATTACCCCGCGCCGCGCAGCATCGCCGACTGCGTCGCGCTGGCCGGGCTGGAGGACATCTTCGACCGGCGCTACGGCCAGCTCTCCGGCGGGCAGCAGCGCCGCGTGCAGTTCGCGCTGGCGATCTGCGGGCGCCCGCGCCTGCTGTTCCTCGACGAGCCCACCACCGGGCTGGACATCGAGGCGCGCCAGCGGCTGTGGCGCTCCATTCGCGAGATGGTCGCCGAAGGCTGCGGCGTCCTGCTGACCACGCATTACCTGGAAGAAGCCGAAGCGCTGGCCGACCGCGTCATCGTGATGCGCGAAGGCACGGTGGTGGCCGAGGGCGGCATCGACGAGATCCGCAGCCGCGTCGCGCGCACCACGGTGCGCTGCCGCACCGTGCTGGACGCCGGCGAGGTCGCCGGCTGGCCCGGCGTGCAGGCGGTGGCCGCGCACGCGGCCGGCCTGGAAATCCAGGCCGAGCCGGCCGAAGGCGTGGTCGCGCGGCTGCTGGCGGCCGACCCCGCGTTGAGCGCCTTGGAAGTTCGTCGCGCCGGCCTCGCCGACGCGTTCCTCGATCTCACCCGCGAAGCGGAGGCCGCATGAACTCTTCATCCATCCACGCACCGCAGTGGCCGATCTACCTGGCCGAAGCGCGCTGCGAGCTGTTGCGCGTGCTGCGCACCCCGGCCTTCGTGGTGCCCTCGCTGGCGTTCCCGCTGGTGTTCTATTTGATGTTCGGCGTGCTGCTGGGCCACGGGCAGGCGTCCGTGCCGCTGCTGGCCAGCTACACCGTGTTCGGCGCGATGGCGCCGGGGCTGTTCGGTTTCGGCATCGGCCTGGCGCTGGACCGCGAGCGCGGCCTGCTCACGCTCAAGCGCGCGCTGCCCGCGCCGCCCGCGGCCTGGCTGGTGGCGCGCGTGGCGATGGCGATGGTGTTCGCCGCGACCATCGCCACGCTGCTGATCATCGCGGGCGGCCTGTTCGGCGGCGTGCAGCTCGCGCCGATGCAGGCGTGCGCGCTGCTGGCGGTCGGCGTGTTCGCCGCCTTGCCGTTCTGCGCCATTGGCCTGCTGGTCGGCAGCTTCGCCCCGGCCAGCGCCGCGCCGGCCGTGGTGAACCTGGTGTACCTGCCGATGTCGCTGCTCTCGGGGCTGTGGATGCCGCTGTCGGTGCTGCCGCCGGTGTTCTCCACGCTGGCGCCGCTGTGGCCGGCGTGGCACCTCGGGCAGTTGGCGCGCATGGCCGTGGGCTTGCAGGCGCAGGGCGCGGCGTGGGCGCATGTGGCGGTGCCGCTGGTGATCGCGGCGCTATGCTTGCTGCTGGCGCAGCGCCGCCTGCGCCGCGAATGAGCCCGCCCCCGCCCATGCCCGCCTTCCT